>CALVQW010000011.1 GCA_944358385.1 uncultured Clostridia bacterium
GGGCGCAAGACGCCCGCGGTGAAAGTTTGGCTTTGCGGCGCGTAGTTCCGTCTCCGAAAGAGAGACATCGGGTTCAAATACGCTCCGATTAGGTGTGCGTTAATTTTCTCCGAATAAGTGTGCGTCGTACTCAAAGACGCTTCGTATAAGTGTGCGTCACAAGTGTACCCCACCCACCCGCCCGATAAGTAGACATCTCTGCAACGGCAGGAGTTGCACCCTTACCCTATTTTGTCAAGGAATAGCGCTTTGCGAGGGTGTCACACCCTCGCGCTCCCACACTTTTTATTATAAAAGTGCGCCGAAGATAACGGGCAAAGCCGTGACCTTCGGCGCAATATTATATAAAGTTTGGGGTCGAGGGGCATAATGCCCCTCGCGGGGTCAAGGGGTGGAACCCCTTGGGCACTCCCGCCGGAGTGCATGGGTGGTGTCCCTGCGCTATCAACGTCCCATTGCACCGGAGAGGCGGATGAAGTCGTCGAGGGAGAGGCGTTCGCCGCGGATGTCGACGGGGAAGCCGCACGCCGTGACGCACTCCGCGGCACTCTGTTTCGGGATGCCGAAGGCGGCGGAGAGGTTGTTGACGAGAGTCTTGCGGCGCATGGCGAAGGCGGCGCGCACGAGCTTGCGCACGAGTTTTTCGTCCGTGCCGTCCAGCCTGCCGGGGACGCGGTCGAGACGCACCACCGCGCTGTCCACATTGGGTGCGGGGCGGAACATGCGCCTGTCCACCGTGCGCATGACGGCGGCGTCGCCGAACATCTTGACCGCTAGGGTGACGGCGGCGTAATCCGCACTGCCCACCTCGGCGGTGAGCCTGTCCGCCACCTCCTTCTGCACCATGACGGTGAGGGAGGATACGGGCAGCCCGCTCTCCACAAAGCGCATGATGAGAGGAGTGGTGATGTAGTAAGGAAGATTTGCGACCACTCTGAAAGTCCCGCCGCCCACGATGTCCGTGACCTCGGCGTCCTTCATCTTCATGACGTCACGGAACACGACCTCCGCATTCCCTACTCCCTGCAAGGTGAGGTCCAGCACGGGACGCAGCCTCTCATCCACCTCGAAGGAAAAGACCTTTTTCGCGCGCGCGGCGAGACGTGCGGTGAGAGTGCCCGCGCCCGTCCCTATCTCCACCACGGTGTCCTCGGCGGTGACACCCGCATCCGACACGATGGCGTCCAGGAGATTGGAGTCGAAGATGAAATTCTGCCCTAACGCCTTATTGAAGCGGAAACCCGCGGCATTCAGGATGTCGGCAACGCCTGCCCTTTCCATTTATTCCCACTCCTTCCCGCGCATATCGCGGCGCATACGGCACACATTAAAGACGTACCGATGACAAAAAGTCGAAGTACAAAAGATGAGCGGATCTTTCCGCCACGATAAAAGCAGGAGATCAAACCGCAAAGACAACGTTCTTCATCCGATTTTTTCTTCTGCTTTCGTCGCACCGACATCGGACGGCACCCGCCGTCCGATCTTCTTTTCCGGGGTGCGGAGCGTCAATATTCCTCGTCCGCGGTGATGGCGGGGCGCACTCTGAACTCCGCCCCCAAGCTCTCCGCAACGCGCCTGCACGCTTCCACTTCCTGCTCGCCTATGAGGTCCACCACGCTGACCACGGTCTCTATGCCCTCGTGTACGCAGTCCTCCACGAAGTCGAGCATGGCTTGATAGCCCTCCTCGCCGTACACGCTGTGGCACACTGCCTGATATTTCTCCGCGGTGGACGCATTGAGGGAGACGGACACGCTGTCGATGACGGGACGCATGCGCGCCGCGGCATCCGTGATGCCGTTGATGAGGTTCGCCTGCCCGTTGGTGTTGACGCGAGTCCTGATGCCGCGCTCTTTGAGCCACCCCGCCACTTCGAGGAGAACTCCGAAAGCGCAGGTCGGCTCGCCGAAACCGCAGAACACCGCACTGCGATAGCGGGAAAGATCGTACTTGCCGAGTTCGTCCTCCACCTCTGCGGCGGAGGGATCGTATTCCAGCCAAAGTTCGCTGCCACCTACGCCCTCTTTGAAATTGCGTATGCAGAAGTCGCATGAGTTGGAACACGCGTTGGTGAGGTTGATGTAGATGCTGTCTCCGAATTCGTAAACGCAGTTTTGCATATCTTGACATTACAGCGCGTTTATGCGCTCATTTCATCTTCTTGAACAGCCGTTTTGTGTTGGCTGTCGTGAGTTCTTCCACTTCCTCCCGCGAGAGGGAAAGCACCTCCGCCACCTTGTCCGCCACCAAAGACACGTAGCGCGGGAAGTTGGTCCTGCCCCTGTACGGCACGGGCGTCATGTACGGGCAATCCGTCTCGACGAGCAGCCTGTCGCGGGGGACGAGGGAAAGGGACTCCACGTTCTTCTTCGCGTTCTTGAAGGTGATCGCGCCGCCAAACGCGAAGTAGGCGTCAAAGCGGGAAAACTCCTTCACCATCTCGGGCGAACCGGAATAGCAATGCAGCAATACCCCGTGCGAGAGTTTGCCCTCGTTCTCTTTGAGCAGCGCGAGACAGTCTCCGTAAGCGTCCCTGACGTGCAGGCACATCGGCAGCCCGCACTCGTCCGCAAGCGCGATCTGCCGCGCGAACGCCTCTCTCTGCACATCGCGGGGGCTGAGGTCGTAGTAGTAGTCCAAGCCTATCTCGCCTATGGCGACCACCTTGTCCCTTTCGGCGAGGGTGCGGAAGGCGGAGAGAGTCTCCCCGTCCAGCTTGTCCGCATCGTGGGGGTGTACGCCCAGAGTGCACCACACGCCCGCGTGCGTTTCCGCAAATGCCAGCCCGCCGAGAGAGGACTCCCTGTCATACCCCACCGTGACGAGGGCGCAAAGCCCGTCCTCGGACATGGAGGAGACTATGGCTTCCCTTTCGGGCAGCAGTCTCTCGTCGGTGAGATGGCAATGGCTGTCTATGAGCATCAGCAGACCTCGCTGCCCGCAGGCACGCGCTTTTCGGGAGCGACCAACACCACGTCACCCTCTGCGGACACCGCACAAAGCAACATGCCTTGGCTCTCTATGCCGCGGAGTTTGGCGGGTTTGAGGTTGGCGACCACCACCACTTGCTTGCCCACCATCTCCTCCGGAGTGTAAAACTTTGCGATACCGCTCACGATGGTGCGCTGCTCGCTGCCGAGATCGACGGTGAATTTGAGCAGTTTGTCCGCCTTCTCCACCTTCTCGGCGGTGAGGATGTGTCCCACCCTCAAAGACACGGACTTGAACTCGGCAATATCTATCATGGTCACGGTGCCTTCGGGCGCGTCGGGCTTCTTCTCCTCCGCCTTCACGCTCCCCTGCTCTGCGGCTTTTGCCTCCGCCTTTGCGGCTTCCGCAGCCGCTTTTCTTTCTTCGTACATTTTTTCCGCCTTTTCCACCACTTCCGCGGTGTCGAACCTTTGGAAGAGTATCTCCGGCTTCTCTGCGACCTTGGTGCCGTCGGGGAGCAAGCCGAATTCTCCGAGCCTGTCAAAGGGACGCAACTCGCTGCCGCACTCCGCGACCGCTTTCGCCGCGGCGTCGGGCATGGCGCAGGCGAGCATGCTGGAACCTATGACTATGGTCTCGGTGAGGTTGTAAAGCACTGTTGCGAGCCGCTCGCGTTTCGCCTCGTCGCGCGCAAGCACCCAAGGCGCGGTCTCGTCGATGTACTTGTTCGCCCTGCGGAACACGGACATTATCTCGCCCACGGCGTCCGCTACACGGAACTCGTCCACGAGCTTGGACACCTTCTTATACGCACCCGTCACGACGGCTTTCAGATCCTCATCCACAGCCTCCGCCGCGTGACCGTCCGACACGATACCGCCGAAATACTTGTTGGACATCGCCACGGTGCGGTTGACGAGGTTGCCGTAGACATTGGCAAGCTCGCTGTTGACGGTGTCGGACACCAGCTCCCAGCTGATGAGACCGTCATTCTCGTAAGGCATGGCGGAGAGAAGATAGTATCTCAACGCATCCACTCCGAACACATCCGCAAGGTCGTCGGCGTAAAGCACGTTGCCCTTGGACTTGGACATCTTGCCCCCGTCCTGCAACAGCCACGGATGCCCGTAGACGTGTTTGGGGAGAGGCTCGCCGAGTGCCATAAGGAAGATGGGCCAATAGATGGTGTGGAAGCGCACTATGTCCTTGCCGATGACATGGACGTCCGCGGGCCAATACTTCTCATAGTCCGCGCCGCTCTTTCCCTTGCTGTGATAGCCAAGCCCGGTGATATAGTTGGTGAGCGCGTCCAGCCACACATAGACGACGTGTTTGGGATCGCTCTTCACGGGGATGCCCCAGCTGAAGGAGGAACGGGAGACGCAAAGGTCCTGCAAACCGGGTTTGAGGAAGTTGTTGACCATCTCGTTGCGGCGGGACAGGGGCAGGATGAAGTCGGGATGCTCCTCATAATGCTTCATCAGCCTGTCGGCGTACTTGCTCATGCGGAAGAAGTATGCCTCCTCCTCCGCCTCGGTGACTTCCCTGCCGCAGTCGGGACACTTGCCGTCCACCAGCTGGCTCTCCGTCCAGAAGGACTCGCAGGGGGTGCAATAAAGCCCCTTGTAAGAGCCTTTGTAGATGTCGCCCTGCGCGAGCAGACGGTCGAATATCTTTTGCACTTCCTTCTCGTGGTAGTCGTCCGTGGTGCGGATGAACTTGTCGTAGGAGGAGTTCATGAGATCCCATATCCTCCTGATCTCGCCCGCAACGTCGTCCACGAATTTTTGGGGAGTGACGCCCGCGGCAGCGGCTTTGAGTTCCACCTTCTCGCCGTGTTCGTCCGTACCCGTCTGCAAGCGCACGTCATAGCCCTGCGCCCGTCTGAACCGCGCGAGGAAATCCGCAAGCACGATCTCGTAGGTGTTGCCGATGTGGGGTTTGCCCGACGCATAGGCTATCGCCGTGGTGATGTAATACTTCTCAGACATATCTTTCTCCTGTCGGGATCTTCCCGATGCGAACAATTATACAACTTAAATCCCGTTTTGTAAACGGAATTGCGCTCCCGCGCCCGCGCATAGAACGCGACACGGGCAAATAAACTGTACCATGAACGTGGCATTCACCGCTCTGACGCTGGTCTCCCTCGTGCTCATGACCGTCACCGCGCCCGCCGACGCACTGCCCGCCATGATAAGGGGCGTGTCGGATGCGGTGCTTCTCCTTCTGAAACTCACCGCCATCTACGCGGTGTGGATCGCCGTGTTGAAAATGGCGGAGCGTTCGGGCATGAGCCGCGCCCTCTCCCGCGCCCTGCGCCCCGTCACCCGCCGCCTTTTCAAGGGAGAGAGCGAGAAAAGCTACGACCTCATCTCCGTCAACCTCGCGTCCAATATGCTGGGGATGGGCGGGGCAGGCACTCCCGCCGCCATAGACGCCATGGCGAGCATGATGCGGGAGGAGGGCAAAGCCACGGACAATATGCTCATGCTCCTGATCGTCAACGCGACTTCCATACAGATCATCCCCGCCACCGTCATATCCCTGCGCGCCGCGGCGGGCAGCGCAAACGCCGCCTCCATATTCCTGCCCACCCTCATCTCCACGGCATGCGCCACCGGGATAGGCATGATCCTCGCCCGCCTCTGCGCATCGGCGGGGAAAGTGGTGCGCAAAAAGAAAAGGGAGAGCAAATGACTCTCTACCTGCTCCCCGTCATACTCCTCGGCACGATGGTGTGCGCGCTGATCAAGCGCGTCAATGTCTACGACTGTTTCCTGGACGGCGCGCGGGACAGCCTTTCCCTCGCAAAGAGCATCTTCCCCTATCTCGCGGTCATCTTCGTGTGCATAGAGCTGTTCCGCGCAAGCGGGCTTTCCGCCTTGGCAACGGAGTGGCTCTCCCGCCCTCTCGGCTACCTCGGCATCCCCTCCGAGATCACGGAACTAGTCATCCTCGTCCCCCTCTCCGGCAACGGCGCGATAGCCGCATTGGAGGACATCATCTCGACATACGGCGCGGACTCCTACGTCGCCCGCTGCGCCGCGACGGTGGCGGGAGCGTCCGAGACGGTGTTCTACGTCTCCGCCGTCTACTTCTCGAAGTGCAAGGTGAAACGCCTGCGCTACGCCATCCCCGTCTCCCTCTTTGCATCCTTCTGCGGGATGGTGATAGCCTGCGCTCTGTGCCGCGTGATGTGACCTAGACCTCGCTCTCCGCAGCCCTGTTCTTCCTCGCGACGCGGAAGGTGAGTTGCGTCATAACGAGCATTAAAACCACAAAAACGAACAGATAAACAGGCAATATTGCGAAATCCGTCCTGTTTGCAATGAGTCCGAAAAGGGGCGGCACGAAGGTGGAACCCACATACGCGCTCGCCATTTGTATGCCTATGATCGCGCCCGAATTCTCCGTCCCGAAATTGGCGGGCGTGGAGTGTATGATGGCGGGATAGACTGGCGCGCAGCCCAAGCCTATGATGACGAATCCCGCAAGCGCGAGCGCGGGGACGTCCGCGGGGATGACGAGAAGGATGATCCCCGCCGTCAGCACACACGCGCCTATCACGATCATTCTCCTGTCCCCTATCCTGCCCGAGACGAATCCGCTCAGGAACCTGCCCGCCGTGATGCCGATGTAGAACAGCGATGCAAACTGCGCCGCCTGTTCCTCCGAGATGTGCTTGACTTCCACGAAATAGGTGCTTGCCCACTGCATCGCCGTCGCTTCCGCCGCGCAATAGGCGAAGAACCCGATGAGGATGAGCGGCACTCCCTTTATCTTCAACGCGCCGAGAAGCCCTATGCTCTTCTGCTCCGTCACTTCCACATTTTTGTGTATGCGCCACACAGGCAGCGTGACGAGCAACAGCGCGGCTATGCCCAGCTGTATGTAGCCCACGATGCGGTAGCCGTCATTCCACGTGGATGACGTCAGCGCGTAGCTCATTATGAAGGGACTGACGATGGTGCCCACTCCCCAGAAACAATGCAACCAATTCATATGACGCGCGGAATAATGCAGGGCTATGTAGTTGTTGAGAGCGGCGTCTATCGCGCCCGCACCCAACCCGTACGGCACGGCAAAGAGGATGAGCATCCAAAAGCGGTCGGAGAAGGAAAACCCGAAAAGCGCGCCCGCAGTCAGGAACACGCTGACCACCGTCACCACCCTCGCGCCGAACTTCCTCGTCAGCCTGTCCGACATCAGGCTGGACACGATGGTCCCGCCCGAAATGACCATGGTCACAATGCCCATATAGGACACGGGTACGCCGAGTTCACCGTGCATGACGGGCCAGCCCGCCCCCAAGAGGGAATCCGGCAGCCCGAGACTGATGAACGCAAGATAGATGAGCGCGAGCAAAAGAGAATACATAGCCTGTCCCGAACACACGCCCGCGCCCTCCGCGCGGAAACCACAGAGATTATATCCCCGCCCCGCCCTGAACGCAACAAAATCGAACTCAAAAGAATATAAAACGGGCTGACGTCCTCTGACAGGGGAGTTATTGTCCCCCTCCTCCCCTACGGGACTCCTGTTATGATTCAAGCAACACTCCGAATAAGCTACACATCATTCTCGTAGTGCGCAAACTGGCCGTACGTCTCGCGGGGGAGTTAGAAACCCCCTCCTTCCCTTCGGACTTTCCTCCCCCGTGGCGTCGCAGCACGCACTCGGCTTGCGCGGCGGCGTTACCTTCGCCGCTTATCTATCGCACGGCTGCTCCTTTTCCCCTTCCGAATATTCATTCGGCGGGGACCCCGTGAGAGTCCACTACTCGCATCTTGCGGGACTGGCTGTACATCTCTACAAAAGTTTATTTCTCGCACTCACATAACTAAGCGGATGACTGCACTCACTGAATACCCGGCACGGGAGGAGGAATGACGCGATCGGCGCAGAGCGCAACGATCGCTATACCTTTCGGTGCGGCACGACGCGATTGGCGCAATGCGCAGCAATCGCTGGACCTTCGGTTCGCGCACGAGTGCTACCACTACTTAGGTATACGTCTGCCCGACGCGATCGGCGCGGAGCGCAGCGATCGCTGGACCTCACGGTTCGGCACTCAGATAGTCGCCGCCCTGCGGCTCCGATTCCGTCTCCGAAAAAGAGACGTCGTGTTCAAGCACGCACGCTCAATGTGTGCGTTAATTTTCCCCGAATGAGTGGGCATCGTACTCAAAAACACTTCGAATAAGTGTACGTTACAAGTGTACCCCGCCCACCCACCCCATAAGTGAAAACCTCTGCACAGGCAGGAATTGATTCTATATCTTTTTTTGTCAAGGAATTATGCCTTGCGAGGATGATACACCCTCGCGCTCCCGCTTTACTACTGCGTTTCTTCTGTCCTTTTTTGTCAAGGAAATGCGCCGAAAATTTTTGCTTGCAACGCAGGCTAAAATTTTCGCGCCCTTGACAACGACCTTCCGTTAAAATCAAAACACGCGCAGAGCGGTTCCCCGCCCCGCGCCTTAATTACTTCACTCCCCGCCGAACACTGTTCGGCGGACTATTTTCCCCGCCGACACCTCGGCGGGATCCCGCTTTCACGCACCGTTCGTTCGCTGAGCGCGATATTTGGATGCAGAACGCGAAAGCACCCCTGCTATCGGGGGCCCCACAAAGCGGCGCAACAGGCGAACACGCTTTGTGGGGAAAAGGAGCAACCGCGCGCAAGCCAAAGGAAAGCCGCTCTTTCGAGCGGCTTTCTTGCAGTTTAGCGCGGATTGCGACGTAGGCGCGTACTTGGTCGTACGTAACGAGCCGAAAAAGGGGTGCTGACAAAGTTGTGCGCCAAATGACGCCGTTCAGCCCTGAGGGCAATATTCGGATGAAGAACAAGGAAAAGCCCCCGTCGGGAGGCGGAGCGTACACAGACGTACGTGAGCATCCACGACGGGGGCTTTGACGATGTTATTCGCCGAATAGTGCCCTCAGGTCACTCGTTGATGACGGTGAGGAAGCGAGCCACCCTCCCCCCCATCGCCAGCTGGGCGTGCGGGAAGGATGGATCGAAATAGATGCTGTCGCCGGCGCGAAGGAAGTAGTCGCGGTTGTCGACGATGACGCGGAGTTCCCCTTCGAGGACGTAGTTGAACTCCTGCCCGCCGTGCACGACGAGTTCCGGGGTGTCGGTGGGGGCGATGGTGACGAGCATGGGGTTCATGGTCTTTTTGCGGAAGTCGCCGCCGAGGGAGGTGAAGGAGTAGCCCTCATAGCGTTTGACGGACATGCCTTTGCCGTCGTAGACGACATAGACTTTGTCCTTGGAGGGCAGGACGCCGCTCATGACATATGCCGCCTCCGTCTCCATGACGTCCGCGAACTTGTAGATGAGATTGATGGGGATCTCCTTCGTGCCGCTCTCGTAGGCGACATACTCCTCCTCGTCCACGCCGAGCATTTCAGCCACTTGGGCGGTGGTGTAGTCCGAGAAAGTGCGCAGCTCTTTGAGGCGGGCGGAGATCGCCGCTATATCGTTGCCGTACATCTTCACCTCACAGAACGGCGTTGAGCTTTTCCACGAGCGTGTCGACGTCGATGCCGTGGACAGCCGCCGCTTCCTCTATGGTCTCGCCGTGGGCGAGCATGCAATGCAGGCAATGCATACCGCTCTCCTGCAACACTGCCGCGATCTTATCGGGATCGCCCGCTTTAAGGGCGTCCATGATGAGCATATCCTTGGTGATCATATCTACCTCCGAAGAAATTTATTCTGTCTCGCCGCAAAAGCGGTTTGAGACGCGTATTTTTATGGTTAAAGTCCCGTTTCGTGCGATCCTCTCACTCAGAACACATACCCGCTGAAGAAGAACAGCCAGACCAGCACGCCGATGATGCCCGCGGTGAGCAGTGCCGTGAAGATCGCTTTGGGGACGCTGACGGGGGCTTTGCCCGTCGCCTTACCCGTCCTGCCGTTGACGAGGAAGGACCACAATTTGTCACGGAACTTGTAGCCGCACACCCACACGGGCAGGAGGATGTAATTGAACTTGATGTTTGCGTAACTTGTGTCGACGTTGAGGTACGCCACGTGGTCGTAGCGGTACTGCGAGAGGATGCTCGCCCTGATGTCGTCGTCCATGACGCTCTTTGCGCCCTCGAAGGAGTCGTCCAGCGACTCGTTATATCTCTCGGCGGCGAACCCCGCGAGATACTCCCTCTTATACTGCTCTGCCGAAGCGAGGTCGTAAGGGAGGAGCTTGTTCATCTGGGACTGCTCCAGCCCGGACGCCGCCTCCATGACTATATCGGCGTAGCTCTTGTTGTAGCCGCCCGAGACGAAGAACCAACGGGTGCGGCGTTCCGTGACGGTCTCCTTGCCGCGGCGGACGGTGACATAATAGTCCTCGCCGAGCTTGCCTTCATAGGAGGAGAAGGTGTCCGACGCGAAGATGAAAGCAGGCTCGTAGATGCCCTTGAACTGCTCCACCTTGAAGTTCTTTTTGAGCTTGGTGGGCGCGAATATCTTTCGTTTCAGCCACTTTTTGCCGAAGGCAAACGCATTCTCGCGGGTGACGGCGAAAGGCAGGATGCTGTCCGGCTTCAATCCTTGCAACCTCTCCTTCCTGACGATGTTGGTCGCGCCGCAGTAGGGACACTCCTCCGTGGAGGCGAAGTTCTCCAACACTATGCCCGCGCCGCAGTTGGGACACTCGTACTCCGAAGCCCCCTCCTCCACCTCGCCGTCATTGCGTTCCAAGAGGAAATCGCGCTTGACGGTGATGCGCTTCTCGATGCCCTTCGTCCCGCCGCAATAGGGACAGGACAGCATCCCCGTCGCGGGATCGAACACCATATCCGCCCCGCAGCCGGGACATTTGATGACGGAAACGTTGCTGTTCTCTGCCATGGTTTAAAAGAGTTTCTCTCCGCAGTTGGGGCAGAACTTCGCGCCCGGCTTGACGTCGATGCCGCACTTGGGACATTTCACCGCCAGATTCGCGCCGCATTCGGGGCAGAACCTGGACTTGGCGGGGACAGCCTTGCCGCACTTGGGACAAGTGATGCTGCCCGCGGGGACGGCTTTCGCACCGCAGTTGGGGCAGAACTTAGCCGCCGCATCCATATCGCTGCCGCACTTTGCGCACTTGACCTTGGAGGACGCGGCACTCTTGCCCGCCGCATCCAGCCCGTCGCCAAGCTGCCCTGCCATGCGCGCACCTATGCCCAAACCCATGCCCATGGACGCAAACGCACCGCCTGCGCCGGGATTGCGGGCAGCGTCGCGCATCGCCTGCACGGACTCGTATTGCGCATATTCCGCCATCTTGCCGTCGAAAACGCCGAGGGTGGTGCGCTGATCCATCGCCTTCTCCACCGCTTCGGGGAGCTTGAAGTTGCGGATGATGATCTGATCCACCGCAAGACCGAGCTTGCCGAACCTTGCACACGCGTGGTCGCGCGCGGTGTCGCCGAGTTCGAGATAATTCGCCGCAAGATCGAGCGCGGGGATCTCGCACTCACCGAGCAGATCGGTGAGTTCCGCCAGCACCATGCTGCGCAGATAGTCCGCGATGTCCTCCGTCTTGAAGGAGTGGATGGTGCCGAAGCACTCGCGCATGAAGAGCGCGGGATCGCAGACATGGAAGCTGTACTCGCCGTGTCCCATTATGCGGATCATGCCGAAATCCTTGTCGCGCATCATTATGGGGTTGGCGGTGCCCCACTTCATACCGATGAACTGTTTGAGGCTGACGTAATATACGTCCGACTTTTTGGGCATATCCCAGCCGTACTTCCACGCGCCGAGCTTGGAGAGGATGGGGACGTTGTCGGGGGAAAGCTCCCAGGTGCCCGCGGTGAACACGTCCGCGATCTGCCCCTCTGTGACGAAGATGGCAGCCTGAGACTCTCTGACGACCAGCTGAGAACCCTTCATGATCTCATATCTGTCGCCGACGGGGAATTTGTAGACGATGGTGTCCTTGTCGGACTCCGTCCATTCTATGACTTTGAGCAGGTTTTTCTTGATGAATCCCATATTCACCTCCGATATGTTTACATTATATCAGCCATCCGCGCAAATTTCAACAATTATCAAAACAACAGCATAAGAACGGGGATGGTGAGTATGCTCAGCACCGTGGACATCAGTATGGAATTTGCGGCGGTCTTTTGATCCGCACCGTAAAGCTCCGCGAGGTTGAGGTTGATGGTGGCGGCGGGCATGCCCGAAAGCAGCACCAGAGACACTCTCAGCATCTCGTCCATGCCCTCGAAGGGAAGCAGCACGAGGTAGACGACAAGCGGGAACACCAACGTCTTGACCAGCGATGAGATGTACACCCTGAGGTCGGTGAAGAGCTGCACCACGGGCGCGAGGGCGAAACGCATGCCGAGGATGATCATGCAAAGGGGCGCGGTCATATCCGCGAGATAGCCTATGACGGTGTTGAGGGTGTCGGGGAGGTCGCCCGCGCTCACTCCCGCGAAAAAGAGAGGAAGGGAGATGACGAGGGTGACGGTCTGGGGATTGATGAGGGCGCGGCGGAGGCTGACGTGCCGCCTGTCCCCCGTGAGGACGTAGGAACCCACAGTCCAACTCATGAGGTTGAGGGTGACGATGAACACGGCGGAATAGGCGATGGCTTCGTGCGCGTCGGGGAAAAGGAATTGCAGCACGGGAACGCCGAAGAAACCGACGTTGCCGAAAGCGCACGCGAGGACGGTGGCGCGGTTTGCCCTGCCCGCGACGCAGCGACGGATCTCGGCATTGAGAGCAGGCTCTTTGGTGCAGGTGTTGCCGCCTATGAAGCCGTCGCGTATGAGAGCGGCGGACTGCTCCGGATCGTCAAATCTGCGGCGGAGGATGAGCCATACCACGAAAAAGACCACCGCCTGCCCCGCGAGGGACACCGCGAACATTATGGCAAGATTGACCGCGAGCTGCGGGGTGTAGCTGACCTCGAGAAAGGAGCGTATGGAAAGAAATGGCTGACTGACGTAAAGCAGCAGGACGGAAAGATAAGTGATAGCCTTCTCGGGCAGCAGCTTGGTCTTGATGAGCAAGAAGCCCGGCACCGCCATGGCGATGAGCATGAGGACGCTCAAAGCCGTTGTAGAAAATTCCATTGTCACACCTGTCCCGCGGGACAGCCCTCCGAGAACGATTATACTTTACGCGGCGCGGGAGAGCAACAGTCCTCGCGCTATTTTTCCGTCGAAATTGCTTGGCAACGCCGAAAAGAGGGCGCGGGAAACGGAATAGCGGCGGAAAAGGACAAGGCGCGCCGTTGTGAGACATAAAACGACGGGATCAAACAAAATGCAAGGGAAAGGGACAAAAAAGGACAAAAGACAAGGGGAAGGAGCAAAAAACGGCAGAAAACGGGGAAAAGGGGCGGAAAGCGACAAAAGACGCAAGACAAAGCCGCCCCGTCGGGGGCGGCTTTGGTGAAGTTTGGTGTGTGCGAGTCGGGACGCGACGCGCTCAGTTGGTAGTTTCGCTGACGCCGCCATTGGGATCGACGGAGAAGGAGCGTGTATAGCCGACCTTGCCTGCGGGCACTTTCCTGCCCTTGTCGACATAGCCGCTCTGGATCTTGTCGCCGACACCCTCGCCGAGAGTCTTGTACTGGTCTTCCGCGGTGTCATAGCCGGTGATGGTCGCCTGAGAGGTGGTGGGCAGATAGCCGCCGGACGCCCAGTCGAGCACCTTGCCGTTGGCGTTGGTGACCGCGCCGATGTACGGGGTGAGGACGTAAGTCGCCGGCCTGCCTGCGATCTTGGGAAGCGGGATGTTGCCGGAGCTGTCCGCATCCGCCGCGGAGAAGGAGACGATGTAGCTTGCGCCGTCAATGAACACCCTGCCGTACCACACGATGGAGTAGCCGTCGACGGACGCGCGGAGCTTGCCGTCGATGAGACCGATTTTGCCGTCGCCTTTGTACTCACCCTTGGGCTCGACTTCGACGGAGATGCGGACGCGCTGACCGCTCTCGACGCGGATCATCGCATCGCCCGCGCTGTCCGTGCCGTTCTTAGCCAGCTCATAGGTGATGTTGGCACCCGTGGGCATCGTGGGGCTGAGGTAGCTGCTGATGCACCACTTCTCGGTGTCTGCATCCGTCCTCCAAACGTTCTTCCAGACGATGTTGCCGTTCTCGTCGATCTCGGGATCCTGCACCGCATAGGTGATGCGCCACGCGTTGGGCAGGCTGAAGGTGGAAGGATCGTAGGGCTGGACGGTGTACTTGGCAGATGCGGTCTGACCGGTGTAGACATTGGGGAGCGTCGCCTTGTCCACGTCGATGGACCTGCCGAAGTTCTCGGAATCGGTGTTCACTTCAAACACCTTCTTCTCGCCGCCGCTTACCACCTGCTTGTTGATCTTGTCATACTCCTCGAGCATCGCCACCACCCTGCGGGAGACGAGGTATTCTATCTCGTAATCCTGCGAGTAGCCGTCGGGACCGGTGAGTCTTGCGACGAGGGTGACCAAACCGCCGAGGTAGTTGACGGTCATGTCGGTGTACACCCAAGTGAGGGTGAAACCGTTGCGGTCCGCGTCGTTGAGGTCGAACGCGACGGGAGCATCCATGCCCGTGATCTTGGCATAGACCGTCGGGACAGCCGCCTCAAGCTGAGTGCGGAAGGAGGTGATGTTGAACTCGATGGGATCGATGCAGGTCTGTTTGGGAGCCTCGCCGGAGTACTCGCCCTCTTTCCAGACGCGGCCGGTGGCGGGCAGGCTGTCGAGAAGCCCGTCCGTGTCGTCCGCGATGGTGGTGCCATCGACGATGGTGCGCTCGATGACGTTGATGAAGCCGTCCCAGGTGTAGTTCTGCGCGCCGAAGGGCGAGGACTTGCTCTCGGTGCCGTCCTCCGCCGTCGTTGTGACGACGGGAGCGGGGACGTTGAAGCGCACATCGAAGCTGCCGCCGCGATAGCTGTTGCGCACCGCCGCGAGGTTGATCCACTCGACCTCGACGCCATTGATGACCGCGCCGCTCTCCGTCTTGAGGTCCACCGTCTTGGGGATGTAGACGTAGTAGTCGAACACATCCACTTCTTTGCCTTCCACGACTTCCTTGCGCATGACCGGCTCGTCGATGTCAAGCCCGTCGAAAGGATCGAAGGTGTAGACACCGTTCTTGAAGTTCTCCGCAAAGTAATCGGAGTTGCCCTTATCGCCGCCGAAGTAGCCCGCATAGCTGCCGTCGACCGCGGTGAAGGTGACATCGGTCACTGTGCCGTTGACGATGCGGATGGGCATCGTGATAGTGCCGGTGACGCCGGAGTGCGTGGAGACGGTGACGGAAGTGTTCCTGTTGCCGCCGAGGTAGTTGTAGGTGATGCCGGAGTGGTTCCAGGTGAGGTCGCCCGCCGCGAAGGTGTACTCCGCCGCATAGACATAGGCGTAAGTGCCGTCCGCGTCGAAGTTGCCGTCCGCGTCATAGCGATAGCCTTTGCCGGAGGCATCCTTCAGCTCGACATAGCGAGGAGCGTCCATGTCCTCTGCCGTGCCGATGTAACTATCGAGTGCGGTCACGGGGACGAACCTGCCGTCGATGAACACTCTGACATTGCTTGTGAGTTTCGTGCCGTTGGTCTCGTGAGGCGTGGGCAGGAGATCGTCGCCCATATACATGTCTTTATAAGGCGCGAAGTCCTGATACGTGCCGACCGCCGTACCGTCGAGGTCGCCGTAGGCGATGTCGGAGAGCAAGTTGCCGGCATTGACGCGGAGGGCGGAGAAGGTGACTTCCAGCGTACCGCTGAACGCCGCCGCCGTACCCGAGGCATTGCGCAACTCATAGCCGCAATCCTTGGAGACCTCGCTCGCCGCCGACTTGACCTCGGGCAGATCTTTGATGTCGAAAGTGTACTCAATGACTTCGTTGCCCGCCTCGAACGTGACCGCGATCTTCACCGCCTCGTCCGTGCCGGAGAACACCTCCTCGTCCGCATAGCGGTAGACGTTCATGACGGTGATGCCGGTGGGCAGGTGGGTATCGCGGGAGTAGGACACTTCGATGACCTGACCGTTAGTCCTGTCCGCATAGCGGCGGACGTCGTCGGAGAACCTTCTGGTCTCCGAGACAAGCTTGAATGTGTCGGGCAGGACGATCTCGGTGTCGACAATGACGCGCTCATTGATGACGATGGGGACAACCGCCTGATAGAGGTTGCCGTCCGCGTCCTCGAAGGTGGCGATGTTGTCGGGATACCTCGCGCCCGCGAGCGGGAGAGCCACGTCGGATGCGAGCTTGTCGCTCCAGCTCACGACGTAGACGGTGATCTCTCTGCCGTCCGCGAGTTCCACTTGGAGCGTGTCGCCCTTGACTTCTTCGGTCTCCCCGGTCTCCTCATTGACTTTGTCATAAGTCAGCGCGGGACGGTTCGCCGCGATGAACGCGCCGAGAGTGCCGTATTCCATGGGATCGACGGACATTGCGCGGTAGGCGGGAGAGACGATCTCCGTTATGACGCCGTACTCCGTCGCGGTGTCGCCGCCTTCGGGAGTGCCGCCCTCCACCGCATCGTTCACTTCCTCGTTGTCGGCGAGGGTGACGAGGACGTCGGTGTCCACGGTTTCGCCGGAGGCGGAGACGGTGAGATGCGCCACGTCGGAGGTGCGGGTGGTGTCATAGACAAAGCCGTTCCAATCGAACTTCGCCTTCATCGCCGTGCCGTCGGGCTGCACCACGGAGCCACTCTCGGGCATCGCGCCGTAGAGCTGCGCCGCGGTGGTGATGGTGTAAGTCATCACGCCGTCCTGCTGTGTCGCGGAGCTGCCGTCCGAGAACACATAGGTGTCGGGCGTGGGAGCGGGGGCGGGAGCAGCGGGTGTCGCCCACTCGAAGCCGCCCTCCTCTCCTATGGATATGGTGACGGTGACGGGCTGCGCCGCAGCGACAAAGCCCATGTTGTCGGGGACGTCTCCGAGTGCCTCTTTGACCTGATCCGCGGAGGGGTTCATCACCCACGCGTCTTTGACATTGATGAGGAAGTCATCCGCAAAGCCGCGCACGTACTCCCACGCGCCGCCGACGCCGAGGTCGGTCTCCTGCAGCTCCTTCCAGACATTGAACCCGTCCACATACATGGTGATGTCGACGGTGACATTCCTGCCGGGACGTCTGGCCATCGCGTTGAGCAGCTCGGTGAGGTCCCATCCCACCACGGTGCGGGAGCCTATTTCGCCGCCGCGCCCGCCGTCCGCCGTGACGAAGTTGCCGCCCGTGATGCCGACGAGGTCACGGAGGAAATACTCCTTGATCGCCGTACGAGCCTGTGCCAAAGTCATGTCGGTGAGACCGAGTGCTTCCGCAAAGACGCTCCAGCTGCTGTATGCGGTTTTGAATTTGGTATCCGTATAGTCGTAGCCGCTCTCCACGCTGTCGATGAGTGCGGAGGAGATGGACAGGGTGACATCATGCGTCTGTGTGGCGGAGAAGCCCCACTGATAGCTGATGCCCACGGTGACGGTCTCGCCGCCGTCCGTGCCGTCCCAGCCGTAGTCCAGCCCGTTGAGATCCCACGAGAAGGTGCCCACGGGCAGGACGCCGCCGCTCAACGCCGTGTCGATGACATAGTAGTCCACGCCGCCGAGAGTGACTTGCTCAAGCTCATCACCGTTCATCGCCGCGAGCGCGGTGTAGAGAGGATAGATGTTGTAGACGCCGTTGGTCTGCTGATATTGCCCCGCGCCGGTGCGCAGCACTGCGGTGAGCGGGTTGCCTTCCGCATCCACAGCCTGCTTGCCGAACACATAGCCAGTGCCGTTGCGGAACTCGATGTAGACGAGGTCGTCCGCGATCGCGGTGTCGCCGCCCGCCCAATCGAGGGAGACCGCAGCACCCTTGCCGCCCTTGTCCACTTCATAGACGCCCTCGAAGTACTGGCCGCCGGTGACGTAGACGGGGATCATCGCCACGACGAGGTTCAAAGCATAGCCGTAGACATAGCCCGCAAGCCTGTTGTTTTCCTTAAGCGCGGAGGGGCTGAAGTCCAGCGCACCCGCATCCCAGGTGATCGGGACATTGTGCGCGCCGCCGCTCTGTCCGACGAGTATCACGTTCGCCGTCGTGGGCAGATTCGCTCCGAGCAGCAGATCCGCATTCAAAGTGCCGGAATTCACACTGCTGCCGTTGTTGTAGACGGTCGCGCTCTTGGTGCCGACGTCGTCCACCTCTATGGAGTAGCCGTCCAAGCCCAGCGAGCCTCCCGACAATCCGGACGCTTCCAGCAAGCTGAACAAGCCTTCGCCCGAGAACTTGGACACTTTGTTGGCCTCGTCAGGCGTCACCAGGTTGCGCGGGTTGATCGAGAGGACGTACGCTTCTTTAAGCGTGCCGTGCGAGTTGTTGTTGTTCGGATCTTTGTACAGCGTCTGGTTAGATATCTCGCCGCCGCTGTCGTTGACGCCGTTCAAGGTCTTGCCGCCGTTGTACTCGTACTTCTCGGCATTGACCATGAGTTCGATAGCCTGGATGCCGGGCGCGACCACCCTGCCGTCATTGAAGCCGTACATCTCAGCCTGCGGGTTAAGGTCGATGTAGATGTTGAGTGACGGGTTGGGCGAGTCGTCATAGCTGGCGAAGGTGGGCAACAGCGTCGAAATGAGCGCGGTCAAGCTGCCGAAGGCCTTCCTGACATCGCCCGCCAGACCGCTTACGAACGCACCGAGGTGGTAGAGGTCACGGATAACCCAGCTGAAAAGTGCGACGGGTATGGATCTCACGTAGGGCGTGAGCAATTGCACTCTGAGTTCCGTCTTCTCATGCTCCGAAATGCCCTCGATGTAGTCGATGCTGTCAAGCTCCGCAAACAGGTTGGATATCACCCACTGACCGGGACCTTCGCTGTTGCTCGCGTTGTGACGTCTGATGACCTTGCTGAAATCATAGTTTGACTCCAACAAAGCTCCGCCCATCAACCATTGCGGTCCGTCGTAGGAGAAGTAGTAGAACTTCGTGTTGCTTTCGTGTGCCGCCACGCCGGTGCTGAGGGTGCCGCCGCCGTCGATGTTCAATGTCGTCTGACCGTTGACGTCGATAGCGACATGGAAGAGAGAGAGGATGGTCGTATAGAGGAAGATCATCAACTCATTGTAGCCGTCCTTGGTGAGTTCCACCTTGACAGAGACGAGAGACGCGTCCGTCTTGGCGGGATCACCGGGATCGACATAGTCCATACCGGAGAGGTAGGGCTGATAGCCATTGCGGTTGAAGAGATTGACCTCCACCTTGTTGACAAGCCCGTTCAGGATGGACATGAGGTCGCCGTCCTTGTAAGAGTAACCGGAAGTCCAGCTCGTGCCGTCCTCGGACTTGGCGTACTTGTACGGCTTGTTGACATTGGTGGCAGAAGCTTTGGCAGGTGTGGTAAAGCTCGACGCGTAGGTGAGACTGTTGTCGCCGGTATAGTCATTGGTGACGACTTTGCCGTTCTGCATGTTGAGGCCCACGCCGTACAGCTGCGTCCCGTCAGCCGAGGTATGGGCTGCGCCATCGGAAGCGGTGGTGGCGACAGGCGTGCCATAGCTCCAGCTGCCGGTGTCACGATCGTCGCCGTAGGCAAAGCTCGGGAAGAGCTGCCCGCTGCCGATGACGTGACCGAGGTCGATCCAATTGAGCAAGCCCATGGCATCTCCCAATCCGTCTGCCCAGCCCAAGCTGCCGACTTCCACATCCGCAAGGACGGCGTTGTTGTTGCCGAAATACACGGTCGCCTTCATGGTCTCGTCGCTCGCGCTCTCGGGATGATTTGCCGTCAAGCCGAGGGTGATCATGTAGTCGTTTATGCTCGTTGTGCCGCCCAAAGCACCCAACCCGTTTCCGGTGCGGCCCACGAAACCGTATGAGGACACGAGCGAGACGGTGCTGTTGGTCTTGACCTTCTTCGCCTGCAAGTCACGTCCGACACCGGTGTAGCTTTTGCCGGTAGTGTCGAGTATCACCGTCTCCGCCCTTCTGTCGATGTTGATGGAGAGGTTGGGATTGATGCCTTCCAGCAAGCTTTGCAGCAGAGTCATGACGCCTGCCGTCTTGGAGTAGGTGATGCCCGCAAATTGCTTCTTCACCTTGTTGACGAGGTCCTCGGTGTCGAGGGTGTTCTCCAAGCCGAGGGCGAGGTCGTCTATGGTGAGGTGCAAGCCCGTGCCCGCGCCGTCCACCGTGGCGTCGAGGGAGATGGAATCCACCGACGAAGTGCCGAAGGCGAAGGCAAGCTCAAGGCTCTGGATGTCGGGCAGCGAGCTGATGCCCGCAGTGGCGAGCGTCTCGCCGAGCAGGTTGTTGAGCACGAAGTCGATGAGCGACTTGTCGATGTTGATGCCGATGTAGTTCTCCGCAAGGTCGATGCCGAGCGCGATGCTGATGGTGGTGGTCTCCTCTGCGGGGGCATCGGTGTCCTCAGGCTCCGCCGCAGTGGCGGCACCGCTCTGATAGACGCCCTGATAGGCGTTGCCGACATTGCCGCCCAGCAAGCCCGCTATGCCCTGGAACTTGATCTTGCCAAGCCCCAAGCCGCTTGCGTCGATGTAGATGGCATCGCTGAACGCACCCTGCTGCTGAGCGGTGAGTTCCGCCTCGGCTTTGAGGTCGTAGATGTTGCCCTGCTTGACCAGCCTGGAAGAGCCGAGATAGTACACCTCAAGGATGGTGGTGTTGAAAGGCTCGCCCAGCGTGACCGCCACGCGCAGGTCGCTGAACAGGATGCCGCCCAAGCCCGCCGCGATGATCGCGCCGAGGTTGATGTTGGCTTCAAGCTCGATGCCGAGGTTGATGTCGCCGGAGGCGAACGTCGCCTCGATCATCGTCGTGCGATAGAGTTCGGGATAGTCCGAATAGTTCCTCTTCGTCTCACCGTCCGTGTCGAGGAACTGCGCCGTGTCGCCCGCAATGGTGGTGCCCACTTGGTTGTAGACGGTTGCACCGGTGCTGTCCTCTCCCTTCGTATAGAGCGGACCTTCGTATTTGATGTATTCCTCATCCGCCGTGGTGAAGGGGGAGACGAAGAAGCTGTTGGCACCCAGCATATCCGTGAGCAGCCCGATCACCCAGCCCGCGAGAGAGTTGTCGTAGTCATCGTCACCGGGCTTGAGACCTTCGCTGGTCATGGAGAGATTGATGTTGCCGGTCGCGGAGAGAGTGAGGTCGTCCGCAAGGTCGCCCGTATCCACATTGAGCAGCTGCTTGTAAGCCACTTCCTCGCCGTCCTCTCTGACGATGTAGTCGCCGGTGTCTTTGTTGAAGTAGAGGTCATCCGTGGTGTAGATGCGCTCCGTGCCGATGTTCACCTTGGTGATGTCGATGGAGACGCCGAAGTCCTCGGACATCTTGAAGTTGAGTGCCAACATGCTGCCGCCCTTGCCGCCGCCGTAGGACTCCAGCATGATGTCGCCGAGGTCGGGCAGCTCAAGGTCGAGGGCGAGGTCGGGATTGTCCGCGTTCACCTTCTCGATGATGGCTTGCACCGCCGCCAGCGTCAGTTGCAGCGAGAAGTAGCCGGGATTGATCATCGCGGCAATGTAGGCATAGTCATGCAACGTCATGCCCGCCGCGGTGTCGATCGCCGCTATGCTCGCTTCCCCGCTGCCCTGTCCGACGGAGTCGAACACGCCGCTGAGCGCGTCTTGCAGCATGGCGGTGAGTCCGAGATCGGAGATCCTGGCTTTCACGGTCTCGCCCAGCACGCCGCCGAGGTCGATGTAGATGGCGTCATAGGCAAGGATCACTCCCAAAAGTGCCACGTCACCGCGATAAACCGTCAGCTTGGCTTGCAGGTTGCCCGTGAAGTCGAAGTAGGCGTCCAAAGCCACCGTGAAGTATGCCTCGGTCTGACTGCCGAAGTCGCCCGTGATGTCGAGCGTGAGGTCGGTGCCGACCAGCTCCACGCCGCCCAGGAGTTGTTTGAGCGCGTCGATGCCAAGCAGCATGTCGATGAGTTCGCCGAGGTTGAGTCCGGAGCCTTCGTTGCCCCAGAAACCGACCTCTATCTCGGTGTGCAGCCTGATGCCCGGCACTTCCTTCGCGCCTGCAATGTTGAGCATGTCTCTGTAACCGTAGATTCTCTGCCCTTCGCTGTCCACGATGCCCGCGGAGAAGGGCTGATTGACGCTGAGATACAGTCCGCCGAGTTCCAGCGCGATGTTCACGTCGCCGAGACGCACGTACTCACCGCGGATCTTGGACGCATCGAGGGCGTATCTGATATCATCGGTCACCTCGCCGCCAAGAGCGGTGTACCTTTCCGCAAGCATATAGGTGCCGGCGTATTCCACCATCACCTTGTTGCCGTCCTCGTCTACGCTCTCGAAAGAGCCGAGGTCGGAGTCTTCCGGCACGAGGATGTACTCACCTTTCGGATCGGACTTGAACGCGCCATTTTTGTAGGACTCCTCATAAGAGAGATCAGTGAACACGGGCTTGCCGTCCTCGATGCCCGTGAATTCGTAACGGGTGCCCAGCCACACCTCCGCGGGAGATGCGTTGGGTGCGAGGGCGTACTCCGAAGTGGAGATGATCACGCTCACGCGGGGATCGTCAAGCTCATAGTCATTCGTGCCGTCGGTGTAGACCGTCTTGGACACGGTGGTCTCTTCGCCGCCTTCCTCCGTGGGAGGCACGGTCACCGTCCTCTCCACCTTCTCGAGCAAGGTGTAGGTGACGTTGCCGTCTGCGTCCTCATGCGCGATCACGCGAGCCTCGCCCAGGAATTCGGGGAGGTTGTCCGCGTTGATCTTGTACACGCTCTCTTTGTAGAGCAGGTTGTTGAGGGTGTCGCTGCTGCTTGCGTTGCTCAACGCCTTCTCGATCTCGGAGACGGAAGCAAAGTCGTCAAAGCCGCCCACGATGCCCAGCTCCACCTTGACGGTGAGGTCCGCGTCGCCGACAAGCAGCTTGATGCCGCTGCTGTCCGCACCGCCCGTCACCTTGAAGGTGGGCAGATATTTGATGTCCTCTGCGGGGAATTCGGGGACAAGCGCGCCGATAAGCCCGCCGAGCAGATCCTCCGTGATGCCCACGGAGAGCATATCGTGAGTGAGGATCACTTCACCCAGCAACAGATCCAGCACGCCCCAGATGTTGTCGGGGACCATGCCCACGTCTTTGCCCGTGGTGTCGATGACGATGCCGCCGCCGCTGCTTTCCGCCGCGATCACCGCTTCATCCGTCGCGTCTTCGGCTGCCGCCTCGACGGGGATGAGGTCTATGAGACTGATGGCGTTCTCCAGCTTCACGCCCTGCGCGAAGAAGTCGCCGTATTCGCCCGTCAGCCCCGTCACCGTGCCGAGATCGGGCGCGATGAGATAGATGTTGAGGTAGAGTTCGTCATCGTCGGACACTTCCACCCACAGCTGGATGGGAGCGGCGTCCGCGATCGCCTCACCGAAGAAGTTGGTGTCCAGCGCGATCTCAAGATAGATCATCGCGCCGCGCAGCATGGGCAGGATGTCCGCCGCCGCCACGTTGCCGCCCGCAAGCAGCGAAGGCAGTGCCTCGAACACGCCCTCCGTCTTGAGACGCACCGCGAGCTTGATGTCCATGCCGATGGCGGACACGAAGTTCGCACTGTTGAGTGCCATGGAGGACAGCATCATCGCAAAGTAGTCCTGCGTACCGCCGTCCACGCGCATGAGTTCCGTCATCTGACGCGTCCAGTTGATCGCGTCACGGAAGCTCAGGTCGAGCGAGAGTTCCGCACCAAGCTCGATGCTGCTCAGTCCGCCCGCCTGCACGCCTTCCAGCACAAGGGCGAGCGCGTCCACCGCGCCGCATGCGCAGACGTGAGTGACCGCGTCATATTCGTGCTTGTGCGTGGGATCCTTCGCCAAGTTCTCGTTGCCCTTGGAGTTGAGCAGCGTGCCGAGATCGAGGCTGAGGATGTTCTGATAGTTGCCGAAGACGTCCGTCTTTCTGTAAAGACCGCCGCTCTCCTTCACATAGAAGCTCGCCGCCACGACGACGTTGTCGACCGCTTCGATGTTGCCGTCCGTGTCGATGTTGAGCTTATCGAACACCGTCTTACCGCTCTCGGTGGCGAGGAGTGCCTCGCGCGCAGGCCCGTTCGACCTCAGGTTGTTGAGACGGACGTAGAGCAACGCCGTGCCCTTGCCGCTGCCGTCGCCGAGATAGTCGATGTAGTTCCCTGCACTGCTCGCGTTGAGCTCAGTGCCTATGCCGGAGTAGCTCAACGTGCCGAGGTCGGAGAACCTGTCGCCCGCGGGTGCGGTGTAGTTCAGGCGATAGAGGTTAAGTTTCCCCGCCACCGCGTCGTATGCCGCCTTGTCGAGCAGAGGCACGTAGACGGTGCTTTCGGTGTTGGACACCAGATGATAACGCTCGCCGTCGGGAGCGGTCGCTCTCGCGTAGTCGCTCACGAAGAGAGTGTAGGTGGGTGCATCGTCATAGACGTACACCGCATGATCCTTCGCGTGGGCGAGTGCCGCAACCTTGCCGCCCTCGATGACGGCGTACTCCTTGTCCTCCGTGGTCTTGTAGAACACGGTGCCTTCGGGAGCAGCCTTGATGTCATCCTCATCCACACGGGAGAACATGCTCTGATAGAACATATACTCCTTCACCTTCGCCTCGAAGTTCGCCTTTGACAAGTCGGCGTAGTCCTCCAAAGAACCGAAGGAGATCTGCATGCCCGTGGTCTTGTCGCTCGTGCCGAAGAGGTTGAGCGTGAGACCGAGATCGAGCAGACCGACGTTGTCATCGTTGAACAGCGTCGCGCCGATGGTCAGATCGTACGGAGCGGCACTGATGTCAACGCCGATGGAAAGATTGGGCAGCACTTCGTTGAGCGTCGCCGCCGTGTTGGGAGCAAGCATGCCCACCAACAGTTTCAGGAAGCCCGCGCTCGCCTGCAACGCGATCTTGCGGGAGAAGATGTTGAGCAGGACGGTCGCTCCGTCGGGATCCACCACTTCGTTGCTCGCCGCCGCAGTCACCGCTTCGCCGGAGCCGTCGGGAGCGGTCTCATCGCCCTTCTGCAGACCGCTCAGCACCTTATCGTTGAGCAGCTCTTCCACGGTGTATTGCGAGAGGTCTACCCTCACCTTGGCACTCGGACCGAAGAACCAGCTGAGGTCCACATAAAGTGCCGCGCTGTTCACGACGTCCTTGCCCGTCTGATCCTCGCCGACGCCCACATCGGTGTTGTCGCCGATGTTCCAGACATCGCTAAGGTAGTACAGACCGAGGACATGGGTGAGCGTGCCGTTATCCGCCTCGGTGCGCCACAGGTCGATGGCAAGCTCCAAGCCCGCGACGTAGAGAGTGTCGTATGCGTCCTCCGCCGAGGAACGATAGTCGATCTTGACGGTGGCGCGGATCTCGAAGGGCAGCACCGCGCTGTATCCTTCGTCCACTATGAAGTCGGCGTCCAACTCGCCCACGATCGCACCCAGCACTTTGCCGAGTTCCGTCGAAGAGGCGGTGTACGCATAGTATTTGTCAAGCCCCGCGTGCTTGGTCGCGTCGTAGGGGACATACTCCCCTCTCACCAGCGCGTATGCCTGTGCGGGCAGAGCAGCCTCGCCCCCCGGATACTCGTCCTTGGTGAAGTAAGCGACGTGCTGACTCAGCGAGATGGAGCCGCGGATGACGACATTGATGTAATACAGCTCGCCGGTGTCGCCGTACACGATCTTCTCGCCTTCGTAGAACACCGCCGTGCCGTCCTTGCTCCTGTAATTCTCCGCGAGATAAGCCTCAAAGCTATCTCCCTCACCCGCGACAGCCGTGTAAGCCTCGCGCGCCGTCGCCACGGACACGAAGCCTTCCGCCTCCTCGTCGTAGACGAAGGTGGCGTCCTCGTTCTCGCCCGCGGCGATGTCGAAGTCGTCGATGATGTTGTCCGCATACACTCTGTACTCGGGCACCGTCACGAGAGAAGTGGTCGCATTGCGGGTGTAGTTGCCTTTGCCCTCGCCCACATAGCGGTAAGTCTCGCCGTACTTCTCCTTCTTGTAGACGTCCGCTTCGTTGATGAGGATGTATGCCGAGAAGCCTTCACCCACCGCTCTCACGTGCAGGTAGAAGTCGCCGCTGTAAGGATTGGTCTGGAAGGCGTCCCACGTCTTACCGGTCACGGAACTATACACGCCGCCGTCAAGCACCTTGAGGTCGTTCTGCGTGATCTTATAGTAATGTCCGCGGTAGTAGAGGTAGTGGCTGCCGTCGTGTGCATTCGCGGTGTCGTGAGTGTAGGTGAAGTTCTCCTCCATCACGTACGCGCCATTGCGCTCGCCCACTTCCTCATAGGTGTAGCGTGCCGCATCCGTCACGGGCATCTCGATGCCGAGACCGAGATTGTGTCCCCACAGCCAGATGCTCGCCTCGATCAAAGGCTTCTTGTTGGCGGAAGGATAGACGACGTAGATGCTGTCGCCCGTGCCGAGTTCCGCAAAACCGTCCTTGTCGAGGCCGGCGTTTTCCTTGGCGTATATGGCGTCCGGCGAGTCGAGATCGACATAGAACTTGTAAGTGCCGATGAGAGCCTCGTTGGCGATGTCGCCCCCGTCCTCATACGTTTCGGCACGCACCCAATCCGTGTTGGACGCCTCGGAGGCAAGCACCTTCTCGCCGCCCACGTTGAGGTAGACATCGATGGGCGTGATGTCATAGAACTTGCCGCCG
The DNA here is from genome assembly GCA_944358385.1 of uncultured Clostridia bacterium. GTDB lineage: Bacteria > Bacillota > Clostridia > Christensenellales > CAG-917 > Limadaptatus. The sequence continues at coordinate 26,544 of CALVQW010000011.1, forward strand.
CCGTCGATGTAAGCCTTCTCCTCCGCGGGAGTCATGTCGGAACGGAGCTGATAGTAGCTCTCCTCCGTCGTCTGATCGTAGTAGAGATAGTAAGTGCCGTCCTCGCTCTCCTCTATTGCGAAGCGGGTGTCGGAGAACTCGATCTCATCCGTCGACGCACTGCTTATCTGCGCATAGAGGTAGTTGTTGACATCGACATTGATGCCCACATAGGACTGATCGAACACCATATCCTCCGCGAAGGGAGACTCGCCGAGCAGTATGGTGAGCAGCTGGTTGAGATAGTCCGTCTGCACCAGGATCCTGATGTAGGTGGAAGTGATGCGGATGCCGAACAGGAACGCCCTGACATATGCCGCGATCTGCTCGGTGAGCAGAGGCAGCTCAAGGTTGATGTCCGTGCCGAGCAGCGCGCCGAGGTCGATGGGCAGGCTGAAGCCGCCACCCTCCGTAGTGCTTCCGTCGCCGGCAGGATCCGCCGCCGTGACCGCCTCACCCTCGGAGAGGGAGAGGGGCTGATCCATCAAGCCGCTGATGAACGCGAGCAGCTCGGTGAGGTTCATGTACACTCCGGGCTGTCCGAAGTAGCTCAGATCCACATAAAGTCCCGCGTGCTCGCGCACCACGGTGCCCTTCTCGTCGGGATAGAGGAAGGAGTCGTCACGCGCATATCTGCCGTGTTCCTTCTCGTTGTACATGATGCCCTTTTCCGCAAACTTGGAGATGAGCATATAGCCGTCCGCCGTGCCGTCGGTGTCTTTCTTGACGCCCACATAGCCGTACAGACCGTTGTCCGCAGCGAAGTAGTGCGAGTAGCGGTCGAGCGTGACATTGCCGTCATAGTCCTCGACGGGAGTGCCCTCGTTGTCGCCCAGCGTGAAGTAGACGCCGAGCAGAGTGTGCACGGGCGTGCCGTCATTGGACGTGGCGGAGATCTCCACCGACGCGTTTGCGAAGTTGAGGAAGTCCTCAAGACCGAGGAGGTCGTCCACATTGGCGTCCTCGTAGTAGATGCTGCCGCTCGCATCGGGCACCTTCTTCGCGCCGATGAGACTGCGGATGACGTTGATGAAGGTGATGAGGTCGATGTCGTCGCCGAGGGCTTCGAGTGCCACCCTGATCTCTTCGCCGTCCTCCGTTTCCTCTGCATAGCTGAGGTCATACCTTGCCGCCAGGCTGCGCAGATAGTTGATGAACGCGCCCAGCTTGAATTCCAGCGACACGGTGATGTCGATGCCGCGCAGGATGTCGGAGACCGCCGAGTTGTTGTTGTCATCGCCCGTCACGACGTCGATCACCGCATCGAAGTCATACTCGCTGTCCGGGAAGAGATATTCGAGCAGCGCGGTAAGATCGATGGGACTGTCGCCCGCGAAGAGCAGATCCAGCGAAATGGTCTCGCTCAGCGACACGGTGTCGAGGCTGTTGAAGTCGTAGAACTCCTCCAGCTCGTCACGGTCCAGCGTGAAGTCGCGCGTCTCGGTGAAGTAGAGGTCGATGTCCCCCACATTCAGATCCAGCGTGAGGACGGTGTCGTAGTCGTTGGCGTTCGCGTCCACCGCGGGGATGAACAGGAACACGTTGTCCTCCACCTCCGCCGCGGTCTCCGTCCTGGTGTACAGCGTCGCGGACGCGGGCTTCACCACGCCCGTGGCGGTGCTGTCGAGGTAGGCGTCCTTCTCTTCGTCGAAGAACCACTTGTCCTCATCGCCCGCCGCGTAAGTGTAGTACACCCAGCCGTTGTTTTCCGCATTCCTTGCAGCCTCGAAACGCTGATAGAGGATGATCGCGGAGCCTTCCTCAAGCCCGTCGCGCGTCTCGGCTTGGTTCGCCTCACGGTACATGCCCGTGTCGGAGTCGTAGATGAACAGTCCCTCGGCGGGTGCCGAAGTGCCTGCGAATTCCTTGAAGATGTAGTATCTCGCGCCGTCCGCCGTGGTGTTTTCGGTGTACAGCTCATAGCGGTCGCCTTCCAGCATGAGTTCCGCACCGATGCCGATGTCCAGACCGTTGTTGAGGTCGAGGGTGATCTCCAGACCGCCCTGCAGATCCTCGTACACGAAATCGTCAAGCGTGTAGTCGCCGATGACGATGACGGAGAGCAGATATCTCATGAGCGCGTTGCCGATCGCCACGGTCAGTTTGCGCTTGCTCACGAGAAGCGACGCCACCTGCTCCTCGAAGGAGAGGTCGGAGTCAAGCTCGGGAGACTGCTCGTCCGCCGCGGTGACAGCCTCTGCGGAGGAGCTGCCCACCTCGACATCCTGATAGATGGAGTCGGTGAGCAGGTCGTCAACGAGACCTTGCAGCATATCCGAGATCTCGGTCATGGGCACGGAGAGCTTGGGCAGACCGAAGAAGGACAGATCCAGATAGAGCATCTCGTTGAGGTAATGCGCCGCAAGCCAACGCACTTCCGCGCCGGACTCGGAGGAGAGGTTGTACAGCTCGATCTGCACTTCGGAGGCGGGCAGATCGAACATATCCAGCACGAGGGTGAAGTCCAGACGCAGGTGCGCCGAGGAGTAGCCCTTGCTGGTGTCCGGGATCTGCACGACAAGGTCGCCGAGATCGCCGAGGAGACCTTCCAGCATCTGTCCGAAGTTGATGTTGCCCTCGGTGATGGCAAGCTCGATCTCCACTGCGCCGCCCACCGTGATCACGGAGTCATAGAACGGGAGCAGAGGCACGTCGTAGTAGTACTCGCCGTCCGCCGCGGGCGTTTCCACCTTGGTGTAGACGCCGTTCTCGTAGGTGTAGGCATTCGCGCCTTCCGTGCCCGTGTGCTTGGCGGGAGCTTTGGTCTTGCCCTCGCGCACATAGTCGGGAAGCAGCGAGCCGGTGTCGCCGAAGTCCAGCGTGATGCCGCCCAGAGACAGCCCCACGTTCATCGTGCCGATGTGCGCACCGAGAGAGAGATAGAATTCGCTCAGTTCGGTGTAAGGACGATAGACGCGCAGATAGCCGCCGTCCGCCTCGCGCACGTAGCCGTACTTGCGGTCGTAGGTCACGACAAAGCCGTCCCCGCCGAGTTCCACCTCCGCGTTGGTGTTGCCGCGGTAGGCATAGACCGCGGTGTTGGCGGGAACTTTCGCGAGGTCGGTGACCAACACTCGCCTGTCGCCGTCCAGAGTGTAGAAGGTGTAACGGTCGCGTGCGAGATACTCCTCGCTGCCCTTCACCTTGACATAGCTGCCCGCAAAATCTTCTTCCGCGGGGGCGTAAGCTGCGGTCTCGTAGAGGTTGTATCTCAGCGGATCCGCCTTATAGAAGTTGCCGTCCTTGGCTTTGTAGTAGAGCTGTCCCTTGCTCGCCGTCGTGGCGGAAACGAGGTCATACCTCTGCGCGTCGGAGCCGTTTGCGGGTGTGAAGCCGATGATGCCGCCCTCCGCGGCCTCTACCGCCACATATTCGCCGTCTGCGCTCTCGGTCGCGGCAAAGACCACTTCGTTTTCCTCGGAGATGTCTACATAATCATATCTGCCGATGTCCACGCCGAGGGAGACTTCGAATTTGTCGAAGATGTCCGCAAAGCTGCCCAGGTCGGGCAGGAGCGTGGCAAGCACCATGCTGATGATGCTCTTGGTGAGCATGATCTGCATCGCGCTGTCGGAGTAGATGAGTTGCAGCATCGCGTTGCGGATGGCGGTGGTGTCGCCGTCCGCCGCAGTGACGCTCTCCGCCGCGGAGAACGCCTGACCGCTGCCCTCGTCGGGCGTGGTCTCGCCGCCCTCTTCGGGCATAGGCTCGTTGCATCCGTCGCACACGCCGTTGCCGTCCTCGTCAACGTGCTGATGCGTACTCTGACCGAGTTTCACCGCATCCAGCACGAAACGCAGGAAGTTCGGGACATAGGAGTAGTTCTCCACCACGTCGAAGATGCCCGTGCCGTCGAGATAGAGGTTGCCGCCGGAGATGTAGATGCCCGCGAGCACTTCATCCGTGATGTTGCCCGTGATGTCGATGTCCAGCAGCTCCAGAGCCACTTCGATGGTGTTGAGGTCGGAGCCTTCTATGAATTTCGCTATCTTCTCATCGGTGGTCTTGATGGAGGAGTCCGCAAGCACGTCGAGCGCGAGTTTGCCCAGATCCGCCGAGAGAGTGAGACGGAAGCCCACACCGTCATTGAAGGCGGCGTCCGTCTTAAGCTCGAGGATGATGTCCTCGATGTACTGTTGCAGGAGGGAGCCGAGGTCATAACTGCCCTCGCCGTCCGTCTCGAAGTTCACCTTGCCCGCAACGGAAAGCGTCACGCGCTGAGAGCCGAGGTCCGCATCGGGCAGACCGAGTTCGGGCTTGATGAGTCCCGCCACGTTGTACACCGCGGCGGTCATGTCCACAAACGTGCCTCTCTCGCCCGCACTGAGCAGGACGGACTGAGGAGTGGCAACGTCGATGACCAACCCCGCATTTGCGGAGACGGAGAGATCGAAGCCCGCGTTGGAGCGTGCGGACACCACGAGTTCGATGCCGCTCGCACCGCCGACGTTGAGGCTGATCTTGCTGTCGTTCTCGTCGAGGATGAAGTCCTCGAAGACATAGCCGTCCTTGCCCGTGGCGAATGCCACGATGTTGCCGAGGAGGTTGGCGGGCAGGAGGACGTCAACGCCGATGCCGTCCGAGAAGATGTTGCCGCCCGCTATCGCGGAGCCGACATTGTTGCGCAGCACGACCGCGCGCACGAGGGTGTTGAGCAGACCTTCGACGTCGAAGGAGCTTTCTTCCCCGCTGCTGCCGTCGCCCTCCGCCGCGATCACCGCCTCGCCCGTGCCGCTTGCCGCGTCACGTGTGAAGCCCGCAAAGAGCTCCACGCCGAAGTCTTTGAGCAGCGTGAAGAGATCCGCACTGATCCTGGGACCGCCGAGAGGCGCAAGATCGATGTAGATGTAGCCGTTGATGAGATAGATGGCGATCGCACCGCTGTCCGAACCCTGTTCGGGGTTGAACACGATCTCGATCTCCGCCTGCAATGCGGAGAGGATGTCGAGAGCGGAAGGTTCGGGGAGAGTGAAGTCCGCAAGAATTCCCGAAAGCCCCAGCTTCTCGAGGTCGAGGAGACCGCTGATGTTGATGTCGAGGCTGTCGCCGATGGGATCGTCGAGATAAAGCTCGATGCCGAGGGACGCCAGCAGAGCGTTGACCAGCTTGGAAAGCGTGGCTTGATCGGGATCGTTGCCCAGCCCCGCAAGCCCGTCCGCTATGGCGGGGACGTCAAGCAACACGTCCACTATCTCGGAGAGGCTGAGCGGACGGCGGACGTAACGCCCGTCATTGGACTGCATGTAAGAGCCGTCGTCCAGCTTGATGTACCTGTCTTCGAGATCGTAGTTGCCGATCTCATCCTCGCTCACCAATTCATAGGTGGCGTCGGCGGAATATTCCACCGAAAGGTTGAGACCGAACTTCGCCATACTGCTTGCGGTATAGCTCTGGAAATCATCGCGCGCCGCGATGTCGCTGATCTTGCCGTGCACTTCCTCATTGACGGAGTTGGTGACGTAAGGTTTGACGATGGAAATGCCCAGCGACGCATACTTGGTGTCCACGCCGATGTTGACGGCGGGAGTCTCGAAGTCGATGTCCACCACCGCTTCGGCATCCAGACCGAGTGCCGCGAAGATGGCGTTGATGTCGGGCTTCTCCTCCGTCGTGGCGGAGTCCTCACTGCTGTTGTTCGCCACCGCGTCGATGATGGCGAGTATGACCGCCTCGGTGACGCTGAGCGCGATGTGACCTTCTCCCGCTTCGAGGACGATGTCAAGCGCGGTGAGAGCGTCTTCGCCCTCTTCCCCTTCCGCTGCCGCCACGGCTTCGGAATTAGAAATACCCTGCTGCCCCGTCTTGAGCAGCTTGTTCACCGCCTCGGTGATCTTGCTCACCACGCCGGTGTTCTCGATGTAGAAGTTCTTGTCCGAGAGCATGCCCATGTCGACATACAGCCTGTCGCCGCGGATGTATGCCGCAAGCACGAGCGCGTCCGCACTGTCGGGATCGGCGTTGCTGTCCAGCACTTCCAGCGCGATCTCGGTGGCGTCCGCATCCGAGAAGTGGATGTTCGCTCCGAGCTTGATGTCCAGACCGAGCGTGAGATCGTCGTCGATGGACACGCCGAAGTCGAGAGCGATGCCCGCTCCCGCCGCCGCGAGGATGTCGCCGAGAGGCAGTTCGCCGTTGACGAGATCCGCAGTGTCGCCGAGAGAGAGTTCGAGAGAGAGCGTCGTGGAGAGAGAGACCACGCCATCGCTGTCAAAGATGTTCTTGAACTCGACGGAGTCGAATCCCTCGCCTTTCACCGTCTTGGTCTCGTCGTTGATGGCAACGCCGATGTCACCCAGCGAAAGCCCGATCTTGACGGGATCCGCCTCAATGCTGAGGTCGATGCCGATGTCCCTCTGCGCGCCCTCGCCCGCTCCGTAGTAGAGGGTGAGGAAGCTGCCCGCGGGATCGAGTTTCACGAAGTTTTCGGGATCGATCGCCACGCCGGAACCGGCGAGGAGCATGTTGAGCAGAGAGGAGAGGAAGTTCGCGCCGAAGCCGACCCGCAGCTCCTCGTCATTCATATAAATGCTGTTGATGATGGCAAGTATGCCGCCCAGGAGGTCGGTTTCTTCGCCGCTGCCAGAGCCGCTGCCGCCTTCCGTGCCGTCGACCGCGATCGCCGCTTCGGCGGGTGTCTTGGTCTGCTGATCGTCACCGGTGGTTTTGCCGTCATCGGAGGCGAACAGCCCCGCGATGTCGATGCCGGGCACGATGATGCCGCCGCCGATGATGCCGCCTTCGTCGGAGTAGATGTAAAGGTCGCTGCTGCCCGTCGTCTCATCCGCAAGGATGTAGAGGGCAAGGAGCGTCCTCCCGCCTTCGCTTATCTCCAACGCGATGTCGGAGTGCGAGAGTATGTAGCTGACCAGAGTGGGATCCTCGGTGTCGATCACTTCGGGGAAGCGCAGGAGCGCGCGCAGCGAGAAGTCAAGCTCCGCGGACACGCTCTTGTCGATGACGAAGGAGAGCACGAGTTTCTCAATGAGAGACTTGATCTCCTGAGACACGCCGCCTTCCGTGCCGGAAGTGCCGTCGTCAACGGTGAGGAAACCGCCTATCCAGCTGCCGATGGTCCATTCGGTGTCATCGTCCGCGGCGAGGGCTTCCAGCGAGATCTTGCCGGAAAGCTCCGCATAAACACTGTCGATGTTGAGTCCGGCGAGGTCGAGCTGGTTGTTTTCGTTGAGCAGCACGCCGATGTCTTTGTAGTCGGCGGGATCGAACGTGGCGGGCAACACCTCCGCATCGTCGAACACTTCCCTGCCCAGCCCGATCTTGAACGGAGAGAGCGTGACCTCAACGGAGCCGAGTTCGCTCGCCTCCACGCGTGCTTTGAAGAGATAGTCCTCGGTCGCGGTGCCGTCATGCTTCGCCTGGCTGATGAGGTTGCTCCAATTCAGGCTGAGTGCCGCGTCGATCTCTCCGAGCGCGTCCGTGCCGAGAGCCTCCTCGACAATGGCGGTGAGAGCCTCCGCAAGTTCGATGGTAAAGCCCTTGGAAGTGACGTGGAGCATGATCTCGAAGATGCCCATGGCGTAGTCCTCTTGGTAGAGGTCGTCCAAAGTGGGCTTTTCTTCATCCGCCGCGGAGACAGCCTGTCCGCTTGCCGCGGGCATGGCTTCGTTGCATCCGTCGCATATGCCGTCATCGTTGAGATCCGCATGCTCGTGCGTGATCATGCCGATGAGCATCTCCATGATGTCGAGCTTGGTGCTCACGCGTGCGCCTATGAGCGCGTCCGCGTCAACATAAATCGTACCGTCCGCATAATAGGCGGCAAGCAAGGTCTCCAGCTCGCCGTCCTGCATATTCGCCCTGTTGACGAGAGCGATCGCAAGTTCTGTCTCGTTGGTGTAACCGTCGGGCAGCGTCCCGCCCGTGAGCGCGGCAAGCAGCGACGCGATGTCCAGCTTGCCCTCCACGGTAAGGGCGAGATCGATGTCCATGCCCGTCGGGAAGTTGATGTAGGCGTCCTCGGTGAGTTTGATGTTGTTTGCATCGATGTCCGCAGCGAGTCCGAGTTCCAGCGAGACATAGACGTAAGGATCGGCAAAGATGTCCACAAACTCACCATCGATGGCGGGTATGCTGCTCTGCCCGTTGATGGCGGCATTGATCCCGCCGAGGGTGAAGTCCAGCCCGAAGTTCTCGCCGATGCCGAGCGTGACACCCACGGAAAGCCCTTCGGAAGTGTCCTCGCCCGCGAGTTGCAGACCGTCATTGAACTTGATGATGACCGCGGCGTCCAGATCGAGAGGATTGCCCACCGCGTCCTCGATGACAACGCCTTTGACGTTCAGAAGATCGAGGAGGATGTCAAGCAGCCCCGCACCCAGCGCGACATCGAGATAGAGGTCGCCGAGAGTGACGTCCGCCGCCGCGATGATGGGGACGAGTTCCTCGGGTATGGTGGGGATGTTAGTGCTGCCGCTGCCCGAGCCGCCGCCCGTCTGACCTTCGTCCGCGACGGAGACCGCCTCGGACGCGGAGGATGCGGCGAGGAAGGGCGTGATGTCCGCCTTGACGGAAAGCCCGCCGAGCAGTTTCTCGGAAGTGTTGAGATAGATCACTCCGTCCACGAGCCACACGCGCAGAGGAGTCGCACCGCCGTCCTTTTCGGCAAGTTCGACATAAAGGTTGATGGAAGGCAGCAGACTGCCTATCGCAGAGGCGATGTTGCCGCCGGAGAGCGCACCTATTAGTGCCTGCACGTCGGTGACCTCGGCTTTCAGCTTGAGTGTCGCATCAACGCCGAAGGACTCCGCAAAGTCGGCAAGCACCGCCACCAGGAATTGGTTGGAGTTGGCGTAGCCGATGTTTGCGAATGTGCCCGCCACCGCGCTGAGGTCGAGGTCCGCCTGCAGACCTATCTCCAAGGTCTGCACATTGGCAAGCACCTCGTTGAGGTCGAGATTGCTGAATGTGAGCGATCCCGTCTTAGGATCGATGAACGCGTCAAAGGAGGAGAGCCTTATGTACTCGTTGCCGGTAAGGTCCGCCGCAAACTCGGCGAACGCGGCGTCGAAGTGATCTCTGTCCGCCACACTGCCCACTTGGAGCGCGATGGTCACACCCGCGGAAGCGAACTGCGTGGGGATCTGTTCCAGCCCCACCGCCGCCGCGAGGTCGAGATCGAGGGAAATGATCTTGGGCAGACCGAACCCGACATCCTCGTACGTGATGTCCACGCCGCCGTCGATGGGGATCTTCACGCCCGCATTTTCGCCCGTGAAAGCGATGCTCCAGATGTAGTCGAGGATCTCCTGCGTGAGAGCGATCTGCACCTTCTCAAGGTTGAAGATGTTGCCGTCCATCTCGACGACGATGTTGTTGAAGATCGCCTTGACAAGCCCCATGGTGTCCGTGATGGGTTCCCCGGACTGGGTGGCGGCTATCTTGCGCACCAGCTCGCCGCTTGCAAGCTGACTGTCGATCTCGGCGACAAGCTCCTCATACTGCGCCGTTTCCGCCGGAGTGAGCAGCCCCGCAATGGCGTCCTGCGCCTTTGCGACAAGGTCCTCGACGAGTCCGCCGAGGAGTTTATTGAGATTGACGCCGTCCACATAGAATTTGCCCGTGCCGAGCAATCCGCTGAGGTCGGCAAAGAGCATCTCGTTCTCGCCGCTGTATCCGATGCGCGCGCGCACATCCTCTGCCCTTGCGCCCGTGAGTTCGACAAGCAACTTGGTGTTGGCGTTGTTGAACATGTCGATCTCCGCACTGATGTGCAGCTGCAACGTCCTCTCCAGCCCGTCGAGATTGATCTCGTGGTCGAGAACGGCGGCAAGGCTTTCCCTGACTTTCGGATCCAGACCGAAGAGAGTGCCGAAGGAGTCGATGAGTTCGTTGGGAGTGATGCTCAGCTGTTTGAGTGCCAGGTCGAGGGAGATCGTGAGATCGAGAGTGAGAGGAGAATACTCCGTAAGCTCGGCGACATTGATCCCTCTGTCGGTGATGAGATAGCTCTCCACGTCCGCCACGGCGAGATCGGTGTCATTGTTCCACTGTATGCCCTCGCCGCCGAAGGAGATGTCGATGCGGCTCTGCTGGCTGCCGTAGATCTCCTCAAGCTCCGTACCGAAGGTGTCGAAGTCCACGCCGATGCCGAGGTCGACCGCGGCAAGTTCCCTGCCCTCGCCGTTGTCGGCGGTGAGATCGGCAGTGAGATAGATGGAAAGATCCTGTATGCTGGAAAGAAGTGCGAGATCGATGCCCAGGATGTCCTCGACAAGGTCATAGACATCTTCGGGGATCAGGCTGTCGGGACCGGGAGTGAGCAAGCCGCCCAGCACCGTGCCGAGCAGTCCGGAAAGCGGGACGGGCATGGTGAGTTGCTGGGTGCCGTCGGGATTGGTGACAAGGCGGGAAGGTCCGAAGAGGGCGGGGAGCGCGCTCATAACGCCTGCGACGATGCCCTCGTCCATGGTGAGAAGATCATTGAGAATGAATTGTGCAAGACTCTTGTATTCGTCGCTGCCGGGGGCGGAGAGAAGTTCGCGCAAAGTCCTGACCACGGCAGTGGCATTGATGTTGTCCGTCTTGACTATGGTCGCACCCGATCTCAGACCGGTGCAGTCGTAAACGAGGGTGGAATCGTAATAATAGACGCCCAGGAGCACCTCGGAAAGATTGCCTTCCGCATCCTTCTTCCACAGCTCGAAGAGGATCTGATTGCCCGTGTCGCTCTCAAGGTCGATGGCGGTCTGCACCTTGAACGCGTAGGAGTAGCCCACCGCGTCTTTTGCATAGTCCAGCCCGACCAAGACGTCGGAATAGACATAATGCCCGGTGTCCGAATTGGACTTCCGAGCGGCGTCTATCAGGACGTCCCAAGCCTCCGTAGCACTGAGTGTGGTGGAATTGTCGGGGACTCCGGTGTCACCGGGTTCCGGCGTCGGAATGACGGGAGCACCGCCGCCCTCTCCGGTCGGGTTGCACGCCGTCAGGATCCCTACCGTGAGGCAGAGAATAAGCACGAACAGTAATGCGAACTTCACCTTTCTCATAACTTCCCTCCTATGCCTTTACGCACGCCTGAATGCGCCTGCATAGATAATAATACAGGCAAATTATACGCACGCCCGAAGGGCGTTATATGAGGTGTTAAATATAATTAACAAAACCTTAAATCCGTGAAAACCTCAGAATTTTACCCGAAAAAACCGCAAAATCGCTTTTTCACCCATTTTTTACCCCCTTTTCCCTCTCCGCTTCCCGATAACGACTACACATGCGCCGCATTCAGATGCGGGATTTCGCGCCGTTTACCGCGCCGTATCCCGACTGATTTCGCGCCCTACCCGATTCGGGATCCCGCGCCGGAACACGTGCGTATCTCGCTCCGCATCCCGTGCTGGATCGCAGCGGAAATTTTATGCGACATTTTGTGCGCATTCGACATATCTCGGTGTTTTTCAAATCATTTTAGCAAATAAACAGCGCATTTTTGCAACATCGTGTCGCAGCGCGCTCCTTTCCGCTTCCCCGATCTTCCGACATTTTCCGACAAAAAAAGCCCCCGCAAAGGGAGCTTGTCCGGGGCACGGTGAAACGACCGAAAAGGCAGGAACGCGGGAGCGGAACACAGGACGGTACGGGTGGTATCCCGCGCTCTGCTTTACAAGATCGCGGCGACACTGTGTGCGAGCCTTTGCCGCTCGGCATTATCGCGGCTCAAAGCAAAAGTCGCGCTATAAATGTCCGATCCTCCGCCGCGCCGCGATCTCAACTTCCCGCAAAGCCGCAGCGTCCCACCGCCGCAACGTCAGATGTGCAGATCGCGGCGGAAATCGGCTATCTTCTCCTCCGCGAACTCCGCGATGTCGCCGCCGTCCAGCAGGCACGTCATGTCTACGCCGTAGACGAGCGCGGTGGCGGCGTCCCCCTCGTGACTTTGGTAGAAAGTGGCGTTGGCGGCACGTCGGGCAAGGGATGCGATGTCGTAGCGTTTGACGGCGTTCTGGGAGACGAAACAGGACATCAGCGAGGCAGCCAGCGCGTCCGAACCGCTGACATCCATAGCCACTTTGTCCGCATCCGTGAGCCAGTCGAGGTCCCGCCACAGCTCGCAGCCCAGCACTCTTGCGGGACGCAGGGCGGGAGGAAGCAAACGCGCCGCCTGCAAGGCAAGCACGCATGCCGCAACGTGGGTGGGATGACTGTCGAAGGGGTTGTGGATGTAGAGAGTCTCCAAAGGGGGAAGCTCCCGCATTATCGCGGCAAGCTCCTCGACGAGCGCACCGCCTTCCTTCGCCGCGCGTTTGACCTCGGCGGAAGTTTTCTCGAACAGCCACAGAGCCTCATATGCCCCCGCTTCCGCGGCACGTTTTTGCTCGGCGGAACGTAAAAGTGCCATGTCCTCGTCGCTGACTGCGGCATACGCTCCCGAACGCGGGCATTGTCCGCCGTCCGTGAGGACTGCGGCGGCAAACCCGCCCTCCGCATACGCCTTGAAAATGCCGTCCAGCGCGAACATCTCGATGTCGTCCTTGTGCGCGGACACGGCAAGAAACCTCACGGGCGCGCCTTTCGCGCTCCTCGGCACATACTTTTCCATACTTCCTCCTGCGGCGATGCCGCAACACGATACGTGTTTTACCCGCATGCGGAGCAAAGGGCATTGCCCTCGCTTACGACACGATACGTGTGATATTCCGTTCGTTTACCCGCTCATTTGCCGCCGTCGGCGCGGAGCGGGATACGAAACGTGTTTTTTTATGCTTTGCGCGCCGCTTCCGCGATCGCGGGGATCTCGGCAAGCGGACGGACGGAGAGCCGCTCAGTCATGGTGTGGCTCTCGCCCTCATCGAGGGAGACCGCAGCCGAGAGCCATTCCACTTCCAAGATGTGGGAGTTGGTGTAGCTCTCGAAATTGCAGTGGAAGTCGCCGTACACGCCCTCCTCCGGCACGCACTCCCATTTCATCGCCTTGTCGCCCACGACATAGTACGCCTCCCCCTTCTTTGCGAAGGTGCCGATCTTGATGGCGTCCTCGCGCTCCGTCTGACGGAGGGTGAGATAGCCGTCCTTCACGGCAAGGCGTTCGTCGGCGGGATCGTTGTAGGGCCAGGTGACCAAATTCCACACGGGATTGAGATCGTCAACGGGATCATTGAGAGGCAGCACAAGGGTGCCGCCCTTGCGCACTACGGTCAGTCCCCACACGGCGAGAGTGCGGCGCGCGCTCTTGTTGGTGACGGTGTTGCGCACCGTGAGAGTGCCGTCCCCCGAAAGATCGAGATCGAGGGAATAGTCCAGCCACTTTGCGACGCGGCAGGTGAAAGTGCCGCCGCACTCGCGCTCGACCACCTCGACGGGGAAATTGTCGGGAGTGTAAGTCTCAAGGTCCTCCGGCGACTTCCACACGCGGTGTCCGCCGTAAAGATACCATGTCGCGCCCTTTCCGTAATGCGTGTCGAAGAACTCGCCGCCCTTGGAGACGTTGCGGTCGATGTCCTCGTTCATAAAGTTCAGCTCCTCGGTACCGAACCAGATGATGCGCGGACCGATGTCCAGCGTCACCATGACTTTGACTCCGCCGCGACGAAACACGGCGCAATTCCCGTAATTGGCATGATTTTCCGTTTTCATTTTTGTCGCGGAGCATCCGCTCCGCCCCCTTGTTGTTTATAGTTAATATATCCGCCGCCCGACCTTTCGGGACGGACGGCGGGGAAAGTCGGCTCTGTTCTCTTAAAACTTGGGCTGTTTCAGGCTCATGCTGCGCCAATTGCGCGCGGAGGACGGATCGCACCCCCTCTGCATCTTCAGCCCGAATGCCGCAGTCTGCAACGCGCTCTTGATCTTGCCGGGGTTGCACTCCGCGACGGGGATGTACGGCACGTCTCTGCGGTCGAGGAGGAAAAGGACTCCCTTCAACCTCTCCTCGAAGTCGGCGTAATCCTTCCCGGGCGCGCTCCAGCCTGCTTCCGCGACGGCGAGCGCACGGGGGTAAAAGTGGCGGAAAAGCTCCTCTGTCTCGGAGATGTGTTCCGTCCAAAGCGGACACTCCACACCCAAGATCCCCGCTTCCGCACTCTTGCCGAGTTCCTCGGCGGGTTCCAGCATATACATGGCTTTGAGGGAGTGGGTGCCGCAGGGATAGTCGAGATAATAGGGGTTGCAACGGCTCATCACCACCCTGCGCCCCTCCTCGCACACCGCCTTTGCGACGCGCTCCGCGGACGCGCGGTCCGTCGTCCAATACTGCACCACCGCGCTCTCGTCCAACACATCCGACTTCAAAGCCTCATTCCACAAAACAGGGGTTTTACCGTACTTTTTGAGGATGTTTATCGCCTTGTTTGTGAAATATCCCTGCAATTCCTCCAAGTTCTTCAACCCTTCGCGTTTGTAGACGGCGGCACAATCCGGACACTTCGCCCACTCCAGCTTCGCCACCTCGTCGCCGCCCAGATGGAAGAGCTTGCAGGGGAACATCTCCGACATCTCGCGGAAGATGACGTCGAGTGCCTCGTACACCTTTTCCTTGCCCGTGCAGAGGATCTTGGAGTGGATGCCGAACCAGCTCGCCACCTCGGTGGGTTTGCCGGAACAGGACAGCTCCGGATAAGCCGCGACTATGGCGCGGGTGTGACCGGGAAGGTCGATCTCAGGCACTATCTCGATATACCTCTCGGCGGCGTAGTCGACGATCTCTTTGATCTGCGCTTTGGTATAATAGCCGCCGGTGGGTTTGCCGTCCCCGCAAGTCCCCTTGCGCTCACTGCCTACCTGATGCAGCTTGGGAAGGGCGTCTATGCGCAGACGGAAGCCTTGGTCGTCGCTGAGATGAAAATGCAGGTGGTTGAACTTGAAAAGAGCCATGGAATCTATGAGCTTTTTCACGGTGTCCACGTCAAAGAAGTGGCGGCACACGTCGATCATCCCCGCACGGTAGGCGTAACGCGGCTTGTCATAGACTGTGCAGGCGGGAAGGTCCGTCTCGCCCGCCTCGCCCGCGAGTTGCAGGAGAGTGACCGCGGCGTGGAAAAGCCCCTCATCCGTCGCGGCGAGCGCGGTGACTCCCTTGGGAGTGATGCGCAGCACATAGTCCCACTCCGTGTCCCCCTTGACGAATCTGACGGGGCTTGCGGCGTCCGCGCCGCCGAAGAGAGAGGCGATGACGGGGATGTCCGTCGCCACTTTTGCGTCGGAACGGAAGGCGAAACTGCCCTCCGCGACGTCTATTCTGAAAGGTTTCGGCAAAATGTTCATAATCCCTCCGCCGCACGCGCATACGGGCGCGCGGTAACAAATATATAATAGCATCCCCGTCCCTCTCCGTCAAGGGCGGGAGGAGCGCGTCCCTTTCCCCTTTTTCTCCCAAAAGCCGCTCTTTTCGGCTTTGACAGCGTGGGCGGGGTGTGCTATGCTCAATGAGTGAAACTGACGGGCTGTCTGTTCGGCGGCGCGCTCTCGACACTGCTCGGCATAGTCGCAAGAGTGCTGTGGCGGGTGCTGAAACTCGCCGCGAAAGCGATGCTCACTTTCGGGCTGTACATACCCGCGGCGTATCTCGTCTACGGTGCGGTGCTGTACTTTGCATTCGGGTTTCCCCTGTTCGAGGCGAGCGTGAACGGCAGACTGTACGCCTTCGGGTTCGCGCTGTCGCTGGGCTGCGCCGTGGCGGTGACTGTGCGCAAACTCATCGTCAAGCCCCTCCGGGACTACTTCCGCGGCGGGGTGATAGAGTATGAAGGAGGCAGCGGCAGCCCCCGCACCCCCGAAGCACCTAAGATCTACCGCAGCCGCGTGGAACGCGGGATCATTGTGTACGAATACTCGGACAGATATGACCTCTACGAGGAACGGGCGGACGGCCTCGCCCTCGTGGGAAGGGAACGCAAAAAGGACAAAAGATGACGGGTTCTTCCTCACTTATCTCAAAAGACGTGCGCGTCACTCTCGCGCCATCCCGCCCGCGCAACCGCATCTGGGAGATAGATTTCCTGCGCGGCGCGTGCATCATACTCATGGTGCTGGACCACCTCACCATGTTTCTGGGGATGTATTTCGGTCCCGCATGGTTCGGAGCGGATATGGCGGGGGACGGCGGCGCGGCGTTCTGCCGCTGGTGCGAAGCCTTCCACACCAGCCCGGAACGCGCGGTGGCACACGCCGTGGTCATATTCATCTTCTTCTCCATTTCGGGCATATCCTGCACCTTCTCCCGCTCCAACGTACGCCGCGGCATAGTGCTTGCCGTCATCGCCATACTGTATACGGGCGTGACCTACGCCGTAGAGAGCCTCTTTGACGTGGGCGGCATAAGAGTGACTTTCGGCGTGCTGCACTTCTATGCGGCGTGCATACTCATCTGGGCGGTGATAGACCTCCTGAGCCGGGATAACACCGTGGTCAAAGTGGCGGTGAGCGCGGCGATCATCGTGGTCACCCTCTGCCTTTACTACCTCTACACCCCGCCAGCGGACACCCCCGTGTTCTTCGCCCCCCTCTTCGGCAACGGACCTAGCGGCGAAGCCCTCTTTTTCAGGCAGGAGAGCTTCTCCCCCGGCGACTTCTTCCCCCTCATCCCCTACGCCGCCTTCTTCTTCGCAGGCACCGCACTCGCCCCCTTCCTCTATCCGAGGCGTTACAGCCTGCTCCCCTTCCTGGAAGGCAAGTGGCACAAGCCCGTGAGCTTTGTGGGGAAATACGCCATCTTCTTCTACCTGCTGCACATCGTGGTGCTGGCGGCGGTGCTGATGCTGGTGAACTACCTCTTCGTCTCCCCCGGCGATTGGGTGCTGATATGACAAAACCGACACTTTATCCGAGCATTTCGGCACGATAAACACACGGTAACGCACATATTCGCCCGCACTGCGGGGACGGGGCGACAAAGAAAAACGCCGCCCGCACAAGGGAAACGACACACCGAAACGCAAAAGGAAAAACGGCGGATTTCCGCCGTTTTTGTCTGCCGCCGTGTGTGCGGTCGGTCTGATTTACTTATGGTGCGTGCCGCGGACGCAACAGCGGCAGACGCCGCGTGTGCCGTCGGTCAACGTCCGAGGGAGAAGAACTCCCGCGCAAGCACGCTCGGATCGTCATAATAGACGCCGCTCTCCGCCGCGGACTTCTCGTTGTAGGCGCGTCCGTCGCCCAGGGCGCGGAAGGAGGCGTACATCAGGAAGGGGACGGGTTCGCGGGAGTGCGTGAGCAGGGAGACGGGAGTGAAGTGGTCGGGCATGACCATCACGGCGAAATCCTCCCCGCTTGCGCGCAGGTGTTCAAGGACGGGCGCAAGGATCTTGCCGTCCACGCACTCGATAGCTTTGATCTTGCCTTCGAGGTCGCCCTGATGCCCGCACTCGTCGGGGGCTTCGAGATGCACGAATACGAAGTCGCACCCGCCGTCCAGCAGGTCGCACGCCGCCTTGGCTTTGCCCGCGAAGTTGGTGGAGAGAGTGCCTGTCGCGCCCTCCACGTCCACGCTTTTCATGCCCGCGCCTTTGGCTATGCCTTTGAGCAGATCCACCGCGCTCACCATGCCCCCTTTCAGCCCGTATCTTTGCTCGAAGTTTTCAAGGGCGGGACGGGTGCCTTGTCCCCAGAACCATATGCTGTTGGCGGGATTTTGACCGTTTAAAACCCGTTTTTTGTTGACAGGATGCTCCGAAAGCAGCGCGTTCGCGCGCTTGATGAGGTCGGTGAGTTCCGCAGCGAAGTCCCC
Source organism: uncultured Clostridia bacterium (assembly GCA_944358385.1). GTDB lineage: Bacteria > Bacillota > Clostridia > Christensenellales > CAG-917 > Limadaptatus. Next base: position 44,260 of record CALVQW010000011.1, read on the forward strand.
CTTGGGGAGATGCTCCTCTATGCGTTTCCCGCTGATGTCGTGAGGGGGCGTGAGCTGCATATCCGTGCTGCCGTGCGCTATGATGAGGCAGTGACGGTAGCTGACACCGGGGTGGAAGGAGAACCTCTCATCCCCCAGCTTCTCCTGCAAAAACGCGACAAGCTCTCTTGCCTCCGCGGTGGTGATCTCGCCCGCGGAATAGTCCTTCATGGTCTTGTCCTCGAAGTTCTCCTCCTCCGAGAGGGTGACGAGGTTGGTCCTGAGGGCAACGTCGTCCTCCTTCATATCTATGCCCATGGAGAGGGCTTCCAGCGGGGAACGCCCTGTATAACATACTTTTGCGTCATAGCCGAGCGCGCCGAGATTGGCGACGTCGCTGCCGGGCTTGTAGCCGTCGGGGACGGTCTTGACCAGCCCCACCTTCCCCGTCTTTGCGAGAAGGTCCATAGCGGGGGTGTCGGCGACTTCGAGCGGAGTGCGTCCGCCGAGAGCGGGGACGGGATAATCCGCCATGCCGTCTCCGAGAATGAGTGCATATTTCATAACTTAGTCTTTCCTTTGCGGGCGGGGTGATCCCCTTGCCCGTCACCGCATATGTTAAGTCCTGAGCCGCCCTTTTGTCAAACCGTTGCGCCCGACAAACAGGGGGAAAGGCTTGCAAAATTACTTTTTTTAGTGTAAAACTATACTGTGATCGCGCTCACGCGCGTCGGAGCAAGGAATGGACAGTATCCCCGAACGCATGAAAATACTCCCCCTCGGCAGCGTCTCCCCCGAAGGCTGGCTGAAAGATCAGATGTCTCTCGTCAACGATCTGCAAAAACGTCTGGGTGCGGACTCGACACTCACGGGCGGCGGAAAATGGACGGGCGGCGAAGCCTTCCCGCGCTATGTACGCGGGCTGTGTCTGCTGGCGGGCGCGCTCAGAGACGCCCAGCTCACCGAGAAGGCAAAGAGCTTCATGACGGCGATCTTCGACAGCGCGGAGCCGGGCGGAGATTTCGGCGGACAGGGCTGCACCCTCCCCGCGAAGATAGAGGCGGTGAAAGCCGTCCTCACCTATCACGAGCTGACGGGGGACGAAAAGGCTCTCTCCTTCCTGCGCAAGTTTTTCAAAAACCAATTCAACACCCTTTCCGTCACACCGATGTTTTACGACGGCAGGGCGCGGCTTCCGGAGGAACTGCCCGCCATAGCCGCCGTCTGCGGAGACACTCTCTGGCTCAAGGAACTCGCCGTGAAACTCGCGGGACTCAGCTGCAATTGGCAGCGCATCGCGGACAGATTCCCCTACAAATATTCCTTCGGACGGACGATATCGGCGCGCGCGGCGAAACGCGTCGTCTCCTCGGTGAGGGAATTCGAGGAACTGAAAGGCAAAAAACGCGCCAAGCTCTTCACCGCCGCAAAGGCGGACGCGGAGTGGAAAAAGCCCTCCCACCGCGTGGTGGTGGAGGCGGACGGGGTGAACATCGCAAAGGCGGTGAAATACCCCTGCCTTTTCGACTCCTTCTTCGGCTATGCGGGGCGGGAAAACCTCTCCTTGCGGCTTGCCGGCGCGCTGGAACGCTATCACGGCAACGCCACGGGGATGTTCTCCTCCTCTCCCAAGCTCGGCGGACTGTCCCCCGTGAGCGGGATGGACGTGGAAGGTGCGGGAGAATTTGTCGAATCTCTCTCCGAAGTGCTTGCGGCGACGGGGGAATGTGCCTGCGCCGACATCATGGAGGAGATCGTCTACAACGTCATGGGCGGGGCGGCGACGGAGGACCTTGCGGCGGTGAGGGACGTCATCCCCGCCAACCGCGCGGACTCGGACGCATCCGAACCCTCCGCGAGATACCCCCACGGCGCAGCTTACGTCAAAGGGCTGCCCTCCCGCGGCGCGCTCGCGTTGCTTGCGGTCTACCCCGTATTCCTGCGCTCGGTGTGCCTCACCCGCGAGAACGAACTCAACTTCTTTTCCTACGCGCCCTGCACCGTGCGCACCACGGCGAACGGCGGGGAACTGCGCATAAAGCTGGACACGGGCTATCCCTTCCGCAACACGGTGGTGTTCCGCGTGGAAGCGGCGGAGGGAGACGTGTCCGTCGCCATCAATTTCAGAGTGCCGCACCGCACCACCATGCAGCTGGTGTCCGGAGGACAGGTGGTGGCGACGGGGGAACACAACATCTCCGTAAAATGCATCCTGCGCACGGGCAGCACCTTCATGCTGCGCATGAATATCCCCCTCACCCCCTCCGCCAACCGCGACGGGACGGTAAGCTTCTACAAAGGCAGTCTGCTCATGGCGTCCAAACCCGGCGAGGAGTACCGCACGGACGCCAAAGACGCGCACGCGGTAGCGGCGTACCCCACGGGGAGATGGGCTTTCGCGCCCGTCCTGACCAAGCGTATGCTGGGCGGCAAACTCTCCCTCCCCGACAACGAACGCACCGTGGTAGGTCAGTTCACGACGCACCCCTACTCCCACTCTTCGCCCCCCTTCGCGCTGAGGATAGTGTGCCGCAACGCGGTCAATTGGGAGTGCGACGAACACGGCCGTCCCGCCCTCCCCGCTCAGACGAAATTCGCCGAGGAAAGTTCGGAGCGCGTGTTCGTCCCCTACGGCTGCACCGCAACGGGCATGACGCACTTCCCCGTCTGCCATTGATCGGTGCTTGCGACCTTGACACGGGCGACGAAAAGTATTACACTTGTGTTAAACAGGTAGAAAGATGAGAAGGCTGGAACGCACTTATTCCGGAACGGAACGCATAGTGGCACGCGCACGCTTTTCGGCGTGGGCTTTTTTGCGGGAGTTTTTCATCGCCGCACTGCTCGGCGGCATCATCGCCGTGCTGTGGATCTTCGCTCCCGACATCGAGAGGTTGCTGGATCCCGGTTTCTCCGGGCAGCCCGCCTACCTCACCCCCGAAGTGCTGAAATGGGCGATGCTCGGTGCGGGATGCTTCGTCATCCTGCTCACCGTCCTGCACGCGCTGTCCATCTATATGCAGGAGATCATCATCACCGAGGACAAGTTCCTCTACCGTTCGGGCGTGGGCAGCTCGGTCAACGTCATGCTCCCGCTCAGCGAGATCAGATACATCGACGTCAGGCAGAACCTGCTCCAGCTCCTGCTCGGCTACGGACAGATCAAGGTCATCACGGACGGCGAGGAACCCTTCGTCATCAAGAACCTCGTCCGCCCCGAAAAATTTGCGCGCAGGATCATGCGCCAATGCAGCGACGTGCGCGAAAACATCCGCCCGCGCCTGCAACTCTCCCCCGCCAAAAAGCACTGAACGCACCCTGCGGGACTCCGCCGCATACGAACGGAGGCACACAAGGCGGCATTCCTCAACGACACACAAGGCGGCACGGCAGAATACGACACGACTGGACAACATAACAAAAAACCGCAAAAAGAAAGACACCGTAAGGTGTCTTTTGATCTGCTCGACGCTCTTCGGACGTCCCGCCGCCACAGCATGCTCTTCTGCTCCGCTTGGCGTGAGTGTTGCTCAATGCGTTCTCTAAGGACGCGCCGAGGATGCGGGTTCAGTCCTTGTCCGGGGCTTCCTCCTCTCCCTCTCTGCGCAGTTTCTCGGCCGCGGCGTTTGCACGCTCGGAGATCTTCTCCGCCGTCCTTGCCGCGATCTCGCGCATCTTCTCCTTTTCCAGCCTGAACTTGGCGGGTTTGCCGCCCTCGGGAGCTTTGTCCGCCCTTTCCGCCGCGGGGCGGCTTGCGGACGCGTCCTTGGTGACTTCCGTCCCGTAGAGCTTGCTCAGGACCGCGCTTTTCGCCTTGTTGTCCTTCACCACTCCGTTGACGTAGGTCTGCACCTTTACGGTGTATTTCTTCCCCACCTGTCTAGCCACTATGCCGAGGATGAAAAGGGAGATCTTCAAAGAGAGCTGTATCGCCGCGACGAGCATATTCGCGCCCAGCACGATCCATTCCAGCAAGCCCGTACCTCTCCCTTCCACGACGCCGACCATGGACACCGCGGTGGCGATGAGAAAGACTATGGTGGTGAACACGCGGAACATCCCGAAGAGCTTTTTAAAGACCTTGATCTTCTTCTTGCCCCCCTTGGCGTCCCCCGCGAAACTCACCACCAGCACGACGAAGATGATGACGTAGACGCCGAGCAGCCCCGCCATGATGTAGGAGTAGGGCGCGAGTATCCACTTGCCCGCGATGAGCACCGCGCCCGAGACGATGGCATAGAGCATACTGATGATGGTCCATGCAAAACTCGCCTTTGCAAGACGGGACTGTTTGCGCTCCTCTTTCACCGCCACCTTTTCGGCAGCCAGCTCCTCCGCGCTTGCAGCGGGTGCGGGAGCAGCCGCGAACGACGGATCGATGTCATAGCTCTTTTTCTTCATAACTTCCCCTTTATCTTGTCGTTTTGAAACGATAAACCGCCGTCACGCGCATTTGATCACTTCATCCACGTTCTTCATCATGACGTCGAAGAACGCGTTTACGATCTCCTCGTCCTTCTCGTTGCCCGTGATGGCGATGGTGAATGTCACCTCCCCTTCGAAGGTGGTGAGCGCGAGCTGCATATACGGCTTGCCCTTCACCGCGCCCGTGTAGAACCCGTCGTAGGGCGCAACGCTGCCGAAGGAATATTCCGCGGGTTTGATGGAGCCGATGTTGGACATCCCTATGAGAGGATTGTCATATCCGAGCTTTATCGCCGCCTCGCTGAGGCAGTGCGGGAACACCGTGTAAGCAAGGTGCAGGAGGGGCAGGGAGTAAAGCCCCAGGAATTTGTCCTGCTTGTTTGCCTTCATCGCCTCCGCAACGATGTCCAGCGTCTCGCGCATATCCTTGCCCACGCCCTTCACCGCCACGGTCATGAACCCCGTATGGTTGGTGAGTCCCGTCTCCGCGCCGCCTTCTTTCATATGACGGCGGAGGTCCACCATGCAGGGAACGGTGAGCGTCTCTCCTTCCTTGAACACGCCGATGTCGTAAAGGGAGCGCAGATAGACTGCGAGGATGAGGTCGTTGACGGTGAAGCCGTACTTCTTGACCGCCGCTCTTGCCGCCGCGAATTTCTCGGCGGAAAGCTTGCGCATTATGATGCGGTTGACGTCCCCGTCGCTTGCGGGAGTGAGGGGGAAGGTGTGCTTGCTCTTCACCTCGCTGATGTTGCGGTAGAGGGATCTCGCTTTCTTCGCGTCCTCCTCGCTCAGCCCGGAGTAGACGGCGTCATAGGCGCGCGTCCCTTCCTTGATGTGCATCTCCTCCCCGCCGTTCACGAGTACGGTGTAGTTTTTGGCGAGCTGCGTCACGAAATATTTGAGGTCGCCGCCGTCAAAACACATATGGTTGACCACGAACACCAGCGCGCGCCTCTCCTTGCAGCGGAAAAGCCCTATGCGGATCTGCACATTGCTCTCTATCGGGATGCGCTGCTCCGCAAACGCTTTCGCCCTGCCTTCGAGGTCGTCGGTGTCCTCGACGGTGAGCGCGTCATCCAACGTCCACTCCTGCAACACCCAATAGGGTTTGATGAAATTGTTGTGATAGCGGGAATGAAGCACGGGGACGTGCGAGATCTGAAATTCCAACGCGCGTCTCAGCGCGTCCTCGTCGAGGGGCGCGGGATAGAAAAGCACGCAGTGCATCATCCTGTCGTAGTAGTTGCGGAAAAGATATTGCATCTTGTCCCACATTTCAGCCTTGAACACTCTTTTCATAACGACCGTCCTTTTTTCCCCCGACTGTGCTATTATACAGCGGCGGGACGGATCGCGCAAACAAAAAAGAGGGAGCATTTCGCTCCCTCTCCCGATAATTTTTCAGATCTCCCTCGCGGCAAATCTCTTCATGAAGTCCGCGGTGAGTTCGTTGTTCTTTCTCGCCGCCTTGCTCTTCCAGTTGAGGGAGAAGCAATGGTTGTCCATGAATGAGGTGGAATGGAACTCCTCTGCATGCACTCCCTTGTCCGCGAGCAGCTTCATGAGGCCGTCCGCCTGTCCGCCGCAGAAGATGTCCTTCTGCGCATGGGTGATGAAGGAGACGGGGAACTCCTCCGTGACGAAAGGCAGCACGCTGCAAAGGTCCTTCCACTCATAGGAGTCGATCTCATCCTTGCCTATGCCCGCAAAATCTTTGAGCAGTTTGCCTCCGAGGTCGAAAGGATATTTGTTTTTGAGGGCGGTGGCGACGTCATAGATGCCGCAGTTGAGCACCGCTCCGCCGAATTTCAGGTCGGTGTGCACCCCCAGCTTGTCCTGCAAAGACTTGTTGAGCGTGATGCCCGCCAGCATCGCGCCGTAATAGCCGCCCGCGCTGTCGCCGGAGACGATCATGCGGTCGAGGTCCAGCCCCAGCTTCTCCGCGTTCGCGCCCACCCAATTGAGCGCGGCGACCAGCTGACGGTGAGGGACGGGACACTGATAGTCCGGACAGAGACCGTAGTTGACATTGACCACAAAGTAGCCCTGCACCGCCGACCAGCGCGCAAGTGCCCTGCGGTAATGTTTGTCACCCGCGACAAAGCCGCCGCCGTGTATGTAGAAAAGCACAGGCAGCTTGCCCTTCCCGCCCTTGACGCGGTAAGTGTCCAGCTTGCACGCGTCGGGCGCGGACTCGTCATAAACTATGTCCGTCTTGATGTCGAACTCCACATCCTTGAACTTGGTCATCTTCCTTTCGTTCTGGAAAGGATTGTAGAGTTTATCGATAGCTACGAAAAGAAAACTTTGCAGACTCATGAGTGCCTCCCTGACATTGAAATGAAGGGCAACGCCGTTCCGTATTGCCGACAACGGCATTTTAACACATGTCTAATAACTTGTAAACCCTTTCCGCGGATTATTCCCCGCGCTTTGCGAGGGTGTCACACCCTCGCGCTCCCACACTATCACTTTGTTTTTTCCTTATCCATATTTTGTCAAGGAGTCGCGCCGAAAAATTTTGCTTGCGGGGAATTATTCCCCCACACCCCCAAGTAGTTGCGAGCCGTAAAAGATAAGCTGTAGCGCGGGATGTAAAACAATAGTCAGCCGCCCGCTTAGGGTTGCAAAATTTTTCGCGCCCTTGACAACGACGTCAAGTTAAAATTAAACACTGCGGACGGCACTTCTTGCCGTCCGCCTTAATTACAAATATACTCTCTCCAACACTCTTTCCTTCGCACGCTTGCGCGCTTTGCCTAATCTTTTTAAATACTTACTCCGACTTTTCGTATGTATTTTCCCCTTATCTTTTATCCTCTTGCTGACGTTTCTTTTTTGCCCCCTTAGATAAGGGGGCGAACGGTTCTCTTCGCTTTGTCTTTCGCTTGTGGGGGTATGAGGAGTTTTGGGGTTCCCAGGGGGATACTCGGAAAATTCCCCCTGGGCGTTTTCGCTTCCTTTTGCGTACAAAAGGAAGGCTACATTTCTCGCCGCTTGAATATTTAAAGCCGGTGCTTTTGTCGTAAATGCGTACTTCGCACGGAAATGAGATGGGTGCGGTGCCGCGCTTGGCTTACGGCGGGGCGACGGCGTTCCCGCCAAATAATAAACCCGCCGCGCGCTTTTCGCGCACGGCGGGTGTGAGCAAACTCTGTCTGCGGTGATGTGCCTTAATAGTAAACTGCGGTGGCGGTGACGGTGTCCTCGCCGGTGAGGATGTACACCCATATGCCCTCGGAGCCTTCCTTTGCGGGGACGTCGGGGATGCCTTCGTGCGCTTCCGCACTCAGCGTCAGCGTCTCGACGACGTTGCCGTCCGCAACAAACGTGACGGTGTACTTGATGGCGGTATATTTCGCATTGACGGTGATCTGCGCCTCACCCGCCTCGACGGAGGACCAATCCCACTCGCCGACATAGCCGACTTTTTGCGGGACTTCTGGCACTTCGGGAGCAAACACATCGTCCATGGACTCGAAGGGATAATCCTCGCGGGACACTTCCGTCCCGTCGGCAACGAACACCACCGTGATGCCGGATGCGGAGTCATCGCCGCGCTCATTCCTCTCGCGGATCACTCCGAATACAACGCCGAAAATGACGACGCCGATGAGCACACATGCCAGCACGATGCCAAAGATCTTGTCTTTGCTCAATTTTTTCATAACGGTCTCCCTTTCCTGTCGGGTGATCTCAAACGGGACGCACGGAGAAACGTGCCGGATGCGGCCGAAATGCCGCACGGACGGCGCACTCTTTCCCGCCTCGCCCGATGTTGCCGCGCAACGGAAACAGTATAACACCCGCATTAACTTTTTGCAACATCACACGCCAACTTTCAGGCACACAATTAAGCCCCTCCCTGCCAAATAAATGAGGTCGTAAGAATATCCCCATCACATTGAAACAGGCAAACAAACAGTGTATAATAAGATCATGGAATGCATCATTGTCGGGGCGGGCGGAAGAGAGATCGCGGTGGAAGTGGAACGCAAGCGCGTGCGCAACATCAATCTGCGGGTGCGCGCGGACGGGAGCGTGCACGTGAGCGCGCCATCGCGCGTGCCTATGAAAAAGATAGAGGACTTCGTGCTTTCGCGGGCGGCGTGGATAGCGGAAAAGACAGCGGCGGCGGAAGCGCGGGAGAAATTCTCATTCGTGGCGGAGGGGTATGTCCCCTTCCTTGGGCGACGCCTGCCTCTGACCGTGACGGCGGGAGAACGCGTGCGCGTGACTGCGGCGGACGACGGTGTGAATGTCTGCGCACCCTCCCCCGAAAGCGCGGACAAAGCGGTCTCGAAATGGCTGCTGAACAGGGCGAAAGAGGTGCTGCCCGCCCTGTTTGCCGAGGCGCAGGCGGAGACAAATGGACGTTTCGGCGCGCCCGTACAGCCCCGCGTGGTGAGGATGCGTGCGAGGTGGGGGTGCTGCGAGAGGACAAAGCGACTGATAAAGCTGAACGCCCTCATCGTGACCGCGCCCGAGGAATGCGTGAGATATGTGTGTCTGCACGAGCTGGCGCACCTTGAGAGGGCGGGACACGATGCGGAGTTCCACGCGCTTTTGGAAGAGCTGTGTCCCGGTCATCGCGCGCTGAAAAGGCGGCTGGACGCAGAATGTCTGCGCAGACTGCCGCAAATTTAAAAAAGAGGGAAAAAGTGTGTAACCTTTCTCCCGCTCGCGCGTTTATTGTGTGTACGAGGGCGGAGGCGGCGACGCCGACGCGTTGATATAGAGGAATAAATCTCTGCGGAGGACAATATGAAAGAACGTTTCAAAAGGTATCTGGAACAGCAGTTCAGAGCCATTCGCCCCACGCTGGCGGCAGCCGAGTATCGTGAAAAGATGCTCAAACAGCTCATGGACCGCGCGCAGGAACTGCGCATCAAGGGCATGGACGACGAGGACCTCATCTATGATATGTGCATAGAAGAGCTGGGCGATTTCGCCGCCACTCTCGCCGCCTTCGACGAGCAGGAACACAAAGTCGCCAACACCAAGCGCAATGCCGTGCTGGGCGCGGTGTGCGGAGTGGGTGCGGCACTCGCGCTCGTGGTGGTCTATCTCATCGTCAGTTTCCTTGTCCCGAACTCCTGGGGACTCACCTGGCTCATACTTGTGGGCGGAGCGTTCGCGGCTGTGATAGCGGTGGCAGTGGTGCTGCTGGTCAAGTTTGTGAAAGCCAAAAAATACCTTCTCATGCGTCTGATGCCCCCCGTGGTCATAGTGCTGCTTTGCGTCTATCTCTTCCTGTTGCTGCAACTCGTGGGACACGTGGAGATGTCCTGGCTGGCATTCCTTGCGATGGTGGTCATGATAGCGGCATTCGACGGCGCACTCGCCTTCATCACCGAGTTCAAATTTCGTTGGGTGGAGCTGCCCATAGTCATCGAGATCGTGTGCGTCATGGTGTATGTCATCGTAGGCATAATCGTCCCCTCCTTCTGGCATCCGGGCTGGCTGCTGTGCCTGGGCGGCGTGGTGGCTGCGATAGCGGAGGCCATCGTGCTCATCGCCACCCGCAACAGCAAGAAGGACAAGAAGGAAAAGAAGCGCATCGCCGCCAAATACACCGAAGAGGACGAGTCCTACTACACCTCCTGGAAAGACTGAAAAACCCGTCTTTCTCTCAAAAACGGCGTTTACCGTGCCGAAAACGGTTGATAAAGGTATATTATGGTCAAGACATTGAAAGCGGAAATGTGGGACAAGATGCAATATCTCTTCCGCAATTTCTATGACAGAATGGTGCACTGCGTGCAATACTACGACGGGCTGATCGACATCCCCACCTTGAAGCGCGTACTCGTCTTTACCACCGAGAAGGTGCCGGTGCTGCACTCCTCTTTCAAGAGCGACGTCATCGATCCCTATTGGAAGGTGGAGGACTACACGGTGAACGACATCCTCACCGTGCGCGACAGCACGGACATCGAGGCGGACGTCAACGCCTTCATCTGCCAGAGCATCCCGGTGGAGAGCAACGTGCAATATAAGATGGCGGTGTTCAACAAGGACGGAAGATCCGTGCTGTGCATGATCGTCAACCATATGTGCATGGACGGCGGCGACTTCAAGTACTTCATGAAGAAACTCGCCGAGAACTACAACAAGCTCCTGGACGGCGAGCGCGACCTCGACATCAAGACGGGCAGCCGCAGCTATGACGAGGTCTACTCCAAGCTCACTCCCGAAGAGGAGGAAGTGGCAAGAGGGCTTTACAAGAACATCAGCCAGGTCAAGGACGAGCATTATTTCCCGCTCACTCCGAGTTCCCCCACCGATGTCACCCGCATCTGCCGCAGAAAGGTGGGCGTCAAGCTCTTCTCCGATTTCAGGAAGATAGGCAAAGCCCTCGGCGTCACCGTCAACGACCTCATGCTCGCATTCTACGTGCGCTCCCTTTACGAGATCGGGATGTTCCGCGACGACGAGCGACTCACCATCCCCTGCATGGTGGACCTGAGACGCCACATCGTGGACGGAGGCGTGCATACGGGGCTGACCAACCACACCGGTTTCATGCAATGCTCCACCGAAAGGAAGGGCGAGACCATCAACGACACCCTCATCGAGGTGCTGCGCTCCGTGAGAAAGAGCAAGGACGATCCTTACATGGGACTGTACAGCCTGCCCCTTCTCAAACTCGCCTACTCCATCTTCCCCTACATCATCAGCGAGCAAGCCATCAAGATCGGCTATCTCAACCCCCTCATCGGCATGTCCAACATCGGCGTGATGGACGACCGCGCGCTCAAAATGGGCGACGCCAACATCGTGGACGGCTTCATGACGGGTGCGGTGAAGTACAAGCCCTATATGCAGCTTGCTCTCACCTCCCTGCTCGGCGACATCACCATGACCATCGCCATCCGCGGCAACGACGAGGACGAGAAGATAGTGGAACGTTTCTTTGACATGATCATCGCCAATATGAACGCGTTTGTGGAGCTTAACCGCTCCAAACTCGACTCTTCTCCCGCAGAGAAGTGACCCAGCCTTATTCTTTACCCCCTTCTGAGACGCGCCCGTGCCACCACCCCCCGGCAGGGCGCGTTTTTTTATTATGCCGGCGCGGGATGAGGCGGACCTGCCTCAGAACAATTCTTTTCGGCGCTTTTGCGCCGCCGAAACTTGACAATATGTATACTATTGCCGGCGTTCCGCCGGAGCAAAATCATCCGAAAATCTCTTGCTCTGAGGTGCGGGCAGTTCGGCATAGCCGAACCCAGTCCGCCTCATCCCGCTCCGGCATGCCGCCCCGAAACATACAAACACGCCCGGAGCAATTCTTCCCCGTGCTTTCCTGCGGATGACACGACTCCCCCGCCCCAAAATAAATCATGCCCGGTTCGTTATTTTGTTTTTTCTTAAAATCAATTATTGATACACATACGTGATATAATGCTTTGATGATGACGCGCATCCGCGCGCAAACGGAGTCGGGTATGAAGAAAAAAGTTTTGTATGTTATGGCATTGGTGTGCATTCTCGCTCTCGGAGCGTGTCTGCTCGCCGCGTGCAACCAAGAGCAAACCCCCACGGTGACGAACGCCATCATCAACGATGCGGGCGAGCTTGTCCTCATCTATTCCGACGGTTCGGCACAGAACCTCGGCGTGATCACTGGCGCACAAGGCCCGCAGGGTGACCAAGGCGAACAGGGTGAACAGGGTGAGCAAGGCATACAGGGCGAACAGGGCGTGAGCATCACGGGTGCCGAGATCAACGAAAAGGGTGAACTCATCCTCTCCTACTCCGACGGCAGGACGCAGAACCTCGGCGTCGTCACGGGTGCGCAAGGCCCGCAGGGCGACAAAGGAGAACAAGGCGACAAGGGCGACCAAGGAGAACAGGGAGATCAAGGCGAACAAGGCATACAGGGCGTGAGCGTCACGGGTGCCGAGATCAACGAAAAGGGTGAACTCATCCTCTCCTACTCCGACGGCAGGACGCAGAACCTCGGCGTCGTCACGGGTGCGCAAGGCCCGCAGGGCGACAAAGGAGAGCAAGGAGAACAGGGTGAGCAAGGTGAACAGGGTGAGCAAGGAGAACAAGGCAAGCCCGGACTCGGCATCACCGAGATCCGCGTGGACGGCACCTTCCTTGTGATAGAGTTCTCGGACGGCACCTTTACCCGCGTGGATCTGACGCCCGCGCTCACGGCAAGCACGCTGACCTATGAAACTCTCTCCGATGGCAGCATCTCGATCACGGGTGTTGCCGGCGACATGCAAACGGTGGTCATTCCCTCGGCATACCTCGGCAAACCCGTCACAGAGATCGCGGACGGAGCTTTCCAAGACAACACCGACATCATCTCCGTCACCATCGCGGAGGGCGTGGAGCGCATAGGGGAAAACGCATTCTCCGGCTGCACGTCGCTTGCGACGGTGACCATCCCGAACAGCATCGAGCAAAACGGCACGGCAAACATCGCAAGCACCGCTTTCAACGGCGCGTCCGACATCACAAGTGCCACCTTGCCAATCTGCGCGATAGACAGCATCCCTAAAAGCAGCCTTGAAAACCTCGTCCTCACCGCGGGAACGGAGCTTGCCGACGGTGCTTTGTCGGGATGCTCGGCACTGCGCTCCATCACTCTCCCGGACACGCTGCAAACACTTCACGTCGGAGCAATAGAGGAGTGTCCTTCCCTCACTCGCTTTTGTGTGGACACATTGGAAGATTGGCTGAATGTCGAAATCACGGGATTTAACACCATGAAGCCTCCAATTCTTCCGCAGCATGACCTGGTCGTGGGAGGGGAAGTCGTCACCGACCTCGTCATTCCGGAGGGTGTGACCGAGATAGGGCAAGGACTATTCGCATTCAGCACAATCAGCACCGCGACCATCGCCGCGGATGTGGAGACCGTTGGACTAGGTGCATTCATTTGTTGCTATTCTCTAAACTCTGTCACTATCGGAAGCAAAGTTACCACAATAGGTGATTATGCGTTCCAGTTCGACGAAGCCATCAAAGAGGTTCACATCACCGATATAAACTCTTGGCTTAACATAGATTTCGGTTCCTCCGACAGCAACCCGTGTTATTACGGCGGCAGCCTGTTCATTGACGACAAGCCCGTCACAGACCTCATCATCCCCGACGGCATCACACAGGTTGAAACCCACCACTTTATCGGCTTCAACGATGTTACGTCCCTCACCGTACCGGCAAGTCTCACAAGCATATCAAATGATGCCGGAGTCTGGTTCAATGACTTGCGGGAATTGCATGTCGGAAGCATAGTGTCGTGGCTCAAATTGAGCGGCATCGGTGTTGTCTCCGGGACGCCTTATGACCTCTATGTCGGAGATGAGATCGTACAAAATCTCGTCATTCCGGAGGGAGTCACGAGCATAAGAACGGGCGCATTCGCATACTGCCGTAGCATCACATCCGTCGACATCCCGGCGAGTGTGACCGAGATAGGGAAAGGAGCCTTCTCCGAGTGCAACAGCCTGACATCTGCTAAATTCGAGGAGACGGAAGGCTGGTCTTCTCTTTATCCGGAGATCGACCTGATACAAGTGATGCTCTCCGATCCGACCACCGCCGCCGAGGTGCTGCTGACCGGTGCTTGGCTGCATCGCTCCGCCGAGTGACGCATTTTGCCGCCGCGGGGGCGGAATAATAGGCGGGGCTTTCGGGCAGACTAATGCGGGGACGTGTTCCCCGCATTTTTCGTAAAGGAGACTACGCTTATGTCATTCGATCCGTTCAAGCAAAAAGTCAAGCCCGTGGAAGAGGGCTTCGAGAGCTGGAAGGAACTCTTTGTCAAGCCGTACGACAAAAATTCCGCCGACCCGTACACCAAACTCCGCATCATCCTGATGAACGGCACGGAGTTTGAGGCGAATTGGTTTTCGCATCAATTCTCGCGGCATTGCAACATCGGGGACTTGCGGAGGGAGATCGCGCTCGTGCGCCGCGTGGAACAGCAGCAGCAAAAGAAACTTGCCGCGCTGAAACCCGTGGACGAGAGCATCCTGGAGACCACCATAGGCTATGAACAGCTCGCGGTGGAACTCACCGCCAATCTCGCGCGGCGGGAGAAGGACCCTTACGTCAAGATGACGCTGGATTTCGCGCTGCTTGAGGACTTCGACCATCTCTACCGCTTTTCCAACATGCTCATGCACGACATGAACGTCGATGCGTCACGCCTTGTCGGCAAGCGCACGGAGATCACCCCGGGACGTCCCACCGTTGCTGAACACCGCTACCCCGCCGACGACGTGCGTCGCGCCTGTGATTTCAAGCGTTCCGACCCCGTCACCCGCCTGAATGCCGCCATCATCACCGCCGCCGAGCAGCAGACCATGAACTTCTATATGAACGTGGGCAACACCTATCCCACCGAGGAGGGCAAACGCCTCTTCCTGGAGATCGCCATGATAGAGGAACAGCACGTCACGCAATACGGCTGTCTGATGGACACGGACTGCACCTGGCTCGCGGGGTTGCTGGAACACGAGTATGCGGAGTGCTACCTCTATTACAGTTGCGCGATGGACGAGACGGACTCGCGCATAAAGCGGATCTGGGAAGCCCTGCTGGAACAGGAACTCGCGCACCTGCACAAGGCGGCGGAACTTTTGGAAAAATACGAAAAACGGGACTACACTTCCGTGCTGCCTCATCCCGCCTTCCCCGCTCCCCTCACCTTCGGCAAGGACAACATCGACTACATCCGCGGCGTGCTCGGTGACACCGTGCGCATGACCTCCAAAAAAGAGGATTATGTGGACGTAGCCTCTCTCGGCAAGGAGGACATATTCTTCACCCACAACAAACGCGTCAACGGCAAAGCCTCCGACGAACCCGCCCACGCCGTCATTGAACGCTACCTCTCCGCCCACGGCGAGGACTTCCGCTTCGAGACCGCGCCCAACCCCGTCCCCGAACTCGCCTGCCGCACCCGCGACAACACCACCGTAGGCCTCGGAGGATAATTCCCGATGGGGAATTCCCCGCAGGATGGCAGGGGCGGCACACATTTAACGTTCCCGCCCTAAAAAGCACAGTGAACAGCCGAAACGGCTGTTCACTGTGCTAAAAAAGAGAGATAAACATCGGACAGCGCGATATCGCGCCTCCGTAAGAGATAAAAGCGAGATCAGCTTTCCTTGCCTTGGGCAAAGACGATCCACTCCGCAACATTGACGGCGTGATCGCCGACGCGTTCGAGGTATTTTGCGGTCATGAGCATATCCATCGCGCACTCTCCGTCCTCGTCTTTTTCGTCCACCATGCCCGCGAGTTCGCGTCTGACGGCGACGAAAAGTCCGTCCACCACATCATCGGCGCGGCGGATGGTGCGCGCTTCGTCGAGAGAGAAGGTGTCGAGGGCTGCGGCGCACCTTTCCACCATTTCGCGGGCGGCAGCCATCATCGCACCGAGACTTTTGGGGACGGCGCAGGAGACCGCGCCTTTCAGGATGTCCGCGATGTCCGCCGCCTGATCGGTGATGCGTTCGAGGTCCGTGACCATCTTGACCGCGGAGGTGACAAGGGCGAGATCGTGGGCTACGGGCTGTTGGCGCACTATGATGCGCATGCACAGCCGTTCTATCTCGCGCTCTTTCTCGTCCGCCGCTCTCTCGCAGACGCGGACGGGGGCGGAGACATCCTCGCGGGAGATCAATGCCCTCTCGATGAGACGCATCGCCTCGGCATCCACCTCACACATTTCCTTCAACATACCCCTGACTTGCAGAAGCTGCTCATCAAACAGTTTGCGCATCAACCGAACCTCCCCGTGATGTAGTCCTCCGTTCGCTTGTCGCGCGGAGAGTCGAACACCTCGTCCGTACCGCCGAACTCGATGAGTTCGCCCAGGAGAAAGAACCCGGTCTTGTCCGAGATCCTCGCCGCCTGCTGCATATTGTGGGTGACTATGACGATGGTGTAATCCTTTTTCAGTTCCTGCGCAAGCTCCTCGATCTTGCCGGTGGAGATGGGATCGAGCGCGGAAGTCGGCTCGTCCATCAAAAGGACGTCGGGCTTTACCGCAAGGGCGCGGGCTATGCACAGTCTCTGTTGCTGCCCGCCCGAAAGTCCCAGCGCGCTCTTTTTGAGGCGGTCTTTGAGTTCGTCCCAGATGGCTGCCCTGCGGAGTGAACTTTCGACGATGTCGTCAAGCTCCGACTTCTTTCTCACGCCGTGCGTCTTCGGGCCGTAAGCGATGTTGTCGTAGACGCTTGCGGGGAAGGGGTTGGGCTTTTGGAACACCATCCCCACGCGCTTGCGCAACAGATTGACATCCATCCCGCCGGCATAGATGTCCGCACCGTCCAGCTCCACCCTGCCCGAGACGCGACAGCCGGGGATGATGTCGTTCATGCGGTCGAGCGTTTTGAGAAATGTGGACTTGCCGCAGCCGGAGGGACCTATGAGCGCGGTGATCTCATTCTTCTCGATGTCCATATCCACGCTCTTCAACGCCTGAAAAGTGCCGTAAAAGAGGTCGAGATCGCGCACACGGAATTTGGGAGGTTCCGCGTCCCCTCTGATGTAAACGTTTTGTCTGAGTTCCGGTCTTATCATCAATACCTCTTTCTGAATTTGTTGGATATGAACTCCGCCGCGCCGTTGATGACGAGCACGAGGAGGATGAGCACGATGGCTGTCGCCCACGCTTCGTCCACGTGCAACCCTTCGCTTGACAGGGTGTACATATGGATGGCGAGCGTCTCGCCGCTGCCGAACAGACTGTCCGGCACCGCTTTCACCGTACCCGAAGTGTAGATGAGTGCCGCGGTCTCCCCCACCACTCTGCCCAGCGCGAGTATGACGCCCGCAATGATCCCGGGCATGGCGGAGGGCAGTACGACGCGGAAAACGGTGCGCAGTTTGCCCGCGCCGAGCGCGAACGAACCTTCGCGGAAGGAATCGGGAACCGCGCGCAAAGCCTCCTCCGTCGTGCGCATGACGAGGGGGAGGATCATGATCGCCATCGTGAGTATGCCCGCTATGAGGCTGAACCCTTTGAAGAGCATCTCCACAAAGAGGATCATGCCGAAGATGCCGTACACAATGGAAGGTATGCCCGCAAGAGTCTCCGCCGCCATCCTTACCACGGCAACGAATTTGTTGGCGGAGGAGGTGTATTCCGTGAGGAATATCGCCGCCGCGACGCCGACGGGCACGGCAATGAGCAGGGACATCCCCGCGATGATGAGAGTGTTGAAAAACGCGGGCATGAGCGACAGGTTCTCGCTGTCATACTCAAGCTCGAAAAGCGACGCTTTGAGGTTGGGCGCGCCTTGCATGATGACGTGGATGACGATCCACAGCACGATCGCCGCCGTGACGAGAGCGGACAGCATTACCAGCACCATCATGACGAGAGAAAAAGGATGCCGCTTGTATTCCGCGAGTTTTTTCCGGAGAGAGGGCTTGTTGACGAAAGGCCTGCCCTTCAGATCGCAGGAAGGCAAAGGAGCGAATTTTTGTTTGAGAAGAGCCGCCGCGCTTTTCATTTCACCCTCCCTTTCCTGCGGATCGCCGCGATGAGCAGATTGATGAGTAGGATGAATACGAAAAGCACCGCCGCCGTAGCGATGAGCGCGCCCCGGTGAAGGTCCGTCGCATAGCCAAGCTCCAACACGATGTGCGAAGTCATGGTGCGCACGCCGTCGAGCAGACTGTCCGGGATCGCGGTGCTGTTGCCGACGATCATTACCACAGCCATCGTCTCGCCGACCACTCTCCCCAACCCCAGCACCACGGAGGTCAGGATGCCCGACCTGGCTGCGGGGAACTCCGTCATGAACACGGCACGTTCGTGCGTCGCGCCCAGCGCGAGCGCACCTTCGTAATAGGTGTTCGGCAGCGCGCGCAACGCGGACTCCGACACGCCGATGACGGTGGGCAGGATCATGATGCCCAACACTATGGACGCGGTGAGGATGCTATACCCCGTGCCGCCGAAATTGTCGCGGATGATGGGAGCGATGACCATCATGCCGAAATAGCCGTACACGATGGACGGGATGCCCGCAAGGATGTTGGTCATGGGTTTCATCACTTTGTAGAGGGGCTTGGGGCAATACCTTGCCATGAACGCCGCCATGAGCAGTCCGACGGGGACTCCGATTACGAGCGCGCCCGCCGTGACGAAACACGTGCCAACGATCATCGTGCCTATGCCGTAACTCGCCGGGGTGTTATTCGGCGTCCACTCGGTGGAGAACAGAAACTCGAACAGCCCTATCTCCCCTATCGCGGGGACAGCCCTTGCGAAAATGAAGGCGCAGATCACGATGACGCACAAGATGAAGACCGCCGCCGTGACGGCGAACGCGACCTTCATCGCAGTCTCTTTGAAAGCCGAAAATGTCATCTCTCTCTTTCGTGCCGTCGCCGCGGGAGAGAAAGCCATCTCCCGCGGTTTCGACAAAATACGGTGTTTTTATAAGCTTTTTAGAACTTAAACTCTATGTTCATCAATTATGCAAGGGCGGACCACTCGCGCACCTCGCCGGTGAAGATCTGACGGATCTGCTCCATCGAAAGGTCCTCGACAGCGTTGTCGTTGTGGATGATGACCGCGATGCCGTCATAGGCGAGCACTTCTGCGGTGATGCCCTGCGCAAGCTCGGAGTCTTTGACATCCCTGGACGCCATGCCGATGTCGAAGGTGCCGTTTATGGCGTTGTTCATGCCCGCGGTGGAGTCGATGGTCTGCAGCTCGATGCTGTTCTTGGCGACGCCGGAGAGTTCGCAATATTTCTCAATGAGCTTCTCCATGAGCGGGCTGACGGAAGAGGAACCGCCGATGGTGATGCTGCCCGTGAGGTCGGAGCCTTTCACATAGGCGGGAGCATTGTCGTCGGTGGCGATGTACTTCTCCGCGGCGATGACTTCCTGTGCCTCGGCAGAACCGAGGAAGTTGAGGAAGTCGGCAGCCAAGGGGTTGCTGTCGATGTTCGCCTGCTTGTAAGCGATGTTGAAGGGACGCTGCAACTCATAGCTCTTGTCCTTGATGGTGTCCACGGAAGGAGCGACTCCGTTCACGGCGACTGCCTTGACGGTTTCGTTCAGCGAGCCGAAGGAGACATAACCGATGGCGTTTTTGTCCTGCGCGACCGCGGTCATTATGGCGTTGGTGGAGTTCTGAATGCTTGCGCCGGAGAAGGTCATATCCTTCTCGGTGCCGTCCTCGCCCTCGACCAACACGCCGGTAAGCTCGGTGAACGCGGAGCGCGTGCCGGAGCCGTCCTCGCGCGAAAAGACGTTGATGGTGTCACCCGCGCCCTTGTTGCACCCGACCGCCGCAAATGCGACCGCGCCGAGCAGCATCATACAAATGACTATCGTCCAAAATTTCTTCATTTCTTTTTCCTCCCGGTCCTCGCTGCTCGCCGTCGCAAGCCGATCCGACCGCAACTTCAACCTAACAGCAAATTGTCTTTTATTTTCCCCGATTTCTTCACAAAAATGTCATTGACAAGTTTTTTACACCCTGCGGGAAAATCCCCTTCTCTGCCGGGGTAAGCGTCCCCGCTCACGACGTACACTCTTTCGGAGACGGAACTACGCGCCGCAAAGCCAAACTTTCACCGCGGGCGTCTTGCGCCCGCGCTTGAAAGT
>CALVQW010000012.1 GCA_944358385.1 uncultured Clostridia bacterium
TGCAAACCTTGGATGCCCTGCGGTCCGGTATCCCCCGTGGGACCTGTCGGTCCGGTGGGACCGGTAGCACCCGTAGGACCTTCATCGCCTTGCGCACCCTGCAAACCTTGGATGCCCTGCGGTCCGGTATCCCCCGTGGGACCTGTCGGTCCGGTGGGACCGGTAGCACCCGTAGGTCCTTCGTCGCCCTGCGCACCCTGCAAACCTTGGATGCCTTGCGGCCCGGTGTCCCCCGTAGGACCTGTCGGTCCGGTGGGACCGGTCGCACCCGTAGGACCTTCATCGCCCTGCGCGCCCTGCAAACCTTGGATGCCTTGGATGCCCTGCGGGCCTTGCGCACCCGTAGCACCCGTAGCACCGGCTGCCCCCGTAGCACCGGTCGCGCCCGTAGCCCCCGTTGCGCCCGTAGCTCCGGTAGCTCCCGTCGCGCCTTGGGGTATGGTGAAAGTGAGTATGGGATCGGTGCCGCCGGTGTCCGTGACGGAAGCCTGCGTACCCGGTTGTCCCGTGACGGTCTGTCCCACACGCACGGTCACGGCGGAAGGTCCTGTAGGGCCTGTCGGGCCTACATCCCCCTGCGGACCTATCGGACCTCTCGGCCCCGTCGCGCCCGTCGGACCGACGCAACAGCCGCATCCGCTCCGTCCCGCACACCTGCACGGCGAACAGCCGCACCTTTTGCAAAATTCGGAAAACATCGCTGATCCTCCTTTAAATTATGTAAACGGAAATCCTCTAATACATCATATAAATGCAGGGGACGGGAGGTGACTATGGGCGTATCGCTCTCGCTGTGCATGATCGTAAAAAATGAGGAAAAGGTGCTGTCCCGCGCCCTCGACGGCGTGAAAGGACGGGTGGATGAGATAGTCATAGCGGATACGGGAAGTGAGGACGGCACAAAGAAGATCGCGGCAAGGTATACGGACAAGGTGTACGACTTCGAGTGGAAGGACGATTTCGCCGCGGCGCGCAACTTTTCCTTTTCAAAGGCAACGGGAGGCTACGTAATGTGGCTGGATGCCGACGACATCGTCACTCCCGAAAACGGCGAACTCCTCGCAAAACTGCGCGAAAGGCTGGAAAACGAAGCCCCGGATACGGTGATGTGCCGCTATGACATCGCCTTCGACGCCCGCGGCGCGGCGACCTACTCCTATGTGCGGGAACGCGTGCTGAAAAGAGAGGGCTGCCCTCCGTGGCGGGGACGGGTGCACGAGTGCATCCCGCCCTTCGGCAAGATCATATTTTCGCATTTCACGGTGCGGCACGGCGAGACGCCCGGCAAGGTGCGGGGCAGGCGCAACCTCGACATCTACCGCAAAGCGCAGCGGGAGGGAGAGGAACTCGACGCGCGTCATCTCCTCTACTACGGCAGGGAACTCTGCGCGGACGGGCTTTACCGTGAGGCGGAAGGGATGCTGCGCGCGGCGTTGGAAGGCAGCGGCTGGGCGGTGGGAAAGATAGAAGCGAGCAAGATGCTTGCGGATTGCCTCATCGCAATGAAAAGGCAGGACGAAGCCGTCTCCGTGCTGCTCGGCAGCTTCGCCTACGGCGAACCCCGCGCCTCGGTGATGTGCAGGCTAGGCTCTCTCTTCAAGTCGAAGTCCATGCTCAAAGAAGCAATATATTGGTATAGATCCGCGTTATCGGCAAAAGATTTCTCGCTATACGGGGATTTCGAGCAAGCGGAGTGCCGAGGCGTGATACCGCTGGTGGAGCTTACCGCGTGCTATTGGCGGGAGGGCGAGCGCGACCGCGCCTACAAATGCCACCTCGCCGCCCGCGAACTCGCCCCAGAACACCCCTCCGTCATCTACAACGACGCCTTCTTCCGCGAGCGCGGCTACCCCCTCCTCTGACACCCCTCTCCCCTCTCCCCGACAGTCGATCCCACCCTTAGACACTTGGGGACGGGCTTATTTTGTCTAATTTTTAGACACATAGGGACGGGCTTGTTTTGTCCAAAATTTGGACAATTTAAGCCCGTCCCCAAGTGTCCATACAAAATGATCTCGGCGACTCCGTCAGGCTCATCGACGGCACGCATTGACATCATCTCGCCCTCTTTCAGACAAACGCGAAAGAAAATGCGGCATTTTGTCGCATTAGAATGCAGAAAAACGTGTTCGCGCGTCCGTCACGGGCGCGTTTGTTTTCCGCTTCCGTCGAGTTCATAGACACGGCATTTCCCGTTCTTCACCGAGCGCGAGAAAAAGTCGCCGTCCGCGGGCATACCGTTGAAATAGCAGTCTATGCATCCCGTGGTGCATTTGTGTCCCGCGATCATGACATTCGCGTCACTCCCCGCGTATTTCCCGACAAGTTCGTCCATAAAGGCGCGGATCCTCTCCCAAAAAGCACATGGATCTTCCACTCCGTCGTAGTAGCGGGAGTCAGGGATAAGCCCCACCGTAAGGTGCATGGTCTCGTCGATGACCTGTCCGTCCGCACTGCCCACGTCAAAGGGCTGGAGACGCTCGTCCGTGACGGGCGTCATGCCTCCCGACGCTATCTTCGCGGTCTCGACGGCGCGCTCCTGCGGAGAGGAAAACACCGCGTCGAAGCGCACGTCTTTAAGTTCCTGCGCAAGATCCTCCGCCTGCGCGCGTCCCACCTCATTCAAGGGAAGTCCCGTCCTCCCCTGCATGCGCTTTTGGATGTTGAGATCGGTCTGCCCGTGTCTTACCAGATATATCTTCATACGTACAGTTTCTCGTAATTGCCGTCCTCGGCGATGAGTATGCGCACGATGTTCTCGTTCCGCGCGCGGATCTTCTCGTTGACGCGGCGGTTGAAGTCGCCGTAGTCACTGTTGGCAAAGTCCACCTGAAAGACGGGCAACGCCCTGAGCCAGGTGTCGAAGTTCTCGTTTTCGAGTAGCGAAATGTTATATTTTTCCGCAAATTTCAGGAGCGACCACGCCCCGATGTCGCGCAGTACGTCACCGACACTTTCCACCGAAAGAGTCGCCTGCGTCTGATTGACGCGCAGCTTCCAGCGATAAAGCGACAGCGCGCGGACTTCAAAAACGTAGTCCTCGATCTCTTCCGTCAACACATCTTCTCCCATGCGGCTGTGCCATTGGTGTGCAAGGTTCGAGTCAACGTCAAAGAAATAGTCGGAATAAGTGCTCGCCTCCGTCTCCGCCTGAGGCAGCCCTTCCCGCCTGTCCAGGAGCACCACGCCCGCAGAAGTGCCGCTTTGCGTCACGTCGTTGTAGCGCAGGTCCCTCATGCGCACTCTGCCCTCTTCCGCAAACTCGGAGTCATACACATTCACCTTGTCGTAGTACACGTAATCGTAGATGTTTTTGCCGTCCAAGGTCACGCCCTCCAGCCAATCGTGGAAGGTGTGGAGGCTCTGATCCTCTCCGAACCACGTGGATTGCAAAAGCAACACCACCACCTCGCCGGGGTGATCGGCAAGGAAACGCAGCACGTCCTTGACATCCTCTTCGAACTTCCTGCCGATGATGGAGTGAGAGGCATACCAATCGTTGTCGTAATATGTATATTTGAAGTGGACGAAACGCGCCCCCTGCATGAGGAGCTGATAGGGCGGCACCGTCTGTGTCACGGACATGCGGTATTGGAATCCCGCACTCACGGGATAGAGCTGCTCGAAAACATCGCTCTTGGGATTGTCGTCAATGGGGTTGCCTGGCATGAGCGACGAGATGTTGGCGTCATGCGCACCCAGCATCGCAATGTCGATGATGCGAGGGTTCGCCTCCGTGATACCGTCGATGTCCGCAAGCACCGTGCCGTACGCCCCGTCCGTACTCCCTTTCCCCACGCCGAGACTTTTGGCATTGAGGGTGATAGCGAAAAAGAGGGTGAACGCCACGACAAGGACGAGCAACACCGCAACGATCTTCACCGTCCTTTTGCGTCTGAGGCGACGCGCCACCTCTTCTTCCTTTTGAGCGGAAAGCAGCAGAACTCTCATGATCTCCCTCCCGTTATCCCCTGCCTGCACGCGCGAGGACTCACACGCGCGAGCGCGCTACGTATCTTAAATCATTATACCCTCCCTCGCCCGAAATTTCAATAGGCACATATCAACCCTCACCTCCGCTTGCTCCCGTGTCCGGCATGACACGCTTCCCCTGTCCGATGCCCCGCCCGCTTTCTCCCCTGCGCCCCTCCTTCTCACTCCGCGCTCCGACATTTCTCGTCACGCACATCGGCACCTCTTTGACAAACACCGCGGCGTCCCTCGCCACGCTTTTGCCCCACCGCACTTCTCACGTTCCCGCTGCCCGCTCTCCTCGCGCAGTCTACCCCGCACCGCCCGCACAAAACCGACAGCTGTCGGGAAGGCGTAAAAACGCGTGTCGAAAACAGGCAAGTATTCTATAAAACGGCGAAAACTATTATACTTTTTCGTGTTTTTTAAAGTACTTTTTGAGAAAAACCCACTGAACAGTAGGGGTGAGAAAATCCTGCGGAGTTTTCTTTCTTCTTGCAGATCCGGAGCGATTTCGCGGTTTTCGGGCGGAGAAAGGACTCTTTTGCGGGCTTTCCGACCGCCCCTTTTCGGAGGGACGGGAGCGCGTTTTCCGCGCGCTCCTTTTATTACGTTGTTTCTTTTGCTCATTCTTTTCTTGCCAGCCACGTTCGTCTCCGAACCGCCTTGCCCGCGCAAAAGCAAAGCCCCGCAGCATGCGGGGCTTTGCTCCTTTTTTTTTAATTCTTTTGCCGACGGTCTCGCGCCGTCACCAACCGCCGACGCTTTTCTGCCCGCGATGGTTTGACGCTGCCCTCCGATGATCCTCTCCGTAGCGGAGCGCGGGTGTTGCCGCGCGTCCGTCGGACGGGGATGCGGGTGTCAGACTTCCGGCATATCCTTCTCGCCTTCCGCGAGGGATTCGTCCGTGGGAGGTGTGTCGTTGAGTTCGCCCTTCATATAACGCTCGTAGGAGATCATGTCGAAATATCCCGTGCCGGTGAGTCCGAAGAGGATGACCTTCTTCTCTCCCGTTTCCTTGCACTTGCGCGCTTCGTCGAGAGTGACCTTGATGGCGTGGGCGGATTCCGGAGCGGGAAGGATGCCTTCCACCCTTGCGAACTCGATCGCCGCTTTGAACACGTCCACCTGGCTCACCGCTCTCGCCTCGTCGATGTAGCCGTCGTGATAGAGCTGGCTGAGGATGGGACTCATGCCGTGATATCTCAGTCCGCCCGCGTGCGTGGGTGCGGGCATAAAGCCGCTGCCCAGGGTGTACATCTTTGCAAGCGGGGTGACCTTACCCGTGTCGCAGAAGTCGTAGGCGAACTTGCCGCGCGTAAGGGAAGGACAGCTCATGGGTTCCACGGCGATGAAGTAGGGGTGTCTCTCCCCTTTCAGCTTGTCGCGCATGAAGGGGGACATCAGCCCGCCGAGGTTGCTGCCGCCGCCCGCGCAGCCGATAACCATGTCCGGATAGACGTCATACTTTTCCATCGCGGTCTTGCTCTCAAGCCCTATGACGGACTGGTGCAGCACCACCTGATTCAGGACGCTGCCCAGCACATAGCGGGTGTCGGGCTTGGTGAGAGCCACTTCCACCGCCTCGGAAATGGCGGTGCCGAGGCTGCCGCCGGTGTTGTCGGGGTGTGCCGCCAGCATCTTCCTGCCCACTGCCGTGGTGTCGGAGGGGGAAGGGATGACGTTCGCGCCGTAGACGTTCATGAGCGTCCTGCGCTGCGGCTTCTGCTCGTAGGAGCAGCGCACCATATACACGGTGAGGTCCAGCCCGAAATAGCCGCACGCCATGGAGAGCGCGGTCCCCCATTGTCCTGCACCCGTCTCGGTGGTGACGCCCGTGAGTCCCTGCTCCTTGGCGTAATATGCCTGCGCGATCGCGCTGTTGAGTTTGTGCGAGCCGCTGGTGTTGTTACCCTCGAACTTGTAGTATATCTCCGCGGGCGTGTCCAAATATTTTTCAAGGCAGTACGCGCGCACGAGGGGGGAGGGACGGTACATCTTGTAGAAGTCGCGCACGGGCGCGGGGATCTCGATGTAAGCGTCCTTGTCGTTCAGCTCCTGTTTGGCAAGCTCTGTGCAGAACACAGGCTCCAGCTCCGCAAGCGTGACAGGCTCATGCGTTGCCGGATTGAGGAGGGGGCGATGATCGGTGCGCATATCGGCGCGCACGTTGTACCATTCCTTGGGCAGCTCGTTTTCTGTCAGATAGATTTTGTAAGGGATCTCTTGTTTGCTCATAGGAATTACCTCTGTTTTTTATTTTTCTGCCGGCAACGCCGTCAAAAATGCTTTTTGCCCGCGCGCCCCTTTCGGCGCACGCATCGTGTTTCGGCGCATCCTCCCCTTGTTGCAACACGCATCGTGTTTTATGCCGGGGAGAGGTTCTTGCGCCCGCCGCTTGCCGTGAGGAAATAAAAAACCCGACAGCAAGACTTGCTGTCGGGGACAAAGTCAAAGACTCTGCGGTGCCACCCCGCTTGACACGGCATCGCTGCCGCATCCACTCATCGACTGCCAACACAGTCAGGCTTCTTACGCGAGCTTTACGTCCTCGGCTACTCGTCACCTTTCGCCTCGGCCCTCCGGGGCCCATATTATCGGGTTCGGTCTCTGCCGGCATCACACCATCACCGACTCTCTCTCAGTCCGTCTCCCGTTTTCTTCCCGTCAACGGTTTGTTAAGTTGTTTTTATGCTATCACCGCATTTTCCCCCTGTCAACGGATTTTGACACGCTTTCTCAAATTTTCCGCCCGATCAAGCTCCGACGCGCGCCGAGTGCGCACACGTACACGCACCACGCCCGCGAAACAATATCACATTCCCCGACTCGCACCTGCGTACTCGAAACGCCCCGCGCCCGACACACGCGGCGGACTCGCAATATCACGCCCACAGACGGACTCGCAATGTCCCGCGCTCCGACATACACAACGGACTCACACGTTATTGACTTCCTCCCGCGCTTACCACGCCACACCCGCGCCGTGCTGATCGTTTGTCTCAGAAAATGAGATAACGTGCAAAGCACAGAGGATATATATGCAAAAGGAGGTAGAAAGCGATCATACACACTACAACCGCGCTGCATAAATCATTTATCTCAGAAAATGAGATAATGTGTCGGACGCAGCGATATAGATGGTAAGCGGCGGCGGATAAGACGATGTGATGCCAATATATAAGCTAGCAACGCATGACAGATAGCGCACACGCCGGACATTGCTTGACAATATGGCGTGAAAAGGATGTCCAAGTGATCACGCACACAACGTCCGCACCGCGCAGATCGTTTGTCTCAGAAAATGAGATAATGTGCAAGTCGCAGAAAAATGTGGACGAGCGTTGACGGATAAAGCGAGAGATGATGATGCCGATTCATAGTAAGTTGCGCATAACGGACTTTGCACGCGGCATATATCAGCGCGTGGCAGCATTCGGCGGACGAGGCTCATATGCGCCGGATCTTTCTTGTCAATATTGATAAAATGGTGTCCGAGCCGATCACGGACAACACACCCACGCCGCCATGCTATTTATCTCAGAAAATGAGATAATGTGCAAAGTGCAGTGAGATATGCAAGCGGTGGCGGATATGGTTGGATGATGTTTTGGGCGGATATGTCTGCAGCTCCTTTGATAACGGGCTGTCCGAGTGCGTATCGCGTGCCTTGTGGCGGGTGATTATAGTTAATTTTGGCGAGTGGTAGGGGCTTTTTGATGGGCGGCACGCAGTCGGGAGCGAAGTGTATGCGGGAATTCGCAAAAAAACAGGTCACAAACGCTTTACAAGTTTAGCGAGATAAAGTATAATGACACGGTAATCGCCGCTTTGCGGCATCAGGAGGAATGTATGAAAAGAAAGATTTTCGCACTCGTGCTCGTCGTGGCACTCGTCGCGTCCGTCGCAGTCGGTCTCGCCGCCTGCAACAATAAGGACAGTGACGGTAACAGCATCCTTTTCGGAAAAGAGCTCCTTCCCCTCACTTCGCAGCTTGACGCGCTGATGGAACTTGACAAAGGCGGCGCCGACATCGCCGTTATGGACTCCGTCATGGCGGGCTGGTATTCCGCGCAAGGCGACTATGCCGGCAAGATCAAAGTGCTGGAAAATATGATGCTCTCCGAAGAATATTACGGCATCGCGGCAAAGTCCGGCGCAGGCGCGTTCATGGGCAAGATCAACGAAGCTCTCATCGCGCTCTATAATGACGGCGCCATGACCGAGATCGCAGCCAAATACGGTTTGGAAAATGAGATCAGCATCGCCGCTGACACCCAAAACCCCTATGCGGATGCAACGGACAATTCCTGGAATGAGCTGATCGCCGGTGCGGAAAACAACACCGTGACCATCCGCCTCGGCATCACCATCTTTGCGCCCATCGCCATCAAAGACGGCGACAGCTACACCGGCTATGACATCGAGCTTGCAAACGCCGTGTTCGATTATCTCGGCGAACAGGAAGGCATCACTTTCAATGTGGAACCTGTCGTCATCGACTGGGACACCAAGATCGCCCAGATCAATGAGGCGGGATCCATCGACCTCATTTGGAACGGTATGACGATCACCCCCAAGCTTGAAGAAGAGCTCACGATCAGCGTGCCATATCTTGCCAACAAGCAGACCTGCGTCGTGAGAGCCGCCGATTACGAAAAGTATTCCGACATCGCGGGCTTCCTTGCCAACTCCAAAGACGCGATCGTGGCTGTGGAAAGCGGATCCGCCGCGGACCTCATCATGAACATGGAACTGTAATATGTTTGCCACAGTAACCGCCGATCTGCTCAACGGATTCGGTCTGACCGTACTTCTCTTTGCCGTCACTCTCGTGGCGGCAATTCCTCTTGGTCTGATCGTCGCATTCTGCTCGATGACGCGGTTCATTCCTCTCAAATGGCTCACAAAAGTCTTTGTTTGGGTGATCCGCGGCACTCCATTGATGTTGCAGATCATTGTCATAAGCTTCATCCCTAACACTCTGTTCGAGATCCCGAACCGCGCGATAGCCGACTTTTTCGGCACGTCGATGGCGAATGTCAACTTCATCTTCGTGTGTGTGGCATTCATCATTAATTACGCCGCCTATTTCTCGGAGATTTTCCGCGGCGGGATAGAATCCATACCCAAAGGACAACACGAAGCGGCGCAGGTGCTGGGGATGACAAAGTCGCAGACTTTCTTCCTGGTCGTATTGCCGCAAGTGGTGAAGCGCATCATACCTCCCATGTCCAACGAGATAATCACCCTCGTCAAGGACACCTCACTTGCGCGCGTCCTCGGCGTCGTGGAGATCATCCTTGCGGCAAACCAAGCGGTCAATCTCTATGTGGTGATTTGGCCTCTGTTCTATGCCGGTGCGTTCTATCTGGCATTCAACGGCATCCTCACGCTGTTGTTCTCTTTCATAGAGAAGAAATTGAGCTACTACAAGGTGTGATATGGCAATACTCGAAGTGAAAGGTCTCAAAAAGAGTTTCGGGGCGAACGAGGTGCTGAAAGGCATCGATTTCGAGCTGAACCGCGGCGAGGTGCTTGCCATCATCGGCTCTTCGGGCAGCGGCAAGACCACCCTGCTCAGGTGCCTCAATTTCCTGGAAACGGCGGACGAAGGCAGCATCACCGTGAACGGCGAAGTTCTCTTTGACGGCGCGCAGGCGGAGAAGAAAAACTCCGAGGACATCCGCAAAAAGAGGTTGCACTTCGGGCTGGTGTTCCAGCAATTCAACCTCTTCCCGCACTACAACGCCATCACCAACATCAAGCTTGCGGCGGAGCTGCTCGGCAAGGAAAAGAGCCGCAAGGAATGTGCAGCCATCGACGCGGAAAGACGGTGTGAAAGAGCCACCCTCAAAGCCACTCAAAAGGCGGAACTCGCCGCCCTCAAAAATGACGACAAACTCACTAAACAGGAACTTAACGCGGCAAAAAAGCAGCTTAAAGCCTCGCATCGTGCAGCACTCATCGAGTTCGACGATGTGACGGCGGCGAAAAAGACCGCCGTGCGCGAACGCCTTTTCGGGGACATCGACAAGCGCGCGCAGGCACTCCTCGACCGCGTGGGGTTGGGCGACCGCGCGAAGGCGTATCCGTGCGAACTTTCCGGCGGGCAACAGCAGCGCATCGCCATAGCGCGCGCCCTCGCGCTCTCCCCCGACATCCTGTGCTTTGACGAGCCGACTTCCGCGCTCGATCCCGAACTCACGGGCGAAGTGCTGAAAGTCATCAAGGGGCTGAAATCCGGCGACAGCACCATGATCGTGGTCACGCACGAGATGGACTTTGCACGCAACGTCGCTGACAAGGTCATCTTTATGGCGGACGGCGTCATCGAGGAGATGGGTTCGCCATATCAGATCTTCGAAGCACCCAAGAGCGAAAAGACCAAAGCCTTCCTGCAAAAGTCCCGCGAGCAGACTTTGGGGGAGGACATCGCGTGAATGTGCGATAGGGCGCGGGGACACCTTTCCGCCGCCCGCCTTTCCTCCGATCTCCTCTATCCCGCGTTGCTCCGCCCTGCACACGGCGATCCCCCTCCGCATGAGGGGTAAGACGTGCGGGATGTATGGCGGCAAGCCTCGCTCACATAAAAAACCGTAAAAGGAAAACGCGGCACATTGCCGCGTTTTTGTTTTGCATACGTGGTTTTCAGCCTTGGCGGGCGGTGCGGACGTATTCCGGGCGGTCGGGGTATTTGATAAAGCGGCGGCGCAGTGCGTAAAGCAGCGCGAGCGCGGCGACGGCGATGACCACCTGCGCGATGGGCAGGGACATCCACACGCCGTCTATGCCCCACGCTGCGGGCAATGTCAGCACGAAAAGAAGGATGACCGCCA
This sequence comes from uncultured Clostridia bacterium, assembly GCA_944358385.1. Classification (GTDB taxonomy): domain Bacteria; phylum Bacillota; class Clostridia; order Christensenellales; family CAG-917; genus Limadaptatus. The sequence goes on from CALVQW010000012.1 coordinate 10,812, forward strand.
CCTCTCCGTACACCAGCACATACGCCGAGGAGTTGCGATCCATGGAATAGAAGTAGGCGGCAGTGATCTTGCTCACCGCCGTGAACAGCGAGCTGCCCGCGAAAAAAGGCAGTATGCGTGCGGATTCCGCCGCCGCGAATTCTCCCGCGCCGAATACCTCCGGGATGACGTGCCGCAGCCCGAATAACGCAGCAAAACACGCCGCCGCCACGATGAGCGCGGTGACGTAGGCGTAGTTGCGCAGACGCAGCACCGCCGCGCGGTCCCCCTCTCCCTGCACGAGGCTGATGAGGGGCTGTACGCCGTCGCCCACGCCTTGCAGGAGGAGAAGATCCACACAATAGACGTACATTATGACGGAATATGCCGCCACATACTGCGCGTCGCCGTAAACGAACAGGAACTTATTGAGGATGACGGTGATGATCTGTGGGCAAAGCAGCACTCCGAAGGGGGAGATGCCCACGCGGGTGATGCGCCAAAGTTCCGCAGGCGAGGTGCGGAACACTCCCCTGCCGAACCGCTTTATCTTCACCGCGAGATAGACGGCGCAGGGGATGACGGTGACGATCTGTCCTATGCCCGTGGCGACCGCCGCGCCGTAGACGCCCTGTGCGAGATGATCCACAAACAGCCAGTCCAACACGATGTTGGTGACAAAGCCGCTTGCCATGGCGAACATCGCGCCGAAGGACGTGCCGAAATTTCTGAGCAGAGGCACGCAGCCCGTGGAGAAGATCTGCGCCGCCGCAAAACACGCCAGCACGAAGATGTAGTCGTCCGCATAGGCGTTGACAACGCCTTCCGCGCCGAAAATGTCGATGAGGTAGGGATAGACGCCGACGAGCAGCGCGGTGACGATGACGCTCGCCGCCGCAAGGTAAAAGAGCGTGCCGCCCAGATACCTCTTTTCCGCACGGGCGTCACCCCGTCCGCGGGCGATGGAGAGCATCACAGAGCCGCCCATGCCTATGCCCGTGCCCACCGCATTGATGAACGCCACAAGAGGATATGCCACGTTGATGGCGGCAAGTCCGTCGTCGCCGACGTTGTTGCCCACGAAAAAGCCGTCCACGATGGAATAAAGCCCCGTGAACGCGAAAGCCACCATGGACGGCAGCACGAACCGCAAAAACTTTTTCAGCATACACCCTCTTGTGCCGGACGGGAATGACGTAACGAAGCGGCAGCCTACGGCACTTTTTTCAGCCGCGACATGTCTTTCTCACATCGGACTTCCGCAAAAAAACTTGCCTTTCCTCCGACTTTCCGATACAGTATAAACGTTAAAGTTACTTCAATGTCAAGGAGAAAAAGGAAGAAAAATGAAAAAATCCGCAAGGGAGCGCAGACACATTTCGGAGGCGGCGGAGGCGATGGGAGTCGCGCCTTCCGCGCTCAGATTTTGGGAGAGCGAGGGGCTGATAAACTTCGAGCGGGCGCGGGACAACAACTACCGCGAGCCTTCCGCACAGAATCTGCTCCAACTCTTTGACATCGTCCTATACCGCAGTTTAGATATCCCGATCGCACAGATAAAGTCCTGTTTCGGTGCAGACAGACGGGAGCTTGCAAGCATATTCGAGCGCAACGCGGCGGCTGTCGCGGAAAAGATAGCCGCGCTCGCCGAGACGGGCAGGCGCATCGAGGAGCGGAGAGCCGCGCTTTTAACGACATTCCTTACGGAGGAGCGCGGGTGGGACATTGTGCGCATCCCTCGCCCCCGCTTCCGCCCCTACGATTACGCCAACAAGAGCGACGTCGCCCTCGTGCTCAACGATTGCACAGCCTCCGGCATCGTCATCTCGCGGGATAGGAAAAGCAGCCGCTTCGTCACCTTCGACGGCGAGGAGGAGGGCGAGCGGGAATATGTGCGCGGGCTGCTGCGCGTCGTCACCGAGACGCAGATGCCCGAAAACGCCGAGGAGATGCACCGCTTTGCCGAAAGCCTCGGAAGGAGCGGAGGAGAGATCTTCGGCAGATATCTCGTCACCGCAGCAGAAAAGGGCGTGCGTACGGATTTCTACGAGGCGTTCCTGGAAACGGAAAATTGAAAGGAATTTTTTGTCGGAGAGCTTTCGCGCGCTTGTGTCGAAGGGGAAAATATAGTATAATTTGCTAAATCGTAATAAGGCGGAGCGTCGTGCGCGCCTCGTCTCAGGAGGACAAATGGACAAGAATTTCATCGAAAAACAAGTTGCCGCCATTCGCGCGCAGGTCGGTGACAAGAAAGTGCTGCTCGGTCTTTCGGGCGGCGTGGACAGCTCGGTGTGCGCCGCGCTCATCCACAAGGCGATAGGCGGGAACCTCATCTGCGTCTTTGTCAATCACGGGCTTCTGCGCAAGGGCGAGTTCGAGCAGGTGCAGCAGGTGTTCAGGGATCAGTTCGGCATGAACCTCATCGCCGTCGATGCGGAGGACCGCTTCCTCGACAAGCTGAAAGGCGTCTCCGACCCCGAAAAGAAACGCAAGATCATCGGCGAGGAGTTCGTGCGCGTCTTTGAAGAAGAGGCGAAAAAGCTCGGCAAAGTGGAGTTCCTGGCGCAGGGTACCATCCTCCCCGACATCATCGAGAGCGGCACGGACGGCAAAAACAAGCTGGTCAAATCCCACCACAACGTGGGCGGTCTGCCCGCAGACATCGGCTTTGAAGGTCTGGTGGAACCCGTCCGCGACCTTTACAAATTCGAAGTGCGCGAAGTGGGACGCGCGCTCGGTCTGCCCGATTTCATCGTCGATCGCCAGCCTTTCCCCGGTCCCGGTCTGGGCGTGAGATGCATCGGCGAGATCACTCGTGAAAAGCTCGCCATCCTGCGCGATGCGGACTTCATCTTCCGCGAGGAGATCGAAAAAGCGGGACTCGGCACCAAAGTGTGGCAATATTTCGCCATCATCAACGACAGCCTCTCCACCGGCGTGGACGAGACGGGCGGAAGGACCTATGAGCATCTCATCGCTCTGCGCGCCATCAACACCCACGATGCAGTCACCGCCGATTGGCTGGAACTGCCCTACTCCGTGCTGCGCGCCGCATCCTCCCGCATAGTAAAAGAGGTGAAGGGCGTCAACCGCGTCGTCTACGACATCACCACCAAGCCCCCTGCCACCATCGAGTGGGAATGAGACATCACATGCCCGAGCGTCCGCAAACGACCTCGGGCATTTTTGTATGCATATCGGCAAGGCGGATGATGCGGTTCAAGCGGAGATCGGCGATGCCGCTCCCGGTCCGCATCATTCCGGTCGGGTATTCCACGCCGCGGCTCTCGCCGCGCAAAAACGCCGCTCCCGCGAGCGGCGTTTTAGTTTGTTAAAATCATGCATTTTGTCCCGATCCGGCATTTTGTCCCGATCCGGCATTTTGTCCCGATCCGGCATTTTGTCCAGATCCGGCATTTTGTCCAGATCCGGCATGCGGGGATACGGGACACGAAACGTGTTTTAAGGCGGGAATGTCACCCTCTCTTCACACCCTCTCCCAAAATGACGGAGACGAGGTCGCGCGGGTGCGAGACCGTGACCGTCGCGCCGTGTGCGACGAGCAGATCGCGGGGACGGAAGCCCCACTCCACTCCGATGAAATCCACCCCCGCATTCGCGGCGGTGTCGGCGTCCACGTCGGAGTCGCCGATGTAGACAGTCTCTGCGAGCGGGACTCCGAGCGCGTCCGCGACGGCAAAGACGGGATCGGGCGCGGGCTTCCTGCGCACTCCTTCGCGCTCCCCCACCGCCATATCGAAAAGGTGCGGGAAGTAGTCCTCTGCCAATGCCTGCACCGCGAAATCCACCTTGTTGGAGACCACCGCCGTTTTCATGCCCGCGCGGCGCAGCTCGGCGATGGCTTCGGGGATGCCGTCATACGGGCGCGTCATATCCGCGCAGTGTGCGGCGTAGTTCTCCCTGAACACGGCGGCGAGCGCGTCCATCTCCTCCGCCGTCGTCCCGACGGGTACGGCGCGTTCCAGCAATTTTCCCACGCCGTTTCCCACGAAGGAGCGCACCTCGTCCTTGGTGCGCACGGGCATGCCCACCCTTTCGAGGGACATATTCAGCGTGTTGGTGAGGTCGTCCAAAGTGTCGAGTATGGTGCCGTCCATGTCGAACACCGCAAGCGAGTATCTCATACATCTCCTTTCCCGTCGATCGCATCCCGCCTTTCCGGCAGACCACTCCCGCGGACAAAGCGCGTCGGCAACGGGTTTCCGCGCTCAATGATAGCACATCTCGCGCAGCGATGCACGCACGGAAAGTAAGTATGAAAAGTTTTTGTCCGCTCCCGCCCGTCCGCACTCCGCAACACGCGGCAGGCGCATTCATATAGTGTAACGGTCACGCACCGACAGGGAGGAGAAGATGAACGCTGTGGACAGGGAATTCGAGCGGCTTGTGCGGGAGATCCGCGGGCTGGACGAGGATGCGATCTTCGAGAGGATGAAAAAAGCCCTCCTCTCGCTGCCGCCCGCGACGGTGCGCAGCTTGGAAAACTTCTTCAACGCCTACGGCTATTGGGGAAGGCTGGACTCCGCAAAGGGGGATTTTGAGGAACTGCGCCTCAAAGCGCGCGACCTTCACGACCACATCGACGACATCGAGTGGATGTACGATCGACTTGCGGACCACCGTTCCCGCCGCACTCTCTCGGCGGTGATCGCAAACCGTCTGCACTTCGACACCGCTCTCCCCGCCCGCACCAAGGAACTGCTCTTTGACGAGTATTTCGACCTGGATCTGCTGCACTGCTCCGAGGATGAGGTGTTTGTCGATCTCGGCGCATATGTCGGGGACACCGTCCTCTCCTATATGGTCAACTTCGGCAAAACCTGCTACAAGCGCATCTATGCCTACGAGATCACGCAGGCAAGCTTTCTCGCCATGCGCAAAAATCTTGAAGGATTCGGGAACATCGAACTGCGCAGGAAAGGCGTCGCCGACAAGCCGGGGATGATGCGCGTTGCGGCGTGTGCGGCAAGCTCCTCCGCCAACACCCTCTCGGAGGACGCGGAAGGCGAGGAAGTGGAAGTCACCACCCTCGACCTCGACATCTCGGAACCCGTCTCCCTCATCGTCATGGACATCGAAGGCAGCGAACAAAAGGCTATCGCGGGAGCGGTGCGCCACATCACCGAGGAACGCCCCAAAATGCTCGTCTCGGTCTACCACCGCAACGAGGACCTGTGGCAGATCCCCCGCCTGCTGCACTCGATGCGCTCCGATTACACCTTCCACCTGCGCCACCGCGGCTCTCCGCTCTATCCCACCGAGATCACCCTCTTCGCGTTGTGACCGCCCGCATGCGGCACTTTTCAAAATTCACGCACCACTTGCCGCAATTTCATTGACAAAGCCCCCGCAAAAACATATAATCATATAGCATTCTCCGCAAGAGGACAGCATTTGCTGCTATGGCTCAGTAGGTAGAGCACATCCTTGGTAAGGATGAGGTCACCGGTTCAAATCCGGTTAGCAGCTCCAAAAAACCCGCTCGTTTCCGAGCGGGTTTTGTGTTATCACACGAGCCGGATCTTCACATTTCACTGCCGCGATTTTTGATCCCTGCCGAAGATCAGTAATTTTTGTCAATGGATCCCGATGCACCCTTAGTGACCTCTGCCCGGCGGCACATAGGGCGCGGGAAAGCGCGTTATAATGCGGTCAGAGGATGAGGTCGTTGAGGTAGCTTGCGCCTATGAGGACGGCGAGGAAGAGGAAATTGACGAGGGAAAAGAGGGCGAGGTAGCGTCCCGTCCTGCCAGGCTCGCGGCGGCGGTACTCACCCAGGGTGATGAGGCTGGCGAGGGAGGAGACGGGGGTTCCGAGTCCGCCTATGTTGACCGCTACGAGAAGGTGGCGGTAGTCCGTGGTGAAGCGGGAGAGCAACACTGCGGAAGGCACGTTGCTGATGACCTGACATGACGCCGTGCCCACGAGCAGCGGGGAGACGGCGACGAGAGAGCCGAGCGCGCTCTCCACTGCGGGTATGCGGGCGAGATTGCCCGAGAACACGAAAAACGCGCAGAAAGTGAGCAGCAATGCGTAATCCACGTGCAGAAACGCCTTCGGCTCCAAGATGAGCAGTGCTGCGGTGACGACGGCAAGCCCTACATAGAAGGGAAAAACTCTGAACACGATGAGCACCGAGAGCGCGAAGAGCAGAAAGTAGACGATCATGCGCCAGGCGGAGGGTGCGGGCGTCTCGGGCGTTTGCAGCTCGACGCGCACGGGCTTCACGAAAAGGCAGGTGAGGGCGATGAGCAGGAACGCCACGGCGAACGGCAGTGCCATGATCTTGAAAAACTCCCCTGCCGCGATGGAATAGTAGGAATAGAGATAGAGGTTCTGCGGGTTGCCGAAGGGAGTGAGCATGCCGCCGAGATTGGCAGCCACGTTCTGCATGACGAATACGAAGGCGGTGTACTCACGTTTGCCGCAGGAGGACAGCACATAGTAGCCCAGCGGCAGGAAGGTGACCAGAGCCATGTCGTTTGCCATGATCATTGAGCCGAAGTAGGTGACGAACACCAGGGCGAAAGCGACGCGGCGCATATTGCCGAATGCGGTGACGATCTTGCCCGCCAGCCACTCGAAAAACCTGCGCTCTTTGAGCGCGCTGACGACGGCGAGAGTGCAGAAAAGACAGGAGAGGGTGTCGAGGTCGAAGTAGTCCTTGTAAGCCGCGGAAGGCGGCACGAAAAAGCAGGTCACCGCCGCCGCCACGAGGGCAACGATGAGGACGATGTGGCTCTTTATCAGCCCGAGAAACACGTTCATCCGCGGAGTTGCGGAGTTATGCCTGCCTACAAGTACACTCATACCGAGGGATATTTGTATGCTTTTTTCCTGAAAAAAGCAAGCGTTCGGGACACATTGCAAAAATTTTCTTTTTCCCATCTTCCCACCTCCCGCCCGCGCCCTGCCGCAAACGGCAAAAAGCGCGCGGGACACAAATAAAAATCCACCGGACTTGCCGGTGGTTTTTAATTTGAGGGCATAGCCCTCTGATGCTGGCATAGCGAAATCGCCTACCAGTAGTCCGACTTTGAAGCGGACGGCGGGAGAGTCTCTCCCGCGCTAGGTTCATGGGCGGCGGGATGTACGCGTCCGGAAAAGCGGGCGTCACTTTGCCGCTTTCCCGGTCACTCGGCGCGCAGATCGCGCCCCTCCCCTTTCATTTCACGTTTTAATGGCGTCTAGGCGGGCGAAAGCCTCTTTCAACAGCCCGCGCATCTCATCTGCGTGTATGAGACTTCCCTTATCTTTCCACCACGCGTTCACGTCGTTCACGTTGTTTTTCTCTTTCAACATAGCCGCCATGACGCGCAGTTTGAGGCTGAACGCGGAGGAGGAGAGGATGCCGTTGTCCACGTTCTTCGCACTCGGCAGCGAATTGGAGAAGGAGGAGTTCTTGCTCCTGCTCAGGATGGCGAGGTTGCCGAAGTTGTCCACTCCGCCGTCCGCTCCGCCGTCCTCTCCCCTTTCCCACTCCTCGCCGTTCTTGGGATGACGGGGATAGAAATGCTCCACCGACGTGCGGAAGGTGAAGTCGAAATCGTCGTACCGCACTTCCGGATACTTCAGCTCATAATCCGTGCGCGCGTTCTTCCTTTTGCTCCTCTTGTGCCTCTCCCACACTCTGTCCCGCCAGAGGATGTAGTCGAGATAGTTGAACACGATGTTGGGGGTGGCGACGCCGAGCGCGGGGACGCCGAGCGCGGGGACGCCGAGCGCGGGGACACCGCCCTCCGAGTTTATCCATTCTTCGAACCCTTTGTTTATCCATTCTTCGAACCCTTTCGCCGCTTTCACGCCCTCCTGCGCCACGCTCTCCAAACACCTCTCGTAGTCCTTGACGAGCGCGTCGGCTAACCCTGCTATATCCGCAAAATCGGTATATCTGACGCCATTTTCATCATAATGAAATGCCTTTTCATGCAGAAACAGCAATGCCCGCGTGATCCAATGCATGACTTTGGGAGAGGTGTAGGACACCCTTAGGCACGCCTGCAATTTGACCTGTCTCTCCTCGGGATCGTCCGCCTCTCTGTTCTTTTTCTTTTCCGCGCCGAAGGTGTTGACGCAGTAGCCTTTCCGCGTGCCGCGTTTCTCGTCGCGGGAGCAGGCAAGCCGCTTCAACGACCATGCCCCGCCATCGTTCACCTCGGAGTCGTCCGCCACGCTCCCGCGATTCTCGCGCTTGACGACGAAGGCATCGAACAGCACCCGACAGCACAGCATGCACTCGACAAACTCTCTTGCGAACTTCGCTTTCTCCTCTTTGCCGCCTGCTCCGCAGCACTCGCGTTTGAGCGCGTCGAAGGTCTGTTTCAATTTGCCGTCATCCAGCATGTCGGGCAGCACTTTCCGCCCCTCTTTCGTGACATAGAGATCTTCCTTGCCCGCCTCACAGCCGTGCGTGCAGGCGTACACCTTGAAGGTGTGCAGCAAGAAGTGCGTGAAGCCGATCACACCGACATACGCCGCCTCGGAATCGTCCGCATCATCTCTCCCCGCTGTAGCATACTCCTGCGCGCTCTTTTGTGGAAGGATGTCCTTGATGCTTTTGTCCCCTCCCGCAGCGGCACGCGCCGCCTCGTCGTCGGATGCGTCTCCCGACTCCCATCCGACGGACGGAAGCTCGTTCCACCTTTCTCCGAACAGCAGCTTCCTCCTTTCGGCGGGGAAGTGCATCTGCACATATCCCGTCATGTCGCTGCACGCCTGCCATATCTCCGCCGCCTTGCGACGGTCGCTCTCGCGGGTGAGCATCCCCATGAGATCCGCCTTGATGAGATCGGCGGGTTCCAGCTGTTCGCCGCGGGTGTTCATCACCTCGAAATAGCGGTTGCGGTCGGTGTTCGCTGGGACTTTCACGCGGAATATGACCGTCCTTTTCAGCCTCTTTTTCAGCCTTTCGACATCGACATTCATGCGCGCAAGAATGTCCCGCACGGTGCGGAAAGCGGCGAAAAGACCGCCCTCTCCGTCCTTGCCTTCCGCAATGTCGCGGAGAGCATCGTTGGAACTATCTCTGCACTCATAGGTCAAAGACTCCCCCTTCACGTCAATGCCGAGTGCGGCAAGCAGGAGAAAGAGCGCGGTGAGCCGTTGCTGTCCGTCTATGACTTCATAGCCGCCGCCATCCCTCACGTCCACGACGAGAGTGCCGAGGCAATACTCCTTGCCCTCGAAGTCGTTGACATCCTCTATGTCGCTGTCGGAGTTCTTTTCTTCCTCGGAGTACTCCTTGCCCTCGAAGTCGTTGACATCCTCTATGAGTTGTGCGATCTCCTTCTCTCCCCAGGCGAACTCGCGCTGATAGACGGGGACGACATATCTCCCCATCCCGAAAATGCTCTCGTTCCCGTCAAGGACGGTCAGACGCGCTATCTCATCCTCACCGTACACTCTCACATCTCACCTCCGTCCAGCACCGCGCACTCGCCGCATACGTTCCCCTCCGACATAAAGCGGAGAAGGGCGGCGAGAGGCTTGCGCTCCTCTTCCGCCAGACTGCCCGTGATGTCCTTGTCGTCGGGTATTTCCGTCACGACATCCCGCACCTCGGAGTGCAGCCGCGCGCCCGCCGTCAAGGCGAACACGTTGACGCCCGTCTCGGTGACGTACTTGTTGACGGAAGCGGCGGACAGCCTTTGCTTGCTTATGCGGGGGATCATCGCCCACTTAAAGAGCTTCCCCGCAACGGCGGTAAGATCCGTCTCACCGAACTTGTCCAGATAGCACATCACGGCGGAATAGAAGATCCCCAACGCGTGTCCAAGCCCTGCCGAACCTTTGCCGTCGAACAGTCTTGCCTCAAGAGATGAGACTTTATCCGCCGTTTTGTCGGCGTCATCCCCGTTTTCTGCCGATGTTGCACGCTCCATTCTTTCGCACTCCCTGATGCACTCTTTGATCACCTCTCGCGCCGCGCTTTCCGCCTTGCTTTCCGCCTTTTCTCTGAGGTCGAGATATTTCTCGGTAAAGGCGAAAAAGTCCGCGCCCGCGCGGAAAGGCTCGGTCATGAGAAAGTAGTGCGGCGACGCTGCCGCCGCGCGTCCCGCGCAGGGGTAGGCGCAGCCTTCCTCATAGCCCTTGAACTCGTCGATGTCCTTCTCGGTGAACCTGCGGACATGCTCTTTCCTCGTCCAAAGCAAAACGGGATAAAGCCTGTCCTCAAAAAGCGAATCGATTTTACGGGGAGACACTCCCTCCCATTTTTTCACCACCCTGTCGCGCGGCTCCTTCTCCTCCGTGCCGCTCATTGCGCGCAGGTGGTAGGCTTTGAGCAGGGCGGGCGGCGAGACCTTCTTGCCGCGGGAGTTCTGTGAGTCGAAAAGGCGGAATGCCGCAGACAGCTCTTTTACGCATATGACGACGACTGTAGCGCACGCGTCCCCGTCCGGGCGGGCGTCTCCCTCGCATGATTGGATCAGCCAGCGCAGCCTCTTCCTTTCCTCCTCACTCACCGAGCGCAGCCGCTCGGCGATGGCGCGGAAGTTCTCGCGTATGCGGGCGGGAGAGACGGTGTCGGACGCGCCGAATTCCAACACTTCCGCCGCCTTCCTCTCCTCCTCGGACATCCCCAATGCCAGCGCGATGATGGCAAGGGTGACTATGCGCTGCTGACCGTCCACTATGTCGAGAGTGCCTTCACTCACGTTTTCGTGCAAAATGACGGAGCCTATCCTGTACTCCCCTCCCCGCTCGGACGCGTCGAGAAGGTCGTCGAGCAGGGTGCGCGCGCTCTTGACGCTCCACTTGTAGGGACGCTGATAGGTGGGCAGACGCAAAGGAACGCCCTCCCCTGCGAGGGCATTCCGCAAAATGTCGCCCACAGGGCGCACTTCCGCACTTATCGCAGGGCGCACTTGCGCACTTATCGCAGGGCGCACTTGCGCGCTTATCATTCCGTCATCCGTCGTAAAACCTTTGTCCATGCCCTTAAAATAAACGGAACGACGTCCCGAAAACGTCGCACACCGTCACCGTTGACAGACAGCACGTCGGCGCGCCGAGCGCGCCCTTACGTACAGCACGTCTCCCGCCGCCGCGGCTTCGGGAGAATGCCCGGCGAGAAAGCTCCGCCGCATCCCTTCTGTCCCCGTGGGAACTGCGGTGAGCAAAGGGCGCGGAAACGCGCCCTTCGCAATGACACGGCGCGGGTGTCCGCGCCGGAAATCGTCAACCTTTGACCGCGGCGCAGAATTGTTCCACGCTCATCTGATCGGTGGCGACCAGGAAGAACTTGTCGTTGAACTTCTCCACGATGTCCAGCGCGAGACTGAGCATAAAGAGGCATGCCGTCTTGGAGATGAGGCTGGAGCGGAAGCTCTCCGTCATCCTGAACGTGATGTCCCCCGTCATGTAGTTGTAGTCGAAGTTGCCCACGGAGAGGAGATAGTTGGCATGGCACACGGCGAGTGCGACATCCGCCTTCTCGGTCGGTTTGACGCCGAAGGGCATGTCGGACCTGAACCTGATGATCTGCCTTTCCTCATCGAAACGGATGTTGTACGCGAGGTCGAAGTCGTCCCCTTTGAAGGAGATGCGGATGGAAAGTGCTTCCCTGTCCGCCTGATATTTGCAACCCGCATCGTCCAGGGCGGCGCAAAAGCTGTTGAGCATATTTTCTGCCTGTTTACGATTGATGTCCACCATGATGCACCTCCTTATTCGGAAAACATTGCGTAAACCTGGTCCAGGCTGATATCGCGCTGGGTGAGAGTGAAGAGCTTGTCGTTGTACTCGTCCACGGTATAGCAGGCGATGCCGAGCATATACTCGAACACGTCCTTCCCGAGCAGGCTCTCCATAAAAGTGTTGGTGACTCTGAACACGATCACGCCCTTGTCGGGATCGTAATCGAAAGAACCGGTGATGATGTTGTCGTTTGCGGTGCAGACGGCGACAGCCACCGCCTCTTTCTTGCTCGCGGGGACGGTGAACGGAAGCTGGGAGTAGAGGATGACTCTCTGTGTCTCCGCATCCACTTTAAAGCGGATGTCCATGGGAAGGTCATCCCCTCTCGCGCCGCTGTTCACGACCAGATTCGCCTCGTCCTTTGCGTATTTCCAATCGCGTTCGTCGAGGAAAGCGCAGAGCGTCGCAAACGTAGTACGCGCGCTTCTGAGGCTGTTTTCGTCAATGCTCATAAATTGTCCTCCTTTTATCAGAACCCTATGCGGGATCGTTTCGGTGTGTTGAGAATGAACTCCTTTTCGGAGCTGGCACGTTCGAAGTCCGCTTTGGTCAGCGTCACTTCGGATATGCCTTCGAGCTGGCAGCGCATCGCCGCCTTCGCCCACGTGCGCTCAAAGAGATTGCGCACGAAACGTGCGTTGCTGAATTCCTTGGAATTGATGAACTCGTCGGACAGCCCCGCAAAATAGGCGCGCGCCGCGTCCAGCACCTCCTGATCGCACTTGAACTTGCCCTGCGCCATGGACGCGAAGATGTCGCCGAGCTGCTCCTTCGTGAAGTTGGGGAACTCTATGCAATAAGGCATGCGGCTCCTAAGCCCCGCATTGCCCTGCATCAGCCTCTCCATATCGTCGGTGTAGCCCGCCATGATGATGACCAGATCCTTGCGGTGGTTCTCCATCTCGGCGATGAGCATCTCCAAGGCTTCCAACCCGAAATCCTTGCCGCCGTCATCGCCGCGGAAGAGGGAGTACGCCTCGTCGATGAAAAGCACCGAGCCGTACGCGTCGCGGCAAATGCTCGCGGTCTTGGGAGCGGTCTCGCCGACATATCTGCCGCACAGATCCCTGCCCATCACCTCGTGGAGATTGCCTATGCGCAGCACTCCGCGCTCTTTCAGGATCTTGCCCACGATGCGCGCCACCGTCGTCTTGCCCGTGCCGGGGTTGCCGACGAAACGCATATGCACGCAGGGTGCCTCCTTCTCGTTGAGTTTGGCATACTCGATCTGCGCGATGATCTCCTCCACCTGCTGCTTGATCTTCTCCGCACCAATGAGCTTGTCCAGCTCCTCCATGCCGCCGCCCGCGCTCGCGTCGATATCCTCGCAAAGCGTCTTGGCGTCGCTCTGGGAGATGACGTAAGTGGCGCGTTTCTTGCCCGCATTGGAGAGCTGCTTGTTGTATACAAGCTCGCTCACCACCTTTTTCACGGTGTTGATGCCGTAGAACCTGCCGTCCCTCTTTTCCTCCGCGATGCGCGCGGTAAAATATTTCCACGCACGCCCCGCCATGGTGAAGCCGAATTTCTCCAACTCTTTTTTGGCGTAGGTCACCAGCTCGTCCGTGTTGAAGGGCGGGAAGGACACTTCGCGGATGATGAGCAGGTCGCTCAAAGAATCCTTGATGCGCGCCAGCACTTCCTTGTCCACAAAAGGCACTCTGAACACGACGACAGTGTTTTGCAGCGAATTCTCGACATACCTCAGGAAGTTGCGGAAGGCCTCGGAATCCAGCCTGTCCATCCACGCGCAGATGTCGAGACACACCACCTTGACGCGTTCGGGACTGCCGCCCATCGCATTCCTCGCCCAGGAGAAACAGTCGCTCACGTTCTTGCTCGACGTTTCCGCGTCGATCTTCACCTCTGTCACGGGCGAATTGACGTCGATCATGCGCAATTTGGTCGAATTGATGATGTCGGCAAAGAGGTTGAGATAGGTGGTCAGACCATACCCGTCGCTCACCGAGAACAGATAGCACTTGCGTGCGAAAACTTCGGTGTATTTCTTGTCCGAAAGCAGGGGCGCGACCTTGACAAGCTCCTCGGCAAGTGCCTTGAACTCCTTTGCGCCGATGAGAGAATTTATGCACTCCATCGTAGCAACGGGATCCTGCCTGCGCGTCGTCTCCTTGTAGGCGTCTAGCATGGCGAACAACCCGGCGTCGTCATCGTCGTCGCCGCCCAACTCCAAGGACACGCTGCGTCCTTTCTCGAAAATGCTCTCTTCCTCCCCTTCGTCATCGTCGGAGTCGTCGTCGGAGTCATGCGCCTCGTTCCAGCTCACCAAAGCCGACGACGCGCCCTCGCCGTACTTGTCGTCGAGGAGCAGGCACACCGTTTTTTTCATATCCTGCGCTTCCTCGCCGTCCGTCTCCACGGCAAATGTGAGTGAGTTGTAGGTGGACTCGCACACGACAAACCCCTTCATTGAAGAAAAAACCTGTTTCAGAACCTCGATGGGCAAAGTCTCGTCGTTGCGATGCTTCAACACCCATTCGTCGGAAAGACCGATCTTGTAAATTTTTCTCATTTTTCTCCCTCGCGCTCACGCGCCGCACTCCGCGCCCGAAGGGAACTCCCCCTTTCAAGCCGCGGAATACGTCAAAACATTTCGAATTTCGACAAAAAGCATTTTAACATAAAACATTTTAAATATCAACCTCTTCCGCAAATATTTTCCCTTTTAAAGTGTTCACTTTGTTGAATTATGCGCTTGCGGAAAACAGAAAACCGACCACATTTAGATGTTGCAATGCCCGTGTCGTTTGAGAGCGCGGTGCAAAAACCGCCCGCTGCGTGCGGACGGCGGAAACGTTTTCTTAACGGTAATGTGAAGATCTCGCCTATGCCCGATCATTTCTCTCAGGCATGCAATGACAATATCGGCAAGTTTCGGCTGTGCAAAGTGTCGAAAAGAATTGCTCGGAGCAGGTCCGCATTGTTCCTCTCAGACATGCGATGACACTGCGCTTTTCTTGGCTTTGCGGATGTACTTCGCGGCGAGCAGCCTTTTGCCCGCTTCGCGTGCCGCCTCCGCCGCCATATACCACACCCGCATGGGGACTTTTATATTGCGGGACATGGGGGCTTTCTCGTCCTCGAAACACTCTATCGCCGCCTGCATCGAACGCAATGCGTCCTCATGTCTTTTCAGATGCATGCTCAACTGCGCGGAGGCGATGTAGGTTTTTGCGAGCAACACGTATATCTCGCTGCCCGGCGCACCCGTGCACAGCTCGTGCAGGATGGAGATGGAGCGGTTGAAATTGTAGTATGCCTCCGTCTGCGCGAGGCTGCCACGCCGGGCATACACCTCGCCCAGAGCGCAGAACGCCACGCCGCACCCCTTTGTACGCTCCAAGCCGCCCCTGATGTAGGTGTCGCACGCGCGGATAAACTCCGCTTTGGCATTGACGCGACTGCCGGCGAGCATGAGAGCAGTGCCGTACTCGTAATACGCCTCGGCGGCTTCCCTTGCATATTTCACGGGGTGCCTCTGCTCCACCCTTTGATAGGCTTCGGATGCACTCTTCCGATAGCTTAAAGAATTGTCTCCTTTCGTGCACGCGCACACCCGCGCCAACCCCGCGACCGCCCGCGCATAATAGTACTCGTACAACGCCTCACTGCCGCACGCCGCCTCGACATGCCCCTTCGCCTTCCTGTACTCCTCGCCGGCTTTGGCGTACTTGCGCCCCGCAAACAGCTTGTCCGCGGCGGCAAGACACTCCCCCGCCATCTTCATCAAAGCGTCCTCGTCAAAGGCAGTGACGACGGGAACCTCGGCTTCCGGTTCCTCATCCGGCATTTTGATCACGGTTCTGTCGATCCCGGGCGTCCTGACAGCAGACTTCTTCTCCGCGGGAGCGGGTGCCGGATCTTTTGCCGCAGCGGCGGGCTTTTTATCTGCGGGCGCGCCCTTTGCGAGCGTGGGCTTGTCCGCAAGCGTGCTGCTTTCAGGTGCGGGCTTAGGCTTGTCCGCGGCGTCCGCCGATTCCCGCGCGAGTCCCGCCGCCTTCGCGGACGGCGGAGAAATGGGATCGGGACGGGAAAACGCGCTCGTCCTCTCCTCGGGAACGGCGGTCACCCCCGCCTCCCCCAAAGCCACGGCGTCCTTGCCTGCGTCGGGGAAATGCATCGCCACCACCTGCTCCAGCACTTCGCGCAGTCTGTCCTCGGGGTACAAAGCGTCGTCTACGTCCAGCGTCAGCGAGCCGAGAGTCTCCTCCGACACGGCAAAACCGCCGAACCCTTTCAGCACACTCCCCACCACGGAGGCGGGAGGTGTGGGATCGGCGATGTGCGCTTTGAGCCACGCACCTTGCAACTGCACATCATATCTTTTCATTTTCTCTCCGACTCGCCACACCCTCGGCACGGCTCAAAGCCATTATACCGCCCTCGCGCATTTCACGCAAGTCCGCTCACACACCGCCCTTTCATTTGACGGCTGCCGCCTTGTCGCGGTACTCCTTGGACAACTATATGATCACCGCACAGAAATTCATCTTTTTGATAAAAACAAGTAGCCGTAGCACCATTATTTCCTTGTTCTTCATCCCTCTGCGACCTCTTGCTATCTTTTGAGTTATTTTAGCAAATTTTGACAGAAGAATCAATATAAATATAAAGCTGATTAAGATTTATCAATAACACAAAATAGATGTCGTATAATTGGTTGAATTAGAATGTAAAATAATGCCATTTTGAGTGTCTATAAAATAATGTAACACTTCTGAAAAATGCGTATTGCCAACAAAACAAATTCCTTTATAAATCAAACCAATTTTTCCACTCATTATTAAATATTAAGTTCTGCATTCGTCATTTTTAATCTCCTTAATTTATTTTTCCACTCTTTTTACCATAACAGCAAATCTCTTTAAAAATTGATTTGTCGTTGCATATATTTATAATTATTGCAGAACAATTACATTCAGGTATACTAACATGAAAATCCTAAGTCATTTTCAATCTTTAAATTCGCCTCATCGTCCACGGTTGGCAGCCAATCATTTTTACAGACCGCTAACAATGTTTTTATATTTTTTCGTTCCTACATAGTTGTCTATAGACCCTTCATATATTTTCATCGGTCCCAGTATTCTTGTGCCAATATCATACATGCTATATGCTCCAATTTGTTTAAAAACTATTATGTCGCCTATACTTAATCGTGCTGTATCTTGTAGCCTAAAAAAAATATCCGACTCCTTACATGTCGCCCCGCATACCTTTTGTATTTTTGATGTAATATTTGTATAATTATCTTGCACTATATCATATTCGCATGATTTTAAATAGCCTTTGGGAAGGTGCATCGTTGAACCATCCACTATTACAATATCCTCTCCATATAATTCTTTTTTAGCAATAACTTTTGTGCAATAATAACCAGCATCTTTTACTAAAGAATTGCCGGGCTCAAATACAATTTTGGGTTTATAGTTATAAAGATTATTTTCTATGTAAATGGTTTTTATGTAATCACTAAATGTCCAATATTTGTATCCTGTTTTATATCCTCCGCCTATGTCAATATACCTTAAATTATCCAACTCTAATTCGTTTTCAATCATTTTCAATCTATTCACAATGTCAGAATAAACAGAGGGATCCCTGCTGTTACCCGATAAGCTGCATTGCAGTCCTACTAAATTGTTTCTAATCTCCCTTTTATTTATCAAAAAACGGAATTTGTTGGATGATATATCTATGCCAAACCTTGAGGTCTTGTTTGTAAATCTGTCGTCTGTTGTAACATCATTCAAATTAAGCCTAATACCAAATTGTTGATCTGGCTTTTTACAACACCATTGTTCCATTTGCTCAATAGAATCTAATATCACAACGCTTCCTGCGCGAGCATAATCGTGACAAAATGCCGCACAATTTGATATGAATATTTTGTCCTCAGGCACGCCAATGTCAATTAACATACGGTATTCATACTCCGAACACACTTCAAAATACGATTTTAACTGATTCAACGCACAAAGTATCGACGGGTTGTAATTTGCTTTAACGGAATATGCAACAATATCCTCACGACCGTTTTGCCTAATTAGGTCGTTGAAGTTTTTGTAAAGCTCGGTTGCTTTTTGCGCATCCACAATATAACATGGTGTTTTTAGCAGATTATCAAAGGACATCTGTGATCTCCCATTCCTAGTTTTCCAAAATGATGGAACGACATTCCTATACAGCCCCCATTGCAAAATTCTACATACTTGCATGTTGCACACGCCGAATTCTTGCTTACCTGATAGTTACTAAAAAGTTTGCTTTTTTCATTATTAATTATATTTTCCAAACTGTTTTCTAAAAGATTGCCCAAAGGGAAACCGGTTAAGCATGTACATGGGTATACAGTAAAATCAGGATAAATATAGACCTTATATTTAACATTTCCACAATTTGTTTTTTGCGGTGCCATTTGTGAAAAACCTTTCTTTAATCGTTCATTTAGCAATTCAAAATCAAAAAGTTTTTTGATGCTCAAGAGCACCTCTGCATTTTCTATTAAATAGTCGACCAAACAGTTCCATTCCTCTATGCTTAAAATATCTGCATCATTTGCACAGCCAAATGGTAGCTTGGCGGATACTTTCCAGTATTGCATGTTTTTAAATAGCGGCATCTGCTTGCACAAATCCTTAACATCCGAATAATTTGACTTCCCTACTGTTGTTGATATATTGTACTTGATATTTTGCTTATTGAGTTTATAAATGGCGCTCTCTACTTTACTAAATACATCAATTTGTGCATTTCCTCTAATTAAATTATGATATTCCGCCGTCCCGTCTAAAGACAGTTGCACATCAAAATTTGGTTGTTCAATTTTCTCAATCCAATCAGAATATACTCCGTTCGTATTAATGCATATTCCTTTAAAATGCGAATCGCACATTTTTACAATACAAGCCAACTCTTTATGCAAAGATGGCTCGCCACCTGTAATAAATAGATGATGCGCTGAAAAATCATTGTTTTTTAATACTGTCTGCAACTTATCTACATCGATAAAACCGGCTTTTTTTTCACCCCTTATGCAAAACTTGCAATCTAAATTACAACTTTCCGTTAACAATAAATATATTTGCATATCACCTAATTACTCCGCCGCGATTTCCCAAATATTATTATTTCTTAATAGCGTTAGATAAGATGAGGCCATTATCTGGCATTCATGATACCATTTGCAGGTTGAACAACGCTTATTTATTAATAAATTTTTATAATATCTTTTTCTCTCCATAAAATGATTAACATCATTGAAATAGAACTCTGGAATTTCCGCAATATTAACGTCATTTTGTTCTATTTCAAGCAAACAAAACGGTATATCTATAAATTTTATTGTTGACGACAATAATTGTTTCTGCTCTGTAATGTATTTTTTAATGCTCGCTTTGTTTGGAATTGAAACTTTGTTTTCTTTTGATTTCTTTGTTTCGTTCATTCTTGCTAAAACTATTGCACTTGGGAACAATTCTTTTTTTTCCAAAAAATCCGCAATATTAAAAGACGAGTTTATCATTTCGCTGTTGATAATAAATTTAACATTATAATCAATTCCAATTTTATTAATCTCGTTTATGTTTTTCAATGTTTTATCATAGACACCCGAAACTCTTACAATGGACTCATGCGTGCATTTCTCGCCATGTATCGGTATTATAAAACATAATTTATCCGCATTTTTTATTCTAGATGGCACCAATAGACTTCCGTTTGTATAAATTTCTATTTTCTTTGGGCTATATGTTTGTGCCAATTTGATTATTTCATAAAATTTACTGTGAGTTAACGGTTCTCCACCATTGATTACGATAATATCTTGGTTTGTAATATTAATTGCGTCTAACCTCGCAAAAATTTCGTCATATGTCAATTCTTGTTTTTCCATGCCTGTTGAATTAGAAAAACAAAAAACACATTTATAGTTACAGCAATAATTTATGTTGAAATAAAGTATCTTACTCATTTGCTCACTACGTCGAAGTAGGTTGCCCAAATTTTAATCGACTTACTTTACGTGCGAAAAATGATACTGCCCGGTCCTTGATTTATACATTATTTTTAACGCTTTGGGATTAAAATTATCCAGGTCTAAACCCGAGTCGTACTTTTTGTATACTTCATTATTGACTTCTGTTATTGCCTTCAGTAACTTTTGGGCACGCACGCATGTTATGTTATCTATTTTCTCGAAAGATCCCTCTAAAATAGCGCTTGATACACAACCGCCTTTACATACGCCAAAAAATTTACACCGCTCTCGACATTGCTTTGCTCTCGCCGAGCTTATTTCTGCCAATTTAGTATAAGCAGGAGACTTAAACGCTTCAGAAATAAGGGACACGTCATTTATATTGCCAAGCATAAAGTCTATAGTATACGGTCTTCCACACGGATATAAATCACCATTTGGATTTAAACATATTCTATTATGTATACAAGATCCTCCATACTGAATGCAATATAACCGATCAGAAACCTTCAATAAATCTTCAAATGTTTTCGCCGAAACCGAACACGTCTTATCAAATAACCAGTATTTGTACATTTCAACCAAAGCATTTACGTATTCATCAATATTTAGCTCAAACTCAGGGTGCTCTTTTGCCGCACCGCTCATAAATAGCGCTAATATCTTATAATTTATGCCTTCTTTGTTAAACCACTCATATGTTGTTTTCAAATTCTTAATTGACAATGCGGTTTCTACGCATAAAACACCAAAACTAATTTGCGCCTTTTTTAGCATCATCATGTTGCTATATACTTTTTTTGTGTTAGAACGCAAATCATCGTTATGTGGTCCATCAAATGATATGCCGATCGAAAAAGCATACTTTTTAAATAGATCTACCCAACTTTCATCTAATAACAACCCGTTGGTTTGTATGGAATTCTTAAACACCAGATCTTTAGCACCATTCATTAATTCTTGTTCATAATCAAGAACGGTTTTAAAGTTTTCGATGCCCCACAATGTGGGTTCACCGCCATGAAAAACAACATGGATTTCATTATATTCTTTTGAAGCAATATACAACATCCTCTTGGCATCCTGCGGATTCATAAAAAGATCTTCAAAGCCTTCTTCCGCATGATAACAATGCCGACAGCGCATATTGCAATTATTTGTTGGTTTTATTGTTATTGCAATCCTTTTCTTCATTTGTTTCTACGTTTAAAATTTTATATTCATAGCAGGTTTCATTATCGTCGTCTCCGCCCCAGCCTTCTTCACCTTCATACCAAGCAGCCCATTCTTCTACAGAGTTCTTTTTACACCGAACTTCATTTATCAACTTAAACTTATTCATTTACGCCTCCAATACAGTTTTTTTTAAGCATATCAATTCGTCTTAACAAAGTCAACCCACCCACAGTTATTTTAGACAACTATTTTTGAATTTGTACTTTCCCACTTTTTTGTGGAACACGAAAAAGCACATCCTGCTCTCACGGATGGCATCGTCGTACTCCGTCTGTTTGCCGGCATGCGCCATGCAAGGATCTTCGTCCTCGCAAATGACGGGCTTCAGCCTTATCTCAAAAAATTGCTCCAAGTAGTCGCCGGAAAGTTTGTTCACGAAGTTCGTGAGCCTGAGCCTCTCGATCTCCAATTCCGTTATGGACGACGCAAAAAATATCGTGTATACATTCTTTATCTCGTAACTCATTTGTGTCTCCCCCTTTTGTTTCTGACCGCGGCGCACATTTCGGGCGCACACCTATTTTAGACAATTATATATTGCAGAAATTTATATGGCAAGAAAATCGAGAAATATTTATTTTGTTAAATTTGTTGCCTGCGCCGATGCAGGCGTTGCGGCGCGCTCTTACGGATGCCCGTGCGTGTGCGGGGCGGGGAATCACCTCAACGGGCGTCCCGCCTCTTCCGAGAAGGCGGTGCCGTTTCCGCGCAATGGCTGTTGCCTCGCGGAGTGCGCAACACGGCTTTGAAATGACGAAACGGCGATGTGAACCGCCGTTTCGGCGATTTTGTCGGGTGTGCGTCTCAGTCGTCGAAGCGGTCGGAGAACCAATCGTCATCGTCGTCGTAGCGGTCGCCACTCACCGTGCCGTCCGCCGTCCGCAAAGACATAGTCGTAATGTCCGTCCCGCACATAGATGCGGAAGGCGACGGGCGTGCCGTCCAGCGTGCCGCTCACCGCGATGACTCGCACGCCGTCCTCCGTCTCGTCCTCAAAGACGAGCGTCTCGCTCCTGCCTTCGACATAGTTCTCTATGGTCATGTTCAGCTCGGTCTCGTCCTGCTCCGTCTCATATTCCACGGTCATGCGCTCCACGCGTCTGCCGTCCTCGAAGACGGTGTAGACATATTCCGTCTCCGTCTCCTCCACGCCGTCCTCGCTCTCCGTCTCCGTCTCCTGCCTCACTTCGATGTAGGAGCGTCTGTCCTCGCTCGTGAAAGCGCGGAAGAAGAGTTCGCTCTCACTCTCGTGTTCGCCGTCCTCGCTCTCCGTCTCCGTCTGATATTTGCCCGTGACCTCGTAGGTGTAGAACTCGGTGACCAGGACGCCCTCCTCGATGGAGTAGTTCTCCTCGCTCTCTTCGCCGTCCGTCTCTCCGGAGACGAAGTGCTTGTTGTGCTTGTTGTAATAGAGCACATAGCCCGAAGTGCCGCCCGTAAGATCCGTGCTGGTGACGCGCATGCCGAACTCATACTTACCCGCGTACTTACCCGCGGGCGCGATGGCTTCACCCGATATGCCGCCGTCCGAGAGCAGGCTCTCCACCAGCGAAAGGTACTTGTTGAGAGTGGCGACCTGTTCCTCCTCCGCAGCGGACGCGAGACGTGAGGCATCCGACGCGGCAGGGATGAGAGCCTCTCCCGCCGCCACTGCGGCGACAGCCGCCCCGCCATCGGACGCCGACGCCAGAATGGAACCCACCGACGCCGCGCCGTAGGCGTAGAATCTGTCCGCGCTCGTGATGTTGCCGAAAGGATCGCTCCCGCCGCCGGGAGTCACGGGAGTGCCGCCGCCTTTGAGCCAAAGGGGAAGGAACACTCCGAGGAAAATGGCTGCTACGAGCAGCACTGCGATGACCGCGATCATCACCTTTTTGCCGTCCGTGAGCGCGTGTTCGCCGCCTTGGGCATAGGAGAGCCTGCTCTCCTTCACCGAGGACAGCCCGAGATCGCGCTTCACCTTCTCCTTCACTCTCTCGTCGGGGAGAATGTCGACGCGGTGTTCTGCAAGCAGTTTTTTCACATCCTTTTTCATATGCCGCCCTCCGAGTCAAGACATTTGCGCAGTTTTTTCAAAGCTTCGTTGTTTTTCCAGGTCACGGTGGAGACGGGCATACCCGTCATCTCGGCAACCTCTCTCCTCTTGTAGCCCGCCACATGGCATAGCATGACTATCTCATATTCCTCCTCCGAAAGCACCTTTGCGGCGAGATCGAAGATGAAAGGAAGTTCCGTCTCACGGGTGCCGAGCGCGGCGGGATCTTCGCTGAAATCCGTCGCCACTTCCCTCCCCCGCTTTCTGAGAGAGGTGAGGGCTATGGACTTGCCGACGGTGGTGATCCACGCCGTGAAGTTGGTGCCCTCGCGGTAGCCGTTCAAGGACGTGAGCGCGCGCACGAATGTCTCCTGCAAGACGTCCTCTGCGAGCATCTTGTCGCGGAGTATGTAGAACACCGCGAAATAGACCGCTCTGTGCGTCAGCTCGTAGATCCTGTCGAAGGCGGAGGCATCCCCCGCTTTCAGACGGCTCACGTATTTGTCAAGTTTTTCGCTCGTCATACCCTACCCGTAATAATAACGACGCGCGTGTGCGGAATTGTTGGCGTCGGGAGCAAATTTCCCGAAAAAATTTTTCCGCGCCGCCGCGCGAGTGTGCAAAGGCTGTCACTCTCCTCTCTTTTTCCCGCTCTCGTGAGAGAAAGATCGGGAGACTTTTCCTTCGGGAAAAATGATAACAGCAGCCAACCGAATCGTCAATGCAAAAAAATTTTTCCTGCTTTTCCCAACAAAACGCGCTCCCGCCGTCGTTATATAGGTGAACGGAGGCAAACCCCCTCTTTCAAACCGAAACACAGGAGGCAACACTCATGAAAAAACTCGTTACACTTCTCATCATAGCGGCACTCGCGGCGGCACTCTGCGTCTCCCTTGTCGCTTGCAACAACAACGACTCCAAAGGCTCTTTCGGCGGCAACGGCGGCTTCGGCAACATGGACACCGCGGAAGAGATCTACGGGTTCAGCGCAGCTTCGGCGGGCATGCTCATCTCCGCGATGAACGAGGACGGCGCGGCGGCGGTGGCTGCGGCGGAGACCTCCGAAGGCACGGGCGACGCTCCTGCGGATCCCGCACTCCCCTCCGATCCCTCCGCGGGTGAGACTCCTTCCGATCCCTCCGCGGGCGGTGAGACTCCTTCCGAACCCGTCGCGGACGATGTCACTGCCGAACTTGACGGCTATATGGCACTGGTCGAAAGCCTGCTCTCCGACGGCGGATTCACCGTGACCACGGGAGCATCCGACATTGACGGCTATCAGGTGAAGAGCGTGGTGAGCTACCGCGACATGCACGGCAACACCCTCGGCTACACCATGTACTACAACGAGGTCCTCATCCCGGACGACGATGACGACGATGACGACGATCGGGACGAGGTGGAAGAGGAATACCGCATCGAAGGCATCATGATCATCGACGGCGAGGAATACCGCATCCTCGGCGAGCGCAGCTACGAGAGCGAACCCGGCGAGAGCGAGAACGAAACCGAGTTCACAGTCTATCTCTCCCAAACCCGCCGCATGGTGGTGGAACAGAGCGTGGAGAACGAGGACGGCGAACACGAGCGCGAGTTCAACTACATCATCTACGAGGGACGCAATGTCATCGAGCGCAGCACCTTCGAGTATGAGTCCGAGCGCGGCGAGACCGAGATCGAGATGCGCCACTACAAGGACGGCGTGAACACCGTGTTCCTCTTTGACAGAGAAACGGTGCGCGGCGAGGAAGTCATCCGCATCCGCGTGGGCAACGCGCAATCCTCCGAGGGCTACATCGTGCACATCAACGAGAACGCGGACGGCAGCACCTACTACACCTACGAGAAACTGCAACGCGGCATTCGCTGAATCCCTGCCCGGGTGCCTCACGGCACCTCCCCCCAAACGAGAGGTCCGCTCAGTCGAGCGGACCTCTCTTTCTGCATTTCAAACAGTTTATCTCGTCTGTTTTGAAGTTTCATCTGCCGTTTTTGACAAGTCCCGCGCGTTTCATCATGGAATACATCCGGAAGCCGCCCGTGAGATTGACGGCATCAAATCCGTGTCCCGCAAGCACCCTCGCCGCGATGTAGCCGCGCAGTCCCACCGCGCAGGTGACCGTGATCTTCGTGTCACGGGGTAGCTCACCCAGCCGCTCCCTCAGCTCGTCCAAAGGGATGTTGACGGAGTCTGCGATGTGTCCCGCCGCAAACTCCTGAGGGGTGCGCACGTCCAGCACGAAGTCCTCCTCGCCCACATCCTCGGCGGACACCGTCCGCACCAGCCCGTCCAGCACGTTGCAGGCGATGAAACCGAGCATGTTGACGGGGCTTTTTGCGGAATTGAAGGGCGGCGCATAGCAAAGCTCCATCTCGGCAAGGTCGCGCACGCTCCCGCCGAATTTCATGGCTGCGGAGATGACGTCCATCTGCTTTTCCACGCTCTCCGCACCCGCGCCCTGCGCGCCAAGCACTCTGCCGTCGGGAGCGAACAGGAGCTTCAACGCCATCTGCGCCGCGCCCGGATAATAGGTAGCGTGGGAGAAGGGGAAGGCATACACTTTGAAGAATCTCTCCCCCGACTTTTTCAGCTGTTTCTCGTTGCGTCCGACGGACGCCGCAGTCAGCCCGAAGGCGCGCACCACGCTCGCCCCCAGCACGCGTTTGCCGTTGGAGGAACTGCCGCCGCAGATGTTGTCGGCTACACTTCTCCCCTGCCTGTTGGCAGGTCCCGCGAGCGGCACCAAAGTCTCGCCTCCGTCCGCGCCCGTCACGCTCACCGCGTCTCCCGCCGCATATACATCGACAACGGAAGTGCGCATGCACTCGTCCACGGCTATGCCGCCGTCCGGTGCTATGGCTATGCCCGCAGCTTTGGCGAGCGAGGTCTCCGGGGTGACGCCGAGAGCCAGCACCACCGCGCCGAAGGTGTCCGCGCTGCCGTCCGTGAAAGTGACGTCCACGCCATCTTTCCCCGCGGTGACGGAGGAGACTCCCACCCCCGTGCGCACCGCGACGCCGTTTTTGGCAAGTTCGTCTGCGACAAGGAGAGCCATTTCGGGATCGAGAGGAGGCATGACCTGCGGCGCGAACTCGGCAAGCGTGACCGCGACGCCCCTGCGCACGAGGTTCTCGGCGGTCTCCACACCTATGAATCCGCCGCCCGCCACCAAAGCCTTTTTCACGCTCTTGCTCCCGATGTGAGAGGCAAGCCCCACCGCATCGTTCACGTCGCGCAGGACGAACACGCCCTCTCCGCTCCAACCGAAAGTCTTTGCCGCAGCTCCCGGAGCGAGCACGAGTTTGTCGTAGGACTCCTCATACTCTCTGCCCTCCCGCTCGCGCACGCGCACCGTCTTATTCGCGGTGTCGATACCCACCACCTCCGAACGCACGCGTACGTCTATGCCGAAACGCGCTCGAAGGAAACCGGGGCTTGCCACGGTGAGCGACTCCTCTCTTTCTATCTTGCCTCCCACGTAATAAGGGAGACCGCAGTTGGCGTAGGAGACGTGATCGCCCCTCTCGAAAACTATGATCTGCGCACTCTCGTCCAGCCTGCGCAAACGCGTGGCACAGCTCGCGCCGCCTGCCACTCCGCCTATGATGACGACTTTCATAAGTCACCTCCGGGGTTTTTTCTCATTATACTACCGTTATCGCGGCGGGTAAAGAGGCAAAAAAAATCCCGCGTCACCGCGGGAAAAGGTCACCTGCGCCCCGCGCTCCTGCGCACGGCGTAGGCTATGGGCGGCGTGATGAGCGGGAACACCACCACTTCTATGACGAAATTCACGGACAGCATCGCGGACATGAACTCCGGCGAGATGAGGGTGTCGCCCACGCTTTTGCCGCCGTAGATCGCCCACATCATGCCCAGCACCGCGCCCGTGTTGACCAGCACCCCGACCAGACACCCGGCGGCATCCGTCAACGCACGCAGCACGCGCGGGATGTCCTCCCCCGCCTTCGCGCGGGGTTTGCGGGAAACACCTTCCCCGCAAACGTCAGCACTCTCCGCATCTTCCACGCCACAGTCTGCGCTCTCCTCGCCTTCGCTCCGCTCCGCGTGGACCGCGCTCCCGCCATCGTCGGACGTCGCTGCCGCACGCCGCGCCGCCGCTCTTCCGGCAAGCAAAGCCAGCCCTCTCGACACGCCGAACACCGCAAGCGGCACGAAAAGTCGAGGGAGAACGGATACAAGCGGATTCTGAAATATGGGGGCGGTGGGCGAACCCGCCCCGAATGTGAACGCCATCACGAGAGATGTCACGCCCATCACCAGCCCGCCGAGCAGCCCCGTCACCACATCCTGCGTGAGTGCGAGTACAAAGACGGGAAGCAGAGTGAGCGCGAGCGTAGCCGAACTCACCCTGAGCGGTATCATGCTCAGGATGACGGTGAGCGCGAGCAGAAGCGCGAGTATGGCTATGCGTTTACTCTTTTTCATACAAACTTCCCGTAGTAAGCCCGAAACAATATGCAACAGCATACCACAACCGCGCAGGCATGTCAAATCGCCCTGCCGCACAACAAGGGGAAAGCACCCTCGATATGGCGCGCGATGTGAAAACGCCTTCTCTCCTCGGAAAAACGCGCGGATGCGGGAAAGGTCACGCAATGCAGAGAAATGGCACGCAACACGCAAAACCGCACGCAACACGGCAAGAGGACCGGCGCGCAAAAAAAAAGCGGCGGACTTTAAGTCTGCCGCTTTTTTTGTCAGTGAAGATCGCTTTTCTTCGCCAACAGGGGGGAGGATTGTTTGGCTTTCGCCAATGGGAGGGTTTTTGCACTTTCGTGCTTAGGGAGGATATATCGAAAGAACGTTTCCGCTCTTTACGCCTTGATTATTCTCCCCGCCCCTTAAAACATCATTGAAAAACCAAACTTTTTTCTTAACCTTATTTTAATGTACACGCAAGGCGATCTGACAGGAGTGCAGAACCGGGTTTGAGTGCGCTCGCTCAAAGTTCACGGCGTACTCGGAGAGTGTAAAATAAGCCGACGTCCTCTGACAGGGGAGTTAGAAACCCCCTCCTTCCCTTCGGGCTTTCCTCCCCCGTGCCGATTGGAGTCCACTCCTCGCATCTTGCGGGACTAACTGAACATCTCTACAAGATTTTATATCTCGCACTCACATAACTAAGCGGATGACTGCACTCACCGAATACCCGGCACGGGCGGAGGAATGACGCGATCGGCGCAGAGCGCAACGATCGCTAGACCTTTCGGTGCGGCACGACGCGATTGGCGCAAGGCGCAGCAATCGCTGGACCTTCGGTTCGCGCACAAGTGCTACCACTACTTAGTTGTACGTCTGCGCTCGGCACTCAGATAGTCGCCGCCCTGCGGCTCCGATTCCGTCTCCAAAAGAGAGACATCGTACTCAAAGACGCCCGCTCCAAGTGTGCGTCGTACTCGGAGAATATAAAACAGGCTGACGTCCCCTGACATGGGAGTGAAAGTCCCCCTCCTCCCCTACGGGACTCCTCCCCCACTCGGAATAGAGTTCGCTCCTCCTAAAATGCGGTACTAACTTTTTCATAAAGGCGCAATCCGCGTCTTTATGAAAACACCTCTTGAAAATAGTTTGAGTCTCGCACTCACTTATTCAAATGGCGAACAGTACTCACTGAGCGTCGCTCGTGGGGCGAGGAGGGCGACTCGACGCGCACGAGCGACATCTCTATTTAAGTGTTCATCTAGCTTGCGAGGTCGCAGATTCGCGCCGCGACTTTCAAGCGCGGGCGCAAAACGCCCGCGGTGAAAGTTTGGGTTTGCGGCGCGTGATTCCGTCTCCGAATGAGAGACGTCGTATTCAAAAACGCCCGCACAGAGTGTGCGTTAGACCGTCTCCGAAAAAGTGTACATCGTGTTCAAGCGCGCACGCTCCTGCTGCAAGTTCGCTGAACGCCGCCATTTGGATGAAGAACAAGGAAAAGCCCCTGCCGAGAGGCGGAGCGTACACAGACGTACGTGAGCATCTACGGCAGGGGCTTTGACGCAGTTATTCGCCAAATGGCGGCGTTCAGTAGTAGCGGGTTTGCGACGCATCCCCCACCCTCAAAGCCTCCATCAGCTTGTCATAGTAGTTGCCCAGGTAGTACTTCATGCTGGGGGAGGCGGCGAGGGCATCGGCGGCGATGTCGGGGGAGAGAGAGGAGTAGAACTCATATGCAAGGTCATAGCGTTGGGCGTAATTCTCCTGCTTTGCACCCTGATAGCCGTACATTTCCTCGCGGCGGCGCGTCTCTTCCTCGCGTTCGAGCCTTTCTTTTTCGCGGGAAGCGAGGAAATCGGCTATGTCCTCCTCGCGCTGCAAGGCATATTCCCTCTCCGCCTCCTCTACGGCGTTGTTGTACTTGGCGTATTTCTCCGCCGTCTTGTCACGCTCCTCTTTGAGCTTGGCGATGCGCTCCTCAAGCTCGGCGGCATATTTGAGGTCGAGTTCCTCAAAAGCGGCGTCCTGCTCGCGCCTTAAAGCGGCAAGCTCGTCGGAGATGGCCTTCATCTCCTCGTCATAGGTGGCACGGCTCTCCCCTTCCGCGCGGGACTTCTCCTCCGTGAGAGCGTTCTGCGCGCTCGTGCGGATGCTGCTGCGCGCCACTCCCCTCTTGATGGCGTCGTTGTCCGTCTGCTTGCGCAGCTCCTCGTAAAGTTCGCCGAGTTCCTTATACCTCTCCGCGAGCGTCTTTTCCGCCTCGTCCGCGCGGGAATCGAGAGCCGCCTCGTCCAGCCCGAACCCGTGTTCCAGCTCCCGTCTTTCGGCGGTCTTATCGTAGTCCACACCCGCCTGAGCGCGCTCGGCGAGCTGCTCGTCGGTGGCGGGGGTATGCTCCACCTTTTCCAGACCGAGGCTCTCGGGAAAAAGTTTGTCCAGGTCCGGCTCCGGCTCTTCGGGGAGGGACTCGCGGTACTCGCGGTCGAGCGCGGCGAGCTTGTCCGTGACCTCTTTTTCCGCTTCGAGCGCGTCGGCGATCTGCTGTTGTTTCTCCTCTTTGCGTTGGGAATCCGTCTTGAACAGATCCTTCAATTCTTCCCAAAAGGATGCCATATTCACCTCACTCGTTGTCGGCGGAGGCGGACTGCGCCCCTGCCGCGGCGGAGACAAGCTCCGCGACTTTTCTTTCCAGAATGCGCACGCGGTAGGTCAGATCCTCCACGAGCGACACGATCTCGTTGACGTTCATATCATCTCCTGTTTTCCGTCTCTATCCTCACCACGGGCTGAGTCACCCCGCAAAGCCCGGAAGAGGAGCGCAGTTCCAGCCCTATCTTCACCCCGCTCTTGCCCACGAACACGGTCTGCGGGAACTCCGACGCGCCGAGGGAAAAGACGTGCGTGTCGCCGTCCGTCCTGACGCGCAGTTCCAGCGGGAACTCGGTGGTGAGGGTGACGTCCTTCACCGTCTTGAACGCGGGGGAAAAGAGGTCGTTGAAGGGAGTGCGGTAGATCTTCTGCGTGGGCGTGCCGAACACCGTCCCCTTGTCCGAGACGGAAGCGAGACGGCAGCCCTCGTCCGTGTTCACGGCAAGCACTATGTCCGCCGCCGTGTGCGAACGCAGCGCGCAAAGGGTGAGGATGTCCTCGCCCGCGAGCATGCACATATCCCCGTCGCGTATGCCGCAGCGCACCAGCGCGTTGGTGGTGTACGCCCCCTCGGCAAGTTCGCCGATATTCGTGATGCAAGCCAGCCAATACGCCCCGTCGTGGTAGGCGGCGACGCAATGGGAGGGATAGGTGACGGGCGGAAGCTCTTTCATCGCGGGCGTCGCGGTGTAGCCGTCAAAGGAGAAGATCCCCTCGTCGGTGAGGAAGATTATCCTGTCGCCGCACAGCACTATCGTATCTTTATATATACGTCCCGTAGCGGTAAACAGCTTTTTCAGCGAAAACTCGCTCTGATCACCGTAGGCGGTGAGCCTGTATACGCCGTGTTCGCGGAAGATGTAAAGGTAGCCAAGGAAGGACACCGCCGCAAGCGCGTCGCCGCACTCGTCCTGAAAGGAGATGTAGCCGCCCTCCTCCGCCGAGACCGTCCAATTCTCCGGATCGAAATCGTCCGAGAACCACAGCTGTTGGCTCTCTCCTCTCACAGTGCCGTACACCCTCTCGTTGTGTACGGTCACCGAGGAAAATCGGGGCGCGGTGAGCACCTCTTTCACCGTGGCGTCGTCCAGCACGGCGAACGCGCTCTCTTCCGAACACATGAGCAGCACATCCTTGCCGTCGTAGTTGTAGTTCACCGCCGCGGCATCCCCTGCGAGGGTGTAGCCCTCCACCGCGTGCCAGGTGTCCGAGGCGAACACCGCGGTATAGTACAGCGCGCCCGATGTGGTCTGGATGACCAGCCTGTCATCGTAGTTGCCCTGAAAACGTCTGCGGTAATGGAAGATGCCCTTGACCGTGACGCCTGCGGGCAGCGAGGGATAGTCCCTGCGCATGCCCTCGAATCCGGGCAGGAAACCTGCCGCGTCGTCCAGCCCTATGCCGCCCGTGAGGATGCCGTTTTCTATGCGGTAGTTGAACATCGCGGGGGTGTAGTCCCAATCCAGCGCGCTCTCGTCCGTGGTGGTGCGTATGCCCTTGAACCCGACGTGCAGAGTGCGCGAAGTCGTGGCAATCCTTTTCACTCTCTCCACCTCCCCGCGCCGAGACGCATCGCGCGTCCTTTATACCTCACGGCGGAGAGTGCCTCTCTGAAAGACGCGTCGTACGCCTCCGCTATGCCGAACACCTTGTCCGCGAGATAGTACTCCGCGAGGGTACCGTCCGAGAGGGCGTCCGATGTCAGACGCATATCCTCTATCGCGTCCGTGAGCGCAAGCTCGTCGGGGAGATAGGCATAACGCAGGACGGCTTTGCCGCTCACGTCGGCGCAAAGCCCGTCGGGACGCACCCACACCCTTCTGCGCCTCCCGCCCACCGCAAGTGCTACGGGATAGAGGATGCGCCTTTCCAATGCCGAGACCGCGATCACGCCGTCCGTCACGGTCACCTCCTCCTCGGCGTAGAGGGGGATATACTCCGTCACCGCGGTGCGGTAAGCCAGATTGAGCGCGGCAAGCAGCCTCGACGCCAAAGCCTCCTGCTCGTCGTCGAGGGACTCGGACGCGAAGAAATCCTCCCTGCCCAGCTTGACGAGGCACTCTCCCAGAACATCCTTCACCAACATAACTCCTCCTTGTCTGAGAGCGCGGCTCCCGCCCTTTGAAGGACGGCTCTTTCCCGCTCTCTTTCCGCGGCGCGGCAGGCACGTTCTATCTCCTCCAACACCGCGTCCGCCCTTTCTATGCGAGTTTCGCGGACGCGCGCTATGACGCGCGCGTCCAGCTCGCCCGCGGGCACTGCGAGTTGCAGTGCCCCCGATGCGTGGATCTCATACCTCTTCAACTTTGCATTGAAGTACAGCTCATATCTCCCGTCTATCTCCTTCAGCCTCTCGCCGATGGAGTAGAGATCCTGCCGGACGGGGATGAGTTCCGCCCTCGTCACACCCAGCTCGCCACCAGCGTGATGTCCGCGGTCACGGGAGTGGAGAAATCGTACTCCTCGCCGCCGAGCTTCCAGCAATCGAAGGACACGCCCGTCTTGTTGGGATTTTTGGGTTCGGTGGCTTTCGCGCCGTCGAGGACGGTCTGGGTGGTGACTTCGCTGCCGCCGTCGGAGTCGAAGCTGACGGTGTGATAGTTCACGCTGCCGCCGCTCGCCGAGCCGTCGAACACCAGCTTCGCCTGCCCCATGGGACGAGCGCAGAGCAGATCGGCATACTTGACCAGAGTGGCGGAATAGGACGCTTTGCCGGGGATCTGATGCAGCACGCTGCCGCTCTCCCCTTCCAGCCATCTCCAATCGCAGAGCTGATGCAGCTTGAAGTCCTCGGAGTTGAGCAGATAGACCGTGCCGTCGGCGACGAACCTGTCCGCGACGAAGGGGACTCCCGCATAGGAAAGAGCCTTGTAGCCGCCGTCCAGATTCATATAGTCGAGGTTGGTGCGGTTGGCGGTGAGGAAGTCGACATACTGCCTTCTCGCGTCGAAGGAAGCGACGATGAAATCCACGCTGCCGCCCGCCACTTCCTCGATGACGTCGATGGCGGACTGTATCGCCTGAGGGGTGACAGTGCCGCTCACGTTCTTGACGTAAGGTTTGAGGAAGCTGTAATCGGAGCGGGTAAGCCCGTAGATGGTGGGCGTGTCGCCGAACACCGCCTCAAGCCCCGTGATCTCGTTGCCCTTGGAGCCTTGCACGTAGATCTTGTAGCCCGCGCCCACTTTGGAGGCAGCCGTCGCGCTGAGCTTCACCGTCTTGCTGTCGCGGTCGATGGTGAGGATGCGCGCGCCGCTGAGCGTCGTGTCCTTGACGTCGGACGCGTTGTAGACATCCACCGTCATACCCTCCATGAGGGCGCGGACGCTGTCCACGGTGAGGATGTCGTTGGAGTCGCCGACGTTCGCCACGGTGGTGGCGATGAGACCGCTGCCGTCACCGTAGAGCATCCTGCCGAAGTTGAACTTGCTGGCTTTGAGCAGCCCGTCCATTTCGGCGTTGAGCAGATTGACGAACGCGCCCGCGCTGTTTTGGGACGCCCTCACCGCCTTGTCGGAGATCTCTATCTTTCCGAAAAGGTTTTTGAGAGTGAGGGTGAACTGTGCGTAATTGTTGCCGCCGCTCGCGGGCAGAGGATCGGTCTCGCTGCCCGAGCCGATGCCGCCGTTGATGCCGTAGGGGGCGAGTTTTCTCACCTCTTTGCCCCACACGTCCGCGCCCGTCTGACCGATCTTGGCGAGCAGAGGATTCACCCCGACATTGAGTTGATCTGCCAAAACGCCGAGATAAAATGTCTTTAATGCTTTATCCGCATTGCTGAGTGTTACCATATCCGTCTCCTATTCGTTGTCTTTCAAAAAGAGTTTCCCTGCCTCTTCTATGCTCTTCGGGTTTCTGCGGGGAGCGGGACCGAACTGCCCTCCGTCGCGCATGACGGCGGGAGGCTGCCCCTCCCTCAGCCCTTTGAGATAGCCCTCTATGACCGCAGCCTTCACCGCGGACGAGGTCAGCACATAGTCATTCAGAAATTCTCCGTCTGCAAGCATCTGCTCCGGGGTGCGGAACTCCGCCGCAAGCACCCTCACCAAAGCGTTGGAAAGGCAGTTGCGGTCGCGTTTGAGATCGGGGTGACGCATGATCTCCTTCGCCATCTTGGCGGCGAAAGGTTTGGCGGCGGGGGTTTGAGCAAAAAACTTGTCCACCGTCTCCTTCCACTCTTTGCCGTCAGGCTCGAAGGGTGCCTGCGCCTCCTTCAACATCCTCTCCGTCTCCGCCAGCCGCTGCGAACGGCGGGTGAACTCGCGTTCGAGTTCCCGATATGCCCGCAAAAGCTCCTCCGGGTTTCTGAATTTGCCGAGGGAAACACCCTCTTTGTCCTGTTCGGTGCCGTCCGTGACGGCGGGGGACTCGCAGACGGTCTCCGCCGCGGTCTCCTGCTCCCTCTCTTCGGGAGCGTCAATTTCCCGTTTCTTCATCCTTCCCTCCTCTGAAACGTCTTTCCAGCTCGTCCACACCCGCCGCAAGAGAGGCGAGTTCCTTGTGTTTTGCGATGTGCGCGCTCACCCTGTCGTGATAGCCCGCATCCTTCTCGCAGGGCGCGGAGACGACGATGCGGGTGTGTTCCGCAATGTGCAGAGCGTGATCGTCATACACATCGGGCACTACGTCCTTGGTGCGCAGCTCGAAGTTCTCCCTCTCCGCTTTGGCGACGTGCGCCTCGTCCGCATCGCGGGACTGCTCCCACGTGCCGAAGCCGAGGATCTCCAGAAGTTTCGCCTTGGTGCGGGAGGAGATGACTCCGTTCTCGTCCGCGAAAAGCCCGAGGTTGAGAAGGTCGAACACCATCGCGCGGCGGGCGGAGAGGGAGTCCTCTATCTCGTTCAGCGTGTCGAATGTGACGTCCTCGGAGCCGAGATCCGCCGCCGAGAATTGCAGCACTTCCACTTCGCCGCCCTCCCCCACCACTCTCTTCATGCGGGGCGCGGACGCAAATTGTTTATACAGCCTGATGATCTGTCTGCCTATGCGTTTCACCGCCTCGCGCAGGCTGTCCGCCGTGAGGGAGATGCGGGTGTCGTCCTGTTCGAGCAGCAGAGAGATGGCGGTGCCGGACGCGACGTTGCTGGGCACCTGCGAGTAGGTGGTGACCTCGCTCACTCCGCTGATCATCACGAATTCGTTGAGGAGTTTCTCCTCCTCTCTGCCGAACTCGGAGGGGACCTGCCCCGCATTCAGCATGACGGGCGGGGTGCTGCCCTGACGGTAGATGAGGATCTTCCCCGGAGGCAGCCCCTCCTCTTCGAGAGCGTCCGTATCCACGCTGCCGTCCTCCACTGCGAGGACGCCCATTGCGATGCGGTTCATAAACTCGTGTTTCCTGTTCTTGACGGCGTTGTAAGCCCTCTGCACGGGGATGATGCGCTCCACCACGCTCGCGCCGAAAAAGTTGCCCAGCGAGTCCAGACATATCTGCCTTGCGAAGGGATATCCCCTCCTGCCGTCCTCGCCGTTGACGTAGGGGAGAGGTCCGTCATGCACGAGAGTCTCCCCTGCCACGATGAGCAGCCTGCCGTCGGGGTGGGATTCGGTGGGCATCTCGTACTTCTCGATGACGAGCACCGCATCCTCCCTCGCTTCCGTCACCATCTTGGGGACGGTGGCGTGATAGCCCAAGCCTCCCAGCACGTCCGCGTTCTCGAAGGAAAAGACGTTGAGAGTCTTTCCCTGCACGCGTTTGCCCCAGATGCGGAACACATCCTCCGTCCCCATCACTTTGACGTGCATGAGAGAAGGCTGCGCATCCAGGTCGGACACGGCGATGTTCTCCGGGAAGATCTCGAAGGGCGGACACACGCTTATGCGCACGTCCCCCTCTCTGAGCGCGCCGTCCGCACTGAGAGCCATGCCCTTCGCGGTGTCCCAGCTCACCTTGTAGAAGGCGCAGCCCGTCACCTCGCTCCACACGTTCGCCTCGCTCATTAGTGCGGTAAACCCGTTCTCGGCGGATACCGCCCTGATGAGCTTGGTGGCGACTTCCGCAGAGGCGCGGTCGCCGTCGTCGGGTGTTGCGGGACGCACGTGCGCCTGCGCCCTCACTCTCGCCAGCTTGGAAAGGCGAGTCTCCAAAATGGGCGCGATGTGGTTGTACACCTCTCTGCACTGCCAATAGTAGTCTCTGCCGTACTCCTCCACGTCTCCGCGCGGCGAGATCTCGGAAAATTGGTTGCCGATGACGAAGTTCATGTTCAGCCGCCAATTCAGCTCGACGGGACGGCGGGCTTCCTGTCTCTTTTTGAAGTCCTCCAACACCGCCGATACGGTCTCCTGTTCAATTTTCGACATTTTTCTCTCCTTTTCGCGCGCCGCCCTTTTTTCGCGGGGCGGCGTTTCTGCCTGCCGCAAGCTCGCCGAGCAGTCTCTCCTTCTCGGCGGCGAGTTCCTCGTCGCTCAATTCCTCCGTCCCCCTCTCGGAGGAAAGTTCCAGATAGGTCTTGAGCGCGGTACTGTCCGGGGGATAATATTTTTTGGTGATCTTGCGGCGCGTCAGCACCATCTCCCCCTCCGCCGTCACCGCGTACTCCTCCTGCACCTCGTCGCGGGAGTAGCCCGTGGCTTTTTTGAGCAGAGTTTTCAAAATTTCTTCATCCATGCCTTCTCCCTTCTGACGGCGCGGACGAGGCTCTCCTTATCCCTCTGGATGACGCTTTTTGCGGGCGGGAGGGGAAGCGGAGGAACGGGGCGCGACATCACAAAATATCTCAGCTCGTCGAGAGCGTGGTCGTCGATCTTGCGCGGTCTGTCCCCCTCGCCCCACCAGTAACCCTTCAACTCGCGTATGAGGTTCACGCAAGTTTTAAAGATGAAGATCTCGGCGGGATCCCGCGCAAACAGGGACTTTATGCGTTGTATCCCGCTGTACAAGTCCTTGTTGACGCGAGTGTTCACCGCGATCCCTCTCTCATAAAAAAGCTCCGCCACACTCTTTTCCGCAGCGAGAGTGCGTTGGGAGGCTGCGCTGTCGATGAGGGCTTGCAGCCTTCCCGACGAGTCTCTCCCCCACCCCAGCGAGTCCGCGAGCGCGAGGATCTTCTCCGCGTGCCAATCGATGTCCCGCCCGCTCTCGTAATGCTCGCCCACCACATAGATCCGCCCGTCGTAGTCCACCGCGTAGAAGTGGCAGCTGGTGGGATTCTTAAGCCCCGGATCTATGGACACCGCGCACTGCCACTCCGCGGGGATGTCGAACGGTTCTATGACGTGGCGGTCGGGATCGAACTCCGGATACACCAGCCCCTGCCCGGTGTGGAACTTCCCGAAGCGTCTGGACTGCTGCTCCTCCTCCGACATCAGCCGCGCCATGTTCTCGGTCTCGGCGGGATCGAGGTAGGGATTGTCCTTCCACTCCATGTGCGTGCACCACACTTCGGGATCGCCGCGCTCGTTCAGCTCTATCTCGCCGTACACCCACGTCAACCCCTTCAAGGGCGTCATAGTGCCGAAGATCAGCCCCTTGCGGTCAAAGACGCGCATCCTGCACTCCTCGTACACGTCGAGAGGCGGTTCCTCGTCGAACCACACGAAATCCAGCGACGTACCCTGAAATTTCTCCCTGCCCTGATCGCAGGATTTGAACCCTATCTTGGAGAGTCCGCCGAAGGCGTTGCGCACCGTGATGTGATCTATGATGCCGTATTCCGGCGCACCCTTTCTGCCGCTCGCCATCACGACGTCCTCAATGCGTCTTGCGGGGAGATATTTCAGGATCTTCGCCTGCGCCACATCCCTCTGCACCTGCTGCGTGAGGCTGACCACCCACCCCTGCACGTCGGGGCGGTTGACCTTGAAGGGATGCTCGCCGAGTGCCAGCCATACGCTCTCCACCGCGCCGCACTCCGTCTTGCCGGAGCGGTTGCCGCCGAACACCCATCTGTTGCGTCGCTCCGAACGGTGGAACTCCATCTGCTTCAAGTGCGTTCTCTCGCGGTTGTAGTTTCTGAGTGGCTCTTTCGCGCGGGCGGCGAGTTCTCTCTCTATCCTCAGGATCTCGCGCACCGTCTCTTTGTCGTCCATGGCGCAATGCTAAACCGTGCCTTTTGCGGAATGCAAATTTTTATGTCACGAGAACACGGGATGATATGCCGCGGGCAGCCATGACGGCGATGTCCTCGGAGAAAGCAGGGGCGAAGCAAAAAAAACAATGCGGCAAAAACTAAGGAAATGTGATCGAAATGTGATCAAAGACTTTATTTTCGTCTATTATTATAGTAATATATGAGCATGAAGAAATTTCTTGTTCCCGCGCTCGCACTCCTGCTTTTGGTGTTCACGCTCACGGCGTGCGGTTTCGCGCCCGCTTCCGCGGACACGGCGTATGCGGCGGGGAGCGACCTTTACATCTGCATCTCCCCTTCGGATGAGGAACTCGTGTCAAGCGAGTGGGCGTCCGTTTCCGGCATCGTGGTGAAGAGGGACCCCGCAGGAGCCGATGTGTTCCGCCTCATCAAGAGCTACTACTACCCCGTCACGAGCTACGGCGACATCTATGTGCTAGGCGGGGAATTCGAAGGCAGCGGCTTTTATATCAAGAGATACGACGACGATGGCAACAAGATCATCACGGACGACATGGAAGTCCGTGCCGACGAGCTGCCCGCGGGAGCGGCGCAGACCTCTCCCCTCCTCCCTCTCACGATAGCCGATGGCAAATACGTCACCCTCAACAACGCTCTGCCCGTCTATGCGGGGGACACTTCCTTTGAGCTTTACTATCTGGGCGCATCCGCGGCGGGCGGCAGCAATCTCGCGTTCCTCGCCAAGAGCGACGCGGTGACGGACTACGGCATCGCGGATGCCTCCTCCTTCCTCTCCTTCACCGTGGGCTGGCATCCCGTGGCGGAGGCTAGACGGGCGGAACTGCTCGCCCCCGAAGATCCCGCACCCGAAGTCCCGGACGGCGACCTCACGGGCGGAGAGCCTTCGGACGCTCTGCGCATCATCCTCATCATCGGCATAGCCGTACCCGCACTCATCATAGTGGTGCTGATCTTCAAGCCCGTGCGCAGCGACGCGCGCGGCTACGACAACAGGCGCAAGACGGTGAAGGAGCGCGGCACGGACTATGACAGAGCGCGCAGCTATGAGGCGGACCGCGACCGTTACGACCGCGGCTACCGCGACTACGAGCGCGAGCGCGCACGCGACTACGACAGACGCGGTTATGACGGCAGAGACTACGACCGCGGCAGAGACTACGACTCAAACGGACGGGACGGCAGATACTGACGCCCTCAATATACACAAGAAGGTTTTTATGAGAATATTCATCGCATCGGACATCCACGGCTCGGCGGTGAGCCTGGAAAAGTTTTTCTCCATAGTGGACGCGGCACTCCCCGACCACCCGGACACCAAAGTGGTGTTGCTCGGCGACACCTACAATCACGGTCCCCGCAATCCTCTGCCCGAGGGGTACGCGCCCATGCGCGTGGCGAAGCTCTTGAACGACGCCATGAGTTTCCTCACCGTCATCAAGGGCAACTGTGACAGCGAAGTGGATGAGATGATCTCCAACTTCCCCATCATAGGCGACTTCAACATGGAGTGGGAGGGACACACCGTCTTTTTCACGCACGGACACAAGTTCAACCCCGACAACCCGCCCACGGGCGTGAAGGCGGGGGACGTGGTGTTTTACGGACACTTCCACAAGCCCTCGGTGACCGTCGTAGACGGCGTGCATTACGTCTGCGTCGGCTCGGTGGGCATCCCCTTTGACGGCACTCCCAAGAGCTATGCCGTGCTGACGGAACGCGACGTCACCCTCAAGAGTTTCGAGGGCGAGACGCTCGCGTATTTCGACCTTGACTGACAGAAACGCGCGTTTACGCGCACAAAATGACATTTAAACCGCGCATCAGGCACGGTTATGTATAACGGAGGGATCATGAATACCATCAGACTGAAAACACCTTTCGAGGTCTCGGACACTCCTCTTGCGGAATATCCCCGCCCGCAGTTCGCGCGCGACAGCTACAAGACGCTGAACGGCTGGTGGGACTACGCCATCTACAAAGTCAAAGACGGCTTCCCCGGCTGGCAGGGCAAGATCCGCGTCCCCTACTCCCCGGAATGTCTGCTCTCCGGGCTGCCCGAAGGCATCGAGGTCATGCCCGACGACGAGCTGCGCTACCGCCTCAAATTCACGGTGGAGGAGGACTTCATCAAGGCACACACCTTCCTGCATTTCGATGCGGTGGACTGCTGCGCCACCGTCGTCCTCAACGACATCGAGCTTGGCAGCCACGTCGGCGGCTACACCCCATTCGGGTTCGACGTCACGGGCATCGTCAAGGCGGGGACGAACGTCCTCGAAGTGCTGGTGACCGATCCTTCCGACACCTCCTACCACTCCCGCGGCAAACAGAAGCTCCGCCACGGCGGCATCTGGTACACCCCG
This sequence comes from uncultured Clostridia bacterium, assembly GCA_944358385.1. Lineage (GTDB taxonomy): Bacteria > Bacillota > Clostridia > Christensenellales > CAG-917 > Limadaptatus. Next base: position 51,289 of record CALVQW010000012.1, read on the forward strand.
CAGTCCGGCATATGGCAGAGCGTGTGGATGGAGAGCGTCCCCGCAGCCTACCTCAAAGACATGACTCTCATCCCCGACATCGACCGCGACAAACTCGTCGTCAAGCTGGACATGGAGGGCGCGGACAGTGCGGACATCGCCGTCATGGACGGCAACAAGCTGCTCAAAGCCATCAAGGTGAGAGGCAATGTCGCCGAGATAGAACTCGACGGCTATGAGCTGTGGTCGCCGGAGAATCCCAAACTTTACGACCTTGCGGTCAAGGTGGGCGAGGACGTGGTGCGCTCCTATTTCGGCATGCGCAAGTTCTCCGTGGTGACCGACCGCAAAGGTTTCAAGCGTCTCGCACTCAACAACAAGCCCTACTTCCACTCCGGCGTGCTGGATCAGGGCTATTGGTCGGACGGGATGCTCACTCCCCCCTCCAACGCCGCCCTCGAATATGACGTCAAACTCGTGAAGTCGCTGGGGTTCAACATGATCCGCAAACACATCAAGATCGAGCCTCTCAGGTGGTACTACCACTGCGACAAGGAGGGCGTGCTGGTGTGGCAGGACATGGTGTCCGGCGGCACGAACTACAACTTTGCGGCGATTGGCGTGCTGCCCTTCGTCGGCATCCACCTCAAAGACAACAAGTATAAGTTCTTCTCCCGCGCGGACGAGGAAGGCAGGAAAGAGTACGTCTCCGAGATGTACGACACCGTCGCCCGCCTCAAAAACGTGGTCTCCCTCGCCGTCTGGGTGCCCTTCAATGAGGGCTGGGGGCAGTTCGATTCCGTGAAGATCACCGAAATGCTCCGCGCCGCCGATCCCACCCGAATCATAGACAGCGTGAGCGGCTGGCACGATCAGGGCAGGGATTCCTCGCAGCTCAAGAGTCTGCACGTTTACTTCAAGCCCATCCGCATCCCCAATGACGAGAGATGTATAGTGCTTTCCGAGTTCGGCGGCTACTCTCTCCCCACCGAGGGACATATGTTCAGCCCGGACAAACTCTTCGGCTACAAGATGTACAAGACGCAGGAGAAATTTGCGGCGGCATTCAAAAAGCTCTACGAAAAGAGCATCATCCCCGCCATAGACAAGGGGCTTTCCGCCGCCGTCTATACGCAGGTGAGCGACGTGGAGGAGGAGATCAACGGGCTTGTCACCTACGACAGGCGCATAGTCAAACTCCCCCGCGAAGTGGCAAAAGAGGTCAACTCCAAACTCGTCATCAAGTAAGACTCGGCGCGCGGCACGGAAAGCGACCGTGACGACGGCAACGACGACGGCGCGGAAAGCGACCGCGACGACGGCACGGAAAGCGACCGTGACGACGGCACGGAAAGCGATCGCGACAACGGCAACAACGACGGCGCGGCAGCAACAACGACGCAACGCCAAAACGCGGCGCAGCCGCGGCACATAGGAATACACAATGAGCAAAGCAGACAAGATCTTCATAGCCACCTGCCGCGACATCATAGACAACGGCGTGTGGGACACCTCCCTCCCCGTCCGTCCCCGCTGGGCGGACGGCACGCCCGCGCACACCGTAAAGAAGTTCGGTGTGGTCAACCGCTACGACCTTTCGGAGGAATTCCCCGTCATCACCCTGCGCAAGACCAACTTCAAGGCGGCGGTGGACGAGATACTCTGGATTTGGCAGAAAAAGTCCAACAACGTCCACGACCTAGGCTCCCACATCTGGGACAGCTGGGCGGACGAGGACGGCTCTATCGGCAAGGCGTACGGCTACCAGCTCGGCGTCAAGCACATCTACAAAGAGGGCGAGTTCGACCAGGTGGACAGGGTGCTTTACGACCTCAAAAACAACCCCTCCTCGCGCAGGATCATGACCAACATCTACACCTTCCAGGACCTGCACGAGATGAACCTCTACCCTTGCGCCTACTCCATGACCTTCAACGTGTCGGGGGACAGGCTCAACGCCATCCTCAACCAGCGCAGCCAGGACACCCTCACCGCCAACAATTGGAACGTGGTGCAATATGCGGTTCTGCTGCACATGTTCGCGCAGGTGAGCGGGCTTAAAGCGGGGGAACTCGTCCACGTCATCGCGGACGCGCACATCTATGACAGGCACGTCCCCATCGTGGAACGCATTTTGCAAAATCCGCAGTTCAATGCTCCGAAATTCAGGATAAACCCCGATATCAAGAATTTTTACGATTTCACGGTGGACGATTTCGAGCTTGAGGACTACAAGTACACCCCCCTCGGCGAGAGGGTGGAAGTGGCGGTCTAGCGGGGGAATTATTCCCCCACGCCCCCTAAACTACGGCTGTACTCCATGCACGACTTCTTACTCATAACAAGCAACGCGTGCCGCACAGCAATAATCGGTCGTGCACCGGCGCAAAGCAATCGACAGGAGAAAGCGGATGAAATCAATCGTTGCGGTAGACGAAAAATGGGGCATCGGGAAAAATAACGGTCTGCTCTTTGACATCAAAGCGGATATGCGCCACTTTGTGGAGCACACGCGGGGAAAGATCGTCGTCATGGGCGCTAACACCCTGCTCTCCCTGCCCGGCGGCATGCCCCTCAAAAACCGCATCAACATCGTCCTAAACCCGGAGGGCAGCGACGCGGACGCGGAGGAGAAGGGCTACATTCTCGTACGCTCACTCGATGAGGTGCTGCACACCGTCGCGTGCTACGACTCCGACAACGTCTATGTCATCGGTGGCGCGATGATGTACCGCACTCTTCTGCCCTACTGCGAGGAAGCCGTGGTCACCAAAGTGCGCGCGGACGGCGGCGCGCAGGTCTTTTACGAAAACCTCGACCTGCTCCCCGAATGGGAACTTGCCGAAGAGTCCGCCCCCGTCTCGGACAGCGGCTACACCATGACCTTCTGCACCTACCGCAACCGCTCCCCTCTCCCGCTTAACGGCGGTTTTTGATCCCGATACACCGCGAATTTCGTCCTTTACCCGCCCTGTTCGGATAACCGTACAAAAACGAAACGGCATTGACAGGCATGTTTTGTCATGCTAACATAAACTTGTGTCAAGGGATCGGCGCGTTGATGTCCGCATGATCCCGCTCCGGCATAGTAAGCATGAAGCATACGACACGGTGACATCTATGGACGAGAAGTTCGACTCTGAATACACGGCAGACAGGTCCGCGGATGCGGGCGACACCCCGGGCAGTTTCCTCCCACAGGACGGCGCGCCGCAAGGCGACGCACCGCAGGACAACGCCCTGCCCGAAAATGTGCGGCAAGCTCTCCCGCCCAACCTTGCCTTGGGCTGCTCCGCCGTGATCTTTGTGATCTGCCTGATGGTATTCATCATCTCGCAATTTTCTCTCTCATCCGTGACTAAGTTCGACGAAAGCGATTATGCGGCGTATATTTACTTTGACGACACCGCGACTACCGTCATCGGCGACGACAATTCGTACGCATCCTTCTGCATTTATTCCAAGATCGACACCCCGATCGTGATCGAAGCACAGTTCGTGCTGGAAGCAAAAACCGCGCTGTACAACATCACGGTCAACGTTGACGACGTAATATATCCCGGCGAACCGCTCGTGGTGCGGGAAGATTATTGGAATTTCTCGCCGACGATGGGCGGCATGGAATTCTCAGTCAGACTGATCTCATTGAACGGGAGGGCATGATGAACTCAAAAGCAGCCGATAACCTCAAAATGGTGCTTTCCTTCCTCCTGTTGGCGGGAGCTTTCATCCTGACCGCCCTGCTCGTCGTGAATAACATGGGAAGCGGCAAAGCGATCGTCACGGCGGAAGTGTGCTTGGGCGTATTTTATGCCATCTTTGCCGCCATAGTCTCCTTCCACCGCTATGTCATGGCATTCATGTACAATTACATACTGCATCTCTACTACGAAAAGCCGCGCGGCATCGTCCCGCGCAGAGGATACGCCCGCTTCATGGGCATATCCGCCTTCCTCCCCGTCATCCTCATCCTGATCGCCAACACAGTCCTAGCATTCTCCTGACCACCCGCCCCCCTTACGAGGGTGTTACACCCTCGCGCTCCCTGTAGGGGGTATTATGCCCCCACACCCCCGCACTATTGCCTCATTTTACAATCCGGGACGCTTTCTTTACAATTGGGGACGGTTCTTTTTTGTAAAGTTTATTAAAATCCGCACCACTAAACTATTAAAAACAGCGGCTTATTTCAGCCGCTGCAACTCCACTCTTACATGAGCGGGGGCGTTTGATAGACCACGCTAATTGAATAGCGAACAGTTTCCTATCACTTGCATTTTGAGTGTAGTGCAATGTCCGGGAAAAGTCAAATAAACGATTAGGAACTGAGTTTGCGTTAAAATGCCTCCAATGGGTTTTCATTGTACACGGACAACACTCGCTCGGAGTGCATATGAAGTCACATAAAACTTTTCTGCGCCTGTTTTGTCAAGGAATTGCGCCGAAAAATTTTGCTTGCAACGCAGGCAAAATTTTTCGTGCCCTTGACAACGACGACAAATCAAAATCAATACACACGCGGAGCGGCACATCGCTCCGCGCCTTAATTACAAACCACTCGCTCAAATGATACGTCATGTTCGGGGACGCTCGCTCTGAGTGTACGTCGTGTTCGGGGACGCGCTCTCGGAGGGTGCGTCGTACTCGGAGAGTGTAAAATAAGCCGACGTCCTCTGACAGGCTAGTTAGAAACCCCCTCCTTCCCTTCGGGCTTTCCTCCCCCGTGCCGATTGGAGTCCACTCCTCGCATCTTGCGGGACTAACCGTACATCTCTGCAAAATTTTATTTCTCGCACTCACATAACTAAGCGGATGACTGCACTCACTGATAACCCGGCACGGGAGGAGGAATTCGGCACTCGGGCACAAGTTCTACCCCTACTTAGTTGTACGTTAGCCCTCGGCACTCAGATAGTCGCCGCCCTGCGGCTCCGGTTCCGTCTCCGAAAAAGAAACGTCGTGTTCAGGCGCGCACGCTCAAAGTGTGCGTTAGATCGTCTCCGAAAGAGAGACGTCGTGCTCAAATACGCTTCGAATAAGTGTACGTCACTAGTGTCCCTCACCCACCCGCCCAATGGGGAACGCATTGGGACAAAAGGGGACGGGGTAAAGCAGGGGACCCGCCTACGGCGGGGTTTGGGTGCGCAAATGTCTAATGCGGGACACGTTTTGTCCCTCATTGGACATTTTTGCCCCGTCCCCGTTGTCCCGGAATTACACGCGAACTCAACCAACGCACGCACAAACGCCCGTTCACTGACGGTGTCATTTGGATGAGATGCGCGAAAAAGCCCCACTATCGGGGTCCCCGCAAAGCGGCGCAGCAAGCGAGCACGCTTTGCGGGGAAAAGGAGCAATCGCGCGCAAGCAAACGGAAAGCCGCTCTTTCAAGCGGCTTTCTTGCAGTTTAGCGCGAATTGCGACGCCGGAGCGTACTTTCTCGTACGTGACCGCATTGCGGAAGGGGCTTTGACAAAGCAGGTCGCCGAATGACGCCGTCGGTCAGAACAGCTCATACCCAGCTTCAAAGCAAGCCTGATTGGAAGGAATGAACTGCGGCTTTGCCGCAAACACTTTGGCGATGGTGTTCATCATGACGTCTTTGGGGAAAACGCCTGAGAGCTTGATGTACGCGCCGAGGATGACGAGGTTGGACGCCTTGTCGTTGCCCACTTCGTGCGCGATCCTGTTCGCCTCCACGTAGTAGACCTTGACGTCGTCGCGGTCGCACTTCTCGGAGATGAGAGAGCTGTTTATGATGACTAAACCGCCCTTTTTGACCTTATCCTGGAATTTGAACAGGCTAGGGGTGTTCATTGCGATGAGGCAATCCGGCACGGCGATGATGGGGGACGCCACTTCCTTCTCGTCGATGACGACGGAGCAGTTTGCGGTGCCTCCGCGCATTTCGGGACCGTAGGAAGGCAACCAGGTCGCCGCCATATTCTCGTACATCGCGGCATAGGCGAGCATCTGCCCGAGGGAAAGCACGCCTTGTCCGCCGAAACCTGCGACTATGACTTTTTCCATTACTCTACCTCCTTGAACACACCCAGAGGATACTGCGCCGTCATCTCGTTCTTGACAAAGTCAAGAGCCTTGACGGGGGACATATGCCAGTTGGTGGGGCAGGTGGAAAGCAGCTCCACAAAGGAGAAGCCTTTGCCTTCCATCTGATTTTTGAACGCTTGCAGGATCGCCTTCTTCGCCTTCCTGATGTTGGGCACGTCGGCGAGGGAGCAGCGCGCGATATAGCTGGGACCGTCCAGCGTCGCCAACATCTCGCTCATGCGGATGGGGTTGCCGTTCACCTTGGCGTCACGGCCCGCGGGGCAGGTGGTCGCCTTCTGACCGAGCAGCGTGGTGGGAGCCATCTGACCGCCCGTCATGCCGTAGATCGCATTGTTGATGAAGATGACGGTGATGTTCATCCCGCGTGCTGCGGCGTGGACGATCTCCGCCATACCGATGGACGCGAGGTCACCGTCGCCCTGATAGGCAAAGACGATGTTGTCGGGGTTGGTGAGCTTGATGCCCGTTGCGACGGCGGGTGCTCTGCCGTGCGCCGCTTCCTGCATATCGCAGTTGAAATATTTGTACGCAAACACCGCGCAGCCGACGGGTGCGATGCCCACCACTCTGCCTTTGAGGCCGAGTTCCTCTATCGCTTCGGCGACGAGTCTGTGGGCGATGCCGTGGGTGCAGCCGGGGCAATAATGCAACGGCGTGTCGGTGAGCATTTCCGTTTTCTTGAATACGACTGCCATATTACGCCTCCTTCATGACGAACTCCACGATGTCCTCGGGAGCCATGACGTTGCCGCCCGTGCGGTTGAAGAACTTGACGGGTTTCCTGCCTTCGACGACGAGTTTGACGTCCTCGACGTACTGTCCCATGGAAAGTTCCACGGCGACGAACTCTTTGACGGAAGGTGCGGCGGCAAGTTTGTCGAGCGCGTCCTTGGGGAAGGGATAGAGGGTGACGGGACGGAACAGCCCCGCCTTCACGCCCTTGGCGCGCAGGAGGTCCACCGCACTCTTGGCTATCCTCGCCACGGTGCCGTAAGCGGTGATGATCACCTCGGCGTCATCGGTGAGATAGTCCTCGAACATGGTCTCATTTGCGCACATATCGTCGTACACTTTCTGCAGCTTGTGGTTCATATCCTCAAGCTCGTCGGGGACGATGTAGAGGGAGTTGATGATGCGTCTGGTCTTGCCGAAGCCTTCTCCCGTAGTCGCCCAAGGCTTCTTGGGGAAGGTGGCGGGATCCTTCATCTCGGGCAGCGTGACCGCCTCCATGATCTGCCCCAGCATGCCGTCGCCGAGGATCATGACGGGCAGACGGTATCTCTCCGCCTTGTCGAACGCGTCATAGACGAGATCCACGCACTCCTGCACGGAGCAGGGACCGTACACCAACATCCTGTAATCGCCGTGTCCGCCGCCCTTCACCGCCTGGAAATAGTCTCCCTGCGCGGGTTGGATGCCGCCGAGACCGGGACCGGAACGCACCATATTGATGATGACGCAGGGAAGCTCCGCGCCGCAGATGTAGGAAATGCCCTCCTGTTTCAGGCTGACGCCGGGGCTTGAAGAGCTGGTCATCGCCCTGCCGCCCGCACCCGCGGAACCGTACACCATGTTGATGGCAGCGATCTCGCTCTCCGCCTGGATGAAGTGACCGCCCACTTGCGGGAGACGCCAGCTCATATATTCCGGGATCTCGTTCTGGGGGGTGATGGGATAGCCGGCATAGAAACGACAGCCGCCGCGGATGGCGGCTTCGGCGATTGCTTCGTTACCTTTCATCAGTTTTCTTTCTGCCATAACTACTTCTCCACCGTGATCACGCAGTCGGGACACATCGTCGCGCAGAAGGCGCAGGCGATGCACTGCTCGGGAGCTATCTCCTCAACGACGAAATAGCCCTGATTGTTGCTTACCGTTTGCGACACGCGCAGTATCTTCTTGGGACACGCGGTGACGCAGAGGCCGCAGCCTTTGCAAGCCTCTTTGTTGATAGTGAGCTTTGCCATGATTACCTCTTTCTCTCCCCCGCGGGACCGGCTTTCCTGCGGGTAGTTCGGATATTATATTTAGTGCACCGTTCCCGGTGCACTAAAAGTCGTTTTTAGACAGCGCATCGGCGGCTCATTCTTCGGAGCCGGCAATGATCTTGTTGAACTGTTCCATCAGCATCGCAAACTGTGCATCCTCCGCACTCTGAGCGGGAGCGGCGGCTGCGGCAGGAGCGGCGGGAGCAGCAGGTGCAGCGGGGGCTGCGGGAGCGGCTTTGGGAGCAGCAACTCTCTTCGGCTTCTCGACGACTTCGCCGGGGACGACCTTCTTGTAGCCCGCGGGCAGGACGGTCTGGATGGTGGCGTTGAGGTCGAGGGTGATGACCTTGTTGCACAGCGCGCTGTTCTTATCGGGTTCGATGACGCCGGCGATGACGTCCTTGCCGTAACCCTTCAGATAAGAGATGAGCGGAGTGATGTCGCCCTTGCCGTAGATGAGGAAGAACCCGTCCACGTTGGGATACTGAGCGAGTCTGGCAGCATCGATGACCTGACGGAGGTCGAGCTTGCCCTTTCTCTTCTTGGGAAGAGTGGAGAGAGCGTCGTAGCTGTTCTCCTGAATGAACTCACCGTAGTCCTTGGTGCGCTT
>CALVQW010000013.1 GCA_944358385.1 uncultured Clostridia bacterium
TAGGAGGAGGGAACTCTATTCCGAGTGGGGGAGGAGTCCCGTAGGGGAGGAGGGGGACAATAACTCCCCTGTCAGAGTACGTCGGCTTATTTTACACTCTCTGAGTACGACGCACACTTTGAGCGAGCGTCCCCGATCACGACGTACACTCCGAGCGAGTATCTTTGAACACGACGTGAACTTCGGGCAGAAGTTGTCCCCGAACACTGTTTATCCACTCAAAATGAAAAGAAAAACCGCCGTTTCGGGTGGAAAACGGCGGTGTGGGGGTGCGGGGGAGTCAGCGGGCGACGATCTCTTTGATGACGAATTCGCCGCCTTCGATGACCTCGCATTTCTGCGAATTGCAGTAGGGACAGTTCTGCTCGTGTCCCGCGATCATGAAAGTCTTGCCGCAGTCGTGGCAATAGGCTTTGCCTTCGATGATGTTGAGTTTGAGCTTGGTCTTTGCGAGCATAGTGCCTTCGATGACTGCGGGGAAGCAGTCCTCGAGATAGGCGGGGACGACGCCGGAGTATTCCCCGACGTCGAGCACCAGCGTCTCTATCTCGGTCACATTGTTTTCCTTTGCGACCTCTTCGATCTTATCGACGATTTCGGCGAGAAGTCCGAGTTCGTGCATAAACACCTCACTGTGGGCTAAGCCCCGCGCCTTACGCGTCTTTGTTCGCGGACTTGTCGGTGACGAAGGCGTCCTTGATGGCTTTTGCGGTGATCTTGCCCATGCGCTTCACCTGATAGCCGACGGCGCGGAAGGGCAGAGTCTCCAGCTTGCCGGAGTAGAACTCCTCGGGACGTCTCTCCATATGGATGGCGTCGAAGCGGCATCTGGTCACGCACAAGCCGCAGCCCACGCACTTATATTGATCCACGATGGTCGCGCCGCAGCCGAGGCAGCGTTCGGTCTCTTTCTTGAGCTGTTCCTCGGTGAAGGCGAGACGCGCGTCGCGGAAGGTCTTTTCCTTGCTGCGGTCGATGCCTGAGGTCTGACGAGGAGTGTTGTCGAAGCCTTTGACGTCGATGTTGTCCTTGTCAAGCTCGATGAAGTGGCGTCTGTCGCGTCCCAGCACGAGGCTTTGTCCGGGCTGCACGAAACGGTGCAGGGAGATGGCTGCCTGTTTGCCCGCGGCGATGGCGTCGATGGCGAATTTGGGACCGGTGAACACGTCGCCGCCGACGAAGATGTCAGGCTCGGCGGTCTGATAGGTGAAACCGTCCGCTTTGGCGGTGTTGTTGCGGTTGAGTTCGACCTTACTGCCTTTGAGCAGGTCTCCCCACACGACGGATTGACCGACGGTGAGCAGCACGAAGTCCGCATCCACGGTGATGGTGTCGTTCTCGTCATACTTGGGCGCGAACTTGCCGTTGTCGAACACGGAGACGCACTTCTTGAACTCCACGCCCGCCACCTTGCCGTCCTTGACGATGATGCGCTTGGGACCCCAGCCGTTCATGAGCTTGACGCCCTCTTCCAACGCCTCGTCCACTTCGTCGCGGCTCGCGGGCATCTCTTTCTCGCTTTCCAGGCAGTACATCGTGACGCTCTCGGTGTCCTCGCGGAGGGCGGTCCTCGCCACGTCCACGGCGACATTGCCGCCGCCCACGACGACCACTTTGCCCTTCACGCCCGTCTGTTTGCCGGAGTTGACCGCGCGCAGGAAGTCCACACCGTGGATGACGCCCTGAGCGTCCTCGCCTTCCACACCTATGCCTCTGCCGCCCTGTGCGCCGATGGCGATGTAGAAGCCCTTATATCCTTGCTTGCGCAGCTCGTCCAGAGTGACGTCCTTGCCGACTTCCACTCCCGTCCTGAACTCCACGCCCATCTCGCGCAGCACGTCGATCTCCGCTTCCACCACATCCTTTTCCAGACGGAAGGAGGGGATGCCGAGTGTGAGCATACCGCCGAGTTTGTCCTCTTTCTCGAAGACGGTGACGGAGTAGTTGTCTATGGAGAGATAGTACGCGCAGGAAAGTCCCGCGGGACCGGAGCCGATGATGGCGATCTTCTTGTCGGAGTAGTCGTGCATCTTCTTGGGGATGAAACGCTGCTCCTTTTTGAGTTCGCGCTCGGCGATGAAACGTTTGATCTCGTCGATGGCGACGGGCTGGTCGATGCGGCCGCGGGTGCAGGCGTCCTCGCATGCGTGGTTGCATATCCTGCCGCAGACGGCGGGCAGAGGATTCTCCTTCTTGATGACTTGAAGAGCCTCGTCATACTTGCCTTGCGCGGCGAGTTTTATGTAGCCCTGCACCGCGATGTGAGCGGGACACTTGGTCTTGCAGGGCGCGGTGCCGGTGGGCACGACGTCCTCGGCGTTGGTGCGGAAATCGACATTCCAATCCTCTTTGTGCCACACGGAGTCCACCACCCGGCGTTCCTCCTCCTGTTTGAGGGGAGTGAGGGTGCAGAGCTTCTGACCGAGACGCAGAGCGTTGGTGGGGCAGGTCTCCACGCACGCGCCGCACGCCACGCATTTCTCGGTGTCCACTTTGGACTGGAAGTTGCTGGACACGACACGATAGCCACCGAAGAGGTTGGCGACGCGCAATCCGAAGCAGGAGCAACGGCAGCAGTTGCAGATGGCGACCGTGTTGCCCGTGCCGTCGATGTTGGGGATCTCGTGCATCAGCCCGTTCTCTTCCGCCTTTTGCAGGATCTCGTACACCTCTTCCTTGGTGATCTGGCGCGCTCTGCCCATGCGGATGAAATATTCCGCGCCCTTGCCCATCTGGATGCACATATCGTGTTCGAGGTGTCCGCAGCCTTCGCCCATCATGCGGCGAGTCCTGCGGCAGGAGCAGGGAGCGACGGAATAGACGTCGTATTTGTCGATGTAGTAGCTCAGTCTCTCCACCGTCTCCACCTTGGAGGCGCCGTCTATCGTGCGCTCGATGGGGATGACGCGCATGAGTCCCGTGCCCTGCGGGAGCATGGGGGAGAGAGACGCCATGCGGATGCGGGTGTATTCCTCGAAAGCCCGCGCGATCTCGGGATGCTTTTCCACCAGCTCCTTGTTGCCCACCATCATTTCCAGGATGCCGGGCGCGAAGGTCTGGATGTAGAAGGCGTCCTCGTCGTTTTCCAGCTTGTTGACGCGCAGCACGCCCTTCCACGCGAGGTCGAGGAGCAGTTTGTGCGTCTTTTCGGGAGAGTAGCCGTATTTGGCCTCAGCCTTTTTCTGCAACTCCGAGACGGGGGTGAGAGTCCTCCATTTCAGGAGCAGAGCGACGTCCGCCTCCTCGTCGGTGACGCAACAAGCGAGCGCGTAGTATTCCGGCGCGTTTTCATCGATCTTGTTGAGCATGCCCGCGGTCCCGCCCGCGAGCTTCGCCAGCTTTACGATTTTCTTTCTGATTGCCATAATTCCCTCTCGATTTTATTTTCTGCCGTGTCTGACGAAGGCGTTGTCGCCCACGCGCTCGGCTGATTTCCATTCCTTCACGCTCTTTCTGAGCCATTCCGTCCACGCGGAGAAATTCTCTCCCGTCCTTCCCGACAGGGTGAAGATCTCTATCGCGGGATTGAGGTTCTTTGCCCTCTTCACGCACTCGTCCACGTCGAAGTCGAAGTAGGGCAGCACGTCTATCTTGTTGATGAGCAGTACGTCGCACACCGAGAACATCAAAGGATATTTCAACGGCTTGTCGTCGCCTTCCGGGACGCTCAATATCATCACGTTTTTCGCCGCGCCCGTGTCGAACTCGGCAGGGCAGACCAGGTTGCCCACGTTTTCCAGCACGGCGAGGTCGATGCCGTCCAAGCCCACCTCTTCCACGCCCTGACGCGTCATGCCCGCGGTGAGATGGCACATGCCGCCCGTGTGGAGCTGTATGGCTTTCGCCCCCGCTTCCGCCACGGCGCGCGCGTCCACGTCGGAGTCGATGTCCGCCTCCAACACCGCAATGTTCATCTCGTCTTTCAGCTCCGCGATGGTGCGTTTGAGCAGGGTGGTCTTGCCCGAACCCGGCGAGGACATAAGATTGATGAGCAGCGTCCCCTTCTTTTTGAGGGTGAGACGCAGTTCCGCCGCCTCGGCGTTGTTGTCGGCAAAGACGCTTTCCTTGATCTCGATCACGCGAAATTTATCCATAACGAAAACACCCTTATTCAAGATCTCATACAATTATACACCCTCGCGCGCGTTCGAGCAATAGGCGCGCGCACAAGTTCGCAGCCGCTAACTCTGCACAAAGATCCCGAAAAGGTCGGCTATGCGGACATTTCCTCCCTTTTCACTCCTCTCCGCGGTAAAGGAAAGGGGAGACGCACCGTCTCCCCTCGCCGCGCTTGGCACGTTTCAGGTCACTTCGTAATAGGTCTCCTCCCAATCGAAGCCCGGACCGAGCTGGGTGTAGGAGACTCCGACATACTGCCGTCCTTCCTCCGCGGAGCAAGCCACAGAGAAGGGCAGCCTGCCCTTTTCGCCCGCCACTCCGTCCACCAGGTTGGTGAGGACGTAATCCCGCGCGTTGACGTGTTGAGTAGCCGCGCTTCCCAGCTTGTTCAGCCCGCTGAGGACGACATAGGCACAGTTGTCCAGGATGACTTCGTGAGCTTTCGCGCCCGTCCCGATGTCGTCGTCGAGGATGTAATATTGCTCATAAATGAAGTTCATTGCGCCATATAGGTCGATAAAAGTGCCTTTTTTGTTGAGAAGGGCGAAGGCGTCGGCGTTCACGGTGCAGAGGGCGGCGTTGAGGGTTTTGCCCGTCACGTCCATCTCGCCTTCAAGCTGCGCCACCGGGATGTAGGGGTCCGCGAGGGAGAGGCGGTCGGGCACGCAGTTCGGGTTGACCACCAGCCCTTCGTCATACATCATCGCCAGCGTGTAAGCCGCGGCGATGACCATCTGTCCGCCGAAGGAGTGTCCCACGAAGTGCAGGGAAGGATTTTCGGCGTCCTTCATCACCGTGGCGATCTCGCGTGCGAACTCTCCCGCAAAGGTGTGTCCGCCGAGTGCTTTGATGGCGGCGGCGTAGTTGGAGCCGTCCTCCGGGATCTCGGTCTCCACCGTCCATATCTCGTCTTGCAGCGCGAAAAGATCCGCCGCATAGAGGTGCCAGTCGAAGTAGCCGACGTTGTAGCCCGCCGCTCTCAGTTCCGCGGCGTAATCGCGGTAGCCGCAAAGCTCGCCCAGAGCCTCCCTCGTGCTCGGCTGGGTGACGAGTGCCTCGGCGGAGAGATCCGCCTTCCAACCGTGGGAGTAGACGACGGTGGGTTTTGCGGGATCGTAGTACCCGACGGGCATGTCCGCCTCGGAGAGCATCCTCTCGCCCTCGTCGTTGTACCAATAGATGCCGAAGTCGCGGTCGGGATCCAACGTGTACACGGCGGGCGTGCGCTTATTGTTGCAGGCGGCTGCCGAGAGGGCGAAAACCGCGGCGAAAAGGACGAGACAGACGACGGCTAAAAACTTTCTTTTCATATTCTTCCCCTTCTTTCCCGTCCGACGCAATGCGCCCGTGGCGGGAACACGGAAATTATATCAATTCTCCCGCCGCAGGTCAATGTCGGTTTCGGACGAGGCGGGGAGAGAGAAGAAAACCCGCCCCCGAAAGGGCGGGTTGCATCCGCGACGGGATGATGCGGACAGGTCTCGGCGCGCTCCTTTTCGCTCCCTCCGCACCGCAGGATTTGCCGATGTTGTGCTGTCCTCCTAGGCTGCGGGGAGTTTCCCTGCGAGTCGCGCGGTCAGGTGCGGGAGGCTTTCCTCTTTGCCCTGATGCGCAGCACGAGTTTGACTGCTTCCACCGCCACGAGGGGAAGGAATGCGAGCGCGACCGCGATGAGATATTGCTCGGCGTTGAGATAGACCAACTCGAAGAAGTCCATCACTCCCGGCACGAAGGTGACCAGCACGAGGATCGCCACGGAGCCTGCCATGGCGAGGTAGAGCATCTTGTTGTGTCCCTGTCCCGGCTTGAACACGCTGTCCAGATTGGAGCGTTGGTTGATGGCGTGGGCGAGCTGGGAGAGCGCGAGGACGAGGAAGGTCATCGTCATGGCGATGGAGTGTTTCTCTTCGGGAGTGGAGCCGTAGCACGCCTCCGCTATCCAATAGGCGGAGAGTGCGGCGGCGGTGATGATGAGACCGCCCGTGAGTATGCGCACTATGACGCCCTTTTCAAAGAGAGTGCCGCTCTTTACGGGCGGGACTTTCATCACGTTGCCGTCGGCGGGATCCACGCCCAGCGCGATGGCGGGCAGGGAGTCCGTGGCGAGGTTGATGAGCAGGATGTGGATGGCAAGGATGGGATCCTCCCACCCCAAGCAGAAGGCGAGGAAGAGGGTGAGTATCTCCGCGATGTTGCCCGCGACGAGGAATTGGATCACCTTCTGTATGTTGCGGTAGACGCGTCTGCCTTCGCGGATCGCCTGTTCTATGGTGGTGAAGTCGTCGTCGAGCAGGATCATATCCGCCGCATCCTTTGCGACGTCCGTGCCCGTGATGCCCATAGCCACGCCGATGTCCGCCTCTTTGAGGGCGGGGCTGTCGTTGACGCCGTCCCCCGTCATGGCGGCTACTTCGCCCGTGCGTTTGAGGGACTGTATGATGCGCAGTTTGTCGGCGGGGGAGACTCGCGCGAACACGACGGCATTGCCCACGGCGGCGTCGAGTTCCGCATCGGACATGTCGTCAAGCTCCGTCCCCGAAATGACGGTGTTGCCGGGGCGGAAGATGTGCAGTTGTTTTGCTATGGCGAGGGCGGTCACCTTGTGGTCGCCCGTGATCATGATGACGCGTATGCCCGCGTCGTGGCACGCGTCCACCGCGCCTATCACCTCGCCGCGCGGGGGATCTATCATCCCCGCCACGCCCACGAAAGTCATGTCCTTCTCGATGTCGTCGTCATCCTCCGGAACGGCGGTGAGAGTGCGCGTCGCAAAGCCCAGCACGCGCAGAGCGTCCCCGCTCATCTTCTCGCACAGTGCGGCTATGGCACGGCGGTCGTCATCCGTCATTTCGCGCACGCCGTCCGCGTCCAGGATGTGGGAGCAGAGGGGGAGCATCTCATCCGCCGCGCCCTTGGTGTAGGCGGTGAGCGCGTCTCCCACCATATGCACGGTGGTCATGCGTTTGCGGTCGGAGTCGAAGGGCTGTTCAAACAATTTCGGGTGTTTATCTTCGCATTCGTCAGCATCAACCCCGTGAATGCGCGCAAACGTGATCAGCGCGCCCTCGGTGGGATCGCCCAGCGTCTCCCCTTCGCGGTCGGGATCGAAGGTGGCGTTGCCGCACAGCGCGAAGGCGTATGTCAGGGCGTCGTGCGTGGCGGCGGGAAGGGAGTCGAACTCCTCCGCGGGCTGCACTTTGCCCTGCGTCAGACCGCCCGCCGCGGAGAAGTGCGTGACCGTCATTTTGTTGAGGGTGAGGGTGCCCGTCTTGTCGCAGCACACCACCGTCGCGCTGCCCAGCGTTTCCACGGCGGGCAGGCTCTTCACCAGCGCGTTGCGCTTTGCCATGCGCTGCACGCCGAACGCCATGATTATGGTGGCGGTGGCGGGCAGACCTTCGGGGATGATGGAGATGGCGAGCGAGATGCCCAAAAGCACCAGGGACTGCCACGTCCTGCCCCCTCTTGCAAAGCCTATCGCCATGATGATGACGCACACCGCAAGCCCTATGACGGTGAGGATCTTGCCCACGGAGTTGAGCTTTTTCTTGATGGGCGTCTGGAAGTCGTCCTGCTTTTTGAGCATATCGGCGATCTTGCCCACCTCGGTGTCTGTACCCGTCGCCGCGACAACGCCCATCGCGTTGCCGTACATCACGACGGAGGAGGAGTATGCCATGTTGATCCTGTCCCCGAGGGGAGCGTCGGCGGAAAGCACCGCATTCGCGTCCTTTTCGGAGGGGACGGATTCTCCCGTGAGGGACGCCTCCTGCACGCGCAGATTGTTGTCCGAGATGAGTCGCACGTCGGCGGGGACGATCGCGCCGTCCTCAAGGTATATCACGTCGCCGGGCACAAGTTCGCTTGCGGGCACGAGGCTCTCGTCGCCGTCTCTCAGCACGCGCGCCACGGGCGCGGTCATGCTTTTCAGCGCGGCGAGAGCGTCGGCTGCTTTCTTTTCCTGTATGACGCCCACCGCGGCGTTGAGGGTGATCACCGCGAAGATGACTATGCCTTCCGCGAGTCCCTCGCCGTCTATGGCGTACATCACGAATGAGAACACCATGGCGATGAAGAGTATGATGACCATGATGTCCGAGATCTGCTCGAAGATCATGCGCCACACGCTCTTGGGCTTGACTTCGCCGAGGGAATTGCGCCCGTACTTTTCAAGGCGCGCCTGCGCTTCGGCGTCGCTCAGACCTTCTGCGGTGGTGCAGAGCAGTTTTTCCGCGTCCTCGACGGACAGAGAGTGCCATTGCGGGCGCGGGTTCGGGTTTGGGTTGTCGTCCATTTTATCGTCCTCCGATATTATTTGCAAAACAAAAAGACATAGCCGTATCGCTACGGTTATGTCCGGGTGGTGGTTCGGGATGGGTGCGGGTGAGCGTCGCTTATGTCGCCGTCGCCGTCGCCGTCGGTGGTCATGGTGATCTCCTTTGCCTAAACATCATTATATGTCATCCGCAGACACTTGTCAATGTGTCGAGGGAGAAGCTTTCGGGAGGGAGAGGGGGCATCGCCGTCAAGAAACCCCTGTACGCCCGCGCGACAATGTGATATACTATAAAGGCGCAGAGCCGCAGGGCATCCCCTCGGCTGCGCGCAAAAGGAGGACTATATGAAAAAATTTGGCAAACTGATGCTGATATTATGCCTTGTCGCGGTGCTTGCGGTGACCGTCGCCGCCTGCAACGAGAAGGACAGCGAAAACCCCGGCGGAGGCGGCGGCAACGGAGGCGGCAACGGTACGCGTTATTCCATACAGGCACCGTCCGCATCCGATGTTTTCACCGTCGAAGGATTGCCCGACGGGGCGTACGAGGGTGACGTGATCACTTTCAAGGTGAACCTTACGCATCCCGATGACAGTGTCATCAACAAGGTGGAACTTGCATACAACCAAAGCATTAAATATGAGGTGCTCACGGCGGGCGCGGACGGCAGCTATTCTTTCACCATGCCTGCGGAGACCGTGCGGCTCACCGTTGATGCGGACTACTATCCCGATACGGCGGAGGACAACTTCCTGACATGGAGTCCCGCCAACGAGACGACGATCGAAAAATGGGTGCCTGTATCCGACGACGATCAGTATTACTCCGATCATGCCAAGCTTGTCGCAAATGTCAGCAAAGTTCCGTCCGGGACAGGCGGATACTTTCATGTGCATGAGCAAAGGGCTTTTTCGCTGGATCAGGATGTCATACCCGATGACGCGCTGAGCGTGACATTCGCACAAAAGGACAGCAATACCACATCTTTCACCGTGAGCATAGACCGCAGCAAGGTGGATGTCGGCACGGCGAAGATCGTTCTCATAGTGGAGAACGGACAGAAGTTCGGCGACGAATCCGTGTTGGTCTGCACCGTCACCGTGACGGAACCGGAACCCATCGTCTCCGTGGAGAAGTGGACTGCGACCGTCAAGTTCCAGATGGTCAACTACGAAGTGGAAGTTTTCCAATTCGAGGATCTCGATCATGAGGAAAATACCGATGCCAAACAGTATCAATCATTCTTTAAGCCGGGGCATGTAAATTCTCCGCAATATACCGTTGACGATGACAATTACGCGACGCTCACCATTGAGTATGTCCCCGGACACAGGTATGAGATCACGATCTATGTCAGCCTTACGGGAGAGGGGGAACAGCTGTATATCGGCATGGATACATCTTCGGACGGTGCCGAATACCGCAACGGTGAACTCACATTCGACAAAGACAACGGCTCTATCACATTCACGCTCAGTCGGTTTTGATAGTGCTATTATGAAAAACACGGAAAGGCGCGGCGGGAGCCGCGCTTTTCTTTTGCGGAAGAAAGGGCGGCGCGGGAAAGGGAGAACATATGCCGACAAGGCGGCGGGAGTAGGGGGGGGGTGCGGACGGCGCGCAGAGGAGAGCGCGGAGAGGAGTGCGCCCGCGCACGCGGAGCGGGAGATGAAAGAATCATTAAAATTCGCGGGGGAATGTGTTTATTGTTATTGCGCGGCGGCGCGCGCGTATGTTATCATACCCTTGATTACGTTTGAGGAGAGTTTTTATGGCAAGAACAAAAGCCGAAAAACCCGTTAAAGACCTGTCTTACAGGCAGTCCCCGGACTATGTCCCCACCAAAGAAAAGTTAGCCTACGGCTGTGGCGCGTTCATGGACGGCGGCGGAGTTGCGCTGATGTCCTGCGTCATGTTGAAGTACATGACCACCATGGGCATTGCGATGAGCATCGCTTCCACCATCATGCTTGTTGCCAAGTTCTGGGACGCCATCACCGATCCCGTGATGGGGTTCATCTCGGACAACACGAGAGGACGCTTCGGCAGACGCAAACCCTATATGTTCTCGGGCGGCATCCTGCTGCTCATCGGCATTTTCGTGATGTTCATGCCCATAAGGGATTGGGGCGTGTCCGTTGCGGGATTCACGGCGTTCATCGTCATCATGTACATTTTGTGGAACACATTCTCCACCATCGCCATGGTGCCGTACTGCTCGATGTCCAGCGACATCTCCCCCTCATTCAAGGAGCGCAACAACGCCAACACCGTGAAATTGGTGTTCAACGCGGCGGCGAGCGGACTTGCCTATGTGCTTCCCCTTCTCTTCATCGAGGCACTCATCAACGAGGACGGCTACCTCTTCATGCCCAACATGTCCACGACGGAGTTCTGGCTGGCACTCGCCATCATCTTCGGCGTGCTCTTCGGCGGCGGTCTCATCATCTGCGGACTCTTTGTCAAAGAGCGCATCAAGGCGACCACGCCCAAAGAGAAATTCAACCTCAAACAGTTCTTCAACAGCTATCTCACTCCCTATAAGAACCGCTCCTACCGCTGGCACATCGTCATGTACGTTGCGGCGTTCATATGCCTGGACATGATCTCCGCCCTCGCGGTCTACTACGCGACGGACGTGTGGCACGGCTACAAGCTCTTTGATTGGGATATGTCCTCGCTCTTTATCATCGCGCCCCTCATGGTGTCTGCGGTCATCATGTTCCCCCTCGCGCGTTACGTCATGGACAAAAAGAGCAAACAGTTCGCCTTCCGCATGGGGCTTCCCGCCTACATCATCGCGGGCATCCTGCTCTGCGTCATGGATCCGAGCTGGGCGCCTCCCGTCCTCGTCCCCATCGCCGCCATCCTCATGGGCTTCGGCTTCGGCGGCGCGCAGATGATGCCCTGGATCATCTTCCCGGACACCGTGGACGTGGGACAGATGGCGACGGGCGAGCGTTCCACCGGCACTTACAGCGGCATGATGACGCTTGCAAGAAAGATCGCGGGCGCGCTGGGCGTCGGTCTCATCGGCTGGATCCTCGATCCTCTCGGCTACATCTCCAACGACAGCGGCGATCCCACCAAGTATATCCCGCAGAGCGAGACGGTGCTGCTGGCGATAAGACTCATCATGGGACTTGCCATAGTCGTGTTCATAGCGATAGCCCTTTGGGCGTCCTTCAACTATAAGATCACCAATAAGAAACTCGCGCGCGTCAGATACTTCATCGAGGCGAGAAAGGCGGGCACCGTGCTCTCCGAAGAGGAGGAGGCGGAGCGCACCGCTCTCGTGCACGAGCTTTACGGCAAGAAAGATCCCGGCGGTTATGTCGCCGTGCTTGCGGGCGCGGACGGCACCGAGCTGAACGCCGACACCCCCGAGGCGAGCTTCGGCGAAGCGGAAGGCGAGGTCTTTGAAGAAAGCGCGATCTCTCCCGCAGAGGAGAGTGCCGCTCCCGAAACGTCGGAGGACGAGGAGAAATGACGGCAAAGGCGGAGTTTGAAAAGAGAGACGGCATGACCGTCATCAGGATGCCGGAGGGCAGACCGTTCAGGATCCTGCAACTCACGGACATCCACATCGGCGGAGGTCTCCTCAGCCGCAAGAAGGACAGGCTCGCCCTCGACGCTGTCCGGAAGATCGTGCGCGCGTCGCACGCCGACCTCGTCGTGGTGACGGGAGACATGGTGTATCCGCTCTTCATGTACTCCGGCACGAGCAACAATCTCAAAGCGTCCAAGAAGTTCGGCGAATGTATGGACAGCCTCGGCGTGCCGTGGACTTTCACCTTCGGCAATCACGACGAGGAATGCATCGCATTTTACAAAAAGGAACGTTTAGCGGACTATTATATGACGTTAAAGTCCTGTTTGTTTGAAAAGGGCGATCCCGCCCTCACGGGGGTGGGCAACCATGCGATGCGCCTTGAGACCGCGGACGGCAAGCCCGTCATGATGCTGATGATGGTGGACAGCAACTCCTACACCGGCGGCACATTTTTCAGCGGGTTCGACACCATTCACGACGATCAGATCGACTGGTACGAGAAGGTGATCCGCGAAAATTCCGCGGAGGGGAGCGTCATTTCCTCTCTCGCCTTCTTCCACATCCCGCCCAAGGAGTTCAAGGAGGGCTGGGAGAAGTGCTACCGCGGCGAGCCGGGCGCGACATATCACCTCGGTTTCGTGGGGGAAAAGGATCAATATTTCGGCTATCCCAAGCAGAAAGAGGGCAACTTCATCAAGAGGATGACGGAGCTTGGCAGTCTCAAAGGTTTCTTTGTGGGGCATGATCATCTCAACACCCTCTCCATAGAGTATCTCGGCATGAGGATGACCTACGGCATGAGCATAGACTATCTCGCTTACGTCGCGGCGTTGGGGCAGATCCCGACGGCAAAGTGCAAGGCGCAGCGCGGCGGCACGACGGTGGACATCTCCCCGGACGGCACATTCGACATCAAGATGCTCCCTCTCACCGACATCGAGAGCGGGAAGATAAAGTGACATAACGCGCATATGCGCGCGGCGCGGACGCGCCGCAATAATGAGAACAAGACGGAGGAATGGCATGAAAATAGGTTTTACCGAAACAGTGCTGCGCGACGCGAATCAGTCCCTGATCGCAACGCGGCTGCCGTACGAAAAATTCGCAGGCATATTGTCCGAGATGGACAAAGCCGGCTATTACAGCGTTGAGTGCTGGGGCGGTGCGGTCTTTGACTGCTGCCTGAGGTATCTCGACGAAGATCCGTGGGAGAGGCTGAGAAAGATCCGCAAGGCGATGCCGGGGAGCAAATTGCAGATGCTCCTTCGCGGACAGAATCTGCTCGGTTACAGGCACTATCCCGACGAGATAGTCAGGATGTTCGTCGCCAAGTCCGTCGAGAACGGCATCGACGTCATCCGCATCTTCGACGCGCTGAACGACCTCACCAACATCGAGGTCGCCACCAAAGAGGCGTTGAAGCGCGGCGCGGAAGTGTCCGGCACCATCAGCTATACGCAGTCTCCCGTCCACACCATCAAGGCGTTCGCAAAGCTCGCCAAAGAGATGGAGGACATGGGCGTCACCACGGTGTGCGTCAAGGATATGGCGGGCGTCATGAGTCCCGCGGAGGCGTATGAGCTTATCGGCGAGATCAAACAGAGCGTAAAAGTCCCCGTCGTGCTGCACACCCACTGCACCACGGGCATGGCGTTCATGACCTATCTCAAAGCCGTGGAGGCGGGCGTGGACGTCATCGACACCGCGACGTCCTGTTTCAGCGGCGGCAGCTCCCAGCCCGCCACCGAGACTTTGCATTACGCGCTCACCGGGCTTGGATATGAGACCGGTCTGGATCCCGCGGTGCTCAAAAAGGTCAACGACTTCTTCAAGCCCGTCCGCGACGAGTTCCTGAAATCGGGCAAGCTGGATCCCAAGATGCTCGCCACGGATACGGACGCGCTCAACTACAAGGTGCCTGGCGGCATGCTCTCCAACCTCGTCGCTCAGCTCAAGGCGCAGAACGCGATGGATCGCTTTGAGGAAGTGCTTGTGGAGACTCCCAAGGTGCGTGCCGACCTCGGCTATCCGCCCCTCGTCACTCCCATGAGCCAGATGGTGGGCGTGCAGGCGACGGCGAATGTGCTTGCCGGCGAACGCTACAAGAATATCTCCAAAGAGGTCAAGGCGTACTGCAAGGGCGAGTACGGCAAAGCTCCCGGCAAGATCAGTCCCGAAGTGATGAAGAAGGCTCTCGGCGACGAGCAGCCCGTCAAGGGCAGATATGCCGACACCCTCGAACCCGTCTTTGAAAAGACTAAGGCGGAACTCAAAGGCATCGCCAAGAGCGATGAAGATGTCCTGGATTACGTCCTCTTCCCGCAGGTCGCGGAGAAATATTTTGCCGCGCGCAAGGCGAAAGAGGAGAAAGTGGTGCGCTATACCATCGCACCCGCAGACTAAGGAGGCGTTATGGGCGAGATCACCATTCTCGACGCGCTCGTCATCTCGGCGATAGGCTTTGCCATCGTGTTCGTGGTGCTCATCATCCTGATGTGCATCGTGTTGCTGATGGGGCTTGCCGCGGATAAAGGACACGTCGTCACGAGCAAATTCCCGGGGTTCGGGAAAAAGAAGAAGGAGGATGAGGACGCCGCGGCAGAGGAGACCGTCGCGGAACAGCCCCTTGCCGCAGGCACTTGCGGAGAGCTTACTCTCATCCGCACCGAGGAGCGCGACGCCGCTATGATCATGGCGATCGTGGCGGATGCTACCGACACGCCCCTCAATCAACTCAGATTCAAGCGCATCGAAAGGCTGGATGACGCGGAGGTGGAAAAATGATCTATAAAGTCACGTTGAACGGAAAAGTCTACGAAGTGGAAGTGGAAAAGGGCGAAGCCGTCATACAGGCGGAATACGAAGCGGCTCTCCCCGCGGCTGCCCCCGCAGCCCCCGCCGCACCCGCGGCACCCGCGGCATCCGCTCCCGCCGCTCCCGCTCCCGCGGCACAGGCGGGCGCGAACGCCGTTCCCGCACCTCTGCCCGGCAACATCAATGCAGTCAACTTCTCGGTGGGGCAGTCCGTCAAGGCGGGCGACGTCGTCATCATCCTCGAAGCCATGAAGATGGAGAACGAGATCGTCTCTCCCAAGGCGGGTACACTCACTAAAATTTATGTCCAGAAGGGCGCAGTCGTCAATACGGGCGATCCTCTCTTTGACGTAGAGTAAGGAGGCGGCAATGACTTTCTCCCTTGCATCTCAACTTCTAGGCGCGGCGGGGAGCGTGGACTACGGCGAGACCTTTGAAGGGTTGATGGAGTCCACGGGGTTCCTCAACCTCGACTGGGGCAATGTGGTGATGATCGTCATCGCTTGCTTCTTCCTCTTCCTCGCCATCAAGTTCAAGTTCGAGCCGCTGCTGCTTGTCGGCATCGCGTTCGGCATGCTCCTCAGCAACATCCCCGGTCCGATTTCGGACTGGATCTATCACCCCGAACTTTGGGTGGGTGACGAGGTGGCGTCCAGCGGTGTGGTGGACTACGCCAAAGTGCTCAACGAAGGCGGTCTCATCGACATCCTCTACATCGGCGTCAAGACCAGCGTCTACCCCTGCCTCATCTTCCTGGGCGTGGGCGCGATGACGGACTTCGAGCCTCTGCTTTCCAACCCGAAATCCCTCATCCTCGGTGCTGCGGCACAGTTCGGCATCTATGTCGCGTTCTTCCTCGCGGTGTGCTTCGGCTTTACCGGTCCCGAGGCGGCGTCCATCGGCATAGTGGGCGGCGCGGACGGTCCCACGGCGATATGGCTCACCAAGGCACTCGCTCCCGATCTGCTCGCTGCCATCGCCATCGCGGCGTACTCTTATATGGCACTCATCCCCGTCATACAGCCCCCCATCATGAGGCTCATGACCACCAAGAAGGAACGTGCCATAGTCATGAAGCCCACCCGCAAGGTCACCAAGGCGGAGAAGATCCTCTTCCCCATCATAATCATCATCGCCACCTGTCTCTTCCTGCCCTCCGTCGCACCGCTGCTCGGATGTCTGATGCTGGGCAATCTTCTGAGAGAGTGCGGCGTGACCGCGCGCCTCAGCGACACGGCGCAGAACGCGCTCATGAACATCGTCACCATCTGCCTCTCCGTCTCCGTGGGCGCGACCGCGCATTACACCACCTTCCTCACCACCAAGACGCTCCTCATCGTCGTGCTGGGACTTGTGGCGTTCGCGTTTGCCACCGTGGGCGGGCTTGGCATCGGCAAGCTGCTGTGCTGGCTGACCAAGGGCAAGATCAATCCTCTCATCGGCTCTGCGGGCGTCTCTGCGGTGCCTATGGCGGCGAGGGTGTCCAACCTGGAGGGACTCAAAGCAAAGCCCGGGAACTACCTTCTCATGCACGCCATGGGACCGAACGTCGCGGGCGTCATCGGCTCGGCTGTCGCGGCAGGCTTCTTCATGGCGGTGTTCGCCCCCATGGTCTGAGCGGTGGACGGCAAGATCACTCTTTACACAGAGCAAGGCAGTCTCCTGCCTTGCTTTTTCCATACCTCACTCCCTTCCACCAACGACGAGGCGAAACGCCTTGCGCGGGAAGGGGAGGGGGAGAGCTTTTCCGTCGCCGCCGCGGAACAGACGACGGGGCGGGGCAGGATGTCGCGCACCTTTTTCTCTCCGCGCTGCGGCGGGCTTTACCTCTCCTTCGTGTGTCCCGCGGGGGAGAGATTCGCGCGTTTCGGAGTGCTCGCCGCGCTTGCGGTGAAGGAACTTCTTTACGAATATTTCCGCATTCCCGTCTCCTTCAAATGGCCCAACGACGTCCTCGCGGAGGGCAAAAAGATCGCGGGCATACTCCCCGAAAGCATTGTCACCGCAAAGGGCGATCGCGTGGTGGTGACGGGCATCGGAGTCAACATCTTCGAGAGTGCCGATGACTTCGGCGCGCTTAAAGATATTGCGACATCCGCGTGTTTATGTTGCAAAAACGAAGAGATAAAGCGCGAATTTGTGCAAGACAGGCAGGCTTTTTTGCATGACGCGGCGGTGAGACTCACCGAGCTGCTCGCCCGTCTCTACCGCTTGGAGCAAGAGGGAGAGGATCTCCTTCCCGATTACAAAGCGTCCCTTGCCACGCTGGGGAGACGCGTGCGTTTCCGGGATGCGGAGGGCGTCACGCGCTGCGGCATCGCCGCGGATACGGATGCGGATTGCGCCCTTTTGGTGGACACCGAGGAGGGCAGGTTCTCGGTGGGTTGGGGAGAGGTGACGGAACTGCTTGCTGCCGATGCGGATACGTCCTGCGGAAATTGACTATTGTATTATTACGCACAAGGTTGTATAATGTTGTCGTGATCTCCCCGCAGGGGAGATGATAAGGAGGATATTATGAAAAGGAAGGTCATCGCCTTACTGCTCGTGACCGTCATGCTGGTGTGCTGCATCGCCGTGCTCGCCGCCTGCAACAATAAAGGAGAGGTGCAAAAGACCGAGATAGTCTATCTCGGCGACTCCATTGCGGAGGGCATACTCGGCGCGTCTCCCCTCGGTCTCAGGCATGAGTACGCCTATGCCAACGTCATCGGCAGAAGGAATGATTACGAATATTACAACCATTCCGTTTCCGGGCATCTCACCAAGGATCTCAGAGCCATTCTCGAAAACACCGACATCGATTACGATAAGGCGCGCGGTCTGCTACTTCACGTCAGCGAGGCGGACGTCATCCACATCTCCATCCTCGGCAACGACCTTCTTCAGAACCTGAGCATGAACGACGTGGTCTTGGAAGCGGCGCAGGGAAAGTATGACATCATCAACGGCATCGCGGCGGTGGCGAGCGACAACATCGCCGTCATCGTGGAAAGGCTCAAAGCCCTCAACCCCGACGCGCTCGTCATCTTCCAGAATGTTTACAATCCGCTGAGCGAGAATTCCACTCTCGTGGACGAACCCACCCGTGCCACTCTGGCGAGCAAGTATAATGTATATCCCGAGGATCTGCGCGAGCTTGGTTCCGGCATACTCGACAGGTTGAACGGGGTGTTGGACGACTATCTCGAGGCGCATCCGGGCGCATTCGTCATCGCCGATGCGCGCAGCGAGTTCGACCGCATATTCGAAGAGGACTACGAGAGGGGCAAAGCCCTCATCTACCCCGACTATATCCACCCCTCCAACGAGGGACACGCGGTGCTTGCCGACCTCACTCAGGGCATCCTTGAGGAGCGCGGGCTTGCGGATGCGGGCAAGGCTCTTTCGGAATACAAAGCCATGCGCAAGAACGTGCTGGCGAAATATTTTGACGGCATAGTCACGGACGCCGCTGCCGTGAATGCGGCGATAGATGCGGCGGCTGACTGCAAGACCGTCACCGAGGTGTTCTTCGATGCGACGAGAGGGCTTACTCCCGACTACTCGGACATCGACTCCGCCTACGCCGACCGCGACGCCGGCTACGTGAGCGAGGAGAGGGACTTCGGCATCTGGTGGGAGACCTCCACCCTTTGGGACATGGATTTCAGCGTGGGCAGCGGCGACTTCATCGCAAGCATGGTCAGAGAGCTTATCGTCCAGGAAAGATCGGGCGTTACGCTCCGTCCCGACGGGACGATGGAAGTAAGGCTCACCATCAACGGCTCGGCAGTCAACGGAGTGTTAAATTATTTCCTTGGCAGTATGGAGAGCTTTGACTTTAACATGGATTCCTTCATAAAGTCCTACGTCGAGCCGATAATGCCCGGCTTTGACACGGATGACATCCTCGGCTCGCTGCAAAGGGCGAAGGATTCCCTCGGCGTGAGCTTCGTCTCCGACGGTGACACGGATGCCTTTGTGGAGGAACTTGCGGCATTGCTCTTCTCCGGCGAGATCCCGACCGAACTCAACATCCCCGAAGGGTTCGGCATCGTCATCGAGAGCAGCTACACGCTGAAAGAGGTGGTCTATCCCGACGGCACGAAGTATACGGGCGTCTACCTCACGCCTTCCGATCCCGACACGCAGTCCTATCTCGTGTTCTCCCTTTACGAGGAGGACGGCGCGCAGTGGCTGAACGCCATGGTGGACTTCATCAAGCTCGATCTCGTGCTGTACGAGAGATGACGCGGCGGCGTTCGCACGCGGCGCGCTCTATGACGGCGGAAAGCCGCGCACGGATCACACGCACAAGCGACAACAAGATCCGCTCCTCACGGGGCGGATCTTTTGTTGCGTCAGGGCGTTCGCGGAGGGTGCGCGGAGGGGGCGTCCGTGCCGCAGGATGCCCGAACACCAAGCGATGTCCGCATCCCGCCCGCACAAGGTTGAAAAAAAAGGCGCGGGGTGGTAGTATATCATTGTGAAAAAGGTCAGCACCGGTGCGAAAGTCAATCTTTCCCTTGCCGTCACGGGCAGAGAGGGGGATATGCACACTTTGGATATGAGGGTGTGCACGGTCTCCCTTTTCGACAGCGCGTGGATGCCGGAAGGCGAGGGAGAGAGATTCGTGTTCGGCAGGGCGGCGGAAGGTTTCTCGTGGGAGAGATTTCTGCCGAGGCTCGACCGAATATACGAGAGACTGCACGCCGCGTTCGGCGGCGCGCCGCGTTTCGCGCTGGAAAAGGGCATCCCTTCGGGCGCGGGGCTGGGCGGCTCCACCGCGCTCGCCGTATGCATGACGAAGCTGTGGGCGGAGAGCGCGGGCAGGACACCCGATGACGCGCTGTTGCTTTCCCTTGGTTCGGATGCGCCGTATATGTACATCGGCGGCGACGCCCGCGTGACGGGGAGAGGAGAGCGCGTGGAGAGGCTGCCCTTTGCCGAGAGAGAGGTGTTCATCCTTCTTCCGGGAGAGGGAGTGGACACCGCGAAGGCATACGCGGGATATGACCGCATGAAAGAGACGGGGGAACTGCCCGAAAGGGAAGGGGAATATCACAACGATCTTTTCGCGCCCGCGGCAAAGCTCGTCCCTGCCGTCGGAGAGGCGTATGCGCTGTTGCGCTCGCTCGGTGCGGAGAGGGTGGTCATGACGGGGAGCGGGAGCGCGGTGTGCGCCTTCCCGAAGGACGCGGAGGAGAGCGAACGGCTCTTTGCCGCGACACGGGGATACACGCGCTTTAAAGTGCGCACCCTGCCCGCATACGACGGAAATTAAAGTCGCCATTTGCGGAAAAATCCGCTCAAAAAGCACAATTTGCGCGTTTCGCCGCTTGCCGCAGAGTCGGATTTGTCAATTTTTCCCGTTTTCCCTCTTGTGTGCGCGCATATATTTTGTTATAATAATAAAGCAGAAGTGCAAATACTTTTCGGAGAGTCGCTCATGTCCTCTATGCCGGACAGCTACGCAACTTATCTTTTTCACGAGGGCACCAATTATCAGGCGCACAAGATGTTTTCGCCCGTCCCCGCCGCAGAGAACGGCGCGGAAGGGTGGAAGTTTGCCGTATGGGCACCCAACGCGGCGGCGGTCTCCGTCGTAGGCGAGTTCAACGGCTGGGACAGGACGGCACACCCCATGCGCGAGGAGGGCGGCATCTGGTCGCTTTTCATCCCCGGGCTCAAACAGTACGACACCTACAAGTACGCCGTCACGGACAAGAAGGGCAGGACGGTGTTCAAGTGCGATCCCTACGGTCTGCATTTCGAGACCGCGCCCGCCAATGCGTCCAAGCTCTACGACATCACGGGCTACCGCTGGAAGGACCGCAAGTGGATGAAGGAGAGGCAGGACTACAACCCCTACGGTTCTCCGATGAACATTTACGAGATCCACGCGGGCAGCTGGCGCAGGTATAAGGACGGCAACTGCCTCAGTTACGCCGCTCTTGCGGATCAGCTCATCCCCTACCTCAAAAAGATGGGATATACGCATGTGGAACTCATGCCCGTGACGGAATATCCCTTTGACGGCAGCTGGGGCTATCAGGTGACGGGGATGTTCGCCCCCACCTCCCGCTACGGCACTCCGCACGATTTTATGGAGTTCGTGGACCGCTGCCACCGCTCCGGGATAGGCGTCATACTCGACTGGGTGCTGGCGCACTTCCCTCGTGACGAACACGGTCTGGCGATGTTCGACGGCACTCCGCTCTACGAGTACGCCGACCCGCGCAAGGGGGAACACAAGGAGTGGGGCACCAAGGTGTATGACTTCGGCAAGAACGAAGTGAAGAGCTTTCTCATCTCGGCGGCGATGTTCTGGTTTGACGAATACCACATCGACGGCATCCGCTGCGACGCGGTGGCGAGCATGCTCTATCTCGACTACGGCAGGAAGGACGGGGAGTGGACGCCCAATGTCTACGGCGGCAATTATAATCTGGAAGCAAAAGAGTTTTTGCAGAAGATGAACACCGCCATACTCAGCAAACACCGCGGCGCGATCACGATAGCGGAGGAGTCCACGGCGTTCCCGATGGTGACGCTGCCCGCCTATCAGGGGGGCTTGGGCTTCAATTTCAAGTGGAACATGGGCTGGATGAACGACAGCCTGCACTATCTCGCGCTCGATCCCTTCTTCAGAAAGGACAATCACAACGATCTCACTTTTGCGATCACTTACGCTTATTCCGAAAACTACATCCTCCCCATCTCCCACGACGAGGTGGTGCACGGCAAAGCCAGCATGATAGGCAAAGTCCCCGGCGATTATGACCAGAAGTTTGAGGGGCTGAAAGCGTTTTACGGCTTCATGATGGGACACCCCGGCAAGAAGCTCAACTTTATGGGCAACGAGTTCGCGCAGTTCATAGAGTGGAACTACGCGCAGGAGCTGGATTGGTTCCTTTTGGACTACCCCCGCCACCGCACCTTCCGCAAATTCATACAGGACCTCAATGCCTTCTATCTCGAAAACAAGTGCATGTGGCAGCTGGACTGCAGCTTTGACGGGTTCAAGTGGATCGTGGTGGACGACAACAGGCAGAACATCATCTCCTTCATGCGCCGCGACGCGGACGGGGACTACGTGATCTGTGTGGTGAACTTCTCCCCCGTGGAGAGGAAGAAGTATGTCATGGGCGTGCCCGAGAACAAGGTGTACAAGGCGGAGCTGACTTCCGCTTTGAAAAAATACGGCGGGGCGGAGGAGAGGCGTCCGTCTTTCCGCGCCGTGGGGAAGCCGTCGCACGGCTATCCCTATTCCGTCAAACTGAACATACCGGCAAATTCGGTCATGTTCCTGAGAGCAGAAAATAAGGAGGAAAAGAAATGAAAAAATCCGTGAAGAAGGAATGCATCGCCATGCTGCTTGCCGGAGGACAGGGGACGAGGCTGGGCGTGCTGACGAAGGATGTGGCGAAACCCGCCGTACCCTTCGCGGCGAAGTACCGCATCATCGACTTTCCGCTCTCCAACTGCATCAACAGCGGCATAGACACCGTGGGGGTGCTGACGCAGTATCAGCCCTTCGAACTCAACCAGTACATCGGCAACGGACAGCCGTGGGACTTGGACAGACTGTCCGGCGGCATCTTCGTCCTGCCCCCGTTCATGCGCGCCAAATCCGGCGAATGGTATAAGGGCACGGCGAACGCCATTTATCAGAACATAGAGTTTATCGACGACTATAACCCCGATTATGTCCTTATTCTGTCGGGTGACCACATCTACAAGATGGATTACGCCGAGATGCTCGCGTCCCACAAGAAGAACCGCGCGGACTGCACCATCGCCGTGCGCGACGTCCCCATCGAGGAGGCGAGCCGCTTCGGCATAATGAACCTGAAAAAGAACGGGGAGATATATGAGTTCGAGGAAAAGCCCAAGCAGCCCAAGAGCAACAAGGCGTCCATGGGCATCTACGTGTTCACGTGGAGCGTGCTGAGGAAATACCTCGTGGAGGACGAGGCGAACAAGGAGTCCGACAACGACTTCGGCAAGAACATCATCCCCAAGATGATAGCGGACGGCATGAGGATGTTCGCCTATCAGTTCGACGGCTATTGGAAGGACGTGGGCACCATCTCCTCTCTCTGGGAGGCGAATATGGACGTGTTGAAGGGCGGTTCTGCGGCGGAGGATCTCGACCTCGACGACGAGGGCTGGAAGATCTATGCGAGGAACATGGCTGAGCCTCCCCAATACATCTCTCCCACGGGCAGGGTGCAGAACTGCCTCATCTCGGAAGGCACGGTGGTGCACGGCACCGTCAAGGACAGCATAGTCTCCCATTCGGCTACGATAGGCAAGAACGCCTATGTGGAAGGCTCCATCATCATGCCCGGCGCGGTGGTGGAGGAGGGCGCGGACGTGCGCTATTCCATCGTAGGCTGGGATGCCGTCGTGGGCAAGGGCTGTATGGTGGGCGAGACGCTCTCGGAGTGCAAGCCCGGAGAGTGGAAGATCAGCGTCATAGCACCCGGCTACGAACTGCCCGAGGGCAGCGTGGTCGGCGCAAACGAAATGATAGGATAAGGAGGAGACCATGAAAAACAACGCACTCGCCGTATTGTTCGCGTCCGACGAGGACAGCCATCTCAACGATCTGACGATACACCGCACCACGGCGTCCCTGCCGTATGCGGGCAGATACCGTCTCATCGACTTCGTGCTCTCCAACCTCGTCCACGCCAACATCACCAAGATCGGCATCATCACCAAGAACAACTACAACAGCCTGATGGACCACATCCGTCAGGGGCGTGACTACGACCTCAACCGCAAGAACGGCGGCATCTCCGTCTATCCTCCCTTCGTGTTCAACTCGGCGCACGAGGTGTACAAGGGGAAGATAGAGGCACTCTATATGCTGCGCGGGTTCATGCTGAAATCCTCCGAGGACTATGTGGTCATCAGCAACACCAACATCGCCTTCAACATCGACTTCGACGAAGTGGCGCAGTTCCATCAGGAGAAGGGTGCGGACATCACCATGCTCACTTACAGGACGGAGGACGTCACTCCGAGAAAGCTGGTGGTCACCGAGGACAAGAACAAGAGGATCACGGACCTGCATTTCCCCGTCACCACGGACACGGGCAAGCAGCTTTGCAACCTCAACATCTATTACGTCAAGAAGGATCTGCTCATCTCCCTCATCGACAACGCCTATGCACACGGCGCATACGATTTCGAGAAGGACATCGTGCGCGCGAGTCTGGACGATCTGTACGTCATGAGCTACGAGATCGAGAACTACGTCGCCGTCATCGACCGCATCCCCACCTACTTCAAGCGCAGCATGGAGCTGCTCGATCCCGCGGTGAGGGAGGATCTGTTTTACAGCCACTCCACCATACTCACCAAGGTCAAGGACAGCGTGCCCACCAAGTACAAGGAGGGGGCGAACGTGCGCAATTCCATCATCGCGGACGGCTGCGAAGTGGGCGGCACGGTGGAGAACAGCATCCTCTTCCGAAGCGTGAAAGTGGGCAAAGGAGCGGTCATCCGCAACTCCATCGTCATGGAAAACGGCATCGTCATGGAGAATGCGCAGTTGGATTACGTCATCACGGACAAATCCTGCATCATACAGTCCGGCAGGAGACTTGCGGGCTATGAGAGCTACCCCATGGTGGTGGTGAAGAACAAGATCATCTGATCCCGCAGGGGAGAAGGACGCGGGGAGGGGCTGCTTTCCCGCAAGCGAAATCGAGATCACCTCGTCAATAAGGAGGAATAAAACATGAAGATATTGTTCGTGGCATCGGAAGCCGCGCCCTTCGCAAGGACGGGCGGGCTTGGCGACGTGGCGGGTGCGCTGCCCAAGGCGTTCAACAAGCTGGGACACGACGCGCGCGTCATCATACCCTTTTACAAGGAGGAGATCAAAGAGACCTACCGCAACGGCATGAGGTTCATCGGCTCCACCTATGTGGACCTCAGCTGGCGCAGGCAGTACGTGGGCGTGTATGAGGCGGTCTACGACGGCGTGACCTACTACTTCATCGACAATGAGTTCTATTTCAAGCGCAGAGGGCTGTACGGACACTTCGACGACGGCGAGAGATTTGCCTATTTCTCCAAAGCCGTCCCCGAGGTGCTGCCCCTCATCGGTTTCTTCCCGGACATTTTGCACTGCAACGATTGGCACACCGCGCTCACGCCCGTCTATCTCGACGTCTACTACCGTTTCTCGGAGGAGTACCGCAACATAAAGACGGTGTTCACCATCCACAACATCGAGTTCCAGGGCAAGTACGGCACGGAGCTGCTCAACGACATCATGGGGCTGCCCGAGTGGGCGCACTCCCTCGTGATGTACGGCGGCTGCGTCAACTATATGAAGGGGGGCATCGAGTCCGCCTCGGCGGTGACCACGGTCAGCGAGACCTACGCGACCGAGATCCTGGATCCCTTCTATTCCTACGGTTTGGAGAGCATACTCTCCGAACGCAGGTATAAGCTGCACGGAGTCATCAACGGCATCGACACCGCAAGTTACGATCCCAAGACCGATCCCGCACTCTTCGAGAACTACAATCTCCGATCCTACGCCAAGAAGAAGCTCAACAAGAAAGCTCTGTGCGAGATGATAGACCTGGGCTATGACGAGAACCGTCCTATGATCGCCATGGTCACCCGTCTCACGGAGCAGAAGGGCATGGATCTCGTGGCGGCGGTCATAGACGAGATCATGCGCGCGGACGTGCAGATGGTGGTGCTGGGCACGGGAGATTGGAAGTACGAGAACATGATAGAGCGTGTGCAGGGGCAGTATCCCACCAAGTTCCGCGCCATACTGCAATTCTCCTCCGATCTTGCGAGCAAGCTGTATGCGGCGAGCGACCTCTTCCTCATGCCCTCCAAGTTCGAGCCTTGCGGGCTGAGCCAGATGATCGCCATGCGCTACGGTTCCGTCCCCGTAGTGAGGGAGACGGGCGGACTCAAAGACACCGTCGAGCCTTACAATCCCGTGGAAAAGACGGGGGTGGGCTTCACCTTCAAGACCTACAACGCCTATGATATGTTGGACGCGGTGTGGAGAGCGTACGGCACCTTCTTCGACAAGGAGAATTGGAAGGCGGTGGTCTCCAACGGCATGAAACGCGACTTCGGCTGGGAAGTCTCCGCAAAGAAGTACATCGACATCTACAACGGCATTTAAAGTGCCGTCTCGGACATACCGCCGCTCCTCGGAAAGGGGCGGCGTATGTTCGGTAAAAACGCAAAAAAGAAAAGAAATCAACATCTCTCGACGGGGGAAACGAGGGAAAAGAAGGTTATCATAAATGGCAAAATTCGACATTACAGCAAAAGAATTCAGATCCCAGGTCGTTTCCCTGCTGACGAGACTCTTCGGCGTGAAGCCCGAAGAAGCCAGCAAAGCGCAGCTCTACCGCGCCACCTGCATCGCGGTGCGCGATATGCTCACGCAGACGCGCGTCAACTTCAAAAAACGCGTGCGCGAACAGAATGCCAAACAGGTCTACTATATGTCCATGGAGTTCCTGCTCGGCAGGTCGCTCAGGAACCATCTCTTCAACATGGGCATCACGGAGGAGGTCGCCAAGGCGGTCAAGGACCTGGGTGCGGACCTTGAGGAACTCTATGCCTTCGAGCCTGATGCGGGGCTGGGCAACGGCGGTCTGGGCAGGCTTGCCGCGGCGTATATGGACTCTCTCACATCAGAGGGCTATGCCGCAAGCGGCTTCTCCATAATGTACGACTACGGCATTTTCAAGCAGGTCATCGTGGACGGCTGGCAGCTGGAACAGCCCGATGATTGGCTCAAAATGGGCGGCGTGTGGCTCTCCCCCCGTCCCGAGGAGACCTATGAGGTCAAGTTCGGCGGCGTGGTGGACGAGAATTGGGAGAACGGCAGGCTCACCGTGCGTCAGCGCGACTGCACCACCGTCCTCGCCGTGCCTTACGATATGAACATATCCGGCTACCACACCGACACCGTCAACCGCATAAGGCTGTGGTCCAGCAAAGCCCCCGTGGACTTCGATATGTCCATGTTCTCGCGCGGGGAGTATGTCAAGGCTATGGCGGCGAAGGCTATGGCGGAATCCATCTCCAAGGTGCTTTATCCCGCCGACGACCACATCGAGGGCAAGTCCCTCAGGCTCAAGCAGCAGTATTTCTTCGTGTCCGCGTCCATACAGAGCATCATAGCGCGGCATCTCAAGACCAATCCCACGCTGGACAACCTCGCGGACTGCATCGCCATACACATCAACGACACCCATCCCACCCTCTGCATACCCGAACTCATGCGCATCCTTCTCGACGAGTACGGCATGAGCTGGGAGAAGGCGTGGGACATCACCACGGGCTGTATCTCCTACACCAACCACACCGTCATGGCGGAGGCTCTCGAAAAATGGCCGCAGGATCTCTTCCAAAGCCTGCTTCCCCGCATCTATCAGATCGTGCACGAGATCAACCAGCGTTTCGTCGGGGAGCTGTGGCAGTTCTATCCTTCCAATTGGGACGCCGTCACGCGCAATGCCGTGCTTTCGGAAGGGCAGATCAAGATGGCGAATCTGTGCCTGGTCACCTCCCACACCATCAACGGCGTGAGCGCGCTGCACTCCGACATCCTCAAACACGACGTGTTCCGCGACTATTACGCGATGCACCCCGAGAAGTTCACCAACGTGACCAACGGCATCACTCACCGCCGCTGGGTGGCGGAGGCTAATCCCGAACTCGCCGCTCTCATCAACGAGCTTATCGGCGACGGCTGGCTCACGGATGCGGACGAGTTGCAGGGACTCCTGCGCTATATGGGGGACAGAGATGTGCTGGACAGGCTCGCCAAGATCAAGAGGGCGAACAAGGTGCGCCTTGCCGAGTACATCAAGAATGCCAACGGCGTGGAAGTCTCGCCTGACTCCGTCTTTGACGTGCAGGTCAAGAGGCTGCATGAGTATAAGCGTCAGCTCCTCAACGCGCTGCACATCCTCGACCTCTACTTCCGCCTGAAAGAGAACCCCGACCTCGACGTCAAGCCCCGCACCTTCGTGTTCGGCGCGAAGGCGGCGTCCGCTTATTATATGGCGAAGCAGATCATACGCTTCATCTGCACCCTCGCAAAGGTCATCAACAACGATCCCGACATCAAGGGCAAGATCAAGGTGGTCTTTTTGGAGAACTACCGCGTCACCCTCGCCGAGATGATCATGCCTGCGGCGGAAGTCAGTGAGCAGATCTCCATTGCGGGCAAAGAGGCGAGCGGCACGGGGAATATGAAGTTTATGATCAACGGCGCGCTCACAGTGGGCACGCTGGACGGCGCGAATGTCGAGATCCACGAGGAAGTGGGCGACGAAAACATCTTCCTCTTCGGTCTCACTGCCGAGGAAGTGCAGGATATGTGGCGGAGAGGGTATAACCCCACCCACTACTATCAGACGGACGCGCGCATCAAACGCGTCATCGACGCCCTTCGCCACGGCATCGGCGGAGTGAATTTCTCCGAGATCGCGGACAGCCTCACCATAGGACGCGGCGGCGCGCCCGACGGCTATATGGTGCTTGCGGATTTCGCCTCCTACTGCGACATCCAGCAGAAGGTGGACACTGTCTACCGCGACGCCGAGAGGTGGAACAGGATGTCCCTCATCAACATCGCCAAGGCGGGCTTCTTCGCCGCCGACCGCGCGGTCAGGGAATACGCCGACAGGATCTGGGGCGTGCAGAAGATCAAATGAACGTAAGGCGCGTCGCATTGGCGGCGCGCTTTTGACATCGCTGGCTATGCCCGCGTTCAAGCCGCGTCCGTACTTGCGGCGCACTTTTGACATCACGCGCATCGCACGGGCGGTGCGCCCTCCGCCTGCGGGCGGGAAGGAGGAGGTATGTATTACGATCCGTTGAGAGACAAGACGCCCTACGGCGCGTCGAGCGTGGGCGTCCCCACCGCGTTCAGGTTCACCCTGCCCGCGGGCGAGCGCGCCGAGAAGGTCACGGTCGTGGTCAGGATGGGTTCGGACGAAAGGCGTGCCGAGCTGAAATTAGCCCGCTTCGAGGGGGATGACGCCGTCTACGAAGGCTCGCTCTCCCTTCCCGTCGAAGGGCTGTGGTACTACCGCTTCGAGAGCGTTGCGGCAGGCAGAGTCACCTATTACGGCAGAGGGAAGGGCGGCTGCGCCGTGGCGGGGGAATGGCTGCCGGAATGGCAGCTCACGGTGTCGAAACGTGCTTATAAAACCCCGGATTGGGCGAAAAGCGGCGTGGTCTATCAGATCTTCGCCGACCGTTTCGCAAGGGAAGGAGAGGTGAAGTTCGCAAAGAAGGGCAGGCTGCACGGCGATTGGTACGACCTTCCGGACATCGCGGACGAGGGCGGGGAATACCGCGCGGACGACTTCTTCGGCGGCAATGCCGAGGGGGTGATCGCAAAGCTTGATTATCTGGAAAGCCTGGGCGTCACCGTCATCTATCTTTCCCCCGTCTTTCTCTCGTCCAGCAACCACCGTTACGACACGGCGGATTATATGAAGGCGGACGAGCTGTTCGGTGGGGACGCGGGCGTCAAAAAGCTGTGCGCCGAGGCGAAAAAGAGGGGGATGCGCGTCGTGCTGGACGGCGTGTTCAACCACACGGGCGCGGACAGCGTCTACTTCAACAAGTTCGGCAACTTCCCCGGCAAGGGGGCTTATCAGGGAGAGGAGTCTCCCTTCTACGAATGGTACACCTTTTACGACCATCCCGACGAGTATCATTGTTGGTGGGGTTCCACCGTCGTCCCCACCGTCAACAAGAGTGCGGACGGTTTCCGCAGGCTGATCATGG
Source organism: uncultured Clostridia bacterium (assembly GCA_944358385.1). Classification (GTDB taxonomy): domain Bacteria; phylum Bacillota; class Clostridia; order Christensenellales; family CAG-917; genus Limadaptatus. Next base: position 29,560 of record CALVQW010000013.1, read on the forward strand.
GCAAGGACGGCGTCATCGACAAGTGGACCAAGGCGGGTGCGGACGGCTGGCGGCTGGACGTGGTGGACGAGCTTCCCACCGATTTCACGGACGCGCTCTGTGCCAAGATCCGCAGGGCGAAAAAGGACGCGCTCATCATCGGCGAGGTGTGGGAGGACGCGTCGGACAAGGTGAGCTACGGTACGTGGCGTCCCTATTTCATGGGCGACGAGCTTGACGGCGTGATGAACTATCCCTTCCGCCGCGCCATCTTCGACCTCATCATGAAGGGGGACAGGGATGGCTTCCGCGACGCGGTCACGCTCATAGCCGAGCATTACCCCAAGGAGAGCATGGACGTGTGTTTCACGCTCATAGGCTCTCACGACACCGTGCGCGCTCTCACCGCGCTTTCGGGGGTGGAAGCCCCCTACTCCAAGGCGGAGAGGCGCACTTACCGTCTCTCGGGCGAGTATTACGCCTTTGCCAAGCTGCGCCTGAAAGCCGCCGCCATCCTGCAATACACCCTTCCCGGCATCCCCTGCGTCTATTACGGCGACGAGGCGGGGGTGCAAGGGTTCGAGGATCCGCTCAACCGCGGCACTTATCCCTGGGGCAGACAGGATGACGACCTTCTCGGACACTATCGCGCTCTCGGCAATCTCCGCCGCAGGAACGCCTCCGCCCTGAAGGGCAGGCTGCGCTTCCGCGAGGACAGCGAACTCACCGTCTATGAGAGAGTTTCCGAGGACGGCAATGATGTCTTGGTCACCTATTACAACCCCTGTTTCCACACCGTGTGCCGCGAGGTAAACGCCCGCGACGCATTCACGGGAGAGAGCGTGGAGACGCTGGTCATACCCCCTCTTTCCGCCTGCTGCGTTTCCTATTCGCACTGAATCGCCGAGTGACGATTTCACGCCTCGGGAAGGGACGCGGACAAGGACGGGAACAAAATAAGGAGAAACGGACAGATCATCGCAAAAACGGTCTTGCACGGGATGCCGGACCGGAATAATACGAACCGGCCTCGGAGCAATTCTTTTCGGCGCTTTTGCACAGCCGAAACTTGCCAATATGTATACTATTGCCTGCGTTCCGCCCGTGCAACATCATCCGAAAATCTCTTGCTCTGAGGTGCGAGCAGTTCCGCGCCTGCCGATTTTTGGCTGAGCAAGGAAGTCGCCGCAGCTAATACTTGACCCGTATTAGCAAGGCGAATGACGCGGTTCAGGCGGAAATCTGCGGCGCCGAACCCGGTTCGTATTATTCCGGTCCGGGATCGAGGATGTCCGTGCGCGGGTTTCCGGAAAAGCCCGAAACGTCAAAGGAAAAGCCGCTCGACAGAGCGGCTTTTTGATGTCTTGCGGACATATGTTGCGGTCATTTCGTCCCGAAGAGACGGTCGCCCGCATCGCCCAGACCGGGCAGGATGTAGCCGTGTTCGTTGAGGCAGCGGTCGAGGGTGGAGACGAAGATCTCCACATCGGGGTGCGCCTCCGCCACGGTCTCGATCCCCACGGGTGCGGCGATGATGCTCATCAGCATGATCTTCTTGCAGCCGCGGTCTTTGAGGAAACCTATCGCCGCCGACGCGCTCCCGCCCGTTGCCAGCATGGGATCGAGCAGGATGGCGACGCTGTCCTCTATGCCGTCGGGGAGCTTGCAGTAGTACTCGTGGGGTTCCAGAGTCTCCTCGTCGCGGTAAAGCCCTATGTGTCCCACGCGTGCGGTGGGGAAGAGGGTGTGCACGCCGTTCACCATGCCCAGTCCCGCGCGCAGTATGGGCACGACCGCGACCGCGCCGTCCGCGACCATGGTCTGCTCCGTGAGTTCCAGAGGAGTCTGCACCATCACCTTCTTGGTGGGGACGTGCTTGAAGCTCTCGTACACCATGAGGGTGGTGATCTCCTCCACCAGCTCACGAAATTCCTTCATGCCGGTGTTGACGTCGCGGAGTATGGCGATCTTGTGTCTTATGAGAGGGTGATCCAGAATGGTGACATTGGGATAGTCTTTCATGTCATTCCTCCTTGGTTTCGGCAGCCGTCGTGACAGGTGCCGCATCTTCGGTGTCGGCGGTGTCGGCGGTGTCGTCAACGATGTTCTCGGCCGCGTCCTCCTCTCCGTGCAGGAGCTTGGGTTCGACGGAATTCTCGACGGCGGCGGAAGGCACGCTCGCCTCCTCATCGCCCTGACCGAGTTTGCCTTTCTCGATCTTGTTCATCACGGCGTAGGTGATGATGCCGAGGATGAGCGCGGTGGCTATGGAAGTGACGGTGATGGATTTGTCCACCAGCCCCGCATACGCCGTGGAAGTGCCGGCACTCACGCCGTTGACGATGGTCTCGGTGACCACGTCCGCGTTGGAGAGGTGGTAGGGGATCTGGATCGCCAGACCGCCGATGCCCGCGATGAGGATCGCGCTGACGACAAAGAGGTTCTTGTTCTCGCCCAGGTCGATGTCCTTGAACATTTTGAGACCGCTCACCGCGATGAAGCCGTACAGGGTGAAGCACACGCCGCCCATGACCGCCGCGGGTATGGTCTGCAAGAGAGCCATGACGGGGGAGAGGAAGGAGAGCACCACGCACATGATGGCGGTGACGAAGATGGTGCGCACCGACGCGTTGCCCGTGATGGCGACGCAGCCCACGGACTCACCGTAAGTGGTGTTGGGGCAGATGCCGAGGATGGTGCCGGCGATGGAACCCACGCCGTCGCCGAGCAGGGTGCGTTTGAGACCGGGTTCGCCCTCGACGAGGTCGCGTCCGATGATGCTGCTCAGGTTCTTGTGGTCGGCGATATGCTCCGCAAACACGACGAGTGCCACGGGGATGAAGGCGAGTGCCACTTCCGCCACGCCCTGTCCGTTGAGCAGCACCGCATCCTCGATGCGCGCCGAGCCGTCGATGATCTCCCTTATGCCTTCGATGAGCGCGAAGTCGGGGTAGTTGAGGAAGGCGGTCACGCCCACGAACTTGCCCTCCGCGTCCACGAAGTTGTTGACCAGGGGACCGAAGTCCACGATCTTGAGATAGTCCACGTCAAAGCCGAGACCGAAGGCGGTGAAGATCGCCGCCACCGCATAGCCCATGCCAATGCCGATGATGAAGGGGATGAGCTTCATGGTCTTGAAACGCTTTTGACCGGAGCATACGACGACGGTGAAGAAGGTGACCAGCCCGCAGAAGAGCGCGACGAGGTTGTAGCCGCCGTTGACGGGATCGCCCGCCGCCGTGGTGATGTTGGTCACCGCGCTGCTGGCAAGGGAGAGTCCGATGAGCGCGACGGTGGGACCGATGACCACGGGAGGCATGAGCTTGGACACCCATTTGGTGCCGGCAAAGTGTATGGCGACCGCGATGACGACGTACACAAGTCCTGCGAACACCGCGCCCACGATGATGCCCAGATAGCCGAAGGACGTCGCCGCGATGAGCGAGCTGATGAAGGCGAAGGAGCTGCCGAGGAACACAGGGCTTTTGAACCTTGTGAAGAGCAGGTACACCAGCGTGCCCACGCCCGCGCCGAGGATGGCGGAAGGCACCTGGGTGGGAAGCCCGATCGCCACGGGTACGGCGATGGTCGCCGCCATGATGGCGAGCAGCTGTTGCAATGCAAGCACCATGAGCTTCATGAACGGCGGTTTGTCGTTGATGTCATAGACGAGTTTGACTGCCATAAGATATATCTCCCTGATTTATTTTTGCCACTCACGCCGCCTTCCGCGGCATAAAAAAACGTCCCCGAAAAGGGGAGCGTCCGTCACGAGAAGAAAGAAAGAGTCGCAAAAACAGGCATGGTGATCGCCTCTTTCAACACAACTTTTCCTTCCCTCATTGCACCCTCCGCGGGAGCGCGCTCCCGCAAACATTTTCCAAATTATAGCACGAGCGGAAGAATTTTGACAACCCCTTTTTTCGCACGCGCGTCAATTTCACATATGCGCTCATTCACGCGCCCGAGCGCGTGCGCGTTTCCGCACGCGAAGACGTCGTACGCCGCCGCCCTTTCCGGGAATTTTCAAAAAAGGCTTGCATTTTGCGGGAAAGCGGGTTATGCTTAATACAGATAATACAGATGTCGGGCGTTGCAAATGGAGATAAGACTCACCGGAAAAAGCAATATCTATGAGCAGATTACGGAGGAATACGCGCGGTTCATCCGTCTCGGCGCGCTGCGTGCCGGTGAAAAGCTGCCCAGTGTGCGCGAACTCGCGATGCGTCTCGGCGTCAATCCCAACACCGTGGACCGCGCTTACGGCGAGCTTGAAAAGAGGGGGCTCATCATGACCATACCCAAGAAGGGCGCGTTCGTAAGAGGCGAGAGCAGCGACGAGAGATACGACGAGGCGGTGAGACAGCTTTCCGTGCTCAAGGGCGCGGGACTTTCCGAAAGCGACGCTCTGCGCGCGGTCGCCGAAGTGTACGGCTCTGCGCGAGGTAAGGAGGAGATCTGAAATGCTCGAGATCAGAGGACTGAAAAAATCCTACGGCAAAAAGCCTGTGCTTGCCGGTGTCGACCTCACCGTCTCCGACGGCGCGGTGTTCGGGCTGGTCGGCATCAACGGCGCGGGCAAGACCACGCTTTTGCGCCTCATCGCGGACGTGTTGCGTCCCGACGGAGGCGAGATCTTGCTGGACGGAGTCTCCGTCACGGGCAATGCGGCAAAGCGCAGAGAGCTCTTCTTTCTCCCCGACGAGCCCTATTACGCGGGCGGCACGACGGTCGGGAAGCTGGCAGAAATGTACAAGACCTTCTATGCCTTTGACGACGAGGTGTTCAAGCGCTATGCCGACATTTTCAAGCTGGAGCGCAACATGCCCGTCCGCAATTTTTCCAAGGGTATGAAGAGGCAGGCGTTCGTTGCGCTCGCCCTTGCCTGCAAACCGCGCTATCTTCTGCTCGACGAGGCTTTCGACGGGCTGGACCCGCTCGCGCGGCTGGAATTCAAACGCGGGCTCATCGAACTCGAGGAGAGCACGGTGATCATTTCGAGCCATTCGCTGCGCGAACTCGAGGACATTTGCAGCGGTTTCGCGCTGCTCGACGGCGGTTCGATCGCGGACGCGGGCGACATCACCGACGCGCTCGGAAAGGTGCACAAGTTCCAGATCGCGCTCCCGAGACCCGTGACGAGGGAGGATATCCCTCTCGAGTGCCTCTCCTTCGAGGCGGAGGGCAGGGTGGCGCGTTTCATCGTGCGCTGCGACAGGGAGGAAGCGGTGAGGATGCTCTCCGCGCTCTCGCCTCTCTTCATCGAGGAGATCGCGGTGGACTTCGAGGAGCTGTTCATCTGCGAGGTGAAAGGAAGGGGGTATCTGCAATGAAAGACGCATTGAGATATGAGCTGAAACAGATCCTTTTGCCGCTCGTCATATTCACCGGAGCGGCGGCGGCAGTGTGTCTCATCTATTCGGGGACGCAAAGCCTGGAATACCCCCGTTTCGATGCCGAGGGGATATACGCCGCGGACTCCTGCGTGATGGCGTCCACGGCGCTGCTCGCCGTGCTGTGCACCGTCACGCCCGTCATGCAGTTCTCCTACCGCATGAAAAAGCGCAGCGTGGATCTGTGGTATTCCCTGCCGCTTTCGCGCACCCGTCTCGCCGCGGTGAAAACGGTGGGCGGGCTCGTGCTCACCCTCGTCCCGTACACGGTGGGGTTTTGGCTCACCGTCATAGTCGTCGCGGCAAGGGGAGCGCATTTCGCTTTCGAGTGGTATCCCGCGCTCTACTTCCTGTCCGTGGTGTTCGGGGCGGGACTCTTCGGTGTCAACGCCTTCCTGTTCACGCGGGGCAACACGATAGGGGACGGCATCGTCTTCCTCGTGTTGTGGGGCGCGCTGCTGCCGATGTTCGTGTTTTTGACGCAAGCCGGGTTTTATGCATACAATACGGATGTTTATCTCCGCGATCCGTCATTTGAGGACATCGCGGTCAGTCTGTTCACTTACAGCCCGATCGCCGTCGGCGCCGATGTTTTCGACATCCTGATCCGCAACAACGTCATGCAGACCGGAGAGGTGTTGGCGCACGGCGAAAAGGTCATGCTCGCCGTCGCTCTCCCCGTCGGAGCGGTCGAGAGCGTGGCTGCGTACGTCGCGCTGTTCCTGCGGGCGGAACGCGACAGAGCGGAGAATGTGGGGCAGATCTCCTCTTCGCCCATGGGCTATAAGGTGCTCATCCCCGTCTACGGCGCGCTCATGGGCGCGATGGGCAGGCTGATGTACATCGATGGCGTGTTCGTGCTGCTCCTGCTTGCGCTCACCCTCATCGGAGAGCTTGTCCTCTATTTCGCCTATCGCCGCTCCTTCCGCCTGAAACACGCGGACATCATTTCCGTCGCGGTATCCCTCGTCATCGCGGTCGCGCTTTTCTTCGCCTTGCCTATGAATTGACGGGGAGCCCTGTCCGCCGCATGAACGTAAAAAAAGACCCTGTTCCGTCAGCGGCGGAGCGGGGTCTTTATCTCTTTGATGCTGTTTTCGAAATCGGGGACGTAGTCTTCCGTGGCGCTTTCGGGGTCTTGGGAGAAGCCGTTTTTCAGCCCCGCGGCGAAGAAGGCGTCCACAGCAGCGTCGTATTCCTCCCGCGTTATCCTGCGGGAGAGCAGGGGATGGTCCTTCACCGCGGGAGTGGGGAAATATTGCGCCATCACGCTGACGAAAAGTGAAGGGTCGATGTCCGCGATCATCCTCATCACGCCCGCCGTGTTTTCCGAGGCCCCGGGCAGCACCAGGTGACGGACGATCACTCCCTTCGTCATCATCCCTCTTTCGTCGAAGACATCCTCGGGCGCCTGCCTGCGCATCTCTTTAAGGGCGACGCGCGCGCGTTCGGGATAGTCCCGGGGAGCGCCGTATTCAGACGCTAGCGCGCCGTCGGAATATTTGAGATCGGTGAGCCAGACATCGACGACGCCTTCGAGTCCACGCAATAAGGCGACGTCTTCCGCGCCGTTCCCGTTCCACACAACAGGCAGTTCAGAATGCGATTTGAACACTTTAAGTACGGGAATTAGGCGTTTCGTCCACGGGGCGGGGGTGACGAGGTTGATGTTTTCCGCGCCCTCTTTTTCGAGGCGCAGAAAGAGGAAGAGCAGTTCCGCGCCGTTCACGTTCACCCCTTTGCCGCCGCGGGAGATCTCCGCATTCTGGCAGAAAGGGCAGCGCATATCGCAGCCCGAAAAGAACACCGTGCCGCTGCCGTTTTCCCCCGAAATGCAGGGTTCTTCGTAGCGGTGCAGCCCTGCGCGGGCGATCCTGAACGTGAGTGAAGCGATGTCCATACGGGCAGTATGCGCCCCTCCCCGCGTTTTGTCAACGGCAGGGAAAGATTTGTAGTTTACATCACGGGCGCGATGTTGTATAATAACTCCGTTGTGCGGGAACGCACGCGCTCATACGATCTCGTTCTTACGGAGGATATATGGCTACAGTCGGCACAATTTCAAGAGGCATCAAAGCTCCCATCGTCAAACAGGGCGACGATCTCCCCGTCATCGTGGCGGAGAGCCTGCTCGCCGCGGCGTTCGATCCCGTCACCGGCTTCGACATTCAGGACCGCGATGTCCTCGCCGTCACCGAGGCGGTCGTGGCGCGCGCTCAGGGCAACTACGCCACAGTGGAGCAGATCTCAAAGGACGTCCGCGCAAAGACGGGCGGCGGCACGGTGGGACTCATCTTCCCCATCCTCTCCCGCAACCGTTTCTCCATGCTGCTCAAAGGCATCTCCAAGGGCGTGGACAAGCTCGTCATCATGCTCAGCTATCCCTCCGACGAGGTGGGCAACCATCTCATGGATATGGACGCGCTCGACGAGCACGGCGTCAACCCCTACACCGACGTTTTCACCGAGAAGGAAGTGTATGACACCTTCGGCGAGGTCAAGCACCCCTTCACGGGCATGGACTACATAGCCCTCTACAAGGAGATGGCGGGCGAAGGCACCGAGATCATCCTCGCCAACCGTCCGCAGGAGATTCTGAAATACACCAAGGTCGTCATCAATGCGGACATCCACACCCGCTTCCGCACCAAGCGTCTCCTGCTCGCCGCGGGCGCGGAGAAGGTCATCTCCATGCACGAGATAATGAATGCCCCCGTCGACGGCAGCGGCTACAATCCCGACTACGGCATCCTCGGCTCCAACCTCGCCACCGACGACAGCGTCAAGCTCTTCCCCCGCGATTGCGATAAGTTCGTCCAAAGAGTGCAGGACATCCTCCTCGAAAAGACGGGCAAAAAGGTGGAAGTCATGGTCTACGGCGACGGCGCGTTCAAGGATCCCGTCGGCAAGATCTGGGAGCTTGCCGATCCCGTCGTCTCGCCCGCCTACACTCCGGGACTCGTCGGCACGCCCAATGAGCTGAAGCTCAAATACCTCGCCGACAACGCCATCGGCGACCTTCGCGGTGAGGATGCCAAACACGCCATCCAGGAGATGATCAAAGCCAAGCCCGCCTCACTTTTCGCATCCCAAGCCTCTCAAGGCACCACCCCCCGCCGTCTTACCGACCTCCTCGGTTCCCTCGCGGACCTCACCTCCGGATCGGGTGACAAGGGGACGCCGATAGTGTACATCCAGAATTATTTCACCAACTACGCCGACTGACGCTGTCATTTAGCGACCTGCTTTGTCAAAGCCCTTGTCTTAGACAGGGGCTTTATTTTAAACCTACTAAAAATAAGTCGTACGTCTCGCGGGGGAGTGAGAATACCCCCCCCTCCAACCCGGGGACCCCACAAAATGCATGCATTTTGCGGGGAGCCCCATTCGGGCTTTCCTCCCCCGTGCCGATTGGAGTCCACTCCTCGCATCTTGCGGGACCGACTTTACATCTCTGCAAGATTTTATATCTCGCACTCACATAACTAAGCGGATGACTGCACTCGCTGAATACCCGGCACGATTACCCCAGCTGAAAATCAGAGATTTTCACCCGGGGACCCCGTGGGCGGAGGAATGACGCGATCGGCGCATAGCGCAACGATCGCTAGACCTTTCGGTGCGGCACGACGCGATTGGCGCAAGGCGCAGCAATCGCTGGACCTTCGGTTCGCGCACGAGTGCTACCACTACTTAGTTGTACGTCTGCGCGACGCGATCGGCGCGGAGCGCAGCGATCGCTGGACCTTACGGTTCGGCACTCGGATAGTCGCCGCCCTGCGGCTCCGATTCCGTCTCCGAAAGAGAGACGTCGTACTCAAATACGCTCGCACAAAGTGTACGTTAGACCGTCTCCGAAAGAGTACACGTTGAGTTCAAGCACGCCCGCTCAAAGTGTGCGTTAGACTGTCTACGAACGAGTATCAGTCGTGCTCAAACAACATACACTCCGAGCGGGCGTCCCACGAACCCTGCGCGCGTTGAGGGCGTTTTTCGGGAGAGTCAGCGGGCGAAGAGGCGGAGGACGAGGACGGTGCAGTCGTCCTTAGCACCGAGGGAGAGGGCGCGTTCGAGCAGGCGGTCGGCGAGGATCTGCGGGTTGGCGGTGGCGATCTCTTCCACGGCGGCGGTGACTCCGTCCTCGTCCAGGACGTCGTACACTCCGTCGGACATCATCAGCACCATATCGCCGTCGTAGAGCTGGCGGCGCAGGGTGAGAGGGGCGGCGCGTTCTATTATGCCTGCGGGCGGTGCGGAGCAGGAGATTATCTCCACGCTGCCCGCGTGCCGCACGAAGGTGGGCGCGGCACCCATTTTGATGATGTCCAGCCCGCCCGTCACGGTGTCGGCGACGGCAATGTCCAGCGAGGAGAAATTTTCCTCCGAGGTGAGACAGAGCAGTTTGTTGACGAGGGTGAGGATGATGGCGTTGTCGAACCCGGCGCGGTAGAAGTTCTCCACCATGGCGATGGCGTTGCGGCTGGCGGAGGCGGCGCGCTCCCCGCTGCCCATGCCGTCCGAGAGCGCGAAAAGCCTGCGTCTGCGCGAAGGGCAGAGGACGGACTTGGTGTCCCCGGACACATTCTCGCCTGCGCGTCTTTTCTCGGCGCAGCCGTATGCCACTTCGAAAACGGGACGTGCCGCGAGATGGATCACGCACTCGTCGCCGCGGGGAGTGACCGCGACGGTCTCCAACTCCGCGCCCACGCACGATGAGACTATGCGCGGCAGCACGAGTTTGCCCGCGTCCGACGCGCGCACGGTGAGTGCGACGACGGAGGACGTTCCCTCGCCGCCCGTGACTATCTCGCCCGCCACGATGTTGTGTTTCAAAAGTTCGGTGGCGATGTTCTCCTGCGTTTCTTCGCCGAAGCGCACCTTCTCGCCGCACTCACGGGCGAGGGAGTCCAGCACCAGCGAGATGCCCGCGAACTGTTCGGACATCAGCCGCTTGGTCTCGCTCATGCCGCCCGCCTCCTCTATGCGCTTGCGGTAAGCCTCCGCCGCGCTCGCCGTCACGGACGCGAGGTTGTACATCTTGCCGCATCTGCTCGTGATGAAAGGCGGCATGTCGAGGATGGTGACCTTTCCCCTGTTCATAGCCGCCTCTGCCATGGGACGCAGCACCGCCACAGTACTCCCGCCGAGTGCGGCGAAACACCCTTCCCTCTCCGCGCACCTGCCGCAGTAGTTTTTTGCCACTTCCTCGGCGAGATGTTCGGGCGTGTAACGGTTCTCGCCGCTGTCGAGGGCGCGCAGGGTGTCGGATATGTCGCAAAACACCTTGCTCACGGAAGTGAGCCGCGCGGAGAGTTCGCTGCGGCTGCGGTTGACGATGCCGTTCAATGCGACGGTGCCTTTGCGTTTGCCGAACACCCCCTGCACAAGCCCCGCGGGGAGAGCGAGGTAGACGCCCGCGCCGAGAGCGGTGGAGATGAGGTTCTCCCACCCCCAGCCCTCTTCGCGGAAAACCAGCCACGCCAAGGCGTAGACGGCGACCGCACCTGCCGCGGAAGCCCATTTGGTGAAAGGGCGCAGAGCGAGCATGGCGGCGACGCTCACGGCGCAAAATGCGAGAAAGAGCGGAGATCCGAAGGAGAGCGTCCCGCCCATGCCTGCCAGCACCGCGAAGGCGAACGCGGGGACGCCTCCCGCGCCGTGGGAGAGCAGCATCCCGAAAAAGCCGACCAGCGCGAAAGCGAGGACGAACCCTTGCACCCTCGCCTCCGCCGCGGCGTAGGCGAACACGGCTGCGGAGATGCCGCACGCGATGAGTTCATCCGGCGTGAATCTGGTCTTTATACCCCTCAAAAGCACGGCATAACATACTGTTTGTGCGCAAAACGCGAATGAGCACGCCAACACCGCGCAGAGGATGCCCGCGGTGATGCTACCGCCGAAAAGGGTGGACAGCACGGCTTCGGGAAGCTCCGCGAGCAGTGCCGCGGCGGTGGTGAAAAGGATGTGTACGTTCCTGCGCAGGCGGTGGAAGATAAAGTAAACGACGGCGAACACCGCCACGGGGACGGCGACGTAAACGAGCGTCCATACGGACGGGGAAAACGCAATTACCGAGAGAACGTAGGCGGGCGCGACGAGCAGCATATTCAGGCGCGCGTAGCACAGCCCCGCGAAAAGACCAAGCGCGAGCGCGCCTCCGAGATCGTCTACGGAAGCGAGCAGGACGAGCGCGGCGACGGCTATCGCGTAAGCCGCCGCCCGCGACGGGGAGAGCAGATATCTGCGGGGAGAGCGCGGCGCGCGCATCCTTTTGCGCCGCACGCCCGCCATGGCGGGAAGGGACATACTCCGACGCTACATCCTGCGCCGCGCGGATGATCTCCTTTCCTGCGCGAAGAGGGTGAGATGCGGTCGAAAAATGGGGAAAACTCTCCCTCTCGCTCTCTCGGAAGGGCGCGGGCGCACGCCCTCCCCACCCCTTGCCAAAACGTGCGTTATGATTTATAATAACTTCATCATGAAAACGGTCACGGGTGAGGGATTCCGCATCTCCTGCGCGCCGGACGCGCGCATCGCGCTCGCCTTTTCGGGCGGACGCGATTCCGTCGCGCTGTTCGAGTTGCTGCGCGAGGCGGGAGCGGACTTCTTCGCCGTGCATGTCGAACACGGGATAAGAGGGGAAAGTTCGGTGAGGGACATGCGTTTTGCGGAGGAGTTTTGCGCCGCCCGCGGGGTGGAGTGCAGGGTGTTCCGCGTGGACGCGCCTGCTCTCGCGGAGGGGGAAGGGCTGACCTTGGAGGAGGCGGCGAGAAAGCTGCGTTACGAGGTGTTCGATCACCTTCTCGACGACGGGGAGTGCGATGTCGTCGCGCTCGCTCACCATGCGGACGACCTCAGCGAGACTCTGCTCATGCGCATACTTCGCGGCACGGGGGTGCGCGGGCTGAAAGGCATCGAGGAGTGGTCGCGTTCGGGGAGATACCACCGTCCGCTGCTTGCGGTGTCGAGGGAGGAGATCGACGCTTTCGTGGCGGAAAGAGGGCTTCCTTTCACAGAGGACGAGAGCAACGCGGACGAGCGTTACACCCGCAATTTCCTGCGCGCGGAGCTGAAAAGGCTGAAAGAGAGGTTCCCCGCTCTCAATGCGGCATTCGCAAGGCTGGCACGCGGGGCGGCGGAGACGGATGCGTTCATAGAGGCTGCCGCGCCCTTCCCGGAAGTGAAGGGAGGGGAGGCGAAAGTGCCGTTGTCCGCATTCGACGCCCCCGTCCTTGCCAAGAGGTGCATGCTGCGCGCCTGCCGCGCTTTGGGTGTGGAACAGGACGTGGAGGAGAGACATTACGAGGCAGTGATGAGGCTCGTCGGCTGCGAGAAGGGCAGCCGCATAGAGCTTTCTCACGGCATCACGGCGCATCTGGACGCGGACGGTGTGGTGTTCACGCGCGGTCACGCCGAGCGGGACGAGAGGGAGATCCCCTTCCCCGCGAGCGGCGAGGTGGCGGTGATGGGAGTGCGCATAGAGCGTGTGTCCGCCTGCGGAGAGAGGGAGAAAGGCGTGCTGTATGCCGACCTTGACCGTATCCCCGAAGGCGCGGTGCTGCGCAAACGCCGCGACGGCGACCGCATCACCAAGTTCGGCGGCGGGACAAAGAGCCTCGGTGACTTCCTCACGGACAGGAAAGTGCCGCTGAGGGCAAGGGACGACATCACGGTGTGCGCCGTGGGACACGACGTCCTTTTCGCGGCGGGGGTGGAGATCTCGGACAAGGTGAAGGTGACCGCCGCCACTAAAAATACGATCAAAATAACAGAGGATGGATATGTACGGTAAAGAGATCGCAAAGGTCCTCGTCTCGCGCGAGGAGATCGCAAAGAGAGTGAAAGAGCTTGCCGCCGAGATCAACCGCGACTACGCGGGCAAACCGCTTTTAGTGGTGTGCATACTGCGCGGCGCGACCATCTTTTTCGCGGATCTGTTCCGCGAGCTGACGGGGGACGTGGAGGTGGATTTCATCGCGGTGTCCAGCTACGGTTCGGGCGCGAGCAGCACGGGAGAGGTGAAGATGTTGAAGGACTTTTCCTCGCCCGTCGCGGGCAAACATCTGCTCATCGTGGAGGACATCATCGACACGGGCGTCACGCTGGTCTACCTCAAAAAGCTGTTGGAGGCGAGAGGTCCCGCGTCCGTGAAACTGTGCGCCCTCCTCGACAAACCCTCCCGCAGGAAAGTGGAACTCAAAGGGGATTACATCGGCTTCGAGATCCCCAACGAATATGTGGTCGGGTTCGGGCTTGACTATGCGGAGAAGTTCCGCAATCTGCCCGACGTGTGCGTGCTTGCGCCTGAGGTGTATGGGGGCTGAACTTGCCGTCCTGAAAGAGCTTGCCGCGCTTTTCGCGCCGCTTGCCACGCTGTACGCCGTGGGGGGTTACAGCCGTTCCCTCCTGCTCGGCGTGCCGCCGAAGGACATCGACATTTGCTCCAAACTGCCGCTTGAAGATGTCAAAACGTTGCTTTCAAATACGCGTTTTGTCGTCAGCGAGAAAAGCATGCGTCTCGGCACCGCCACCGTGACCGCGCCGGGATTTGCCGCGGAATATACGGCGTTCCGCACGGACAGCTACCCTGCGGGGAGCGGCGCGCACCGTCCCGACAGCGTGATTTTCACGGAGGATATGCGGGCGGACGCGATGAGGCGGGACTTTACAGCGAATGCCGTCTACTTCGATCCGCTGACGGAGAGTTTCGTCGATCTTTGCGGAGGGAAGGAGGACATCGCGCGCGGGGTGCTGCGTGCGGTGAGAGAGCCGGACGGGGTGTTCGGCGAGGACGGACTGCGGGTGTTGAGGCTGGTGCGCTTTGCGGCGGAACTCGGTTTCGCGCCCGATAGGGAGACCTCGGATGCCGCCGAAAGCAATGCGTGGCGGGTGAAGGACATCGCAAGGGAGAGAGTGTTCGCGGAGCTGGACAGGATCTTCGCCGCCGACACCGCCTATCCCGCGCTCGGAGTGCGGGAGGGACACGTCGCGGGGCTGAGGCTCATGGACGAGCTGGGGCTTACCGCTATTTTGCTCCCGGAGCTTGCCGCGTTGGACGGGCTGGAACAGCCCAAGAAATATCACTTGTACGACGCACGCAAACATTCCGACCTCGCGTTTGCGGTCGCGCCCGTCGGCATACGGTGGGCGGCGTTGCTGCACGACATAGGCAAGCGTCCCGCGCAGGACGCGCAGGGCAATATGTACGGACACGACGTCATCGGCGCGGAGCTTGCGAGAAAGCGGCTGGAAGAGATCGGGATGCCCAAGGGCAGGGCGGAGCGCACCGCCGCGCTCGTCAGGTGGCATATGACCGACCTCAAAGGGGATATGTCCGAGGGGAAACTCAGGATATTCCTCGTGCGCCATGCCGACATCGCGGAGGATCTCATCGCCCTCAAGCGCGCGGACGCCTATGCCACACGCGGCGAGGATGTAGGGGAACTGCGCATGGAGAGAGTGTGGCGGGAGATGCTCGCGGACGGCACCCCCTTCAAGGTCACGGACCTTCCCGTGGGAGGCGAGGACGCCGTGGCGGCGGGACTTTCGGGCAGAGAGATAGGTGACGCGCTCTCCGCACTGCTGCACGATGCGGTGTTGGATCCCGTGTTGCGGGAGAGGGGGAGGGCACTCGGCTATCTTGAAAGGCGCGCGAAGAAGCGTCCCGAATGAGGGACATACGCGCGTGTATATGTATAATGTGCTTTATGGGCAGATGACGCGCCGCCTTACGCGGCGGAGCGCGAAGGAGAAGAAATGAGTGTTGCGGAAATAATCATCACGATATTGTCGGCGGTCGCCGCCGTGAGCGGGATAGTCGCTCTTATCGTCGCATTGAGAAGGAAAGAGGGCGGCACGGATGTCCGTGCGCTCCGCGCCGAAAGTGACAGATTGCGCGAGGATCTGACCAGAGAGATAGGCTTCGCGCGCGAAAGCATCACGGCGTCCAATCAGCAAAGTTCCGTCACGGTGAACGATCTGCTCACGCGATATCTCCAAAGCGCGGTGAGCAACATCGCCGCCGTCCGGGACAATATGGAAAAGACGCTCACCCGCCTCTCCGCCGAAGCGGGGGAGAACGCGCGCAGGACGGATGAGTCTCTCACTAAGAATCTCACCGCCGTAAAGAGCGACTTAAAGACGGATGTCGCGGGCATGAGGGCGGAGCTTGCCGCGCAGCTCGGCGAGATGAGGAAGGAACTCACCGCCAATGTTGAGCGCATGCGCGCCGAGATGCAGACGAGACTCAACGAGGTGCGCACGGACAATGCGAATCAGCTGGAAAAGATGCGCGCCACCGTGGACGAGAAACTCTCCGAGACTCTCGACAAGCGCGTACAGGCAGCCTTCATGCAGGTGAGCGAGCGGCTGGACAATGTGCAAAAGGGCTTCGGCGAGATGCAGAGGCTCACTTCGCAGGTGGGAGATCTCAACCGCATTTTCACCAATGTCAAAAAGCGCGGGAATTGGGGCGAGGTGGCTTTGCAAAGCCTGTTTGAACAGATCCTCAATCCCGAACAGTACGAGGTGCAGTTCCGCATCAGTCCGCGGTCGGGTGAGACGGTGGACTTCGCCATCGTCATGCCGGGGCAGTCTGACGATGACAAGGTCTATCTCCCCGTAGACGCCAAGTTCCCGTTGGAGGATTACGGTCACCTTGTGGATGCGTCCGAGGCGGGAGACGCTGCTGCGGTGGAGCTTGCGAGGAAAAAACTGCTCGAACGCGTCAAGACGGAGGCTAAGAGCATAGCTGCGAAGTACATCAAGCCGCCCCTCACCACCAATTTTGCCGTGATGTATGTCCCCAACGAAGGGTTGTACGCCGAGATCATGCGCGATGGCGCGTTCGTGAGCGATCTGCAATCGCAGTGCCGTGTCACCGTGTGCGGTCCCACCACGATAGCCGCCCTTCTCAACAGTCTGCAAGTCGGTTTCACCACCCTCAAGATCCAGAAGCAGAGCGGCGAAATGATGAAGCTCATGGTCAAGGTCAAGAAGGATTTCGGCAAGTTCACCGACCTCATCCGCACCGTCAAGAACCGCGCCGAGAGCGTGGTCAAAGCCGTGGATGAAATCGACTTCCGCAATCAACAGATTGTGCGCAAACTTGACAAATTCGAGGATGTCGAACCGCAGCTCCCCGAAGCCGCGGCGGGCATCGAGGCTCCTTCGGGAGAGGAGGAAGAATGAGAGCGGATCTGCACATCCACACTTCCGCATCGGACGGGCTGCTCACGCCCGCGGCGGTTGCGGAACATATGCGCGGGCTGGGCGTGGAACTTCTCGCCGTCACCGACCACGACACCGTGGCGGGGCTGGACGAGGCGGCTTCAGCCTGCCGCGATCTGGGCGTGCGTTTCGTCCCCGGCATAGAGATCTCGGCACATTCAAACAGCGAGATCCACATTTTAGGATATAATATCGATTACAAAAACCCCGTGTTCCGCGAAGAGATAGCCAAAGTCAAAGAGATGCGCCGCACCCGCAACATAGAGGTGGGGGCAAAGCTCACCGCCCTCGGTGTGGAGCTTGGCATAGACTTCGCGGCGGACGGGCTGGGGCGCATGAACATCGCCCGCCTCATGGTGGAGAAGGGGTATGCCAAGGACGTGCAGGATGCGTTCAACCGCTTCCTCGGACCTAACGGCAAAGCCTACTCCGACACCCGCCGCACCTCCCCTCTCGAGGCGGTGAAACTCATTTCCGCGTTCGGCGGGCTGCCCGTGCTTGCGCACCCAAAAAAGTATTTGCAGCAAAAGACTCTCCGTCTGCTCGTCGAGGGGCTGAGACCTTTCGGTCTCAAAGGCATAGAGACCTACTATCCCACTCATTCCCAAGAGGACACCGACGCCATAGCCGCCGTCGCCGACCGCTACTCCCTCATCAGGACGGGCGGCAGCGACTACCACGGCGAAGAGGATAAACCCCTCGACTACCGCCCCTCCTCCGACACCCTCCGCGCCCTCGGCGTGAAGTGACGGCAGGGGTGCTGCTTTCTCACCGCCAGGTATTCATCTCACTCAAAGTCATCGTCGTATTCAAGCGCGCTCCGAATAGGCTGTTCGTCTCGCGGGGAGTTAGAATTCCCCCTCCAACCCGGGGACCCCACAAAATGCATGCATTTTGCGGGGAGCCCCATTCGGGCTTTCCTCCCCCGTGGCGTCGCAGCACGCACTCGGCTTGCGCGGCGGCGTTGCCCTCGCCGCTTATCTGTCGCACGGCTGCTCCTTTTCCCCTTCCGAATATACATTCGGCGGGGACCCCTTGGAGGGTGCAGTCCTCGCATCATGCGGGACTGACTTTGCATCTCTACAAAAGTTTTTAATATCGCACCTACATAACCAAGCGGAGAACTGCACTTACCGAAAACCCGGCACGATTAGCCCCACCGAAAATACTTTCGGCGGGGACCCCGGGGCGGAGGAATGACGCGATTGACACTTCGTGTAACAATCGCTATACCTTCGGTGCGGCGCTCTTGTCCGATTTCATTCACGCGGAGTGAAAATGAGAGAGCTTTGCGATAGTTCCGTAGGAACGAGGAGCGAAGCGAACGTCTCTGCATTTTCACGACGCGAAGAGGAGCAACCGCGCGACAGGCGAGCCGTCCGCCGCAAAGCGGCGCACGGCGACGAACACGCGCGGATTGCGACGAGGCTGAGCGGCGCGTGATTCCGTCTCCGAAAGAGAAACATCGTAATCAAGCACGCTCCGAATAAGAGCCATCGTGTTCGGGGGAACGCTCGCTCATGCTTTATATAATGTGCGCCGAATGTTGCGGGTTTGCCCGCAACATTCGGCGCATTTTTATAATAAAAAGTACGGGAGCGCGAGGGTGTAACACCCTCGCAAGGGGTCATACCCCCGCAACGGTGTTTGTGAAGATCACGCGTTTTTGGGGAAGGTAGGTGTCGCGGCGGATGCGCAGGGAGCGGACGAGGGTACCGTCCCGGAAATATTCCAGCCAGCCTTCCGAGCGCAGACCGTTTTTGCCGGGAGATTCCACGCGTTCTTCGCCTGGCGGGAGAGAGGGATCGGTGAGGCGTTCCGTCTCGAAGGGGATCTCGCCCACGGTCTCGGAGCGGCGGCGGACGGAGAACTCGCCTTTCACGCCGTACATTTCCGCGCGCAGATAGCTGCCGTCCGCGGTCATTTTGACGGTGACGGGGGCGGAGAGAGTGTTGACGAAGCGAAGGTCGCTTTCGGAGGAGACCATGGCGTCGAAGGAGGGCGCGAGGTAGCTCACGGGCAGAGAATGGGGACGGGCGCAGGTGACGGTAAGGTCCGCGAGCAGGGCGCAGTTGTAGAGCGTGCCGGAGACCTGACACACTCCGCCGCCCACCCCTTCCACGAAAACGCCGTCTTGGATGACGTATGCGGCGCGGTAGCCGCGCTCCTCCGTGCGCGCACCCACCGTATCGTTGAAGGAGAATTCCTCCTCCTGCGCGAGGACGACGCCGTCTATCGCGCTTGCGGCGAGAGCGATGTTGTGTTTGCGCCCTTCCGAGCTGTCGCCGTAATAGGTGGCAAAGTGTGCGATGAGGGTGATTTCGGGAGTCTCGGCATGAGCGGTCGCGGGGATGTCGGGCATACAGCATGATATGCACAAGAGAGTGAGAATGCCCGCCGCGAGCAGCGAGCATATTCTGCGCGTGCGTGCCGCGCCGCGCGATCCGATGTTTTCTGCCGCCATGAGGGTAGTATGCGCGCCCTCGCGCGGGATATCCGTATTGACACCCGCGCGCCCGTATAATATAATTATCACAACTTACTATGCCGTGAGGTGGCTAATGGATTACGCAGCAAGATACAGGGAATGGCTGGACGAGGCGGAACTCACCGCCGATGAGCGCGAGAGGCTCCTCTCCATGACGGAGGAGGAGAAGAAGGAGTGCTTCTGGTCTCCGCTCGAATTCGGCACGGCGGGCATGCGCGGGATCATAGATCTCGGCGTGAACAGGATGAACCGCTTTACGGTGGGACGCGCCACCAAAGGGCTTGCCGATTACGTCTGTTCCCTCGGCGAGGATGCCAAAAAGAGGGGAGTGGTCATCGCGCGGGATACGAGGAGAAAGTCGGACGAGTTCGCGGTGCTGACGGCGAAGATACTTGCCGCAAGCGGCATCCGCGTCTACCTTTTCGAGGACGTGCGTCCCGTGCCGATGTGTTCCTTCGCCATACGCCTGCTCGGCGCGGAGGCGGGCGTCATGATCACCGCTTCCCACAACCCGAAAGTGTACAACGGCTACAAGGTCTACGGCGCGGACGGAGCGCAGATGTCGCCCGAAAGCACGGATAAAGTGGTCGAATTCATCGAGAAAACCCCTTATTTCGGCATTAAAGCCATAGATGCACCTTTCACCGCCGCCGACGTGAAAGGGCTGGACGGCAAGGAGATCGCGCCCTTTGTCACAGTCATCGGCGCGGGAGTGGACAGGGAATATTTCGCCGCGGTCGAGAGCCTCGGTCTCTCTCCCGATGCGGTCAGAGAACACGGCGGCAAGGTGAAGATCGTCTACACGCCCGTACACGGCACGGGGTATATGCCCGTCACCGAGGTGCTTGCGCACATGGGCATTTCCGTCACCGTCGTCCCCGAACAGGCGAAGGCGGACACGGAGTTCTCCACCGTCCGCGTCCCCAACCCGGAGGAGGCGGACACCCTTGCTCTCGGCGTCAAACTCGCCGATGAGATAGGCAGCGATGTCGTCATCGGCACCGATCCCGATGCGGACAGGATGGGCGTCGCCATCCGCGACGACAAGGGCAAGTTCGTCCTGCTCAACGGCAATCAGATCGGTTCGCTCATGACGGAGTACATCCTCCGCCGCAGGAAGGAGAGCGGCACCCTCCCCGCCAACGGTGCCATCGTCAAGACCATCGTCACCACCGAGCTTGCGAGAAAGATCGCGGACAATTACGCCGTCACCACCTTCGATGTGCTGACGGGCTTCAAGTATATCGGGGAGAAGATCAAGGAGTGGGAGACTTCGGGCGAGTATGTCTATCTCTTCGGTTTCGAGGAGAGCTACGGTTCCCTTGTCGGCACGCACGCCCGCGACAAGGACGCCGTCGCCGCCGCGATGATATTCGCCGAGATGATCTGCTACTACGCGTCCTGCGGCACTTCGCTCTGGCAGGTGTTGCAGGGGCTTTACGCCAAATACGGATTCTTTGCGGAGCGTTCCGCCTCCGTCGCGTTCGGCGGCGTGGACGGCATGGACAGGATGCGCGGCATCATGCAGAAATTGCGCGAGACCGCATTCGACGCCATCTGCGGCACCCGTGTGGAAGCGGCAAGCGACCTCGCGGGAGGAGTGAAACGCTACGTGGACGGCAGGGAGGAACCCACGGGACTTCCCGCCACCAACGCGCTCAAACTCCACCTCGCGGGTGGGGATTGGATATGCGCGCGCCCCTCTGGGACGGAACCCAAACTCAAATTCTACGCCGCGGCGTCCGCCCCCTGCGCCTCTTGCGCGGAGGGCAGAGCGCAGGAGTATCTCGCCTTTATGAAGAAATTTGCGGAGTGAGTCCCGCGGCAAAACCGCGCGCGGCGGCAATATGAGTCGGTGCGCAAAGAGACGCGCTTGCGCGTTCGGACATCACAAAAGAGCGCGGCTTCCTTGGGAAGCCGCGCTCGCGGTTTATCAAATTGCTTTTCGCTCTCGTTCAGGAATAATATTGCCGAGAGGATCGTTCACGGCGTTCGCTTTCGGGGAGAGCGGTCGCTCTCGCATTCGCCGCAACGCCGCGCGGGATCGCTCACAGCTTTCTGTCCGTCTTGCTCGACGCAAGGTACAGGACGGCGAGCATCCCCTTGCCGCAATGCGCGCCTATGATCGGTCCGACATCGGTGACGATCACCCTTGCCGCAGGGAAGTTCTCCCGCACCTTGCCCGCCAGAAATTCGGCGTCGGCAGGGCAGTCTCCGTGAGCCACGATGATGACCTTGTTGTCCATACCGGCACTTTCTCGCATCATTTTGGTGAGTAAAGTGCGCATTGCGGTTTTTCTGCCCATCACGCTGCCTATGTGGACAAGCGCGCCGTTCTCGTCCACCATAAGGATGGGATTGAGCTTTATCGCCTGTCCCACCACCGCCGCGCCGCGGCTGAGTCTGCCCCCGTGGTAGAGGTGTTTCAGGTCGCTCACGGTAAAGACGTGTCCGATGTGGTCTCTGAGCGCAGTGACATATCCCGCCGTCTCGTCCAGCGTGCCGCCCGCGTCCCGTTTCAACATGGCGTAGTAGGCGAGCAAGCCCTCTCCCGAGCACGCGGACTTGCCGTCAATGACGATGATGCGGCGTTCGGGGTATTCTTTGAGAGCGAGATCGGCGGCTTGCAGATATCCCTCAAAGCACCCCGACATCGCGGCAGGGAAGGAGATGTGCAGCACGTCTTTCCCCTCGCGCAGCATGGTCAGGAAATATTCTTTCGCCGTCTCCACCGGCACCATGGACGTAGAGGCGAGTTTCCCCGCTTCCAGCGCGGAGAAAAACTCGTGCGGCGTGAGGAAGGGACGTTCCTTGCCGTCGTAGACCACCCCGTCCAGCGCGTAACTCATCGGGAGTATGTTGAAGTCCTCCCCCACGAGTTCGGGAGGGAGATCCGCCGTCATGTCAGTGGATATATAGAAATCGCCCATACCATAAACATAGCATGTGCGGGTGTTCTTGTCAAACCGCCATTTTCCGACACGCCTTATTTATCTTGGTTTAATGTTGCCAATGAGGAGAGGCGGCATTCCCTTGACATCACCCGCAAATGTTGCTAATATTATTGAGCATCCGTGAAAGGCGAGGTGGAACTTTCGCGTCCCGCGAAGCCGTGAACGGGGTGTAGCGCAAGAGTACGTTCCTGTTTATGGAATGAGAGGATACAACGGAATACCATTATCGGGGTGTAGCGCAGTTTGGGTTGCATAAGGCAGCGACAATGAATGCGCGGCACATCGGGACACGGTGTAAGACGCCGAACAGACACACGTCGGCAAAACCTTCGGTGAGCGCGAGACGCGCTACCAAACATAAGAAATCATTCCTTTCATTGGGAACGACATAAAACAGCTGAATACTATTATCGGGGTGTAGCGCAGTTTGGGTTGCATAAGGCAGCGGCGATGAATGCGCGGCACATCGGGACACGGTGCAAGACGCCGAACAGACACACGTCGGCAAAACCTTCGGTGAGCGCGAGACGCGCTACCAAACATAAGAGAACGTTCCTGTTTATGGAACGAAACAAAACAGATGAATAACCACTATCGGGGTGTAGCGCAGTTTGGTAGCGCGTACGGTTCGGGACCGTAAGGCCGCGAGTTCAAATCTCGCCACTCCGACCAGAAAAAGCCGCACGGGATGTGCGGCTTTCTCTATGTCAGCGTGGCGAGATAAAACTGTCCCGTGACGCTCCACGGGGTTCCGCTATTACGCGAGCGAGGGGAGTGGGAGCTATAGTAATGCTCTGCCTGTGGCAGAGCTTCCTGTCGGCTCCTTTTTGGGGATTCAATGCAGCGCACCGTTGCCCGGTACTGTTTCTTTTATGCGGGACTGCGCTCGCGCGAGACGCGGCGTAGTCCCGCATAAAAGAAACACCCCCGCTCATCGCGGGGGTGCGCTGCATTGGCAGGAGCTATAGGAATCGAACCTACACCATGGGAGTCAGAGGCCCATGTGCTACCACTACACCAAGCTCCAATGCAAGGTTTTGCTCGTCAAAAGTCGTGTGGTCTTTTGCGAGCATTGTGATTATAGCGCACTATTTTGCATTTTGCAATCGTTTTCGCCAACAATATTGACACCCGCGCGCGGTTTGGGCTAAAATATTTTCATTCCCGTTGCGGAGGGCAGTATGCAGAAAGAGATCACGGAGCGGCAGCCGCTGCTCGGCAAGGACGGCAACATCGTCAATCCCGGCTACGCCAAAAAGCTCCTTTGGGACTACAACCGCGAGAACATCACCGCGTCCAAAGCCCGCATCAAGGAGTGGGACTACTATTACATCGGCTGTGACGAGCACGCGCTTTGTCTCACTGTCGCGGACATGGGATATGTGGGCGCGCTTTCCATCTCGGTGATGGATTTCGTCACACCTTCGCAGTTCACCAACAGCTCCGTTTTCCTTTTCCCTATGGGCAAACTGAACATGCCCCGCACCACGGAGTACGGCGACGTACATTGCCGCAACGGCAAGACGGAGATGACCTTCACCTGCGACGGCAAGACGCGCCACCTCTACGGCAAGTTCCACAACGCGGACAAGAAGGGCAACGACGTCACCTTCGACGTCACCCTCACCGACTTTCCGGAGGAGAGCATGGTCATCGCCACCCCCTTCGACAAACCCGGCTACTTCTACTACAACCAAAAGATAAATTGTATGCGCGCGGAGGGTATGTTCACCGTGGGCGACACCGTCCGGAAGTTCTATCCCGAGACCTCCCTCGCCACCCTCGACTGGGGCAGAGGAGTGTGGACCTTCGACAACACCTGGTATTGGGGCAGCTTGCAGACTCGTCTTGAGGACGGCACCACCTTCGGCTGGAACCTCGGCTACGGCTTCGGCAATACCTCCGCCGCAAGCGAGGATATGCTCTTCTACGGCGGCAAGTCCCATAAGATCGGCAGGACAAAGTTCGTCATCACCGGCGACGACACCGGCAACCCGCAATTCATGTCCAAGTGGAAGATCCTCTCCGAGGACGGCAGGCTGGACTGCACCTTCAAGCCCCTCATCGACCGCTACGAACCCTTCGATCTCAAAGTGATGTGCATGATCCCCCACCAGGTGTTCGGCTACGTCTCCGGCAAGTGCGTCCTCGATGACGGCACCGTCATCGAACTCAAACAAAAACTCTGCTTCGCCGAAAAAGTGCACAACAAGTGGTAGAGCCGCCGCAGGGGCGTTGCCCCTGCACCCCGCGAGGGGCATTATGCCCCTCGACTCCTTACTTTTAATATAACAATGCGCCGAAGGTCACGGCTACGCTCGCAACCTTCGACGCACTTTTATTATAACAGCATGGGAGCGCGAGGGTGTAACACCCTCGCAGGGTGCTGAGCGCACGGCTGACTGTTGCTTTGTGTCACGCACGACAGCTATTTATTCACGTCTCGCAATAGTATGGGGGCGCGGTGCTGAGCGCACGGCTGACTGTTGCTTTGTGTCACGCACGACAGCTATTTATTCACGTTTCGCAATAGTATGGGGGTGTGGGGGTATAATACCCCCGCAAGAAATTATACCATGAAGGGGGCGAGGGCGGTGAGGAAGTCGTCGCAGTCGTCGGAGGCGATTTCGAGCACGATGGGTTCGTCCAGATCCAGGCTGAAGATGCCCAGGATGGACTTGGCGTCCACGACGTATTTGCCGCTCTTCAAAGTGAGTTCGTAGTCGCAGCGGGCGGTGATGTTGACAAACTTCTTGACCGCCTCTGCGGTGTCCAGCTTGATCTGTACGGATTTCATGAGATGCTCTCCTTTAAAAATTTATTTTCAACGAAATTATAGCCGAAACGCGCGCCCGTGTAAAGAAAATCGCGGGGCAATTTGTCCCATCCGCGCGGATAAATGCGCGATCATGCCGCCGAAAGTGCGGCTTGCTCTCCGCCGTGCCGCGTGGTATAATGAAAAAAAACGCTAAGGAGCGGCTATGGAATACAACGGAGAAGGGATAGAGGCTCTTGTCGCCGCGGTGGACGGCTTGCAAAGCGCGGGGCTTATCATGGCGGACAAGAAGATCAAGGCGTTGCTCAAATGTTTGGCATATTACGACGAGTTCCGCACCGTGCTGGTCTATTGCAACGAGAGCTTTGACTACGCGGCGGAGAAGCGCAAGGCGTTCCGCAAGGCGGGGGACTATCACGTCATGCGCCTTCCCGATGACGCAAAGACGCTCGTCCCGCTGGTGGCGGGGCTGCTCGTCGAGTGTGACGAGGGCAAAGAGGATTTCATCGGCTTCTGCGCGGACTATTACCCTGCATCGAGCAGGCAGGAGAGCATGGAGAAGTGCTGTCACGACCTCATCGAACGCTTCAAGCTCGCGCTCGTCAGCCTCGTCGTCGAGGGTTTCCACGAGGAAGCACCCCTCGTCGAACGCGTGGTAGACTTCGCCCCCGAAGGGTTGCAAAAGCCTACGGAATCCTTGTTGGTCTCCATCGTGCGGGCGGTGGAGGAGGCGGCTCTCGCAGAGGCGGACCGCAACGACCTCAGGACCATTTTGGAGGGATATTCGGCGGCATTGGACTCCCGCGATACGCTCATGATCAAGGCGGTGTGGCTGGGCGCAAGGCGCGTCCTCGCCTCGCTGCGGCTGTGTCCGAAGGAGTCCGCCGAGATGGATGAACTGCTCCGTATGTACCTTGTCTCCAAATGAGCGGGACACATCCCCGCCATCCGATGTATGACGAAAACGGCACTTAAACTATCCGATTTGACATTTGAAGCCCTTTATAATGCGGAGTTCCGCCTTCGTGAGGGCAACCCGATCATCCGGCGGCACGGCTTTTCCACCGTGGTCGCCGATCCTTTTGTGCTCACTCCCGATCTCACCCCCGACGGCAGGTGGAAGCTCTTTGCCCACACCCTCGAAGGGGTGTTCCTTTACGACTCCGCGGACGGGCTGTCCTTCGGCAAGGGCAGGAAGATCCTCCCGCGCGCCATGCGTCCCTGTGTGGCGAAAACAGGGGAGGGATACATCCTCTACTACGAGCGGGTGCAGCCCCTCGTCCCCCGCGGTCTCACCATGTTGGGCGCGGATTGGAAGTCCGAGATTTGGGCGGTGAGAAGCCGCGATCTTGTCACCTTCTCCGAGCCTTTTCCCGTCCTTTCATACGACCGCCCTTACGAACAGGCGGGAAGGAGAGGGCATTCCCTTTCCAACCCTTTCGTCATCGAGGACGGCGGCGGCTGGTCTCTCTATTATTCCGCAGGTCTCACCTTCGTCCCCGATTGCGGGTTCAGCGAGCCGACATTCGTCTGCCTTGCCAAAAGCGATCGCCCCGACGGCGGGTTCGTCAAAGGCGACGCGCCCATCATTCGCCCCGATCCGGAACATCCGCTTTTCAACCTTTGTTCCGGCTGTCTCAAAGTCTACCGTCTCGCCGATTGCTATGCCGGCATCCAGAACGGCATCTACCGCGTGGGAGAGAGGAGCGAGTCCGCCATCAGTCTTCTGCGCTCCGAGGACGGCGTGCATTTCGAGTTCGCGCGCACCCTCGTCACCCCCGCCCGCGACGGAGGTTGGATGTCGCAGTTCGTCTATGCCTCCCACCTCGTCCCCGCACCCGACGGCACCCTCCGCCTCTATTTCAACGCGCGCAACCGCGCCGACGTCCTCGGCGTCGAACACATCGGAGTGGGGGAATTATTCCCCTGCGAGGGTGTTACACCCTCGCGCTCCCAAGCTGTTACGGAACGTTAATAAACAGCTGTCGTGCGTGAAATGGAACAATAGCTAGCCGTGCGCTCAGCACCGCGCTCCCACACTATTGCGTGACGTGAATAAACAGCTGTCGTGCGTGAAGAGAAACAATAATTAGCCGTCCGCTTAGGACCGCGCTCCCAAGCTGTTACGGAACGTTAATAAACAGCTGTCGTGCGTGAAATGGAACAATAGCTAGCCGTGCGCTCAGCACCGCGCTCCCGCGTCGCATTTCGTGCGGTTTCGTCGCCATTGCGCCGCGCTGCGGCGGTTGGCTCGCCTACCGCACGACTGCTCCTTATCACGTCGTGAAAATGCGGACGTTCGCCCCGTTCCTCGTTTTCTCACTCCGCTCAAAAACTATCGCGGTGCTCTCTGATTTTCACTCCGTGTGACAGCGGAACTTTATTCTCCCCCCACGCCCCGTGCTTTTATAATAAAAAATGCGCCGAAGTGCGCGGGTTTGTCCGTGCGCTTCGGCGCATTGTCATATTATAGTCCGGGGTGCGGGGATAGATCCCCGCGAGGAGGCAGGGGCGGTGTCCCGCAGATATTACATCCTGGTGGACTTGTCCTCGCCTATGCCGAGCATGCCGTCCACGACGTATTTTTTGCCGTTGGTGTCCTTGACGTAGCCGTAGATCTTGCCGAAGGGGAGGGCGTAGTAGACGTCAACGACGAGGAAGTGCATGGGCATATAGAAGGTGTCCGCGATCTCGAAGCGTATGTCCACGCAGCCGTGTTCGTCGTGTATGCGCCAGGTTTTTGCCTTGCGGCTCTCGCGCTCGAATACGACGGGGGGCAGGGGGAAACTCTCGCCTTCCACCCAAATGAGGTTCTCGTTGTAGGCGTCCTGATCTATGGACTGGTTGCGGGTGAGGTTGAAGGCGAAATACTTTTTCTCGCCGTCGATTTCGCACTTGCCCATGGTGGTGAGCCAATCATAGTGGGCGAGGTAGGGATAGTAACCCTTGTGGTCGTCGATGATGGAGACGGAGTTCTCGTTGGTGACGAATTTCTCGCCGTTGACCGTGATGTATCCCTCCGCCTTGAAGAAGTCCTTTTCGGAATAGAGCGGTTTGTTGGGACCGAAGGGGATGGACACGTTGGAGGGAGGGGAGAGCCTCTCCACGGACATATCGATCTCAAATCTGCCGCTCTTGCCTTCCGACCAGCCTTTGGCGGAGGCTTTGCCGTTCATGAGGTCGTTCTTGATGACGTACTCGCTCTTTTTGACTTTGAGTTCGCAATAGTCATCCACGAGCTGGGAGGCGACTTTCGCCTTCTTGACGGGGACGATGTTGCGCCACTTATAGATCTTGCCCGTGCGCTTGTCGAACCAGATGAAGATGGAGAATCCGAAAGGACCGGTGTTGTAGATGGCGGAGACCAGCGCGCCTTCGTCAAGATGCACCTCGAATGCCTCCCACTCCGTCAGCCTGCCCTTTTTCATGAAATCGGGCATCAGCTTGCCGCAGGGCTTCTCGCACTCGATGAGATTGAGTTTCCTGAAAGGTTTGTCAAACGTGCCGAAATGTGCCTGTCCGTTCTCGACGATGCTGTCGGGAGTGGGGACGGGACGGCGTTTTTCCGAAATGTAAGCGGGGTATTTGCTCATGATCGTTCCTCCTGATGCGCCTTAAAAATAGCACGATTCGCCATAATTTGCAATGGATATCTGTTCAAAAACCGCGAAATCGGACACTCCGTGTACGATTGTTTAACATCTGCCGCTTTTCTTGCGCGCGGTTTATCCGCCTTGACACGCAACGGCGGCGGGACGGGAAGAATAAATGTGAAAAATACTTGACATTGTCGGCGGCTTGTCGTATTATCTATGAGCATCATTCGTCGCGGGGTAGAGCAGTCGGTAGCTCGTCGGGCTCATAACCCGGAGGTCGTTGGTTCGAATCCTTCCCCCGCAACCACTTGCGACGGCTTCGCGCAAACGCGAAGCCGCCGTGCGATAAGGCGGCGTAGCTTAGTTGGTTATAGCGGCCGGTTCATACCCGGCAGGTCGTTGGTTCGAATCCGACCGCCGCTACCAAAATCGGCCCCATGGTCAAGCGGTTAAGACATCGCCCTTTCACGGCGGTAACCCGAGTTCGAGTCTCGGTGGGGTCACCACAATCACACAACCGCTCCCATGAGCGGTTGTTTCATTTCGGCAAGGGGGGCTTTGCCCGCCTCGAATGCGCATTCTACGCGCCTCGATCGGGCATCCCGCCCCTCCGACGATACGGAGACTTAGCTCAGTTGGTCAGAGCACTTGCCTTACAAGCAAGGGGTCAACGGTTCAAGTCCGCTAGTCTCCACCAAAAGCGAACAAAATCGAATCGGATTTTGTTCGCTTTTTTTGTGTAGCCGCGGCCTTTGGCGCGGTGCGCCTGCCG
>CALVQW010000014.1 GCA_944358385.1 uncultured Clostridia bacterium
TTTCGGAGACGGAACTACGCGCCGCAAAGCCAAACTTTCACCGCGGGCGTCTTGCGCCCGCGCTTGAAAGTCGCGGCAAGTCGGGGTCCCCACCGAAAAAAGTTTCGGTGGGGTAAAAATTGCGACCTCGCAAGCTAGATGATAATTAAGTAGAGATGTCTCCCGTGCGCGTCGAGTCGCCCTCCTCGCCCCACGAGCGACGCTCAGTGAGTACTGTTCGCCGCTTGAATAAGTGAGTGCGAGACTCAAACTTTTTTCAAGAGGTGTTTTCATAAAGACGCGGTTTGCGCCTTTATGAAAAAGTAAGTACCGCATTTTAGGAGGAGGGAACTCTATTCCGAGTGGGGGAGGAGTCCCGTAGGGGAGGAGGGGGACAATAACTCCCATGTCAGGGGACGTCGGCAAGTTTTACACTCTCCGAATACGACGCACACTTTGAGCGAGTCTTGTTGGGTACGATGAACATCCATTAGGCCGCAGGCAAATAATAGCTGACGCAACAACCATACTAAGGGCATGAGAGAAAAAGTTAAGCTTTTGGGCGTTTGGACGGGCGCGGTAATTGCGTTGTGCGCCGCCGTGTTCGCGCTCGTGTTCGTGCGCACGGACGCGCCGACGGCGGGCGCGCCCGCCACGGGGAGCGGGGCGGAAGCTGCCGCCGACGGCGGCGTGAGTGCGGAGACGCGGGAGGACGGGCAAGGCGATGCGGACGGGGAAAGGACGCTCGCCGTCGTGATGTACCACAACATCCTGAAAAGCTCCAAGGGGACATACACCGTCTCCCCCGCGCAATTCGAGAGCGACCTTGCGGCATATGTAGCGGCGGGGTATGAGACGGTGTTCCCCTCCGAAGTGATCGCGTTTGTGTGCGGGGAGGGGGATCTGCCGGAAAAGCCCCTCCTCATCACCTTTGACGACGGCAGATACAACAATATGTACTACGGTCTCCCGTTGCTTGAAAAGTACGGCGCGAAGGCGGCGTTCTATCCCGTGGGGGCGTTCTCGGCGTTCTCGACGGACTCCGGCGACCACTCCAACCCCAACTACTCCCACCTCACCTGGGCGCAGATGGGGGAACTTGCCGCAAGCGGGCATGTCGAACTCGGCAGCCACTCCTACAACATGCACCGCTACTCTCCCCGTTTCGGGGTGGCGCGGATGAAAGGGGAATCCCCCGCCGCCTACCGCCGCGCCCTCGCCGAGGACACGGGCAGGATGCAGGACGCTCTCTTAAAAGCCACGGGAACGCCCGCACTCTCCTACGCCTACCCTTTCGGGGAATATTCCGAGGAAGCTGAAGCGGTGTTGAGAGCCTTCGGGATAAAACTTTTCCTCACCTGCAACGAGGGGGTGACGACGCTGAAACGCGGGGACGCGGACACCCTGACGCACGTCCGGCGCGTCAACCGCGACGGCGCACTCACATCGGCGGGATTGACGGAAAAACTCGACATTTTGCGCAAATGAGGGCAAAACGCTTGAAAATTTTTGCTTTTTCGCAATAAAATGCCGTATAAGTTTGTTTATAAGACGGCTAGGAAATGCAAGAGCAGCAACTTGATCGGTTGATCGTAAGGATAGCGCGCGGCGACAATGACGCGCTGGAGGAACTTTACGAAAAGACGAAACGCGGTGTATTCGCCTTCCTTTACTCTTATCTTGACAACAGAGAGGACAGCGAGGACGCCATGCAGACCGTCTATCTGCGCGTAAAGACGCACGCGGTGGGCTACCGCGAAGGGAGCAACGCCCGCGCGTGGATGCTGCAGATCGCAAAGAACATCGCCCTCAACGAGCTTAAATGCAGAAAGCGGCGGGCGGATGCGGACATCACTCTCCTGCCCGACCGCGGCGAAAGGAGCGAACTCGGCATCACCGAACTTATGAAAAAAGTCCTCACCGAGGAGGAGAGGCGCATAGTCGCCCTGCACGTCCTGTGGGGCTACCGACACCGGGAGATAGCCGCCATGCTCGGCTGTCCCGTGGGGACGGTGACCGCCAAATACAACCGCAGCGTACATAAACTCAAACGGAGTTTGAAGGAGACGGGGATATGAGATCGTGGAAAAAGATGTGGAAAGATGAGCTGAACGCTCTGCCCCCCGTCGGGAGGCAGGTCCTCGACGCGCCCTCTCCCGCCGCCTGCGACGAGGTGACGGTGAACGCGGACGGCAGCCTGACGCGCAAGAAAAAGATCCTCGCCTTCACCCTTCCTCCCGCTCTCGTTGCGGTGGTGCTGGCGGTGGTGCTGGTGTGCATATTCCTGCTGCCCGTCCGTGACGCGGTGCAGCGTTACGCCTTCATGTTGGAGATCAATCCCTCCGTCACGGTGTCCACGGACGCAGACGGCACGGTGACGGGAGTGGCTGCTGCGAATGCGGACGCCGACATCGTGCTTGCGGACGGCGTGGCGGAAGACATGCTCGGAAAGCCCGTGGGCGAAGCCCTCGTAATCTTTGCCGACCGCGCGGCTATGCTCGGATTCATAGACACCGAGGGAGAGAGCGCGGTGCGCCTCACCTCCTGCGGCGACGGCGGCGAACTGCTCTCCTCCGCCCGCGAGATGCTGGAAACGCATTTCATGGAGGACGGCATACAAGCGCTCGTCCTGTCCGCCGAGCGCACGGTGAGCGATTTCGCCTCCCTCTGCGGCGCGGCGGCGGCGCAGACCGCGGACGCGGTGGCGGACTTTGTGGAGGATGTCTCGGTGTTCTTCCGCAACCGCGGCGTGGAGAACATGACGGCGGATCAGCTAGCCGATGCCTACGAAAATACGGTGTTCGACGACACCTTCATCGAGACCGCGAAGGAATATCTCTCCCGCAATCTCGCTCGCATCGAGCAGAATGCCGAGGATGTGGGCAACCTCTACTCCCTCTACTTCGCCATCCTGAGCCACGATGACAATCCCGCCACGGGGCGGAAGGACTATTGGAGCGTCAAGGCGGTGTACGGCGACGAGCTGGACGGGGAATTCGCCGCGCTGGTCGCCGAGATGGACGAGGCTCTCGCCCGTTACGAGATCGACTACGGCGTGAAGATAGAGGGCGAACGCGAGCTGTTGGACGCGGCTGCGGACCACATCTCCCTCACGGTGGAAAAGCTGGCTTCCGTCATAGCCTCGCTGTCAAGCGAAGTGCTGGCGCGCAATCTCGACCTCATAAGTTCCCTGCTCTCCATGGCGGGGCTGGGCGACGACCTCTTTGCCGGGCTGATGCGCCTGCCGCAGGAAGCCTCCGAGTACATCGCAAAGGCTGCGGAAGCGGTGAGTGCCGAGGCGGCGAAGCTTGCCGAGGACTTCCGCGACGTGTACAACGCCGCGCGCGACGTCCTCTCCCGTGAGGATTACGACGCCTGGCGGGAGGAAGTGGTCTCCTCCTTCCGCAGCGAGGAAGAGCTGTGGGAGAGCATGTCGGGAAAAGGCGCGGGCAAAGGCTTACTTTTCTAGCGCGGACGTGCGGGGAAAACCGCACAGATAAAAATTTTCGTCCGATTTCGCGGCGCGGTGCATTAAAAGCCCGCGCCCGTTTGTTTAATGTGCGTCCGATGTGCGATGCGGTCGCGCTCGGCAACCATTTATATGGAGGTTCGTATGAAAAAAACATTGATAATCATCGCCGCCCTGCTCTGCCTTGCGGCACTCACGTTCTCCCTCGTCGCCTGCAACCGCGACGGCAAGGGCGAGGACGAGGCAGCGGCGTTCGTCACCGTTGACATCAATCCTTCCGTCCAGCTCACCCTCAACGCCGAGGGCAAAGTGCTCAGCGCGCACGGCGCGAACGAGGACGGCTTGGTGCTCCTCTACGGCGAGGACGGCATAGTGGGCGAGGACGTGGAGACCGCAGTCTCCAACATCACCCGTCTCGCCGCCGAACTCGGCTGGCTCACGGACGCTACCGCCGTGGTGGAGACTTCCGTCGTTGCGGACGGCAGCCTTCAAGACGAGTTCCTCTCCAAAGTGAACGCGAGCGTGAGCGGCACGGCGGAGCTTTTCGGCATCACGGTGTCCTGCTCCTCGGATGCGTCCTTCTCCCTCTCGCGCAAGCTGGACGGGCTGAAAGCGGAATACCCCGACAACGAGGACGTGCAGGCTCTCACCCCCGCAAAGCTCAAACTCGTCCTTGCAGCCGTTGCCACGGGCGAGATCTCCTTTGAAGCGGCCGTGGAACTCGACACCGAGGCTCTCATAGAGAAGGTGTCCGACGCGCACATCGCTCTCGCGGAGTTCGCCACCGACGCCTACTCCGAGGCAAAAGAAGCGGCTGTGAGCGCGTTCGAGAGCGCGAAAAGCGCGGCACTCGACGCCGTGTATGTCTCCTACTTCACTCTCCACCGCCCCTTCGATCTCTACTACGCCGTCGCATATGCGGGCTACAACGCGGGATCGGTGGCTATGGACGCGCTGACTTCCGTCCTCTTCTTTGCGGAACAGGCTGGGGCTTATCCTCTTGACGAGGCGAGCGTCACCGCCGTCGCCGAACTGCTCGGCATGGAAGGCGAAGAGATCGACCTTCTCAAAAACTCCGAGGGTGAGATCACTCTGGACAGCATAGAGGCATATCTCGACAAGCTCTACCGTTCGAGCGAACTCGCGGAGGATGTCGAAGCCATCCGCGCCGAGATCGTCGCCGAGCTGGATGCGGCGGAAGCGAAGATACGCGCCGAGATCGCGGACATCGCGGCAGAACACGAGGAGGAGATCGCGGCTCTCAAAGAGGATCTCGCCGAAGCTGCTCAGCGCATCGAACTCACCGTGGACGGCATACTGCCTCCCGCCGTCGAGGAACAGATCAATGCCATGGTAGCCGACCTCTCCTTCCTCGCCGAGGAAGCGGCAAACATCCTCGCCGACGGCAGGATAACCTCCTCCGAGACCGCCGCGCTGCGTGACAAACTCGCCGCAAAAGCGGATGACGTCTACGCCGCCATGGCGGAGGAACTCACCGAGAAAGAGCGTGAGGAGCTGAACGGGCTTCTCGCCGATGCCGAAAGCTCCCTCTCCGACGCACAGGCGAAGATGGAGCAGGCTCTCGACGAGGCGGAGGCAGCCGCGCGCGAACACATCGCCGCGCTCAAAGCACAACGCACCGATAACGCCGATTGACGGCTGGATCCGCGAGAGCTTTTCCCTCCCCCTGTCTCCCGCGGACATCGGATAAAGGAAAACGGACGGCACACGCCGTCCGTTTTCATATCCTTATGCTTCCGGTGCAGGGATCACTCTTCCTTTCCCTTAGTGTCGCCGTAAAGTATGCGTGAGCGGAGATTCCCTTTGGTGACCTCCTCCGAGCTTACTCCCCTCTCCTCGGCGATGATCTTCACCACCAACGGGGAGCAGAAACCGCCCTGACACCTTCCCATGCCGGGACGCACACGGCGTTTCACCGCATCCACCGTGTAGACGGGCAGCGGGGAGCGGAGCGCGTCCAGGATCTCCCCTTTGCTCACTTCCTCGCAACGGCAGATCATCTCGCCGTAATCGGGGTTTTCCGCAATGAGCCGCGCCCTCTCCTCATCGGAAAGCTCGCGCAGGACGGGCTTTTTCGGACGGACGGGATCGAACTTCGCATTGCGTTCCACCCTGCGGGATCTGCCGATATATTCCGCCGCCCATTTGGCGAGATCCTCCGCTATGGCGGGGGCTGCGGTGATGCCCGGCGACTGTATCCCCGCCGCCTCCAGGATGTTCTCGGTGAAGATCCCCTTGCGGACGACGAAATCCTCCTCGTAAGTGGGAGCGCGCACCCCCGCGAAATAGGCGATGACGTCCCCCCTTCCCGCGCCCTCCGAGATGCGTGCCTGCGCCTCGAAGATGGAGTCCATGCTCTCGGCGGTGGTGGCGGTGTCCTCGCGGTCGGGGACTTCGAGCGCGTCCGGACCTATGATCATGTTACCGTCCGCGGTGTGTATGCTGGCGATGCCCTTGGTGTGGCTGTGGAGTGCCTTGACGACGGCTTTCAGCCCGCCCGCGTGCATCTCCTCCTCTCCCGCGAGAGGGGGCGGGACGGTGGTGGGAGATTTCGCCATGCTGGTGCGCACCATATACCCCTTCTTTTTGTCGAGGATGATGTCCGTCCCCTTCCTGGGATGCACGGTGAAAGTCCTGTCCCCCGCCATGTCCGCAATGACGTCCGAATACACTCCCGCGGCGTTTATCACGAGTTTCGGACGGATTATCCCCCTGTTTGTGAAAACTTCGCGGATCTTGCCCTCCTCGACTCGCATCCCTTCGACGGCGGTATCAAGGCATATCTGCGCACCGTTCGTGACCGCGTTTTCCGCAAGGGCTACGGTCATCTGATAGGGGGAAGTGATGCCCCCCGTGGGCATATAGAGACCGCCGTAGATCCACTCCGGGATGTGCGGCTCGACGGAGACGAGCTGCTCCCTCTTCATAAATTTCACGCCGGGGATGTGCAGCCTTTTCGCGTTCAGTCTGAGCACCGCGCAAAGTATGGTCTCCCAGCGTTTGCCGATGAGCAGCACCTGTCCCTTCTGCTCGAAGGGTACGCCGAGATCGCGGCACAAGCCCTCGTACATGGCGTTGCCGCGGTTGTTGTAGATGTGTTTTTGCGCGCGGGGAGAATAGTTGATGCCGACATGCACCACCCCGCCGTTGCGCGATGAGCCGCCGAGAGCGACGTCGTAGCCGCGCTCGACGAGCATGACGGAAAGATCGTAACGTCTGAGGGTGCGCGCCGCAGCACACCCCACTATGCCCCCGCCTATGACGAGGACATCGGGAGCCGTTCCGTCGTAGGCTTTGTCCCGCACCGCAGGTTCGGGGACGCGCTGCTCGAACCCTTTGAGTTTTATGCGGTTGACCACCCCGAGGGAGTGCTTCTTGTCCACCGCGAGTTTGCCCGCGGCGACGATCTTGCTCCACTCCCCGCTCTCCCCCGTGAGTACGGTGCAGCCGCGCTCGTCACGTGCGGAAAACGAGGGATCGAGTGCGGCGAGTTTTTTGTTGAGTTTGTCTATCCTGCTCATTTCATTTCATCGACGAGACGCGTGATCTCGCCCTCAAGATATTCCTTTTCGCTTGCGATGTCCCACGCACGGCGCATGACGAGCGCGACGACGTACCACGGCTTGGGCGCGTCGGGACGCATGCCCGTGAGCTTGATGTAGTTTTTTAAAAAACTGTTGTAGATAAAAGTCCTCACCGCCGTATAGAACGCAAGCTGCGCCTTGGACGAGCCGGGGAAAAGCTCCGCATGATGGTGCAGAAAGTCCATCATCGCCACCTCCGCCTCCGGGACGCCCTTCACCGCCGTCATCCAGTCGATGACGATGCACTCTTTGCCGTCCATAAGTATGTTCTCGGTGTGGAAATCGTAGTGCAGTATGCTGTTGCCCGCTGGCAGAGCGAGGATGTAGGCGCGGAGTTTCTCCCGCCGCGCATCGTCAAGGAAGGCAAGCTGCGGCGTGTCAAGGTTCGCCGCCGCCTTTTCCCGAAGGTCCGGAAGGTCGTCCGAGTGCCTGCTCTGCACCATGACGTGCTGCTCCGCGATGAGCCTGCCCGCCTTGAACAGTATGAGCGGGTTCTTCTCCGGCATCTTGGTCATGGAGATGCCCGCCACCTTCTTCAGAATGACGCCGAAACGCCCTTCGCACTCCGCCTTGGCATAGCACTCCATCGGCGTGCAGCCGAGAGCGAACGCGATGCGCGTGTTGCTGTACTCAAGATCCACATCGGACTCCGGGAACTCCGGGAAATACAGTTTCAGCACCTTGCCGTCCCCGAGGTCGTAAAGTTCGGCAGATCTGCCGTGAGTGAAAGGTTTGCCCGGCAACGCCGCGATCTTCTCCGCCGCTATCGTCATATCTCTTCCCCTTGGGCGGGAGCAACCTCTCCGCCGCTATCATTATCTTTACTTTATTTTATCACGCCGCTCCCCCGCCTTTCAAGAGAGATTTTCGCTTTTTTGTGCCGACACGTTGCAAAAAACTCCACTTGCGCCTCACCTTCCTCTCTTTCCCGACATCGTGACAGCCCGGCAAGATCTACACGCCCCGAACGGTGTCATCTCGTCCGCCTTTTTTGTCAAACCCGTTTACTTTTGCGCGCGCGTGAATTATAATTTTGCCGAAAGTAAAGTTTTTGGGAGCATAAAACTATGGCATATGACAGAAAGACCAAGATCATCGCCACCATGGGACCCGCGTGCGCGGACAGGCAGGTGTTGAGGGATATGGTGAACGCGGGCATGAACGTCGCGCGCTTCAACATGAGCCACTCCACCCATGAGGAACATCTCAAACGCATGAATATGGTGAAAGAGGTGCGCAGGGAACTCGCCGTCCCCGTCGCGCTCATGCTGGACACCAGAGGCCCTGAGATCCGCTTGGGCAAATTCGAAGGCGACAGCGTGGAAGTGAAGGCTGGCGCGGAGTTCAGGCTGGTGGACGAACAGATAGAGGGCGACGCCAAGCACGCCTCCGTCACCTGCCCGGACTTTGCCAAGATGGTGAAGCCCGGCAACATCCTGCTCGTCAACGACGGACTCATCAAGATGCAGGTGAAGAGGATAGAGGGCGAGGACGTTGTGCTGGAAGTGCTCATCGGCGGCACGGTGTCCAACCACAAGAGCATCAACGTCGTGGGCGTGCATCTCAACATGCCCTATCTCAGCGAACAGGACAAGAAGGACATCCTCTTCGGCATAGAACAGAAGGTGGACTACATCGCGGCGTCCTTCGTCTCCTGCGGCGAGGACATGCGCGTGCTCAAAAATTTCCTGCTGCAAAACGGCGGGGAGAACATCGAGATCATCGCCAAGATCGAGTCCAAGATGGGCATTGACAACATCGACGACATCCTCGCGCTCACGGACGGCATCATGATCGCGCGCGGAGACCTCGGCGTGGAGATCCCGATGGAAGCCCTCCCCTCCATACAAAAGACGCTCATCAAGAAGGCGAGATCGGCGGGCAAACGCGTCATCACCGCCACCGAGATGCTGGAAAGCATGATCTACAAGCCCCGCCCCACCCGCGCGGAGACCTCGGACGTCGCCAATGCCGTATACGACGGTACGGGTGCGGTGATGCTCTCCGGCGAGACCGCCGCGGGCAACTACCCCGTGCAGGCGGTGAAAGCCATGTCCGACATCGCGGCATACACCGAACAGGCGATACACTACCGCAAGCGTTTCGCCATAGCGGAGTATGAGATCGGGAACATCGCCGACGCGGTGTGCGCCTCCGCCGTCAAAGCGTCCTACGACCTCGACTGCGACGCCATCGTCATCGCAACGCGCAGCGGCAAGACGGCAAAACTCATCAGCGGTTTCCGCCCCTCCGCCCCCATCATCGCCGTCACCCGACACGAGAACACCTACCACAAGATGGCTCTCACTTGGGGAGTGCGCCCCATCCTCGCTGCCGACCAGCCCGAAGCCACCCACGAAGCCGCCGTGCAAGCGACCAAGATCGCAAAATACTTCGACCTCGTCAAAAAAGGCGATATCGTCGTCGCCGTGGCAAGCACGGGCTTAGAGGACGCCAACACGCTCACTATCGAAAGAGTGTAATTGTGGGGTTTCCCCACACTCCCTTGTGAGGGTATAATACCCCCACACCCCCATGCTTTTATAATAAAAGTGCGCCGAGTGTTGCGGCTTTGCCCGCAACGCTCGGCGCATTGTTATATTAAAGTAAGAGGTCGAGGGGCATAATGCCCCTCGCGGGGTGCAGGAGCAGCGCCCCTGCCGGGGTCAAGGAAGGAATGTCGGGGTCCCCGGGCGAAAATCTCTGATTTTCGGCTGGGGCAAAAGTCCGACCAAAACGAATGCCCGCATTCGTTTTGCGTTTGGTCGGAAAGCCGCGTGGCGGCTTTAATCGCGGGCTTTCTTCACCTTGACGGTGAAGGCTTCGTTTTCCACGCCGACGACGATGGTATCGCCGGTGTCGATGTCGTCCGCGATCATGGTGCGGGCGACGGCGGTCTCCACTCTGCTTTGCAGGTAGCGTTTGAGGGGACGCGCGCCGTAGACGGGATCGTAACCGTTGTCGGCGACGAACGCCTTTGCGGCGGGAGTCATCTCGAAGCCGATCTGCCGCTCCGCGAGCCTTGCGGCAAGCCCTTTGACGAGGAGGTCTATGATCTTGCCGATGTCCTCGCGGGTGAGGGGCTTGAAGCAGACGATCTCGTCCAGACGGTTGAGGAACTCGGGGCGGAAACTCTGTTTCAGGAGGGCGAACACCTTGTCTTTCGCGTCCTCGCTTATCTCGCCGTCCTCGCCTATGCCTTCGAGGAGGAAGTTGGAGCCGAGGTTGGACGTAAGGATGATGATGGTGTTTTTGAAGTCCACCGTCCTGCCCTGCGAGTCCGTGATCCTGCCGTCGTCCAGCACCTGGAGCAGGATGTTGAAGACATCGGGATGCGCCTTTTCGATCTCGTCGAAGAGGACGACGGAATAGGGCTTGCGGCGCACCGCCTCGGTGAGTTGCCCGCCCTCGTCGTAGCCGACGTATCCGGGAGGCGCACCTATGAGACGGGAGACGGAGAACTTCTCCATATACTCCGTCATATCTATCCTCACGATGTTGTGTTCATCGTCGAAGAGGGATTCTGCGAGTGCCTTGGCAAGCTCCGTCTTTCCGACGCCCGTGGGACCGAGGAAGAGGAAGGAGCCTATTGGACGAGCGGGATCGGCGATGCCGGCGCGGGAGCGGATGATGGCTTCCGTGACCTTCTCCACCGCCTCGTTCTGCCCGATGACGCGCTCATGCAGGATGTCGTCGAGGTGCAGGATCTTCTCGCGCTCCCCTTCCATGAGTTTGGCGAGCGGGATGCCCGTCCAGCGGGAGACCACCCGCGCGATCTCCTCCTCCGTCACGGTGTCACGCAGAAGCGTGTGTTTCTTTTTGCTCTCGTCGCCAGCATCTTCCAGCTGTTTCTGAAGCTCGGGCAGACGGCTGTATTTGAGTTGTGCGGCTTTGGCGTAATCGCCGACGCGCTGCGCCGCCTCGATCTCGCCGTTCACCTTCTCTATCTCCGCCTTGGTGTCCGAGACGGCGTGTATGCTCGCCTTCTCGCGCTCCCATTGCGCCTTCATCTCGTTGAACTTGTCATTGAGTTCCGCAAGCTCGGCTTTGATGTCCGCGAGCCTCTCCTTGGAGAGATTGTCCGTCTCCTTGGAGAGTGCCATCTCCTCGATCTCAAGCTGCATGATCCTGCGGGCGATGTCGTCCATCTCGGAGGGCATGGAATCTATCTCCGTGCGGATGGTGGCGCACGCCTCGTCCACGAGGTCTATGGCTTTGTCGGGGAGGAAGCGGTCGGAGATATAGCGGTGAGAAAGAGTCGCCGCCGCGATGAGCGCGCCGTCGTGGATCTGCACCCCGTGATAGACCTCATATCTCTCTTTGAGACCGCGAAGTATGGAGATGGTGTCCTCGACGGACGGCTCGTCCACTATGACGGGCTGGAACCTGCGCTCCAATGCCGCGTCCTTCTCGATGTATTTGCGGTATTCGTCAAGGGTGGTCGCGCCTATGCAATGCAGTTCGCCGCGCGCGAGCATGGGCTTTAAGAGATTGCCCGCGTCCATCGCGCCGTCGGACTTACCCGCGCCCACTATGGTGTGCAGCTCGTCGATGAAAAGGATGATGCGCCCTTCGCTCTTTTTGACCTCGTTGAGGACGGCTTTCAGCCTCTCCTCGAACTCGCCGCGGAACTTCGCGCCCGCAATGAGCGCGCCCATATCCAGAGCAAAGATGGTCTTATCCTTCAACCCTTCGGGGACGTCGCCGCGCACTATACGCTGCGCAAGCCCTTCCACGACGGCGGTCTTGCCCACGCCGGGTTCGCCGATGAGGACGGGA
Source organism: uncultured Clostridia bacterium (assembly GCA_944358385.1). GTDB lineage: Bacteria > Bacillota > Clostridia > Christensenellales > CAG-917 > Limadaptatus. The sequence goes on from CALVQW010000014.1 coordinate 11,833, forward strand.
TTGTTCTTGGTCTTGCGCGAAAGGATGCGGATGACATTCCTTATCTCGTTGTCCCGCCCGATGACAGGGTCGAGCTTTTGCTGTTTTGCACGTTCTACGAGGTCGAAACCGTACTTCCCGAGCGCGTCATAGGTGTTCTCCGGCTCGTCCGAGGTCACCCTGTCCGACTTCACTTTTTTGAGTTCCGCCTCAAACGCCCGCTTGGTCACGCCGAGCGCGCGGAAGATGTTCTTGATCTCCTCCGTGGCGTGGTCGAAAAGGGAGAGCATGACATGCTCCACGGAGACGTACTCGTCCCCCTGCGTGCCCGCGAGCCTCTCCGCGCCCGCCAGGATCTTGTCCGTGACGGGAGAGATGTAGATCTTATCGGGTTCTCTGCCGCTGCCGCTCACCGCGGGCATCTTGCTTATGGCGGAGTCCAGCATGGCGAGGAGCTTGTCCGTGTCCGTACCCGCCCTGCGGAGCAGATTGGGAATGAGACCGCCGTCCTGATCCACAAGGGCGTAGAGGAGATGCTCCGGCATCACCTGCATATTTTGGTTTTCTATGGCTATATTCTGCGCCGAGCCGAGGGCTTCCAACGCTTTCTTGGTAAATTTCTGTGCATTCATTGCATTCACCTCCTTAGATCAATCTCGCGCCGCTGTTGAGATAGGCGAGATACCTGTTCTCGATCTCCTCCGTCGAGGAGTATTCCCCCGCGAGATAGCTCTTCAACATCTCGTCGAATACGGAGACATAGTTGCCTATCGCTCTGCCTATCTCGTCGTCGTCGTACACCGCCTCGCCGGGCAGAGTGAACGTCCTGCGGAATCTCCCCTCCTCCATCGCGTATCGCGGCACGTTGTCGCCGAAGAATTGCCTGAGATAGATGCTCTCCAGCTGCATCCAGATCTTGAAGAACCTCGTCAGCCCCAGCAGAAGATCGGGCGACGTGGTGCGGAAGAGGATCTTGAGCTGCCCTATCGTCCGCGCGGGAGTGCGCTCCATCTCCACCTCATAGCGGATGGTGGGACGATAGTGATACCTCAACACGCTCTTGATGGACATCGTGAGACTGTTCGGCTCGGCATAGAGGCTGTAATCCCCCCTGCCGCCCATCAATTCCTCGATGACATCGAATATGTGCCCGACATGCTTTTCGGGCGTCACCAGCGAGACGTGCTCGGCAAGGATCTGGTTGACCATGTTGGAACGATTGGTCCCCTGCTCCGCCGCGAGTTTATCCACCGCGCGTATGACGTCCTCCGCCAGCATCAGACTGTACATGCTCTTTTTCATAGGCAAAGCCTCCGACACTTTCTGCCTGAATAGTATATCCCGCCCTACAATTTTGTCAACACTTTTATGTAAATTTCCCCGCAAATTTTTTAAACACCGCAAACCGAAAACATAGTTTTCGGCTTATATAACATCAAATGTTAAATCAGCCGAAAGAATGTCTCGAAACAAATCAACCCGACCGGTTGCGCCGGTCGGGTTGAGCGCTTTTGTCTGCCACATCCCTATTGCCCGCCGCCGCCGCGGATGTAGAGGTGGCGCGTGGTGAGGGGCGGGATGCGGAGGGCGAGTTTTTTGTCCAAAAAGACATAGAGTCTGCCGAGGGCGTAGAATGCCGCCGCCATCACGGGGACGACGAGTGCTACCCAGCCGCCTATGACGTCCACGTCGATGAAGGGATAGGGATAGCGCGTGGTGCCGTAGAAGGGCGCGCCCACTTCCGCGCGGATGAAGATGAATACGGCGTACGCGATGGGATAGATGAGCCAGAGGGCGGCGTCCTTTGCGCGCAGTCTGCCGTGGGGGAGAAAGAGGATCCAGTCCGCGATGGCGAGGAGGGGGACGACGCCGTGCACCATATAGTTGGCGGTGCTGACGAGCGCGGCGCGGGAGGGATCGCCGCCGCCCATGTCGAAGTTCTGCCAGGAGAGCATCGCCCAATAGACCACGAAGGTGATGGTGATGAAGAAGGTGAGCGCGAGCTGCAAGGACACGCCGAGGTGTGCGACCTCGCCGCGCACTCCCCTCTTTTTAAGCTGCACCGCCGTCATCACGGTGAGAGCGATGAACGCCGCGGTGGTGAAGATGTTGGTCTGCATGGTGAAATAGGAGAGCGTGAGGCTCGCGTCCGTCATGGTGAGCATGACCGCGATGCCGAACACCCCCAGCACCGAACCCACCGCTCTCAGCACAAGTGCCGCTATCCTGTTTGCGCACAAAGTCATTGTTTATCCCTCAATATGCGCGGTTTAACACCGCGTTTGTGTCGTTTATCGCGCGTTGGCGCATACTTCGCGCACGCCGCCCCGCACTCCCATTATACCCGCCCCCGCCCTCTTTTGCAAGCGCGGCCGCGCACACCGTTGACAAGCCTGTTAGCCTATGCTAAATTATACGCAGTGAGGGAGTAGCCGGCGCGTGCTCGTTATAAGTCAACACGCTTGACCGCAGACTCATTGGTCATGGCTTATTGTAAACGGCAAGACTCACACATGTTTTCGTGTGTGAGTTTTTCTTTTGACCGCGCCTGCGTGACCGCGCCTGCGCGCGGGACGGCGGCTCTCTCGCGCGAAGGACAAAAGGAGCGGACTATGCGGATCTGGGAGATCTTCCTCACCGGGCTGAGCCTTTCGGCGGATGCGTGCGCCGTTGCGATGTGCAAGGGCGTGGAAATGAAAAAATTTGTGTGGAAGTACGCGCTGCTCATCGCGCTCTGTTTCGGGCTGTTTCAGGCATTGATGCCCCTCATCGGCTGGGCGGTGGCTTCGCAATTTGCGGAATACATCACCGCGGCGGACCATTGGATCGCCTTTGCATTGCTCGCCTTCCTGGGTGTAAAGATGTTCGCGGACGGCATAGAGAGCGAAAAGGAGCTGAAAGAAAGCAGGGCGGGAAAAGCCGCGCCCTCTCCCCTCCTCCTCGCTCACCCGCCCCGCGTCACCCTTCTTCCCTCCCGCACGGAAAGGCTCTCACTCGGTTTCAAGACTCTCCTGGTGATGTCCGTGGCAACGAGCATAGACGCGCTCGCCGTCGGCGTCTCCTTCGCCTTTCTTGCTGTGGACATTTGGCTTTCCGTGGCACTCATCGGCGTCACCACCTTTGTCGTCTCCTTCCTCGGCATGCTTGTCGGCACCAAAGCGGGCGGCAAATTCCGCGGCAAGGCGGAACTCGCGGGCGGCGTATTGCTCTTTCTCATAGGCTTGAAGATATTGCTGGAACACCTCGGAGTGTTGGTGCTGTGACGCTCAGGCGGAACCGCAACGCGGGCACATGAGCGCGCCGCGGAATTTTTTTTGACAAACTACCGTTTAGCAGAATGTCCGCACACAATATCCCGTACACAAGACGCGCAATGCGCGCGTCACGCGGCACGCGCTCGTTAACGGCGTTCTCCCTCCCCTTCCGGCAAAGGCGGGACGCGCATTTTTTTAATGCTTTTTCAAGCAAAAACCCGCCCTTTTCCTCTCCCCGCTCAATCGGGAAAAAATTTCTTTATTTCTTACGTGTTTTCGGTTGACATTCCCCTGCGAGTTCCCTATAATCCATATCGACACGGGAAGTAACGATACAAAACGTATCGATTCGGAAAGGGAATCGCGGCGCGAGCCGCACGAAGGGAGAACAATGGCAGAAAGCGACAAAACACTATCTCTTGCGACTTTGCAGCGCATGCCGGGATATCTGAGATATCTCAAACAGCGCGAGGCGGAAGGCGCGGAGTACATCTCCTCGGTGGGACTCGCCGAGGCTATGCAGGAGAATCCCGCCGTCGTGAAGAAGGATCTTTCCATGGCGGTGGTGAGCGAAGGCAAGCCCAAAGTGGGCTACTACATCCCCGACCTCATCCGCGACATCGAGAGCTTTATGGGCTACGACAGCGAAAAGACCGCGGTGCTGGTGGGTGCGGGGAAACTCGGACAGGCGTTGCTGGGATACGGCGGCTTCGAGAAATACGGGCTGAACATCGTGGCGGGCTTCGACGTCGATCCCGCTCTCGTCGGGACGGAGGTGCACGGCAAGAAGATCCTCCCCTACGACAAGCTGGACTCCGCGGTGAAAAAGCTCAAGACCAAGATGGCAGTGCTCACCCTGCCCGCGTCGCAGGCTCAGAAGGCGGCGGACGCGCTGGTGAGCGCGGGAGTGCGGGCGATATGGAACTTCTGCCCCGTCACCCTCAATCTCCCCGACACCGTGGCTGTAAAAAACGAGAATATGGCGGCATCGCTCGCGGTGCTGTCCGCAAAGCTCAAAGAAATACTCAAAAAAGACGAAAACAACTGAAACAGGAGACCGATATGGAAGAGACCAAACAGTATCAAGTCGTGGACAGCGTCGAAAGACTCGAAGAGACCATCGCCCGCGTGCGTGAAGCTCAGAGAAAGTTCGCCGACTATACGCAGGAACAGGTGGACGCGATCTTCTTCGCAGCGGCTATGGCTGCCAACAAGCAGCGCATCCCGCTCGCCAAAATGGCTGTCGAGGAGACGGGCATGGGCGTCGTCGAGGACAAGGTGATCAAGAACCACTACGCCTCCGAGTACATCTACAACGCCTACCGTCACACCAAGACCTGCGGCGTCATCGAAGAGGACAAGGCATTCGGCATCAAGAAGATAGCCGAACCCGTGGGCGTCGTGGGCGCGGTCATACCCACCACCAACCCCACTTCCACCGCCATCTTCAAGACACTCATCGCCTTGAAGACGCGCAACGGCATCATCATCAGCCCCCACCCCAGAGCCAAAAAGAGCACCATCGCGGCAGCCCGCATCATACTTGAAGCGGCTGTGAAAGCGGGTGCGCCCGAAGGCATCATCGGCTGGATCGACGTCCCCTCCCTCGAAATGACCAATCTGCTCATGAAAGAGTCCGACGTCATCCTCGCTACGGGCGGTCCCGGCATGGTGAAAGCGGCGTACTCTTCCGGCAAACCCGCCGTGGGCGTGGGCGCGGGCAACACTCCCGCCATCATCGACGAGAGCGCGGACATCCTGCTCGCCGTCAACAGCATCATCCACTCCAAGACCTTCGACAACGGCATGATCTGCGCGTCCGAACAGTCCGTCATCGTGCTGGACAAAGTGTACGACAAGGTGAAAAAGGAGTTCAAGGCGCGCGGCTGCTATTTCCTGAACCCCGAAGAGACGGAAAAAGTGCGCAAGACCATCATCATCAACGGCGCGCTGAATGCCAAGATCGTCGGTCAGAAGGCAGCCAAGATCGCCGCTCTCGCGGGCGTGACCGTCCCCGAGGACACCAAGATCATCATCGGCGAAGTGACCAGCGTGGACATCTCCGAGGAGTTCGCTCACGAGAAGCTCTCCCCCGTCCTCGCCATGTACCGCGCCAAGGATTTCTCGGACGCCCTCGACAAGGCGGAACACCTCATCGCGGACGGCGGCTACGGCCACACCTCCTCCCTCTACATCGACGTCATGACGGGCAAGGATAAGATCGAGGAATACACCCATCGCATGAAAACCTGCCGCGTGTTGCTCAACTCCCCCTCCTCCCAGGGCGGCATAGGCGACATCTACAACTTCAAGCTCACCCCCTCCCTCACCCTGGGATGCGGCAGCTGGGGCGGCAACAGCGTCAGCGAAAACGTGGGCGTCAAACACCTCATCAACATCAAGACCGTCGCGGAAAGGAGAGAGAATATGCTGTGGTTCAGAGCACCCGAAAAGGTGTACATCAAGAAGGGGTGCCTCCCCGTTGCCCTTGACGAACTCAAAAATGTCATGGGAAAAAAGAAAGCTTTTATTGTCACGGACAGTTTTTTGTATCATAATGGATATACCAAGACCATCACCGACAAGCTGGACGAGATGGGCATCGCGCACACCACCTTCTTCAACGTCGCGCCCGATCCCACTCTCGCCTGCGCCAAGGAAGGCACGGCGGCGATGCGCGCCTTTGAGCCTGACTGCATAATCGCGGTGGGCGGCGGCTCCGCCATGGATGCCGGCAAGATCATGTGGGTGCTTTACGAGCATCCGGAAGTGGATTTCATGGATCTCGCCATGCGCTTCATGGACATCAGAAAGCGCGTCTACACCTTCCCCAAGATGGGCGAAAAGGCGTACTTCATCGCAGTCCCCACCTCCGCAGGTACGGGCAGCGAAGTCACTCCCTTCGCCGTCATCACCGACGAAAAGACGGGCGTGAAATATCCCCTCGCGGACTATGAGCTGATGCCCGACATGGCGATCGTGGACGCCGACATGATGATGAACGCGCCCAAGGGGCTGACCTCCGCGAGCGGCATCGACGCGGTGACGCACGACATGGAAGCCATCGCCTCCATGATGGCGACGGATTACACCGACGGGCTTGCCATCCGCAGCTTGCAGATGATCTTCAAATATCTCCCCCGTGCCTACGACAACGGTCCCAACGATCCCGAGGCGCGCGAGAAGATGGCAAACGCCGCCACTATGGCGGGCATGGCGTTCGCAAACGCCTTCCTCGGAGTGTGCCACTCCATGGCGCACAAGCTGGGTGCTTTCCACCACCTGCCCCACGGCGTGGCGAACGCGCTCATGATCGACGAAGTCATCCGCTTCAACGCGGCGGAAGTCCCCGCAAAGATGGGCACCTTCCCGCAATACGATCATCCTCACACCCGCGCCCGTTACGCCGAAGTCGCCGACGCCCTCGGCATCAAAGGCAAGAACGACGCCGAGAAGGTGGAGAACCTCATCAAAGCCCTCGACGAGCTGAAAGAGAAGGTCGGCATCAAAAAGACCATCCGCGACTACGGCATCGACGAGCAGGACTTCCTGGACAGGCTGGATGAGATGACGGAACAGGCGTTCGACGACCAGTGCACGGGCGCGAACCCCCGCTATCCGCTGATGAGCGAGATCAAACAAATGTATCTCAACGCCTACTACGGCAACAAATAAGGAGGGAATATGAACACCGATAAGGTCATCGCCGTTCGCACCACCAAGACCGTCTACCGCGATGGGGACAAGGTCATCAAGGTCTTCGACGAACACTACTCCAAGGCGGACATCCTCAACGAAGCTCTCAATCAGGCGCGCGTCGAAGAGACCGGCCTGAACATTCCCAAGCTGCTCGAGGTCACCAAGGTGGGCGGCAGATGGGCGATCGTCATGGACTACATCAAGGGCAAGACTCTCGCACAGCTCATGCAGGAGAACCCCGACAAGCTGGACGAGTATCTCAACCTCTTTGTGGACCTGCAAATGGAGATCCACTCCAAGCGCGCTCCCCTGCTCAACAAGCTGAAGGACAAGATGAACCGCAAGATCTCGCAGGCGGATCTCACCGCGACCATCCGCTACGATCTGCACACCCGTCTCGAAGCCATGCCCAAGCACAACAAGGTGTGCCACGGCGACTACAACCCCAGCAACATCATCATCTCGGACGTGGACGGCAAACCCTATGTCATCGACTGGTCGCACGCGACGCAGGGCAACGCCTCTGCGGACGTGGCGCGCACCTTCCTCCTCTTCACGCTGGACGGCAAGCCCGAACTCGCAGAGAAGTATATGACTCTCTTCTGCCTGAAAAGCGACACCGCAAAACAGTATGTGCAGAAGTGGATCCCCATCGTCGCAGCCTCCCAGATGGTCAAGGAAAAATCCGAAGAGAGAGAGTTCCTGCTCCACTGGGTGGACGTCGTCGACTACGAGTGAGCGGAAATAGGGAGAAATTATGGTCAAAGTCACGGTTTGCATCGGCAGTTCCTGTCACCTGAAGGGTTCCCGTCAGGTGGTGGAAGAGCTGCAGTATCTCATCAACAAACACGACCTCGAAGACAAAGTGGACCTCGGCGGCACCTTCTGCATGGGCAAATGCGGCGAGGACGGGGTGAGTGTGACGGTGGACGGTGAGTACTTCGCCGTCAAACCCGAAAACGTCCTGGACCTTTTCACGGACGTCATAATGAAAAAAGCAAAGTGACGATGCCCCCGGCGGATCTCCGCCGGGGACGACTCTGTCCCGCGGCGTCCCCGCGGAGCTGCTTCCCGACGCAGCGCAATAAGGCAGCCGCACGGTCGGCTGCCCGTCCCGTTTAAGGAGAGAGGGATAATGGCATCAGCATCGCCCTATCTGGATTTCAAGAACGCGAAGTGCAAGGATTGCTTCAAGTGCCTGCGCGAATGCCCCGTCAAAGCCATCCGATATGAGAACCATCAGGCGAAAATCATCGAGCAGAGATGCATACTCTGCGGCAGATGCACCCTCGTCTGCCCGCAGAACGCCAAGCAGGTGCACAGCGAGACGGAGAGCGTCCTCGCGCTGCTTGCGAGCGGCAGAAAGGTGGTGGCGAGCCTCGCCCCCTCATTTGTCTCCGCATTCGACACGCAGGACTTCGAAGTGATGCGCGCCGCCCTACTCTCCCTGGGTTTTGCGGACGTGGAGGAGACCGCGGTGGGCGCGAAAGCCGTCACGGAGGAATACGGACGGCTGCTCGCAACGGGCGAGTTCAAGAACTTCATCACCTCCGCCTGCCCCGCCGTCAACCGCATGATCCGCATCTACTACCCCGAAGCGTTGAAATATCTCGCTCCCGTCGCCTCCCCCATGGTGGCGCACGCGAGGATGATAAAAAAGCGCGATCCCGATGCGGCGATCGTTTTCATTGGGCCGTGCATCGCCAAAAAACGTGAAGCCGCGGAGAGCGGCATAATTGACGGTGTGCTCACATTCGAGGAGTTGAACGCCGTTTTTGAACGGAAAAACATCGTGTTGCGCGAGATAGAGCGTGAGCGCGCGGACAGCGACGGCAGCCTCAGAGCCAGATACTACCCCATCCCGCGCGGCATCATCAAGAGCTTCGACTCCCTGCCCGAAGGCTATGAATATGTGGCGGTGGACGGCGTGGAACGCTGCGCCGAGGCTTTGAAGGAGATAGACGATCTTTCCGGACTTTTCCTCGAACTCAACTGTTGCGAACACGCCTGCATAGGCGGTCCGTGCAGTCTGCCCGCCGCAAAGGGCGGATATATCAAGAGCAACGAAAACGTGCGCAAATATGCCGCAAAGGGTGACGCGCCTCTCGCGGAGAAGGGAGATATGCCCGACCTCACCGAGAAGCACCCCCGCGTCATTCTGGACGATTTCGTCCCGAGCGAGAAGGACATCCGCGCCGTGCTCGCCAAGACGGGCAAGAACTCCCCCGAGGACGAACTCAACTGCGGCGCGTGCGGCTACTCCACCTGCCGCGAAAAGGCGATCGCGGTGCTCAACGGATATGCGGACATCGAGATGTGTCTGCCCTATATGCGCAGCCGCGCCGAGTCAATGAGCAACGAGATCATCCAGAACACCCCCAACGGCATAGTGCTGATGGCGGACGATTTCAAGATCCTCGACATCAACGCCCGCGCCATGAAGCTGCTGGGAATCACCGAACACGACGTCAAGGGGATGTACGCCTTCGAGTGCTTTGACGCAGAAGAATTCATCGCCGCGGCGACCAAGGGCAGGAACGTGAGCAAGAAACGGGTGTTCGTGGCGAGGACTAAGAAGTATATCGAACTCTCCGTCGTCCTCTTGCAGGAACACAAGGTGCTCTTCGGCGTCATGAAGGACATCACCGAGAGCGTGGAATATGACGAAAAGCTCAACGCCGTCAAGATGAAGACGCTCGCCACCACGGACGAAGTGATCAAAAAGCAGATGCGCGTGGCGCAGGAGATAGCCTCCCTGCTCGGCGAGACCACCGCGGAGACCAAGGTGGCTCTGAGCAAACTGAAAGAGACGCTCGCGCCCCGCGACGACGAGGAAAACTGATGGAAAAGCTCGTGCTCGAACAAGGTTACACCTCCCTCAACAAGAAGGGCGAGGAGCTGTGCGGCGACAAGGTGGAGTGCATCTCGGAGAACGGGCGCACCACTCTGGTGCTTGCCGACGGGCTGGGGAGCGGCGTGAAAGCCAACATCCTCGCCACCCTCACTTCCAAGATCCTCTGCACGATGGTCTCCAATGAGATGAGCATGGACGAGTGTGTGGAGACGGTGGTGCAGACTCTGCCCGTATGCAAGGTGCGCGGCGTGGCGTACGCCACCTTCTCGGTGGTGCATCTGGGCGAGGACGGCAAGGGCTGGCTGTTTGAGTTCGACAACCCGGAAGCCATCCTCATCCGCGACGGCAAATGCGCCGATCTCGAACGCGTGGAGCGCGACATCCTGGGCAAAAAGGTGTACGGCACGCGGCTGGAACTCGGCGCGGACGACTACATCGTGCTGATGTCTGACGGCGTCATACACGCGGGCATAGGGATGTTGCTCAACTTCGGCTGGCTGAGAAAAGACGTCAAGGACTATCTGGACAAGAACTTCAGAAAGGGGATGTCCGCACGCGGCGTGGCGTGTATGCTCGCGGGCGCGTGCAACGACCTTTATATGGGCAAGCCCGGCGACGACACCACGGTGGCGGTGGTGCGTGCGCGCGAATACTGCCCCGTCCGCATAATGGTGGGACCTCCCGTGGAGAGGGATCAGGACGACTTCTACATCTCCCGCTTTCTCGGCGGCGAGGGGAAGAAGGTGGTGTGCGGCGGGACAAGCTCGCAGATCGTGGCGAGACACCTCGGCGAAAGGGTGTCCGCGTCCTTCGACTTCCCCGACAAGGACGTGCCGCCCATAGGATACATAAAGGGCATCGACCTCACCACGGAAGGGGTGCTGACCCTGCGCAAACTGCTGGAACTCAGCGAACGCTGGCTGTCCACCTCCGACCTCACCCCCAAACACTCGGAGAAAAAGGACGGCGCATCGCTGCTTGCCAACATGCTCTTCGAGTACGCCACGCACGTCACCTTCTTTGTGGGACAGAGCATCAACGCGGCGCATCAGGGACTGCCCATCGACACGACGATGAAGCTGAAACTTGTGGAAAGCATAGCGGCGAATCTCCGCCTCGCGGGGAAAGAGGTGGAACTCAACTACGACTAAACTCGGCGCAAAACGCGCTTTATAGCACTAAAACGCGGGCGTAAAACCGCGTTAGTGCGGAAAACACATCAACTCCGACGGAGAGATTCAGGAAATGGACGACATCAAGAAACGCAGAAAGTTCGATACCAAAGTGCAGTATCTTCAATATAAAGTGTTGCGCGAAGTCGCGCGCGGCGCGTGGAACGGCGACCTCATCGACCGCATAACGGAGATCCCCAAGACCATCATACCCGGCAACGTCCCCACCATGAGATGCTGCGTGTATAAGGAGCGCGCCATCATCTCCGAGCGCGTCAGGCTGGCTATGGGCGGCGACCGCAGCAACCCCAACGTCATAGAGGTCATAGACATCGCCTGTGACGACTGCCCTGCGGGCGGATATGAGGTGACCAACGCCTGCCGCGGATGCCTCGCGCACCGCTGTGATGACGTTTGCAGACGCAACGCCATCTCCTTCGATCATCAGCAGAAGGCGCACATCGACAAGAACCTGTGCGTGGAGTGCGGACAATGCGCCAAGGTGTGTCCCTACACCGCCATCGTCTCCCGCCGCCGTCCCTGCGAGTACGCCTGCAAGATCAAAGCCATCTCCATGAACGAGAACAAGGCGGCGAGCATCGACAACGACAAGTGCATCGCGTGCGGCGCGTGCGTCTATCAATGCCCCTTCGGCGCGATCATCGACAAGAGCTACATCCTCGACGTCATAGATATGATCGGCAAGAGCAAGGACAACACCGCCTACAAGATGTACGCCGTCGTCGCCCCCTCGGTGTCCAGCCAATTCACCTACGCCAAACTCGGTCAGGTGGTGACTGGCATACGCAAGCTCGGCTTCTTCAACGTGGTGGAAGCGGCTCTCGGCGCGGACATGGTGGCATACAAAGAGGCGGAAGAGCTGAAAGAAAAGGGCTTCCTCACCTCCTCCTGCTGCCCCGCTTTCGTGGACTACATCAAAAAGCAGTTCCCGGACATCGCGCCGCACATCTCGGAGAATCTCTCTCCCGCCGCCACCATCGCAAAGTACATCAAGAGCACGTCCTCTCCCTGCCGCGTGGTGTTCATCGGTCCCTGCACGGCGAAGAAGATGGAGTTCCAGAAACCGGAAGTGCGCCCGTACATCGACTCTGTCATCACCTTCGAGGAGTTGCAGGCACTCTTCGACTCCCGCGACATCGACCTGGAGAAGCTTTCCGAGAGCGCGCTGGACAATGCCTCCTATTTCGGCAGGATATTCGCGCGCAGCGGCGGCATTACGGACGCGGTGGCGCAGGCGATCAGGGAGCAGGGGGAGACGGACTTTGAGTATAAGCCCGTCACCTGCGACGGCATCGAGGCGTGCAGGACAGCCCTGCTCAAAAAGTCCAAAGGTGTACTGGACGCCAATTTCATAGAAGGTATGGCATGCGTGGACGGCTGCATCGGCGGCGCGGGATGCCTCACCCACGGCGAAAAGAACAAGCGGGAAGTGGACGCCTACGGCAAACTCGCGCTGGAAAAGAGCATCTCGGACGCGATCAGCGTGCTCAATCTCTCCGTCGCGGAGGATCCTCTGCCCGTCGAGACCGCGAAAGAAGGCGACAAAAAGTGAATTATGCGCGACGCAAGTTGCCAAAACAGGTTGACAATGCGGCAAATGCGTTTTATATTATCGGTGAAGAACTATGAAAAACGTCCGCACCAACAGCTACGCATACTTTTACTTTAAGGGCTTTTATCTCGGAAGCCCCTCTTTCGGTATGCGCGGATAAGGTGTGTTGAATGCACTCGGACAAGACCGCCATACCGGCGGTCTTTTTGTTTGAGAGCGGACAAAGCAGGAGAAAACACAGGTATGATCATCGTCATCAAGAACAATCCCGACAAAAAACAGATGGACAACCTCGTCAAGTGGATAAAGGGGCTGGGGCTGGACATCCATATGAGCAAAGGCGACAACACCACCGTCATGGGACTCATCGGCGACACCTCCGTCGTGGACGAGGATCTCATCCGCTCCCTCGACATCGTGGAGAGCGTCAAACGCATACAGGAGCCTTTCAAGAACGCCAACCGCAAGTTCCACCCCGAGGACACCGTAGTGGACGTGGGGGGACACCTCTTCGGCGGAGGACATTTCCAGCTCATCGCAGGTCCCTGCTCGGTGGAGAATGAGGATCAGATCATAGCCGTCGCCAAGGCGGTGAAGGCGGCGGGAGCGACTGTGCTGCGCGGAGGCGCGTTCAAGCCCCGCACCTCACCCTACGCCTTCCAGGGGCTGAGAGCGGAAGGGATGAAACTGCTCTCCCTCGCCAAAAAGGAGACGGGGATGCCCGTCTGCACCGAGATCCTCGACATACGTCACCTCCCCCTCTTCGAGGATGTGGACCTCATCCAGGTGGGCGCGAGGAATATGCAGAACTTCGAGCTGCTGAAAGAGCTGGGCAAGACCGACAAACCCATCCTGCTCAAACGCGGCATGGCGGCGACCATAGAGGAATGGCTGATGAGCGCGGAGTACATCATGTCCGAAGGCAACATGAACATCATCCTCTGCGAACGCGGCATCCGCACCTTCGAGCCGTACACCCGCAACACTCTCGATCTTTCTGCAATACCCGTACTGCGTGAGTTGACGCATCTGCCCATACTCGTCGATCCCAGCCACGCCTCGGGACGCGCCAAACTCGTGCTGCCCCTCTCCCTCGCCTCCGTCGGCGCGGGTGCGGACGGCTTGGAGATCGAGGTGCACAACGATCCTCTGCACGCCCTCTCGGACGGCGCGCAGTCTCTTAAACCCGAACAGTTCGACGACCTCGTCCGCCGCATCGACGTCCTGCTCACCGTGTGCGGCAAGGAGCGCGACAAATGAAGATAGGCATCGTAGGTCTCGGTCTCATGGGCGGCTCTTTGGGCAGAGCACTCGTCGCAAGGACGGGACACACCGTCTACGCCCTGGACAGGGACGAGGACGCCATGTTGAAGGGCGGTATGCTCAAAGCCTATCATGAGGAACTCACCGAGGACAACGCGGGAGAGCTTGACATCCTCGCTCTCGCCGTCCTTCCCTCGCAGATGGAGGGCATCCTCACCCGCTTTCTCCCCCTCCTCAAAAAGGGCGCGACGGTCACCGATCTTGCCGGCGTCAAACGCCCCGTCACGGCACTGATGAAAAAGCTCGCTCCCCTCTACCCCGACCTCAATTTCGCGGGCGGACACCCTATGGCGGGCAGAGAGTTCAGCGGAGTGGCGCATTCCACGGCGGGACTTTATGACGGAGCGAGCGTACTGCTCGTCCCCGTCTCCGCGTCGCTGGAAGCCCTCGCCGCCCTCAAAAAAATGTACACGGACGCGGGCGCGGAAGGCGTGGTCATCACGGACGCGGAGACGCACGACGCCATGATCGCCTACACCTCGCAGCTGGCGCACATCGTCTCCTCGGCGTATGTGCGTTCGGACTCGGCGGCAAAACACTACGGCTACTCCGCGGGCAGCTTCCGCGACATGACGCGAGTCGCCCGCATGAACGCGAGGATGTGGACGGAACTCATGCGCGAGAACGCCGACGACCTCTCCCGCGAAGTGCGGGCTATGGCACGGCGCATGACGGAGTATGCCGACGCGCTGGACAGCGGCGACGACGAGGCTCTCTTCCGCCTGCTGGACAGCGGCAACAGGATGAAACTCTCCGTCGAGAAAGACAGGCAGAAAAAGCTGCAAAACGCACTAAGCGGAGATGACGACATCAATGTGTGACATAAAGTGCCGTTTCGCGCACTTGATCGCATGAACGCATGAAAAAGACTGCGTGCGGGGGACTCCCGCCGCCGCAAGGAGAAGATATGAGAACGGACATTCGCACTTCCACCGGCAGCTATCCCGTCGTCACGGGACACGGGATCATCGCCAAGGTAGCCGAGATCGCGGAGCTGAAAAAGGGGGCGTGCGTCGCCGTCATCACGGACGACAACGTGGCTCCCCTGCATCTTGACAAACTGCTCTCCGCCCTGCCCGGCGACGCCCTGCATTACGTCATACCGCACGGCGAAAAGAGCAAGAATTGGTCGCTGGCGGGTGAGCTGCTGGAAAAGCTCGCCGAGGACGGGATGTGCCGCGACGGAGCGGTGATCGCGCTCGGCGGCGGAGTGGTGGGTGATCTTGCGGGATTTGTCGCAAGCGTGTATATGCGCGGGATAGACTATGTACAGGTACCCACCACCCTGCTCGCCGCCATAGACTCGTCGGTGGGCGGGAAGACGGCGGTGGACCTCAAAGCGGGCAAGAACCTCGCGGGCAGGATCTTTCCCCCGAAAGCCGTGGTGTGCGACATCGACCTGCTCTCCACTCTCCCCAAATCGGAGTGGAAGTGCGGCTTCGGCGAAGCGGTGAAATACGCCGTGCTGGACGGGGGCGAGATCCTCGACATCATGCGCGCGGGCGTGGACGAGAGCAACCTTGAAAGGCTGATCGATCTCTGCGTGCAGTCCAAACGCCGCATTGTGGAGGCGGACGAGAACGAGAAGGGTGAGCGCAGGCTGCTCAACCTCGGTCACACCGTCGGACACGCCATAGAGACGGAGAGCGCGCTCGGTTTTCCCCACGGCGTGTGCGTGGCGATGGGCATAAAAGTTATGGCACGCGCGTGCGTGAGCGCGGGATATATGCCCAAAGAGGACTACATCTCCCTCTCCGCACTGCTGCAAAAGTACGGTTTCCCGGAGTGTCCCTACTCCGTAAGAGCGGTGGCGGCGCACATCGCGCACGACAAGAAGATCGCGGACGGCAAGGTGAACGCCGTCATCATACGCGGCTTGGGCAAATGCGAGGTCATGCCCATGACGCTCAAAGAATTGGAGGACTTCGTGTCATGAAGGCGACCTTCTCCCCCTCCTCCGCGAGAGGAACGGTGCAAGCCGTCCCCTCAAAATCCCACGCGCACAGACTGCTCATCGCAGCCGCGCTCTCGGACGCACCCACAAAGGTGATCTGCCCCGCACTCTCCCGCGACATAGAGGCGACGGCGGGGTGTCTCGCCGCGCTGGGTGCGGGGATGGTGCGCACTGAGGACGGATTTGAAGTGACGCCGATAAGCACCCCCGCAAAGGGCGCGGTGTCGGACTGCGGAGAGAGCGGCTCCACCCTGCGTTTCCTGCTCCCCGTCGCATGCGCGCTGGGGGCGGAAGTGACTTTCACGGGAGAGGGCAGGCTCCCCTCCCGTCCCATAGGCAGCCTCGCACGCACTCTGCGTGCGGGCGGCGCGCTCCTCGACGCGGACTCCCTCCCCCTGACCACGGGCGGGAAACTTTGCGGCGACACATTCGAAGTGGACGCTTCCGTAAGCTCGCAATACGTCAGCGGCATGCTCTTTGCCCTCGCATGCATGGGCGGCGGATGCACGCTGAAAAGGATGGGCAACGCCGTCTCGGAAGGCTACACCGAAATGACGCTCGACGTGCTCGCGCTCTTCGGCAAACGGGTGCAAAAGACGCGGGACGGCTTTTTCCTGCCCGCGGGCAGACTGCACTCCCCCGGCATCGTACGCGCGGAGGGGGACTGGTCGTCCGCGGCGTTCATGCTCGCGGCGGGCGCGCTCACGGGAGACGTTACCGTGACGGGGCTGGACCGCGCGAGCGCGCA
This sequence comes from uncultured Clostridia bacterium, assembly GCA_944358385.1. Classification (GTDB taxonomy): domain Bacteria; phylum Bacillota; class Clostridia; order Christensenellales; family CAG-917; genus Limadaptatus. Next base: position 28,389 of record CALVQW010000014.1, read on the forward strand.
GCGGGACAAGGCGATGGCGGACATCCTGGCAAGTATGGGCGCGGATGTGTCCTTCCCGGACGACACCGCTTGCAGGGTGAAAAAAGCTCCCCTGCACGCCGTGGAAACGGACATGGAGGACACTCCCGATCTCGCGCCCGTGCTTGCCGTCGTCATGGCGGCGGCGGAGGGGAAAAGCGTGATGAGAGGAGTCTCCCGCCTCAGAGTGAAGGAGAGCGACAGGCTCGCCGCCATACTCTCAGACCTCGAACACATGGGAGTGAGAGCGGAGACGGACGGGAACACGCTCACGATATACGGCGGGGGGATAAAGCCCTTCGCGGTGAAGGGATACGGCGACCACCGCATGGTGATGTCCGCCGCGGTGGCGGGACTCGTCGCGGGCGGCGAAACCGACGACGCCGAAGCGGTGGCGAAATCCTATCCCGCCTTCTTCCGCGATCTTGCCGCCCTCGGAGGAAAAGTGAATGAGACCGTTTGACATCATCGACATCGACATATTCGGCGAGTCGCACTCCGCCGAGATAGGCGCGACGGTGACGGGACTGCCCGAAGGCGAGACCTTCGACACCGGAAAAGTCGCGGAGTTTGCCGCACGCAGGAAGAGCGGGAAGTATCTCTTCTCCACTCCCCGCCGCGAGGACGACGAGGCGATGTGGGAGGGCGCGGAAGATGCGGGCGAGGGCGTCCTGCGCATAAAAGGCGCGCTCACGGTGCGCATCCTAAACTCCAACATCCGCCCCTCCGACTACTCCTACCACGTCACTCCCCGCCCCTCGCACGCGGACTACTGCGCCCGCGTCAAGGACGGCGACAACGCCGCAAGATCGGGCGGAGGCAGATTCTCCGGCAGGATGACCGCGCCCCTCGTCGCGGCGGGCGGCGTGGCGAAACAGCTGCTGGAAAGGCGGGGCATACGCGTCGCCGCCTACATAGGCGAACTCGCGGGAGTGGAAGGCAAGGGCTACCGCGACGGCGAACTCTCCTACGACGACATCACCGCCTGTCACGACCGCGCTCTCCCCATGCTTTCCCGCGCGGAGGAAGCTGAGGCAGCCGCAAAACGCGCCGCCCAAGCGGGCGACAGCGTGGGCGGCGTGGTGGAATGCGTGGCGTTCGGAGTCCCCGCAGGGCTGGGCGACGCGCTCTTCGGCGGGCTGGAAAGCAAGATCGCAGCCGCCGTCTACGCCATCCCCGCAGTCAAAGGAGTGGAATTCGGCGCGGGTTTCGGCATAGCCAAGATGAGAGGGAGCGAGAGCAACGATCCTTTCGCGCTGAAAGATGGCAAAGTGGTCACGCTCACCAACCGATCGGGAGGCATCAACGGCGGCATCTCCAACGGTATGCCCGTGACCTTCCGCGCGGCGTTCCGCCCCACTCCGTCCATCTCCCTCGCGCAGAGGACGGTGGATCTGGACAAAATGTGCGAGACGGAGATCACGGTGAAAGGCAGGCACGACGCGACCGTCGTCCCGCGTGCGGTGGCGGCAGTGGAAGCGGCAGCCGCGCTCGCGCTGCTGGACGCGGTGCTGGTGCGTGAGAAAGAACTTGACAGAAAACTTTTTTGAGGTGACATATGCTTGAAGAACTGAGAAAGAAGATAGACGACATCGACGACAAGATCGCCGCGCTCTATCTCGAAAGACAGGACACCGTGCGCAAGATAGGCGAGGAAAAGGCACGCACTCACACCGCCGTCCTCGATCCCGCACGGGAGAAGAAGATCATAGCCAAAGTGACAAAACAGGCGGATGACGAGCAGAAAATCTATCTTAAACGTGTGTTTGAGACGATAATGGAAACTTCCCGCGCCTATCAACGCCGCCTCGTCGCGCCCGTCACTCCCCTCTCGGACGAGCTGAGAAGGGTGCTGATGGAGGGCAAAAAATACTTCCCCGTCTCCGCCTCCGTCGCGTGTCAGGGCGTGGACGGCAGCTACTCCTCCATCGCTGCGGACAAGCTGTTCGAGATCGCGGACATCACCTTCTTCCGCAACTTCGAGGGCGTGTTCCAGGCGGTGGAAAAGGGGTTGTGCGACTACGGCGTCCTCCCCATCGAGAACAGCGCGGTGGGCAGCGTCAACGCCGTCTACGACCTTATGAAAAAGCACAACTTCTACATCGTGCGCAGCATAAAGCTCAAAGTCAGCCATCATCTGCTCGCCAAAAAGGGAGTGCGCCGCGAGGACATAAAAGAGATATTCTCCCACGAGCAAGCCATAGGTCAGTGCGCGTCCTATCTCGCCAAGAATTTCCCCTCCGCCAAGGTGACGGCGTGTCCCAACACCGCGGTGGCGGCGGAATCGGTGGCAAACTCCGAGCGCACCGACATCGCCTGCATCTCCTCGCGTCACTGCGCCGAGCTTTACGGGCTGGGCATCCTGGACAGCAACGTGCAGGACAACGACTCCAATTACACCCGCTTCATCTGCATCAGCAAGCGGCTGGAGATCTTCGCGCCCGCCGACCACATCAGCATCATGATGACGCTCCCCCACGAGTCAGGCTCATTGAACCGCGTCCTCAACAAGTTCTCCACGCTGGGGCTTAACCTCACCAAGCTGGAGTCCCGTCCCCTTCCCGGCACGGACTTCGAGTTCATGTTCTATTTCGACTTCGAGGGGCAGATCGAGAACACCGACACCCTCTCCCTCATCGCGGAGCTGGATCAGGGCACGGAACAATTCGTGTTCCTGGGCAGCTATCACGAGGTGGCACAATGAGATTCGGGCTGATCGGGAGTCCGCTGGGGCACAGTTTTTCTCCCCGTCTGCACGCCGAATACGGCACGGGGGATTATGTCCTCTGCCCTCTCACGCCCGCGGAACTCCCTGCCTTCTTCGCGGCGCGCGATTTTGACGCCGTCAATGTCACCATACCCTACAAACAGGACGTCATCCCATTCATGGACGAGATGCACTCCTCCGCCATCTCCTGCGGCGCGGTGAACACCGTCATCAACCGCGGAGGCAGGCTCACGGGCTACAACACCGATCTCTTCGGGATGCATTTTGCCCTCTCTCACGCAGGCATATCCCTTGCTGACAAACACGTCATGGTGCTGGGGAGCGGCGGCACTTCCCACACCGCCCGCGCCCTCGCTCTGCGCGAAGGTGCGGCGTCCGTCACCGTAGTCTCGCGGTCGGGGGAAGTGGATTACGCCGAGGCGGCGAAACGCAAGGAGACCGAGGTCGTCATCAACACCACCCCGGTGGGGATGTTCCCGCACGCGGACGCCTCCCCCATCTCCCTTGCTCTCTTTCCCCGCCTTCAAGGGGTGTTCGACGCCGTGTTCAACCCTCTGCGCACCCGACTCGTGCAACAGGCTCTCTCCCTCGGCGTACCCGTGGGCAGCGGGCTGCTAATGCTGGCGGCGCAGGCTAAGGTCTCGGCAAATCTGTTCCTTGGCGGAGACTGCTCCTTCCCCGCCCCCGACAGCGCGGACGGGAAGGATATCCTGCGTGCCTACCGCACCTTGCTTGCGGAACTTACGAACATAGTCCTCATTGGCATGCCCTCCTCCGGCAAGACCACGGTGGGGAAGCTGGTCGCAGACAAACTGCACCGCCCCTTCCTGGACACCGACGCAGAGACGGAAACCCGCACGGGCAAGACCGTCCCGGAGCTGTTCGCCGAAGGCGGAGAGGAGAATTTCCGCCGCGAGGAAAGAGCGACGGTGGCGGACTGCGCGGCGAGGACGGGAGCGGTGATCGCCACGGGCGGCGGCGCGCCCATGTTCCCGGAAAACCGTGCCGCTCTCAAAAGCAACGGACACATCTTCCTGCTCCACCGCGACACGGAAAAGCTGGACACCGCGGGACGCCCCCTCTCCCGCGACCTTGACACCCTGAAAGAGATGTATGAGGCGAGAATGCCCGTCTACAAAGCATTCGCGGACGCGGAAGCCGTCAACGACGGCAGCCCCGAAGAATGCGCCAATACCATAGTGGAGAAGTTCTATGAAAATTTCGGTCATCAACGGTCCTAACATCAACATGCTCGGCATACGCGAACCCGACCTCTACGGCAAAGCGGATTACGCCGCTCTCGTGGGCAGCATAGAACGCGCCGCGGCGGAACTCGGAGTCGAAGTCACCTTCTTCCAGTCCAACAGCGAGGGAGACATCGTCACCGAGATCCAGCGCGCCTACGGCACCGCCGACGGCATCGTCATCAACGCCGCCGCCTACACCCACACCTCTGTCGCCATCCTCGACGCGCTGAAAGCCGTGGGGTTGCCCACCGTTGAGGTCCACCTCACGGACATCAACTCCCGCGAGGAGTTCCGCCGCCGCTCCTTCGTCTCCCTCTACGCCGAAAAGGTCATATGCGGCAAAGGCTTTGCGGGCTACTCCGAAGCCCTCGCCTACCTCGCCAAAATGTACGGCAAATAACATTACCGCGCGATCAACACGCAAAAACGCGGCATAAACGCCGCGTTTTGTCATTTTGCGCACTGTGCTAAGAGCACGGCTAGCTGTTGTTTTATGTCACGCACAACTGCTTTTCCTTTACGTCCCGAACAGCATAGGAGCGCGGTCCTGAGCGGACGGCTAGCTGTTACTTTGCATCACACACAACAGCATTTTATTCACGTCCCGCAATAATATGGGGTGTGGGGGCTAAGCGGACGGCTAACTGTTGCTTTGTGCCTCGCACGAACACTTTTCTTTTACGTCCCGCAAAAGTGTGAGGGTGCGGGGGTATAATACCCCCGCGCAGGGTGCTTGTGCCTGTCGTCAAAGGTCATCGACATCCTGTTCGGGGAGATCGAGGGGGTTGTCCGGCACACCCGTCCAGGAACCGTTGGGATCTTTCAGGGCTTCCCACACTTCTTTCGCGCTCTGTCCGCCGCTTGCAAGCGTGGGACGTTTGACCTGTTTTGCATTCTTTTTCTTCTTTTTCATAACGCCTCCTACACCCTAGTTTCGCTAAAATCGGGATTTTTAAAAGCAAACGTCGATATTTTAAGATCCTGCTCCCGCCGGCATGAGCGGAACTTTGCCTGAAAAGTATACACGGGCGTTGCGCCTTTACGCGCAACGCCCGTGTATGCTTTCATTATTATAAGTAAATAGCACCCTGCGCGCACGGCTGGCTGTTGCTTTGTGCCTCGCACAACAGCATTTTTTTCACATCTCGCAATAGCATGGGAGCGCGGTGCTAAGCGCACGGCTGATTTTTGTCTTATATCACGTACAGCAGCATTTTATTTACGTCCCGCAATAGCTTGGGAGCGCGAGGGTGTAACACCCTCGCAAAGGGGTATGGGGCAAAGCCCCATTGCTATTCCCGCGCTTTCAGCGGCGTGTACGGCGGCTAAGAGCCGACCTTACTTTGCCGCATTAGTATCGCGACATGAAAATGAGAGAGCTTTGCGATAGTTCCGAAGGAACGAGGAGCGAAGCGAACGTCTCCGCATTTTCATGGCGCGAAGAGGAACACATTGCGCGCAGATTAACGCAAAGGCGCTTGAATAAGCGGCTTGGGCAAAATGAGCGCGATGTGTGACGAGCGCCCGCTATGACGAAGTGCGGTGAGCACGAGGAATGTAGTCGCCGCTTCATCGCAGGCGCATGCCGAGATGAACGCTTGGCGGCGAAACATTATGCGCAGTATTCGCAGAGGGTGATCTCCGCAAGAGTGCTGAGCTGCTGTTTGAGATCCTCCTCGGTGTAGCCCGGCTCTTCGAGCAGCCACCACTTGATGAGAGAGATGATGCCGCCGGCGAAGAACTCCGCAAGGATGTCCGCGGGGACTTTGCCCATGCCCGCTTTGGGTTTGGCTTTGCTGAGGCGATTGACGATGTTGTGGGTGAGGATCTCATGCACCTTGTCAAAGACGAGCGCGCTGTCCGCTTTGAGTATGATGGTGCGCAGGCGTTTGCGGTGTTGGGCGAGATAATTGATGCCCAATGCCATGACCTCATTGTAATAGGTGATGAGGTCATTTTCGCCGTGCGCCTGTTTGACCTGCTCGTGCAACCCGTACATGACGTCGCTGATGCACTTGTCGAGGAGCTGATACTTGTCCTCGAAATGGGTGTAGAAGGTGCCGCGGTTGATGAGCGCGCGGTCGCAGATGTCGATCACGGTGATCGAACCGAATGATTTTTCGTCGAGCAGTTCGTAGAAAGCGTCCACGATCGCCTTTTGAGTGCGCTGGATGCGCAGATCGGTCTTGTTTGAATTCTTAGCCATTTATAAGCCCTCCGTCAGCTTAAATGTTTTATTCTTTTGAGGAAAGTCCCGCCGCCCTCGGATGAGGAAAAGGGGGACATTCTTTTTGCCGTCGCGTCCACGGCAAGCCATGCGAGCAGGACGGACAGGACGTCCTTTGCGATGTACGGCAACGAGACTGCCGCGGCGGACGCGAGCAGAGGCGTCCCCGCAACGAGGGAGTACTGCCCAATCCCCGCCAGATGACACGCCGCCACGCCTGCGACGGACAGGACGGCTGCCGCCGCGGGATGCCTCACCCCGCGCGCACTGCCCGTCAACGCGACGAGAGGGAGAAAACCCCAGACGAACCCGCCCGTGAGCGACACCAACTTGTACGCACCTCCCGTGAACCCCGCGAACACCGGCGCACCGCACGCGCCCAGCGCGATGTAGACCGCGACGGCGAACACGCCGTATTTCCGCCCCAGAAAGAACCCTGCCGCCGCCACGGCGAACGTTTGCAGCGTGAGCGGCACGCCCGAAGGCAACGGGATGCTGATCTGCGATAAAACGGCGGTTAAAGCCGCAAATAATGCCACATAAACCAGCTTTTTCGTCCTTTCGAGGGGTGTTATCTTTTTCCTGCGTATCATTGCGACAGTGCTGCTTTTATGCGTCGGATAGCCTCGTCCAGCTGCTCGTCGGGGATGTTGACGGGAGGTGCGAAACGTATCGTCCTCTCGTGCGTCTCCTTGGCGAGGATGCCGTGCCGCATGAGTTTTGCCACATAAGGCGCGGCAGGGATGCGGAATTCCACACCCGTCATCAACCCTCGTCCGCGCACTTGAAGGATGTCCTCGTTCTTTACGAAAGAAAGCTCTTTCAGGAACTTCTCTCCCTTCCTTCTCGCAAGCGCGGGATAGTCGTCGCGCACGAGTATTTCCATGGCTTTGAGGGCGACTGCGCAGGCGAGCGGATTGCCCCCGAACGTCGAACCGTGCGAACCCGGCTCGAACACGCCGAGGATGTCTTTGTCCGCCGCGACCGCACTGACGGGCATTATCCCGCCACCGAGTGCTTTGCCGAGGATGTATACGTCGGGGACGACTCCCTCGTGGTCGCACGCGAACATATCCCCTGTCCGCGCGAACCCCGTCTGCACCTCGTCCGCGAGCATGAGTATGCCGTGGCGGGAACATATCTCCCGCACCGCTTTAAGATAGCCATCGGGCGGAAGGATGACGCCCGCCTCTCCCTGGATAGGCTCGAAGAGGAACGCCACCGTATCGGGCGTGATCGCCCTTTCCAACGCCTCCGCGTCTCCGTATCTCACGACGTCGAACCCTTCGGTGAAGGGGGCGAACCCTCTGCGCGCGGACTCGTCCGTACTCATACTGACGACGGTGACCGTCCTGCCGTGAAAGTTGTTTTCGCAGCAAATGATGCGCTGTCTGCCCTCCGGCACGCCCTTGACGAACGCGCCCCAACGCCTTGCGGTCTTTATGGCGGTCTCCACCGCCTCCGCGCCCGTGTTCATCGGGAGCACCGCTTCCTTGCCGGTGAGGGCGGCAAGTCTCTCGCAAAACTCTCCCGTCAGATCGTTGTAAAACGCGCGGGAAGTGAGCGTCACGCGGTCGAGCTGCTCCTTTGCCGCCGCCACGATCTCGGGATGACGATGCCCGAAATTGAGCGCGCTGTAAGCGGAGAGCATGTCGAAATACTCCCTGCCGTCCACATCCGTGACGCGCGCACCCTCACCCGTCGCAATGACGACGTGTTTGGGCGCGTAATTGTGTGCGCAATAGTTTTCCGTCTGCGCGATGATGCGCTCCGACTCCGAAACACGACTTTCTTTCGTAATTTTCTCCTTTGCCGCGCGCCTTAAAAAAACCGCCCCCGAAGACGCGAATTCCCCTGGTGCAAGCGAGCGTGCGGCTGCATGGACCGCACCTATGTTTACATCATATGCCATAATCATACACAGGTCAACTGCGTGTCGGGTTTTTCATACTCATTTTAATAAAACTCCGCATTTGCCGAAAATTTCGTTTTTTTCGTACATCATTGCATTTAACCCCCTTTTCGCCTTGATTCTGCGGAAAAAAAGTTGTATAATCTTTCTCAAATATAAAATATAGTGAGGAAACGGAGCTTTATGCCCGACAAAGCACAGGACAAAGTGGTCGTCGTCACGGGCGCGACCGCGGGCATCGGGAAAGCCGCAGCCGCTCTCTTCAAAGCGCGCGGCGCGAAGGTGGTGTGTCTGGCGCGCAGGACCACGCCGGAATTCGACTGCATCCCCACCGACGTCACCGACCGCGATGCGGTGCGCGCGGCAGTGAGTGCCGTCCGCGAGAAGTACGGCAGGATAGACATCCTCGTCAACAATGCGGGCATGGGCATATCGGGTGCCGCGGAGGACACCGACGACGCCGCGGTGCGCAAGATCTTCGAACTCAACTTTTTCGGCGTGCTGAACGTCATCCGCGAAGTCGTCCCCGTCATGCGCGAGAACGGAGGCGGGACCATAGTCAACGTGAGTTCCGTCGCGGCGGAACTCGCCATCCCCTTCCAATCCTTCTATTCCGCCACCAAAGCCGCCGTCTCCTCTCTTTCGGCGGCACTGAGGAACGAACTTGCCCCCTTCCGCATCAAAGTGACCGCGGTGCTGCCCGGCGATGTCAGGACGGATTTCACCGCTTCCCGCGAAAAGAACGTGACGGACAACCCCGCCTACGGCGACAGGGTGAAGAGGTCCGTGGCGGTGATGGAACGCGACGAGAAGAACGGGATGTCCCCCGACGTCATCGCCCGCATCATAGTGCGCTCCGCACTTTCCGCGCATCCGCCCGTGAGCAGAGTGGGCGGGTGGAAATATGTGCTGCTGGTGCGTCTCGCGCACATCCTTCCCGCGAGGTTGGTGTCGTACATTCTGGGCAAGATGTATGCCTAAACGCATTGAAAAGAGGTGAAACGCCGTCAAATCGTCGGTTTAATACTTCTTTAAGATAAGGATAAAATAATTTAACAGCAAAATTACTTAACTGCTGTCCGGGAGAAATAACCGTATGAGAATTTTGTTGGTCGAGGACGAAAAAGATCTTTCCCGCGCCGTTGCAAAGATGCTGACTAAAGACGGCTATGACGTGGACTGCGTCTACGACGGAGTGGACGGACTCAGCTTCTCGCTCTCCGGGCTTTACGATCTCATCATGCTGGATGTGATCATGCCCAAGATGAACGGCTTTGAAGTGTTGTCCGAGCTTCGCCGCAAAAAGGTGGAGACTCCCATCCTCATGCTCACCGCCCTGGGCGACGAGCAGGACAAGATCGCGGGGCTGGACCGCGGCGCAGACGATTACGTCTCCAAACCCTTCTCTTTTGACGAACTTGCGGCGCGCATACGCGCTCTGTTGCGCAGACGCGGCAAGCTGGTGACGGACAACAAGCTGGAATATGCCGAAGCCACTCTCGATCTCACCACCTACACCCTCTCCACCCCCAAGGGCGAGATAGGGCTGACCGCAAAGGAATTCGAGCTGCTGAGATATATGTTCGAGTACCCCAACTTCGTGGCGGGCAAAGAGGATCTCATCCTGAAAGCGTGGGGGCTGGACAGCGACTTCGAGTCCAACAACCTCGAAGTGTACATCTCCTTCATCCGCAAAAAGCTCAACCACCTCGACGCGTCCTTCACGATAGAGGCGGTGCGCGGAGTGGGCTACCGTTTCGTCCCCCGCAAGAAAAACTGAACTCAAACGCCGCGCCGAGGCGCGGCGTTTTTCTTCCCGCAAGGTGTGATGAAACGCTCAAAAACGTGTTTTATCGCACCGAAATGCGGAAGTAAACATCACGGTCTGCAAAATGGAAGCTTCGCTGAAAAAACTCAGGATAAAGTTCACCGCATCCATGGGGCTGCTGTCGGGAATACTGCTGCTCCTGCTTTCCGGCATCCTTTGCACCGCGGTCTTTCTCTCTGCCGAGCTGACTTCCTCCACCGTGCTGGAAACCATGGTCGACCGTCCCATGGACGAGATAGTCGACGACATGGGCAGACCTTGTTTCCTCTTTTACGTCACGCCCGAAGGCACCAGGCGCGTCTCCCCCGCCTATGAGGACAGACTCAGCGTCTACGGCGAGAACAAAGAGGACATCATGCGGGCAGCCGTCATCAAGGGCAACGGCAAATTCAAGTGCAACGGGTTCTATTTCCGCGTGCAGTCCGAGCGCGAACAGGACGGCTCCGTGGCTTACGCCGTCATCGACCGCACCTCGGACAGGCAGAATCTGGTCACCGTCGCGTCCCTGGTCGTGCTCATCTACATCACCTCCCTCATAGTGGCGGTGCTCTTCTTCTATCTCTACTCCTCCTACGCGCTCGCGCCCGTGGCGGAGTCCATGAAAAAACAGCGCGACCTCATCGCCAACGCTTCCCACGAGCTGAAAACTCCCCTCACCGTCATAGCCACCAATCTCGCCGTCATGAAGTCCGAGCCGCATTCCACCATAGAGGAGAATGCTAAGTGGATGGATGCCATCGAGGCGCAGATCAAGCGCATGAACGGGTTGATCGTCAGCATGCTCCAGCTCTCCAAAATGGAGAATGTCCCCATCACCCCCGCGGACGTGGACCTCAGCGAAGTGACGGAAGGCGCGTGCCTCGGATTCGATGCGCTGTGCTTCGAGAAGGGGTTGCGTCTCATCACCAAGATCGCACCCGGCATACACGTCATGGGCGACCGCGACGCGCTGGAAAGGCTGGTGGCAAGCCTCATCGACAACGCCACCAAATATTGCAAAGCCCACGGCAAGATAGGTCTCAGACTCACCGCCGACAACAGACGCGCCCGCCTTTGCGTCATGAACACGGGCGAAGCGGTATCCGAGGAGGACGCCAAACACGTCTTTGACCGTTTCTATCGCTCGGACGGCGCGAGGAGCAACCCGGACGGCAACAGCTTCGGGCTGGGGCTTGCCATCGCCCGCGCCACCGTCACCGCGCACGGCGGCAACATCGTCTGCCGCGGCATAGAAGGCAAAGGCACCGTGTTCGAGGTCACCCTCCCCCTCGCCAAGAACTCCGCACGCAAGACGGAACAGAACGGCTCAACGCCCGTCAACGACTCCGCAGCCCTGCCTGCGGACGATGACGACAGCTGCCTCCTACCTCCGCCCGACGAGGACTGACACACCGCCGCTTGCGGGAAGGGCTTGCCCCTTCCCTTTTTCTTTCCCCCAAAATCGCCGTCCCCGCACACGACATTTCCTTCCCTCACGATCACGTCCGCGCCCACTCTCCCGCCCTCCCGAATGCCCTCCGCCGCACACCTGTCGCGTGAGCGTACAAAGCCTGCGAAAAAGACCTTTCTTTCACAGACGTTTAATGTTTATGTAATGCGTTTAATGTTAATGAAAGTTTGCATCCCTACTGTTTAGTGGCTTTTTCGAGGGCAAATTACAAATTTCTAAAATTTTTTCTAAGAAAAATTTTTATTTAATTTTTATTTAAAAGTGCCGTTTTACATTGTAGTCAAAGAGAGCGATCTCTTCCCCACATAACTTGCACCTCCTCTGCCAAAACAGTGCAAGCCCAAAAGCGAACTTCCCCATTCTATGCTGATTTCTTAAGCCCTTATAATACTCCGGCAGAGGCCAGAAACACTCGCACCCGCGAGTGTTTTTGATTCCCCGCCACCCAACAAAAATCACCCCCACCGCAACGCACAACGATCCCCGGACCTCGGTGCTGCGCTCAATTAGTCGCCGTCCTGCGGCTCCGAAACCGTCTCCGAAAGAGAGACGTCGGGTTCAAGCACGCCCGATCAAAGTGTGCGTCGTACTCGGAAAATATAAAACAGGCTGACGTCCTCTGACAGGCTAGTAAGATACCCCCTACTTCCCTTCGGGATAAAGTCTTGTCCTCTGACATGGGAGTTAGATGCCCCCTCCTCCCCTACGGGACTCCTCCCCCACTCGGAATAGAGTTCACTCCTCCCAAAATGCGGGACTAACTTTTGAATTTTACCAAAAATTTTGGTAATCGCACTCACATAACTAAGCGGATGCCGGTACCGGCTGAGCATCGCTCGTGGGGCGAGGAGGGCGACTCGACGCGCACGAGCGACATCTCTATTTAAGTGTTCGTCTAGCTTGCGAGGTCGCAATTTTTACCCCACCGAAACTTTTTTCGGTGGGGACCCCGACTTGCCGCGACTTTCAAGCGCGGGCGCAAGACGCCCGCGGTGAAAGTTTGGCTTTGCGGCGCGTAGTTCCGTCTCCGAATGAGAGGCGTCGTGCTCGGGGACGCTCCTGCTGCAAATCCACTGAACGCCGCCATTTGGATGAAGAACAAGGAAAAAACCCTGCCGAGAGGCGGAGCGTACATTGGCGTACATGAGCATCTACGGCAGGGGCTTTGACAATGCAGATCGCTGGACTAACGCTAATTCGCTGAACGCCGCCATTTTGCGTCAGACAAGGAAGATGCCCTGCCGCGGGTGCGTGGCGTACTTTCCGTACGTGAGCAATCGCGGCAGGGCGTCTGACGCAGTATCACACAAAATGGCGGCGTTCAGAAGCCGGAGGGGTTGAGCCGCTGCCACCTCCAACTATCCTCACACATCTCGTCTATGCCGTAGCGGCATTTGAAGCCCATCTCTTTGGCGGCGAGGGAGGGATCGGCGTAGCATTCGGCGATGTCGCCGGGACGGCGGGGATCGATGACGTAGGGGATGGTTTTGCCGCTCGCTTTCTCGAAGGCGCGGACGATCTCAAGGACGCTGTAACCGTTGCCTGTGCCGATGTTGTAGGTGACAAGACCGGGATTTTCCGCGAGTTTTTTGACGGCGAGGGAGTGCGCGCGCGCGAGGTCGAGGACGTGGATGTAGTCACGCACGCCCGTGCCGTCGCGGGTGGGATAATCGTTGCCGAACACGTGGAGCTTCTCCAACTTGCCTATCGCCACCTGCGAAATGTATGGCATGAGGTTGTTGGGGATGCCGTTGGGATCCTCCCCTATCCTTCCGCTCTTATGCGCGCCGATGGGGTTGAAATAGCGAAGCAGGGCGATGTTGAGCGTGTGGTCCGCAGCGTAGACGTCGCGCAGGATGTCCTCGATCATGAGCTTTGTCCTGCCGTAGGGATTGGTGACGGAGAGGGGGAAGTCCTCCTTGATGGGGACGCTCTCGGGCTGCCCGTAGACGGTGGCGGAGGAGGAGAAAACAAAGTTTTTCACCCCGTGCTCGCGCATGACTTGCAGGATGTTGAGGGTGTTGCCGAGATTGTTGCGGAAATATTCGAGGGGTTTTGCGACGGACTCGCCCACCGCTTTAAGTCCCGCGAAATGTATGACGGCATCGATGTCCTCTTTCTCGAAAATGTCTCTGACCTTGTCGATGTCGCACAGATCATACTCATAGAACTTCACGTCCCTGCCGCAAAGCTCCCGCACCCTTTTCACCGCCTCGAACTTGCTGTTGCAGAGGTTGTCCGCGATGACGGGATCCAGCCCGTTTTCCACGAGATCTATGACGGTGTGCGAACCGATGTAGCCCGCTCCGCCCGTGACCAAAATGCTCATATTACCTCCTGCGGCAATGCCGCCTTTCCTTTTGCCGCGCCCTTGAACGGCGCGCGTTCATATTTGCGTTATCGCACGAAAACGATGTTTATTGTGCGGTTTTGATGTCGTAAACCCTGCGAGTGCGGATCATTCGCTCTCGCGCACCGCTCTCTCCATCTCCTTTGCAAGCTCCTCCATCCTGCTCACCAGCTTAAACTGCGTGCGGGCGCGGACGAGGTTATGACCGGGATAGGCGGTCTTGAAATAGGTGTCTCCCGCGAGGTGATCGGTGAGGAAACGCATACCGCACTCGAAGGTCATCATGCGCGCGGCGAGGGGCATGAGCCGCCTCTCCTCCTCCGTCACGCTGCCCTCCATGCCGTGCAAAAATCCGCCCGCGAAGGCGCGGAAGAGATCCATATCGAAGTCCACCAGGGAAAGGTCCTTTTCGTCCTCTTTTGCGGTGGAGCAGCCCGCGCGCACGCCGTCGCCGAAGTCGTAGAGCATGGTGCCGGGCATGACGGTGTCCAGATCGATGACGCACACCGCCTTCTTGGTGTCCACATCTATGAGGACATTGTTGAGCTTGGTGTCGTTATGGGTGACGCGAGTGGGGATGCGCCCTTCGGCAAGAGCGTCCACAAGGACGGAACATCCCTCCCGTCTCGCTTTCACGAAGGCTATCTCCGCCGCGGCATCCGCCGCCCTGCCGCACACATCCGCATCCAGCGCGCGCAGGAAGACATCGTAGCGTTTTGCGGTGTTGTGGAAATCGGGTATGACCTCGAAAAGGGAGGAGGCATCGAAGTCCGAGAGCCGCGCGATGAATTTGCCGAACGCTCTGCCCGCGTCGCGGAACATCTCCGCGTCATCGGCGACAAGATAGGCATCGGTGTTCTCGATGAACTGCGTCGCGCGCCACACCTCGCCCTCCGGAGAGGTGTAATACTTCTTCCCGTCCCTTGTCGGGATGAGGCGGAGACACTCCCTTTCGGGATCGCCGCCGTCCCTTATCACCGCATCTTTGAGGATATCCGTGACGGCGATCATATTGCGCATGAGACCGTCGCGGTCGGGGAACACATTGGCGTTGAGACGTTGCATGATGTAGCGCAGACTGCCGCCGCAGTCGAAAACGCAGGTGACGGCAAAGGTATCGTTGATGTGACCGTTGCCGTAGGGGGAGACATCGGTGACTCTGCCCCCGAAAAGAAAATTGTCAGCCGCACGGTATTCGTTCATGCCGCACCTCCGTCTTATAATGATACACGCACGCGCGCGAAAAGTAAAGCGCGGGAGAGGAAATCGCAGGGGGACGACGCTCCCGAAAAGCCGCATCCGCTGCCGTTGTCCGCGGGAAAAGGAGAGAAAACGAGAGATATTTTGCCCGCGGCGTAATTTCGGAGTTAAAACAGGTGCGTTTTGAAAATATTTATTGTATAATGCCGTCGCTATGAAGATGTCTCTCCCGCAAAAATTGAAGGAAAGCCTGAAAATGTTCCTTGTCTTTTTCAAGATCGGGCTGTTTTCCTTTGGCGGCGGCTATGCGATGCTCACCATGATAGAACACGAAGTGGTGGACAAGCGCGGCTGGCTCACGCACGGGGAACTGCTGGACATCTTCGCCATTGCAGAAAGCACTCCCGGCGCGATCTCCATCAACATCGCCACATTCATAGGCACCAAACGCGCGGGGATCATCGGCGGGTGCATCACCACATTCGGCGTGGTGCTGCCCGCATTCCTGGTCATATTCGCGCTCTCTTACATCCTCGACCTCGTGCGTGACAACGTGTGGGTGAACGCGCTTTTCAAGGGAGTGAGAGTGGGCGTGGTGGTGCTCATCATACACGCCGCCCTCAAATTCCTGAAAGAGATGAAGAAAAAGGTGCTGACCGTGCTGCTCGCGGTGGCGATGTTCTGCCTTGCCGCATTCAGCTCCGTCAACGTCATATACCTCATGCTAGGCTCCATAGGCATCTCCGTCGCGGCTGTGATCGTCGCCCACGTCTGGGCGAGAAGGAAATTCCTGATGGCGGTCTCGGCGGGGACTCCCCTCTACGGACGGGACACGGGACGGGATGAGACCTGCCCCTCCGCGCTGCTCGCGCTGAACGCATCCCCCTTCGGCGAGGAGGAGAAAAGCGCAGAGGACACCCACTCCGACGGAGAGAGCGAAACGGACGCCCCCGCGGACGCGGCGACCTCCTCCGAAAGCGGACTTACCGCAGCCGAGGACGACACCGCGAACGGAGCGGAAGAAAACGGAGAAGGAGGAGAGAAAGATGCTTGAACTCCAACTCTTCTGGACCTTCTTCAAGATAGGGCTGTTCACCATAGGCGGCGGGCACGCGATGATCCCCCTCATAATGGAGGAGATCGTCGCCAAAGGCTGGCTGTCGCAGGAAGTGCTGCTGGACTTCATCGCCATCTCGGAAAGCACTCCCGGTCCCTTTGCCGTCAACATAGCGACATACGCGGGACAGGAAGTGGCAGGGATAGGCGGCGCGATAATGTGCACGCTGGGCGTGGTGCTGCCATCCCTCATCATAATCATCATCATCGCCAAATTCTTCTCTCGCTTTATGAACCGTCCCGTGGTGCAGGAAGTGTTCGACCACGTGAGCGGCTCGGTGACGGGACTGCTCTTCTCGGTGGCGGTGGAAGTGGGCATCCTCGTGATGTTCGGCATGGACGGGCTGTTGAACACCGAGGCTTTCAAGCCGGACTGGATCGCCATCGGGCTGTTCCTGGGGCTGCTCACGATCTCGTTCATCAAGATAAAAAAGAAGAAACTGCCGCCCATTGCCATCATCATCCTCTCTGCGGTGGGAGGGGTGCTGCTCTACGGCTTTATCCCCGTATAAAAATTATTGCGGACGCGGCTTTTGCCGTTGGCGCGTGTTTATCCGCACAAATCGACGCATCAAACCGCCTTTTACGTCAAAAGGCGGTTTTTCATCGTCATTTCACCCTCGCGCGGGCGGTTGCTCTCGCACGCGAGTCGTGCTATAATCGCGTGAGGAGTTTGATATGCAACAGGAAACATTGGAAAAGACTTTTGCCGACATCACGGCGAGCTGCGCCAAGGTCGTCAGCTACTATCATTTGCAGAACGGGATCTCCCCCATCAAGAGACTCTATGTCAAGAATTCCTCGGACACGGAGAAGGAAGGCCTGCGCATAAAGATCAGCTCGGAGCCTAAGTTCCTGCTGCCCACCGAGATCACGGACGTCAGGATCCCACGCCGCACGACGGCGAAATTCGAGACCAGCGTCAGCCTCTCCCCTCTCTATCTCGTCGCCCTGGACAGGCGGGAGAGCGGGGAGATAGTGCTGGAAGTCTTTGACGAGAACGACGTCAAGGTGGCGATGCAGCGTTTTCCGGTGGAACTGCTCGCCTTCAACGAATGCGACTACGGCGAGGATCCCGCAAGCCTTGCCGCCTTTGTCAGGCGCACGGCGGAACTCAACAAACTGCTCAATCTCGCGTCAAGGAAATTGCAGGGGTGGAACCTCTCCTCCTGCACGGGATATTCCGGCACGCGCAACAACGTGCGCAACCATTTCGCCGCGTGTTACAGCGTGCTGGCGGATCAGAAACTCGCGCGCGCCGAGGAAAAGACGGACGCGGGACGCACCCTCATCGCGGATCACCGTGACACCCTCATAGCGGGGGCGGCGACTCCGCTGGAACTCGCGCTCATGCTCGCCGCCATGGTGGAAGCCAACGGACAGAATGCCCTGCTCTCCCTCATCGGCGGGAAGTGGTATGTGGGGTGTTTCCTCGTCAACGAGTGTCTGCCCAACACGGTGGGCGACGACGCGGACATGCTGCGCAAGAAGTCCGAACGCGGGGTGAGCGACGTGAGCCTCGTCGCGGTGAACGACATATTCGGCGGCATCTCCTTCGAAAAGGCGGAAAAGAGCGCGCAGGCGGCTCTGAAAAAGGACGCGGACGCGGAGTTCATCGTGGACGTCAAGCGCGCCCGCATCATGCACATCTTCCCCCTCCCCGAGAGAGTGAAAGGGGAGAACGGCTACGACCTCAGGCAGAGCAAGGACTATTTCACGGACATCGCGCCCAAGCAACTCAAAGAATACGGCGGGGACATCGGCGGCGAGAAGGAGATAAGCCGCGTCACGCAGTGGGAGAGAAGGCTGCTGGACATGGACATGCGCAATGCCCTGCTCAACTTCAAGGTGTCGCAGACGGTGGTGAAACTCCTCGTGCCGAGCATAGAGGATTTCATCGAAAATATGGCGGAGATCCGCTCCTACACGCTGGAATGCAAGCCCAAGGAGAGCCTCGAAAGCCTGGACAAGCTGACCAACGGCTTTGACAGAGGCGGATTTTTGAAGCCGTTTGCGGACTACATCCTCTACGAATACCGCAACCGCAGGCTGCGCACGGTGTTCGAGCAAAGGGATCACGACAGCGCGTTGCTGCGTCTGTTCAGGAAGGAACGCTCCGTGCAGGAGGAGACGGGCACCCTCACCCTCTATCTCGCCGCGGGCTTCCTCAAATGGAAGGAGCAGGAGCAGAGCGAGGACAAATACGCTCCCCTCTTCCTCTACCCCGTCACCATCACCCGCAAGGGGCTTGCCGCGCCCGTCTATTCTCTGGACGTCAATACGGACGACCTCAGGGTGAACAGCACTTTGCTCGAATTCCTGTATCAGGAGTTCGACCTGGATATGCGCGGGCTTGCCTCGGCGGAACTCGGCACTCCGCAGGACATCCTCTCCGTGCTGCAAAGGATAAAGCGCGAGACGGTGCGTTTCAAGGGCTGGGACGTCATAGGCAACGTGTTCCTCGCAAGCCTCTCCTTCGGCAACTATCTGCTGTGGCATGACGTGAGATACAAGAGCGACCGCTTCCGCGCTCATCCCATCGTGCGCTCCCTCATCAACAACAGGCTGGAACTGCCCGAAGGTGCTTTCGACCTCTCCGACCGCAGCAGCGACGAGGCGTACATCGGCAAGGAAAGGATGTATCTGCCCATCTCGGCGGACAGCTCGCAGTATTCCGCCATCTACGACAGCCTTTCCAAGAGTTTCGTGCTGCACGGACCTCCCGGCACGGGCAAATCGCAGACCATCACCAACATCATCGCCAACAACATCGTGCGCGGACGCAGGGTGCTTTTCGTGGCGGAGAAGATGGCGGCACTCTCCGTCGTGCACCGCAGGCTGCAAAACATAGGACTCGGCGACTTCTGTCTGGAACTGCATTCCAACAAAGCCAACAAAAATCAGGTGCTGAACCACATCATCAACACCCTTTCGCTTGCGGAGACCGTACCGGAACAGAACCTCGAGGAGAAGGCGGCGGAGATAGCCGTCCCCCTCGAAAAGCTGCAAAAAGAGCTGGACGCCATGCACCGCAAACGCTATCTCGGCTTCTCGGTGTATCAGGCGATCCTGGACTATTTCGCCAACGAGAACGCACCCGACTGTCTGAACATCGACAGTCTGTTCTATGAGAAACTCACGGAAAGCTCCTTCAACAACTATCTCGACGTGTTGACGGAACTCTCCCTCCGCGCCAAGGAGTGCGGCGACATAGAGAAATCCCCCTTCCGTCACATAGGCGGGTTCGCCTACGACGACGAGTGGAGACGGGACGGCGAGAGCGTGTTGGAGATCTATCAGCTGGAACTCAAACATCTGCGCCAATACGCACGCGCCCTCTTCCCCCTCTTCAACATGCGCACGGTGGCACTCACCGACGTCAAACTCAAAGCCCTCTACGACATCTGCAAGCTGCTGGGGCTGGAATGCGTGCGCGCCTTCTTCACCTACTGCGACAAAAAGCGCACGGAGACGGGAGCAAGCGTGCAAAGCGTGGCGGGCGACGCCAAAGGACTGCTGGACTCCTTCCGCGAAGCTCTCGCAAGACACCGCATGCTCACCTCGGAATATGTGGGCAAATACGGCGCGTATCCCGCAGACGTCCCCCTCGATGACATCAACGACGCCATACGCTCGGGCAATCCGAGCCGCGCGGCGAAGCGGACGGTGCCCTCCTCGGTGGACAAGAAGGACCGCACCCTCTTTTTCGAATTCCTCTCCAAGTGCGAGACCAACCGCCGCACCATGATGCGCAGGCGGGAGGAACTCGCCGTCGTGTTCGGCATGAAAGAGCCGGAGCTTGCGGGCGTCGCCGACCGCGTGGAGAAGATGACCGCGCTGTATGACTGCGCCGCTAAACTGTATGCGGATTTCGATGCGGGACTTTTCAACGAGAGCTGCATCGAACTCACCCGCTACGGTCTGCACCGTTTCATCCCCTTCTTCATAGCGGCTTACGACAACTGCACCCGCGCGGGCGAGACCTTCTCGGAGGTGTTCCGCACGGGCGGATTCCTGGGCGGCGACGACATCGGCGCACGCATAGAGTATGTCACCAACGTGCAGAAGAATTTGGACTACATCCCCAGCTGGTGCAGATATCAGGAGATGGTGGAGCATTGCAGAAAGAGCGGCTTCGATTTCATACTCGAACCGTTGGACGCAGGCGAGATCTCGGCGGCGGACATCCTCTCCTGCTTCAAAAAGTGCGTCTACTACAACTTCATCAAGAGCGAGCTTTATCTCGACGACGTCCTCTGCCAATTCTCCGGACTTACCCTTGAGGAGGCGGCGGCGAAATTCAAGACGCTGACGGAGGAGTATGAGAGGCTGACCAGACAGGAACTCTACCGCAAACTCGTGGAGGGGCTTCCCCGCGCGGATACGACGGGCGACCACAACCTCGAACGCGTCATCCTCATGCGCGCGGAAAAGACGAATATGAAAGGCACAACGCTGAGAGGTCTCTTTGCGCAGATCCCCAACGTCCTCAAAGCCTGCTGCCCGTGCATGCTGATGTCCCCCACTTCCGTGTCGCAGTTTTTGGACATCGACATGGAGAAATTCGACCTCGTCATCTTCGACGAGGCGTCGCAGGTGCCGACGTGCAAAGCAGTCGGGAGCATCGTGCGCGGCAATAACGTCATCGTCGTGGGCGATCCCAAACAGCTCCCTCCCACCACCTTCTTCAGCTCGGACTACAAGGACGACGAACACTACGAGGTGGAGGACCTCGAGAGCATCCTCGACGACTGCCTCGCCCTCGGCATGCCCGAGAACCATCTGCTGTGGCACTACCGCTCCAACCACGAGAGCCTCATCGCCTTCTCCAACGCGATGTATTACGACAACACTCTGCTCACCTTCCCCTCTCCCGGGGAACTGAGCAGCAAGGTCTCCTTCAAGTATGTGGACGGCGTGTATGAGCGCGGCGGCTCCAAGTGCAACCGCAAAGAGGGCGACGCGCTCGTGGCGGAGGTCATAGCGCGGCTGAAAGATCCCGCCCAGCGCGGTCAGAGCATAGGCATCGTCACCTTCAACACCGCGCAGCAGAACTACATCGAAAACGAGCTGAACAAGCTCATCCACAAGAACAACCTCGACGCGGTGGCGTACGAGTGCGACGAGCCTCTCTTTGTCAAGAATCTGGAAAGCGTGCAGGGCGACGAGAGGGATGTCATCCTGTTCAGCGTGGGCTACGCCCCCGACGCGAACGGCAAACTCTCCCTGAATTTCGGTCCCATCAACCAGGCGGGCGGCTACAAACGTCTTAACGTCGCAGTCACCCGCGCGCGCAACGAGATGAAGGTGTTCAGCGGCATCACAGGCAATATGATCGACCTCAACCGCACGGACAGCAAGGGCGTGGCGGGACTCAAAGCCTTCCTCGAATATGCCGAGCGCGGCAGAGAGATGCTTGCCATCGCAAGCTCCGACATCACCTCGACGGGCGGCGGCATAGGCGAACTCGTCGCCGCGGAACTCAAAGACAAGGGCATCCTCTGCGACTACAACCTCGGCGTCAGCGACTTCAAGATCGATGTCGCCGTGGTGGATCCCAGAAATAAGGATAAATACATCCTCGCCATCATCTGCGACAGCGAGAGCAACTGCAAGCTGAAAGGCGTCAAGGACCGCGTCGCCATGCAGACCAAGATCCTGAAAAAGCTGGGCTGGAACACCTACACCCTTTGGACGGTCAACTTCTTCAACAACACCCGCAGGGAGATCACTAAGATCCGCGACCACATCACCACCCTCACGGAAAAGAAGGTGCTCTCCAAAAAGACGGTGAGAGACATCACCGCCCGCTACCGCGCTCCCTACAAGTGCTACTACGCCAAACCCATGGCAAAAGCGGGCGCGGAATTCGTGCTGGACTTTGTCAACGAGGAGAAGATCCGCACCCGCATAAGGGACATCATACAGACGGAATCGCCAATTGAAAGCTCTGTTTTGATGGATAAACTGCTCGTTATGTACAATGTGCCAAAGACGGCAAAGCGCGCGGTCGCCACGCTCTCGCAATACATCGAGGAGTTCGCGTCATTCAGGCAGGAGTTCTTCGGCAAGGTGTTCTTTGCGGATAAGCCCGTGGAGACCTTCCGTCCCTCGGACACCCGCACCCAGCGCGACATCACAAAGATACACCCGGAGGAGATCGTCGCCGCCGCCCGCTGCGCGGTGGAAACGGGGCTGAACATGCGCCGCGCCGACGTCGTGAAAGAGGTCATCAATCTCTTCGGCGGCAAGCGCACCAAAGCCGTCACCGAGTGGATAGAAAAAGCCCTCGACCTCGCCATAGCCGAGAACCGTCTCATGCTCACCGTGGACGACATCATGACAACATGACAATCGCCGCCAAGCGTTCGTCTCGGCTACGCCTGCAATGAAGCAGTGACTACATTCCTAGTGTCCCCTGTGGGGGTATTATACCCCCACACCCCCACACTTTTGCAGGACGTGCATAAACGGCTATTGTGCGGGGAACTAAGCAACAGTCAGCCGTCCGCTTAGGACCACGCCCCCACACTATTGCGGGACGTGAATAAAATGCTGTCGCGCGCGATGTAAAGCAGAAGTCAGCCGTCCGCT
>CALVQW010000015.1 GCA_944358385.1 uncultured Clostridia bacterium
ACCCAGTTTTCGGGCAGCGCGCCTGCCGCGCCGAGGTAGAGGAAATCCTCCGAGAAGGTGAGGTGGAACACGAGGAACATGATGACGGCAAATATCGGGATGCCCCATATGCGGTGCGTCAGCACTTTGTCCGCCTTGTCCGATTTGGTGAGTTTGACCGCCTCGCCGTTCTTGCGCACGAACGCCTTTGCGAAGTGTTTGGAGATGTACTTATACCTCTCGTCGGCAACTATGGCTTCGAAGTCGTCTCCGAAGACGTCGTCTTTGATCTGCGTCTTATACTCCTCCACCAGCTTGTACGCCTCGGGATGCGCTTTGATCTCGATCTCGTCGCTCTCCACCAGCTTTATGGCGTGGAAGAGAGGATCTTTCACCCCGCCGCCGTAGAGGAGGGCTTTCACTTCACCGATCGCTCCCGCAAGTTTGGAGTTCCCCAGCACGCTCACCGCTTCGCGCCTTCTCTTGCTCGCGGCATACGCCCTGTCCATCAGCTCCTTGATGCCCTTACCTTTCAAGGCGGAGATCTCCACCACCGGGACGGCGAGTTCGTCCTCAAGTGCCTTCGCACTCACTTTGTCTCCCGCCTTCTCAACCGCGTCCATCATGTTGAGCGCCACCACCACCGGCACCTCGATCTCCATAAGCTGCGTGGTGAGATAAAGGTTGCGCTCCAAGTTGGTCGCATCCACGATGTTGATGACAAGGTCCGGCTTTTCATCAAGTATGTAGTTCCGCGCGATCACCTCTTCCGGAGTGTACGGCGAGAGGGAGTAGATGCCGGGAAGGTCCAGGATCTCGATGGGTTCGGCGCACTTTTTGTAGACGCCCTCCTTCTTGTCCACCGTGACGCCCGGCCAGTTGCCCACGTGCGCCGTAGAGCCTGTCAACGCGTTGAAAAGCGTCGTTTTGCCGCAGTTCGGGTTGCCCGCAAGTGCGAATTTTATCATTCTTCCACCTCCGTGAGTACGCAAGCCGCCTCCGTCTTTCTCAGAGTCAGCTCATAGCCCCTGAGCGTCACCTCGATGGGATCGCCGAGAGGAGCTTTCTTGCGCAGCATGACCTCCGCACCCGGAGTCACGCCCATGTCAAAGAGCCTGCGGCGGATCTTGCCCTCCCCGCTCACGCTCTTGATGACGCCCTTCTCTCCGACGGCGAAGCTGTCCAATGTTTTGACCATATCAAGCCTCCTTGACCGCGACGAATATCCTCGTCGCCATATCTCTGTCGAGCGCGAGCCTGCCCTCTTTGACGCGGACGATCACGCTGCCGCCGCTCACGGACAGGACTTCCAGCTCGCTGTTTACGCTGATACCCAGATTTTCCAGGTGTCTTTTGATCTTCTCGTCCAAATGCATACGCACCACTCTGAGGGGTACGTTGCAGGGTGCGAACACCAATGGCATATTATTCTCTCTCCTTCGCGCAATACGACCGCGCGATCCTTTTCACCGTATCTTCTTTGAGCGCGCCCAGCACCGCCAGCGTCTCCCTGTCCGCACGCGCCTCGGAAAGTCCGAGTTTCGCTCTGAACACGGAGTTCAACAACTCGCGTACGGGAGCGTAATCCTCCGCGACGCCGCGTCCCTTTTCGGTGAGGTGCAGCCTGCTGCCCTCTCCTCGCGCCGCCCAGCCGCCTTCCGCCAGCCTGTCCGCCGCTTTGCATACGCTCGCCCGCGCCACTCCCAGCCTCTGCGCCACGTCCGCCGAACGCACGCTCCCCTTCTCACTTTCCAGAGAGGCGATCACCAATATGTAACCGAGCAGAGATGAAGTCATTGCCGCCTCGTCCGTTCGCCTTTGCGAACTCATCGCCGCACCAAGTGTCCTCTTTACGCTTCCCGCCCACCGCCTTACGACAGAACGCGGATGAAACGCGGCGCGTTCGCCATTGCGAACATATGCACGTTGTTTTGAGCGCATGACGCCTCTCCTGCGGCTCATCCTTCCGCTTTGCGGAGAAAACCCGCCGTTTGCGCCCTCCCGGCTTGTTCGCCATTGCGAACTCATCCGCCGAGAAAAAAGCGTCCCGCGCTCTTTACACCCGAATTATATGCCGCCCCTCTCCCCTTTGTCAACAAGTTAGCATAAACTAACTCCCCGCAATTTTACCGCATAAGCACATGAACGATCCCCCGTGCAAGATTGCCATCGCAGACAAATCGTCTGCTCCTGATTTTCAATATCGTTGCGGCAACATTCGCGCGTTTCTTTCAATGCTCGCGAGATAGCACCATCCGGTCTTTTTATATTCGCGCGTGCGCGCACGGCACAGTGCCGGTGGAGCACGCGGAGCGTGCGCCCCCGTTCGGCACTCGCAAAAACGCCTTGCGCCGAGGGTGCAGTTCGGCCCTCTTTATTTTGCCCGCGCGCATGTGAGCGCGGCGCGGGGTTGGGATGTTTGTCCGGTGGAGCACGCGGGGCGTGCGCCCCCGTTCAGCACTCGCAAAAGCAGCCGTGCTATGCACAGCCTCTTTTTCATTTGCACACACTGTTCTGCGCGGTGGCGCCGACAGTGTGCACAAATGAAAAACAGCCCCTTGCGGGGCTGCTTTTGCTCGTTGGTGCCGGTGGTCGGACTCGAACCGACACGGATTTTACTCCACAGGATTTTGAGTCCAGCGCGTCTGCCAGTTTCACCACACCGGCGCAGATAACAATATATCACAGCGTGGACGAGTTGACAAGTGTTTTGCGCTCGTCCGCTCGCGCGCGTTCCTTACTTTCATTTCACGGGGATCAAAAGGGGCTTTCACGGGGAGAGAAAAACGGCATTCGGGCGGGATTGTTCACTCGTGCGCGCGCATTCGGTATTGACAACGCGCGTGCGCGAGGGTAAAATGGGCATATAGGGGGGAAGGGGCGGCTGAATGCCGCTCTTGTGTTTTTCGGTTTTCCGTGCACTCCCCTATGCCATCGGCAAATTCCGGGCGCAAAAAGCGCCGGAAAATATTGCTCAAGGTCGGTCGGCATCGCTCGTTCCGACATCTGATAAGCGAGGGAAAATGACACGCGAAAATTCCGTTTCTTCCACGGCGACCAAGACGACTCCACTCGGCGGCAAAGTATGGTTTTGTCTCCTCTTTTTCGGGCTTATCGGGCAGATAGCGTGGATCGTCGAAAACATGTATTTCGCCAAGTTCATGCAGGACGAATTTGTGGACGAGGCATGGGCGACCACTCTCATGGTGGCACTCTCGGCTATCTTCGCAACGGCTGCCACGGTGGTGATGGGAGCCATCTGCGACAAGACGGGCAAACGCTCCGTCTACGTGTCGTGGGGGTTCATCCTGTGGGGGCTGACCATAATGGTGTTCGCACTCTTTCCCATCGACTACTCTCCCGAACAGCTCGGCGGGCTGGTGGCGGGCATAATCATTATGGACTGCGTGATGTCGTGGGTGGGATCGTCCGCAAACGACGCTGCATTCAACACCTGGCTCACGGACATGACGGACACCACCAACCGCGGCAAGACGGACACCGTGCTCTCGATGATGCCGGTGTTTGCGATGGTGGTGGTCTTTATCGGGCTGGACAGCCTGACGGCGAAAGGCACGGAAAAGTGGTGGCTCTTTTTCGTGATCCTGGGCGCGATACCGATAGTCAGCGGCATACTCGGGCTTTTCGTCCTGAAAGACAAGCCCGGTCTCCCCAAAAACACCAACCCGAACTTCGGCAAGGAACTCATCTACGGCTTCCGCCCCTCCGTCATCAAGAAGAACAAGATGCTCTACATCGCTCTGGCAGGCTCCGGCATCGCAGGCGCGAGCATGCAGGTGTACATGTCGTACCTCATAAATTTCGTGGAGCGTACGCTCGGCATGTGGGACTATGTAATGCCGCTCGCGGTCATCATAGTATGCTCCGCTGTGCTGGCGGGGTTGCTCGGCTTTTTGATGGACAAATTCGGCAGGAAACACTTCTTCATCCCGCTGGTGGCGGCAGCCGTCATAGGGACGCTGGGCATATATCTCTTGAAATTCCTCGGCACATCGGACACGGCGGCACTGCTCGGGATGCTCATCCCCGTTGGCATAGTGACGATGACGGCGGAGCTTTCGGTGAGCGGGCTTTTCGTCTCCTCCTTCCGCGACTACATCCCGAAGGGGAAAGAGGGTTGCTTCCAAGGCATAAGGATGTTCCTTTTCGTGCTGCTCCCGATGATCATAGGTCCCGCGATAGGGAACGCCATCATAGACCGCTACGGGTGGTACACCTTCTCCGAAGCCATGGGAGAGGACATCCTGAACTACCCTTACGAGATGTTCTTGGGCGCGGCGATCGTGGCTGTGTTCACCCTGATCCCCGCCATCATCGTGCGCAGCAAAGACGCCGAGACGAGGGCGCGCCTGCTTGCCGAGCGTGACGCCGAAAAGGCAGAGACGACGGACTGCAAGATGACCGAAAACGAAGTTGAAAGCGACGTTTCCGCACAATAAACGCGGGATCAAACGATAAAGAGCAAAACAACAAGCGGCACGATCAACGCGGCGCGCCACGTGCGCGGAGCGGGAGAGTGCCGGAAACGAGGTGAATTATGAGCAACGTTACGGCACCTGCGGCGGGCACCAAGTCCACGCCGCTGGGCAAAAAGATCTGGGCGTGCGCCATCACGTTCGGACTCATCGGGCAGATCGCCTGGGTGGTGGAGAACATGTTTTTCGCCAAGTTCGGGCAGGACTTGTTCGACACGCGCGGGGAGCTGTATTTCACGGTCACGACGCTCATGGTCATACTCTCCGCGGTCACCGCGACGGTGACGACCATCTTCGCGGGCGGACTCATCGACAAGACGGGCAAGCGCAAACCCTTCATCACGGTGGGCTATCTGTTGTGGGGCGTGACGATCATGCTCTTCGCCGCCATCCCCATCGACTTTTCGGACGACAGCAGCTGGGGGATAATCGCCGCGCTCGTCGTGCTGGACTGCGTGATGACGTTCTTCGGCTCCACCGCAAACGACGCGGCGTTCAACACTTGGGTGGCGGACGTCACCGACGTCACCAACCGCGGCAAAGTGAATACCATCCTTTCGGTCATGCCCGTTATAGCGACGGTGCTCGTGTTCGGCATCGGCATGCTCACCTACGACAACGGCGCCACCTACGTCAACGACCTCGGCGAAACGGTGAAAGTCGCCATAGCCGACCGCGATGATCTGCTCATCAAACTCTTCTTCATCATCATGGGCATCTTCCCGATGGTGGGCAGCGTGCTTTCCGCCTTCATGATGAAGGACTCCCCTCACATCGTCAAGAACTCCAATCCCAACTACTTCAAGGAGACCTTCTACGGTTTCCGTCCCTCCGTCATCAAAAGCAACAAGATGATGTATGTCACTTTGGGGACGGTGTGCCTGCTCGGCATCGCGCAGCAGATCTTCATGTCCTACCTCATCAACTTCATCCAGAATACGCTGGGCATAAACGACTACATCATTCCTCTCGCCGTCATCATCGTGGTGGGCGCGATAATCACCGGGGTGCTTGGCGCGCTCTTTGACAAATTCGGCAGGAAAAATTTCTACTTCCCCCTGCTTGCGATACTCGTCGCGGGAGCTATCGTCGTCTATTGCATGGAGTTCATGGACAGCTCGGCACACCGCCCCATCCTCATAGTGGGCGGCTCCATACTTCTCGGCGCGATACTCGCGCTTGGCGGCGCGCTGACCGCGTCCTTCCAGGACTATATCCCGAAGGGAGCGGAGGGAAGGTTCCAGGGCGTGAGGATGTGCTTCACCGTGCTCATCCCCATGGCACTCGGCATAGGCATCGCACAGGCGGTGGGCGTCAACTCTCTGGACGCGCACAGCGACGGACAGATGCAGCCGCCTTTCGAGCTCTTCCTTGCCGCAGGCATAGTCGCCGCGATCGCCGCCATCCCCCTCATCTGGGTGGTGAAAGACTCCGACAGGCTGCGCGCCGAACTGATGCGCAGAAAAGACGCGGAGACCACCGCGGCGGAAGACGGAGAAGCCGTCCTGCCGGAGCAAACAGAGGATACGGCGGAGCAATGAGCGCGGCACAACGCCCGCGTCCGTGCGGCAGACAGAAAAAGACGTCCCCGTAAGAGGACGTCTTTTGTTTCCGCGCCGCGGTCTATCGCCGCAGGACGGTCATTTCAACCTGCCGAGACCTACGGAATAGGGCTGGGATCTGCCTATCTCCTTTCTCGACATGCCGTCCAGGATCTCGATGCACCTGACGAAGGTGTGGAGCTGCTCATACATAAGATCCGCATTAAACTTGTCCATATGGCTCCCGCCCGTGTAGTCCACCGAGCAGAGATAATCGGGCGCGGTGACGAGGGCTATCTCCGGGATGCCCTTCTTGGAGAGAGGCTGTCCCTCGCCGAAGTGCATGGTGTTGTGACCTCTCAGCGTCATTGTCCTGAGACGCTCTCTCCCCTTCACCGCCTCGTAATAAACGGCGTCCATATTCTTGTTGCCGGTGTAGACGAGTTCGACGTCCACATCGTTCGTCTTTTGATACACACCGTCCACGTCCTTCCATTCCGTGCAGCCGAGATGTTCGACGGAACAGCCCGCCACGGCTTTATACTTCTCTCCGTTCCAAAGTTCCTTGTTGTCTTTGAGCCATCTTCCCGTCGCCTGATTGGAAGTCATCACGCCCACGCGGAACACGGGCAGACGGAAGTGTCCCGTCACAAAGGCGAAAACAAGGTTGCGCTTGGGGGGATGTGCCTTGAACCAGCGCATCAACGCCAGCATCCCCACGCCGCCGTTCTCCTCCGAGAAGTTGCACCCGTCCGTGTGCGTGTTGACGATGATCGCCTCGTCCGTGCCGCCCGTCCCCTCAATGACCGCATGAAAGGACTCCGTGACGGCATCCTTCTCAAGCTCGCCGGTGAGACGCAGCGTCGCGCTCTTGCCCGCCTTCGCCGCGGCGAACACCTTTTTGCCCTCCGTCTCGTTCACCCACAGCACGGGGACACCGAGATAGGAGAGGATGAAATTGAGGCACTGCCCTTCCACCATCGCGTCGGACATATCCTCCCACACACAGATCATGCCCTTCATGCCCGACATTCTGAGGAAGGGGAAGGTGAGCAAGGTCTTGACGAAGGATGTGCTGACGGGGCCGCGGTAGCTCTTCTCCACTTCGAGGTCATGTGGCAAAGAGTTGCGCTTGTTGAACGCCACTTTGCTGCTGATGAGGGAGAGATTCTTTATGTGACACACCGCTATCTTCCCGCGCGCACGCAGGAAATCGAGAGGATCGTTGCAGACGGCGCACAGTTTCGCCGTCACGCCATCCTCTCCCGTCAAACCGCTGTAATGGAAGGGCGAGGAGACGCGCACGGGGCTGCCGTCCACGGTGAGAGACCAATCCTTCGCGCCCCAGCGGTCGAAGGTGTATTGCTTGCTCACCACGTCGATGCCCATGGCGCGGATCTCGCTTTTCAGCCACTCGCAGTAATCCCTCTGCCCCTGCGTACCCGTGAGACGGTCGCCGCCGCCAAAGGAATTCATCCTGTTCATATCGTCAATGACGCGTTCTTTTGACGTAACTTCGTCGAGAAACAGTTCCATATCATCCCCCTCAGGATATTTATACATACAGTATAGCAGATAAAATACACAAGTTCAAGATTCAAAAGCGGTCAAAATTGTTGTTTTGCCGATCGTTTTTAGTAACTTTTCCGATTTAGCAACTTTTCCGGATTTTCTGAAAATCTTTTTTGTTGCGGTCGTTCGGAGCGGAGAAACGCCTCCTCTGCCCGAAATCCTCCCGCGGAGAGCCGCCGTCCGCAGTCCCGCCGCCCAAGTGCCTCTACACTCCGTCCCGCCGCCGAAGCAGCGTCACACGGCAGTCCCGCCGCCGCAAACGAAATGACCGCCGCAAATAAAATGACCGCCGCAAACAAAAAAGACCGTCGCAAGGACGGTCTTTTTATGTCCTGATGTCGGGTGCGGCGCGCCCTTCTCACTCCGTCGCGCTGCCCACCGAGCGGATCTCGTAGGGAGTGACCTGATAGACGTAATAGTTCAGCCAGTTGTAGAAGAGAAGGTTGGCGGTGGAACGCCATTTCATATCCACCAAGCCCAGATCCTCATTGACAAAATAGTTTTTGGGAGCCTCGATGTCCAGCCCTTTTGCGCGGTCGCGGTCGTACTCGTTTTTGAGCGTGAAGCGGTCGTACTCCGCGTGTCCGGTGAAGAAGAACATCCTGTTGTCGTGCGTCTTGGCTATGGAGATGCCCGCATCCGGCGAGGATGCCAGCACCTTGATGTCCGGACAGGCACGCACCGCATCCTCATCCACGCGCGTGTGACGGGAGTGCGGGATGTAGAAGGTGTCGTCCATGCCCTTCAGGAGCATATCGTTCTCCTGCATGGCGTGGGTGGGGAACACTCCGAACAGTTTTTTGTCGAGGAGTTGTTTGCCGATGCCCCAGAAGTGATACAACGCCGCCTGCGCGCCCCAGCAGATGTATATGGTGCTGGTGACGTTCTCGCGGGCGAAGTCCATGATCTCGACAAGTTCGTTCCAATACTTGACTTCCTCAAATGGGATGGTCTCCACCGGCGCACCCGTGACTATCATCCCGTCGAACTTCATCTTCTTCACTTCCGCGATGGAACGGTAAAACTTCTGCATGTGCGCCTCGGAGACGTGCGTGCTCTTGTAGCTGGCAGTCCCGATGAGGTGGATGTTCACTTGCAGAGGAGTATTGCCGAGCAGCCGCATCAGCTGAGTCTCCGTCACCTCTTTGGTGGGCATGAGATTGACTATTGCGACTTCCAGCGGACGGATGTCCTGCGTACCCGCGCGCTCCGCATCCATGACGAAGATCTTTTCGCTGCGCAAAGAGGCGTATGCGGGTATGTCTTTGGGGATGATGATGGGCATGTTGCCTCCGTTGTCACTTTGTCTTAGCCGTCATATGCGGGACGGCAGCCGCTCCCCCGCGCTCGGCGGGAAGGTGTCTCAGGCGTGCGCCGCTTCGAGTGCCTGCCTGACGTCGGTGATGAGATCGTCCGCGTTCTCTATGCCGCAGGAGAGCCTGACAAGGTCCGGGGACACTCCGCAGGCGGCAAGTTCCGCATCCGTCATCTGACGGTGGGTGGAGCTTGCGGGATGCAGACAGCAGGATCTGGCGTCCGCAACGTGAGTCTCGATGGCGATGAGTTTCAGGTGTTTCATGAAGTTCTCCGCCGCCTTTCTGCCCCCCTTCACGGTGAAACTCACCACGCCGCAGGAGCCGTGAGGCAGATACTTCTTCGCCACTTCGTGATATTTGTCGCCGGGCAGGTCGCAGTAGGTGACGTGACCTACATACTCGCTCTCCGAAAGGAAGCGCGCCATTTTGAGGGCGTTCTCGCAGTGACGCTGCATCCTGACGTGCAGGCTCTCAAGCCCCAGATTGAGCAAAAACGCGTTCTGCGGGGACTGGATCGCGCCGAAATCGCGCATGAGCTGCGCCGTCGCCTTGGTGATGAACGCGCCCGCCAGCCCGAAACGCTCCGTATAAGTCACGCCGTGATAGCTCTCGTCAGGAGTGCAAAGCCCCGGGAACTTCTCGGGATACTTCGTCCAGTCGAACTTGCCGCTGTCCACTATGCAGCCACCCACCGCCGCGCCGTGTCCGTCCATATACTTGGTGGTGGAGTGCGTCACGATGTCCGCGCCCCACTCGAAGGGACGGCAGTTGACGGGAGTGGCAAAGGTGTTGTCCACGATGAGAGGCACGCCGTGGCTGTGCGCCGCGTGCGCGAATTTCTCGATGTCGAGGACGGTGAGCGCGGGGTTTGCGATGGTCTCGCCGAACACCGCCTTGGTGTTGGGGCGGAACGCCGCGTCCAGCTCCTCCTCGCTCGCGTCGGGCGCGACGAAGGTGAAATCTATGCCCATGCGCTTCATCGTCACGGAGAAGAGATTGAATGTGCCGCCGTAGATGGTGGAGCTTGCCACCACGTGGTCGCCCGCACTAGCGATGTTGAACACCGCAAAGAAGTTCGCCGCCTGTCCGGACGAGGTGAGCATCGCCGCCGTGCCGCCTTCGAGGGCGCATATCTTCGCCGCCACCGTGTCGTTGGTGGGGTTCTGCAAACGGGTGTAGAAGTAGCCCGCCGCTTCCAGATCGAAGAGCTTTGCCATATCCTCGCTGGTCTCATAGCGGAATGTGGTGCTCTGCACGATGGGGATCTGTCTCGGCTCGCCGTTGCCGGGCGTATAGCCGCCTTGGACACATAAAGTCTCGATCTTGCTCATATAAAACTCCTTTTCTGCCAAATGCACGGCACTTCGGCAGTCATCTGGTGTTGAACTCTTTTTTGATGCGGTCCAGCTTGCGCGCCTCCTCGCGGCGTTTCAGCGTCTCGCGTTTGTCGTAAAGATCCTTGCCCTTGCAAAGCCCCAGCTCCACCTTGACGAGGCTGTCCTTGAAATACAGTTTCAATGGTACGACGGTGTAGCCCTTCTGCTCCGTCTTGGCTTTCAGTTTCAGGATCTCGCTCTTGTGAAGGAGCAGCTTCCTTTGCCGCAACGGATCGACATTGAAGTAGCTCCCCTTCTCGTAAGGGGAAATGTGCGCGCCCATGAGCATAGCCTCTCCGCTCTTCAAGGACACGTAACTGTCGCGGAGATTGACCTTGCCCAGCCGCACGGACTTGACTTCCGTGCCGACCAGCTCTATGCCCGCCTCGTAAGTTTCCTCAACGAAATACTCGTGGTAGGCTTTTTTGTTGGTGGCGATTATCTTCATTTTTCCTTCCGTCCGCGCGCCCGCATATGCGCGCACGCCGTTATCTAATATGATATAACTTTTTTTCTTTTTTTACAAGAGTTTTACGCCCTCTCCCGCAATGAGCGCGCACCGCACTCTTTCCCGCCCGCTCCGGAGAGGATCGCTCTGCACCGTGTCGGTGCGGTCTCCGACGGACAGCCCCGCGGAAAAGCACCGAAAAGAATTGTTCCGAGACTGATCCGTGTGCCTTTCGGAGGGCATGCCCTGCGGGAATGATGCGGATCCGCCCTAGCACCGCGGGATTTACGACACCTCGGAGCAAGAGATTTTCGGATGATTTTTTGCGGGTGAGGTGCGGGCAATAGTATACATATTGGCAAGCCTCAGCCGCGGAAAAGCACCGAAAAGAATTGTTCCGAGACGGATCCGTGTGTCTTTCGGAAGGCATGCCCTGCGGGGATGATGCGGATCCGCCCTAGCACCGCGGGATTTACGACACCTCGGAGCAAGAGATTTTCGGATGATTTTTTGCGGGTGAGGTGTAGGCAATAGTGTACATATTGGCAAGCCTCAGCCGCGGAAAAGCACCGAAAAGAATTGTTCCGAGACGGGTCCGCATCATTGCCGCAGGGCACTAAAAAACGGCTCCCGTTGCGGGAGCCGTCCGATTACGTGCCTTTGTTCAGTCCGTGACACCCACGGCACCGACCACGAAGCAGATGATGGAACAGACGAGGATGAAAGCGAAGAGTGCGAAGGTGACCTTTTTCAGGACGCTTTCCCTGCCCTTCTCCTTGTTCCTGCCGTAATAGGTGTCGGACGCACCGGAGATGACTCCCACATTGTCGTTTGTGCCCTTCTGCATCATGACGACCACGATGAGCGCGATGCCGGCGATGAGCATCAGGATCATGAACGCGAGCGTAACGTCGTTTCTGACGTCCTGGGAGATAGGACCTGCCGGATCCTCGACGGTGGACTCATTGCACGCCGCAAGCACGACGCCGAGAACGGCGACGAGGGCTATGAGCGCGATGATCATTAGGACTTTCTTCTTCATATCATTGACCTCTCGGACGGATGACACGCCTGTGCGCGCGTCTTTCCGTTTACAAGCTAGAAGATTCTACCACAGCGCGATATAATTTGCAAGCGGATTGATACATTTTCCTGCAACGCGCACTTTTTCCCTCATCTTGCACCCATTTGCGCCCGCGCTCATATATTGAGGGCGACAGGAGGAGAGCCGAATATGGAAATTTTTGCGTCCGAACTGCCCTATCCCGAGATCGAATGCGCCGAGAACCTCGCCGAAAGCAAGCTGCTCATGCCCCTCTACGGCGGACCGGCGGGAGAGCTGACGGCGATCGCCACCTACTGCTTCCAAAGCTACGTCACCACCCGCAACAGGGAGATCGCGCAAGCCGTGGCGGGGATAGCAAAGACGGAGATGCACCACCACGAATTGCTGGGCAGGACCATAGTGAAACTGGGCGGCTATCCCGTCATGGGCGGCAGGACGTATTGGAGCGGGAGCTTCCCCAATTACACCCTCGATCCCAAGAAATTCCTGCGCGAGAACATCGCCGCCGAGGAGATCGCCATCCTCAACTACGAACGCACAGTGCTCGCGCTGCGCACAGAGTGCGTCAAGACGCTCTTAGAGCGCATAGTGCTGGACGAGGAGCTGCACATCAAAATCTTCAAAGACCTCATCGCCTCGCTGTGAGGGCTGAGGCTGCTGTCCTTCGGGAGGGCGCGGTGTCCGCGCTCTCCTTTGCTTTCCGCCCGCCTGCCCTACCCCGCACCGACCTTCTTTCCTTCCGCTTTTGCCCCGCCCCGCACTGTCCTCTTTTCGTCCGCTTTCGCCATGCCCCGCACTCGTTTTTTATTGCCGGAAATGCGCGCGTTACGTCACATGCCTCAATGCAGAGATAATGCCTCTGCCCGCACATCGGGAGCTTTATACCGCGGGAATGTGCGGGAAAAGTCCTTGTTCTGCGTGTTTGTGCGTTTTTTTCACAAAATAAAAAGCGGCATATTGCCGCCTTCCGCACATATCGCAGTCATCTCATCCCCGCCCGCAAACGCGATCGTGCAATTTGCCGAGGATGCCCTCAAAGACATCCGCCACCGCGTCGTATGCCGCCTGATCGCCACCGTAAGGATCTTCCACATCTCTGCCGAGAAAGAGGGAGAGGCTCTCCATCCTGAGAGAGGGATAGCGCGAGGCGAGTTCGTCACGCTGCGCGTCCGTCATGGTGAACACGAAGTCGGAGTCCGCATCCCTCTCGCCGAACACCGAGGAGAGGTGTCCTTCCGCCGAAAGTCCCCTTGCCGCCAGCGTGTGCGCCGCCTTAGGGTTGACGGGAGAGCCGCCCCCCTTCATCCCCGCGCAGGCGACCTCGCAGTCGAAACCCACCTTTGCGGCGTAATCCGCGAACATCGCGGCGAGCATGGGAGAGCGGCAGGTGTTGCCCGTGCAGACGAAGGTGATCTTCATACCGTCTTGCCTCCCACCGCTTTCATGACTCTGTTCATGACGGAAGCGGCGCGTCCCTCGCCCGTGAGCGTCTCGACGACGATGACGTCGTGATCCTTCTCCGCGGTGCGCAGAGCGGAATAGACGGAGTGCATGAAGTCCTCCACGCTCACTCCCAGCGAGATGCGCTCTCTTTCTCCCAGCACATCCGCGTGTATGTCTCTGAAAAGCAGGACGGGACGCCTGCCCTCCGCCGCACAACGGTCGTAGAACGCCGCTGCGGACTCCGCCGAGAGCGCGGCATATGCCTCCGCCGTCGGCGCGTAGTGTTCATATTTCATTCCCGGCGATTTCGCCGTGCCGATCACCTTCCCGCTGCCGGGAGCGACACCGAGATAGGGCGCGAGCATCTCCGCCGTCACCGCACCGGGACGCAGTATGACGGGGCTGCCCGACGTGAGGTCGAGGACGGTGGACTCTATGCCCACACCGCACTCCCCTCCGTCCAGTATGAGGGGGACTTTCCCTTTGAGGTCGTCATACACATGCTTTGCCGAAGTGGGGGAAACGTGCTTGCTCCTGTTCGCCGAAGGGGCGGCAAGAGGGAAGGAGCGGGCGATGAGTTCCCGCGCGAAGGCGTTGTCCGGCATCCTGACCGCAACGGTGTCCCCTCCCGCCGTAACGATGTCGGGGATGCGCTCGGAACGCGGCAGCACAACGGTGAGCGCGCCGGGCATGAACCTCTCCGCCAAAGTGTAGAAAACTTCGGGGATGTCGCGTGCGATCTCCCTCACCTCCTCCACACGCGAGATGTGGACTATGAGGGGGTTATCCTGCGGTCTGCCCTTTGCCTCGAAGATCTTTTTCACCGCCGCGGCGTCGTAAGCGTTCGCGCCGAGTCCGTACACGGTCTCGGTGGGGAAAACGACCAATTCGCCGTTTTTTATGAGCGAGACGGCATCGTCAAGCCCTTCTTTTGCATTTATAATGCGAGTGATCATTCCGTTTTGCCTTCTCCGAGCCGCTTCTTGCGCACCGCGACGACTATGGCGATGACCGCCGCCGCCACGACAAGGGTGCAGCCCGCCGCTATGAGACCGATGCCCCAATCGGGAAGCCCGCCGTCGGGTGCGTAGGTCTCCGCCTCTCCCGATGCGGTCATGCGGTAGACGACGTAGGCACCGTCCTCGGCGCGCGTGCCCCATGCGAACACGAGGCTGTTGTCACTGCGGGGGGAATAGAGGGTGCAGGAGCTGAGGGACGCGGAAAGGATGACATCCGCGCCATAGTCCCCGCTCATATTCTTCACGCCGTAAAGAGTCTTGCCTTCATCTGTCTTTGAGGTGAACACATAGCAGCCCCTCTTTTCCAGATCCGACTTATCGCTGCTGGACGCGATGTCCGCAAAGTGTCCCGTCGCACCCTCCGCGAGGGGGGCTTCGGTGCCGCCTCTGCCCAACATCACGCGCGTCTTTCCGTCCGCCTTGATGGCGTAGGTATAGTAGCTCCTGAACGGCTCGATGTAGCTGTACTCGAAGGGGATCACATTGTCGCCGTTGAGGTTGTACGCACCGTAAAGCACGTCGCCGTCCTCGTTCTTGATGCCCGCGATGATGATGCCGTTCTGCAACCCCGCGCTGGTGAAGTCATGCCCCGTCCTCTCGAAAACGAGAGTGCCGTCCGCCTTGTAAAGCCTGATCGCGCTCGGATAGAGACGGGCGTAATAGTAGCCGTCCGAGCCTTGCATCATAAGGTCGAAGAGACCGACTTCCTCTCTGTCGAGAGAGCCTTCGGGACGGATGCCGAAATTGGTGGTGAGAGAATAGACGATGTTGAGGTTCTTGTCCAGCACGAACTGATCGTAGTGCGCGTTCTTGTCCGCATCCACGATGAGTCCGAAGGAGGCGTAGATGTAGCCGTCTTTGAGGAAGGAGGAGGGGGCGACCGTCACGCCGTCCAGGCTCCTGCCCGTCACGTTGTCGTAGTAGGAATTGACCGCGTTGAGGAAGATGTGTGCGGAAGTGTACTGCTCCCAGTCGTCATCGTCCGGGAAGTAGATATAGCGCACCGCGCGGTAGTACTCCCCGTCGTAGGCGTAGGTGTAAGTCTCGTCCGCGTCCACCGTCCACTCGGTGTGCACATAGAATCTGCCCTCACCGAGATAGAGGGACTCGGTGTAATAGTCGTCGTAGTCCGCATCGTTGACGAAACTGCCGTAACGGGGATAGTCGAGGTCGCACTTTTCGGGCAAGGTGTCGGGGACGGCGTAGATGCGCGTCTCCTTCCCCGTCGAAGTGGAAGAGGTCTCCACCGAGATGTAGCTGCCGTCGAAGGCGAGCATGTTGTCCAGCGTCCCGCCCGTGTTTATGCAGCACACGAGCTTGCCCGTGGAGATGCGGTAGACGGGGGTGTAACTGCGGCTGCCCGTGATGTCGGAGTCGGCGGCATTGGCGGGAGCGACCGCCACCAGCTCGTCATCGAGGATGCGTATGGCGGAAGAGAGAGTGTTCTTATCCACCGCCGCGCCCGTACTGCGCGTCTTGTTGGCGTTGACGCGCCAGTTGCCCTCGGTGTCCATCACTCCCACAAAGCCGGAGCTGCTGGCGACGCGCACGGCAAAATAGCTGCCCACCGCCTTGATGGCGCGCACCGCGCTTGCGGGCGGGATGAGGAAATCCTCCTCCGTCACGGTCTTATCCTCCCCCTCCGGCACCTTGACGACGGAAAGGTCGTGATTGGAGTTGGTGACGATAAAGGCGTTCATGCTTGCGATGTAGCCTATGTCCGAGTCCGCGTTGTCCCCGGATGCGGAGGAAAGCACCGTCCATCCGTCGGGAAGGATGAGTTCGAGCGCGGCACCGTCCAGCTCCGCCTGCGTCGAGGAATAGTTGACGTAGATGTCAGAGATCGCGGGGGCGTCGGTGCTGAACTTGTTGCACCCCGCGACCGCGACGGACACCATGACGATCACGACCGCGACCACGGTCAAAGCGATTTTCTTTTTCATTCTTGCTCCTTGAAATAGCTGCCGTCCGGACGCACCCCCTGCATGCGGTAGAGGAAGTCGGCAAGCAGCCTGTTTGCCCTTGTTTTCACTGCATCAGGGAGATCCCTCCTCTCCCCTGCTATAAACGCGCGGGACGCGGCATCCACTCTTATTGAATCCCACGGCGCGCAATGCGTACACAAAATGCCCCCCGACTCCGAGAAAGCGGCGTCGCCTTCCAGGATGCACCCGCACTCCGAACACACCGAAAAATCCAGCGCGTTGCCGCCTTCGGCGAGTGCGGTGAGCAGGAAATCGCACGCGGAATCGCGCGCGTTCTTGCCCTCATAGGCAAGCGACCGCAACTCTTTCACCGCTGCGAGAAAGAGGGCGGGCTGAGGATCGGGCGAGAGACGGGAAAGAAGTTCGAGGATCATGCAGGCGGTGTAATAAGCGTCAATGTCCGCCGTCACGGGAGAGAAAGAATCGTACTGCACGCAGTCCGTCACTATGTATCTGTCTCCCTTGCCCGCGAGCATGTATTCCCCGAAATTCATGGGTTCGGCGGCATAGCGGAGTTTGGCGCGGGGTTTGAGACATCCCCTCGCCGACGCCGTGATCCTCCCCTCTTCCGGGGAGACGAGAGTGAGCACCATGTCGGATTCCCTATAAGGCACCGCCCTCGTCACTATCGCGTTCACCTTCTTGTCCATGCTCTCTTTCTCCGAGCGCGCGGCAGGCGTTGTAGAACTCTATCCTGCCGCTTCGTTCAAACATTGTCCACAGTTCCTTTTCCGAAAGCATACGCCTAGCATGTGCGTGCGCGCATTTTTCATACACACCTGCACAACGCGGGTTTTATGCGTGCGTTCCGCACACTTTACGTCCGCTTTCAGTCTTTAAGATCCTTCATGTCATACCCCAGCTCGCGCATGAGGTAGTCGCTGTCGCGCCACTCCGCCTTCACCCTGACGTAGAGTGTGAGGAAAACTTTGCACCCCGTGAGTTCTTCAAGGTCCAGCCGTGCCGCGGTGGAGATCTTCTTCAACATCTCCCCGCCCTTGCCTATGACGATGGCTTTGTGGGACTGCTTCTCGCACACCACGTCCGCATCGATGTCATAGATGGGCTTGTCCGCCCTCGCCTCGAACTTGTTGATGTACACGCCGATGCCGTAAGGCACTTCTTTGTCAAGAAGATAGAGTGCCTTCTCCCTGATGATCTCGGCAGCCATGAAACGCATGGTCCTGTCCGTGTACATATCGTCG
Source organism: uncultured Clostridia bacterium (assembly GCA_944358385.1). Taxonomy (GTDB): domain Bacteria; phylum Bacillota; class Clostridia; order Christensenellales; family CAG-917; genus Limadaptatus. The sequence goes on from CALVQW010000015.1 coordinate 17,447, forward strand.
GGATACATCTTCTCCCCTTCGGGGAGGAGTTTCTCGATCTCGGCAAACAGAGGGGCGAGGTTCTCCCCCTTCTTCGCCGACACGGGAACGACCGCTTTCACGTCCTTGTAGGCGTTGATCCTGTCCAGCACCGCAAAGAGAGTCTCCTGCGTCACGGCGTCCTGTTTGTTGACGGCGACGATGACGGGGATGAGCGCGGCTTTTGAGGAGAGGAAGGCATCGTCCTCCTCTCTCACGCCCTTGGCGGCGTCTATGACATAGACAGCCCCGTCCACGTCTTTCAGCCCGCTCGCCACCGATTGCATCATATATTTGCCGAGCTTGTTTTTCGCCTGATGTATGCCGGGGGTGTCGATGAGCACCACCTGTGCGTCCTCGGTGTTGACGATGCCGAGGATCTTGTTGCGGGTGGTCTGCGGCCTCCACGAAACTATGGCGACCTTCTCCCCCACCAGGGAGTTGACCAGCGTGGATTTCCCCGCATTTGGCATGCCCGCTATGCAAACGAATCCCGATCTCATTTCCTGCTTTCTTCTCCTGTTTTCCGTTGTCCGGCGTCCTTTCCCCGCCGGCGTCTTATCCTGCGCGCAGCCGCCGTCAGCGGCTCAGCCCCACGGCTTGCATGACCTTCCGCGCGACCTCCTGCATCCTGCGCTCGTCCTCCGCCTCTATGTGGTCGAAACCGAGAAGGTGCAACAGCCCGTGGCAGGCGAGGAAGCCAAGCTCGCGCTCGTAAGAGTGACCATACTCCTCCGCCTGTGCGTGTGCGCGCGGCGAGGAGATCATGATGCTGCCCAGAGCCACCCTTCTTCCGTCGAACGCCTCGTCCGAAAAGTCCTTCGCGGTGACGGGGAGTTTCAACCCCTCGAAATAGGGGAAGGAGAGGACGTCCGTCTCGGAGTCCACTCCCCTTGTCTCGCGGTTGTATTCCCTCACGGTCTCACCGTCCGTGACGGCGAGATCCACCGTGAAGATGTCCTCCTGACCGAGGACGGCGTAGACCGCCTTCTCCACCCTTCTTATCAACCGCCTTTCGGCGAAACGCGCACCCGTGAACTCTATCATGCCTTCTTCTTCTCGTAGGACACTCTGCCGTGCTGCACCTGCGGGAGAGTCTCGATGATGGTGGTCTTGATGACGGAAAGATCCTTCATCGTGATGGGGCACTCGTCAAACTGACCGAGCTGCAATTTCTCGTCCACCAGCTTGTTCACCCTCTCCACGAACTCCTCGTTGGTGTCCGGCATATACGCCCTGCACGCCGCCTCCACCGTGTCCGCGATCATGACTATCGCCGCGATCTTGGTCTGCGGTTTGGGACCGGGATAGGTGTAGTTGCTCACCGAAAGATCCCCCTCCTCTTTGAGGTTGAGTGCCTTGCGGTAGAAGTAGCCCACGGGCGAAGTGCCGTGATGCTCGCGGCAAACTGCGACGATCTCGGGAGGCAGGCGGTACTGCTTTGCAAGGATCTCCCCGAACACGGTGTGCGAGGTGATCATGCTCACGCTCACTTCCGGGATCAGCTCGTCATGCGGGTTGTACCCCGTCTGGTTCTCCGAGAAGTAGACGGGGGCTTTGAGCTTGCCGATGTCGTGGTAGTATGCCGCCGCTCTCGCCATGTGCGGATTCTCCCCTATCGCGCCTGCGCACGCCTCGGAGAGATTGCCCACCACGAGGGAGTGATTGAAGGTGCCGGGAGCCTCGCTCGCAAGACGTTTCAGAAGTGGCTGATTGAGATTGGTGAGTTCGTTGAGTCGGAAATCGTCCGCGATGTTGAACACCCCTTCCAGCATTGCAACTATGGGGGTGAACACCAGCACCGCGCCCACGGACGCACCGTAGGACCAGAGGACGTTGTACAGCAGGTTCATGCTGATGTCGCCCATGACCAGCGTCCCCGCGAACACCGCCAGCACCCCCAGCGCGGACGCGGCGAAGGAGACGAGGATGAAGGGAAGGCGCGCAAGGTGCTTGCCCACCAGCATGTTGACCGCAAGTGCCGCCGCCATGTTGCCCACTATGGAGAGGATGACCTCCGGGAGCATGGTGTCCGGATAGTTCTCGCCGTGGATGAACACCACCGAGAGCATCGCCGCCAGCACAAGCAGCGTGATGACGGACGTCCTGCGGCTGGAAAGCTCGACGAGCACCAGCGATGCAAGACACATCGGCAGCGCGAATATACTGAGGAATCTGCTCGTCGTGAGGCACGCCATATAGGTGAGCGCGAGCATAACGAAAGCGAGCAGCGTCTCCCTGATCGGGAAGCGCGCATCCTCCGCCGCCGAGTGCGTCGACGCGATCAGGAACCCGACCAGCACGGCATTGATGACGAAAACTCCCGCCGTAGATGCCGCTCTTTCGGCTGTGAACGCGTCATAAAAATCCCCCGTCATGAATATGGCGAAAAGCGTGAGCAGCCCCGTCGCCACGAAACAGCCGGGATACACTTTCAGAAAATCCGCCGCGAATTTGCGGCGTCCCGCGAGTCTGACCTTCTCAGCGGTGGTCAAATACTCATTCTTCTTTCTCATAGCTCTCCTCTGCGGGTGCTTCCGCGTCCTCCGCCCCTTTTGCGTGTGCGGCGGCGCGTTCGTATTTGTCATATGCGCGTATGATGCGGCTGACCAGCTCGTGGCGCACCACGTCGCAATATTCCAGCCTCACCACGGCGATCCCCTTCACGTCCGCAAGCACGCGCTCGGCGTGTGTGAGACCGCTCGTCACGTTGCGGGGAAGGTCGATCTGCGTGTCATCCCCCGTCACCACCATCTTGCTCCCCTCGCCCAAGCGGGTGAGGAACATCTTCATCTGTTCCTTGGTGGTGTTCTGCGCCTCGTCCAGGATGATGAAACTCCTGTTGAGCGTCCTTCCGCGCATGTACGCGAGCGGCGCGATCTCCACCAGCCCGCGTTCTATGTTTTTGAGATAGCTCTCACTGCCGCCCATCAGTTCTTCCAGCGCGTCGTAGAGAGGTCTGAGGTAGGGATCCACCTTGTCCGCCAGATCCCCCGGCAGGAAGCCGAGCTTCTCCCCCGCTTCCACCGCGGGACGGGTGAGTATGATCCTGTCCACTTCGCGGTTTTTCAGCGCGTCCACGGCGAGCGCGACCGCAAGATAGGTCTTGCCCGTGCCCGCAGGCCCTATGCCGAATGTGACGGAGTTCTCCCTGATGGCGTCGCAATAGAGCTTCTGCCCTATGCTCTTGGGATAGACGGTCTTGCCCCTGCCCACGGTGACGGAGGACATCAGATCCTTGACGCCGTGCGCCTTGCCCCTGCGCACCATGTCCACCACCGCGGCGATCTGCTGCGGACCGAGCGGCTCCTTGCGCGAGAGCGCGACGAGCGCGTCGATGGCTTCCGCCGCGGACTCGACGTCACCCTTCTCTCCCGTGATCCTGAGGGATTCCGCCCCCGTGAAAACGCTCACTCCGAACTCCTCCTCCAGCAGTCTGACATTGCTGTCCAGCCCGCCGAAGAGCTGTTGGAACGCGGCGTAATCCTCCACACTTTTCTCTTTCGATATCCTCATTCAGTCTATCCTTTCCTCTGTACCGACGGTCACCCTCACAACGGTGCCGCCCTCCGTCCTTGTGCATTTTGCCGACACGCTCATCACCACGGCTTCGGGCGCGAGCGCGTCCAGCGCGCTCCCCACTGCTTCCCTCTCCATCTCCTCGGTCGTGCGCGTGTTCTCCCTCTCCTCCGCTCTCACTTCCGTGAACTCGTAAGTGTAGAGGGTGTAGCCGATGAGAAACCCGTTCCGCACCGCACGCACCGTCAGCACGTAGTCCGGGAAGGGACTCTCCGGCGGAGCGGGAGCTTTGTCCGAGAATGAGATGCGGGAGAAAGTGCGCGTCTCGCCGTACTCCCTCACCAGCTCGGTGTCCGGGAAAAAGCGGGTGAATGTGTAACTTTTCAGCCCGTACACTTCCCCGTCGGCGGCGCAGGGGACTCTCTCCTCGCCCACGGTCACGTACGCGCCTATGATCACGTCGCCCGCGCGCACGATGTCCCCCGTCTTTACCTCTGCCGTGCCGGAGCGCACCACCACGCGGGTGACGGAAGCGTCGCAACTTGCCGTCACATCCCCGGTGGGGATCTCCGCCATGCCGCCGTCCCGCCTTTCCGCGCGCACATCGATGCGCACGCGCGTACCCGTCTTGGTCACGGAGGCGAATGCCACCCCGTCCAGAGCGAGCAGCTCGCGTTCCAGCCCGTCGGCGTCGAATGCGGGCATAAACGCCCATCTCCTTATCCCGCTCTCCTCCACCGTGCGCACCACGGCGGGGATGTCGTCGCCCGTATACTCCACCTCGATGACGAACATCGGGTAAAGCACGGCGAGCAGGATGCCCGCGACAAGTCCTGCCGCCACTCCCGCACGCGACAGCGCGCCGAGCAGAAAAAGCAGAACTCCTTTCTCTTTTATTATTTTGTAATTATAGCATAATGATGTGCAGATTGCAACCACCTTTGCCGCGTCCCGCGACGGCACGGAGAAACGCACGCCCTCTCCGCCCTTCTCCGAACGCAGCACCGTCACCTCGGAAAGGGCGGTGAAAAGACGCGCCGCATCCGCACGCTCCGCTTCGAACACGGTGCGGGAAAAGGGAACGCGCGCGGCGATCGTTCCCCTCCTCTTTTTCGCTCTCTTTTCCCCCGCGTCCGCTCCCCTTTCGTCAAGGATCTCAGTCAATGTCCACCCCCTTGACCTTGCCTCTCACCAGCACGTCTCCTCCGCCCATCTCGGCGATGTCAAGCTCATCGCCGCGCACACACAGGACGCTCTTGCCCGCAGCGAGACGCACCTCGTCGCGGGAGAAAAAGATCACCCTTTTCACGCCGGAGATCCCCGCCCCCGCATCTCCCAACACGGTGACGACAAAGGGTGCGGCGGCACTGTCCGCTCTGAGCTTGGAGATGACATCGTCAAAGAACATACCAAAAGATATGCCGCCCTCGCCGAGAATATGTAATGCCGCAAAAAATGGTGTTCATCACACCGAAACACACGTTAAAACAGCGTTTTGCGTATAACCTCCCCGCGGCACGACAAAAGGAAAGAGCGGCGGGAAGCCGCTCTTTCGTGTCATTTCAAGATGTGCGCGATGTCAGTAGGGAAGGTCGTCGTCCACCTCTCCGTCCTCGAAATCGTCGGAGTCCACGTACTCCTCCTCGTCATCGGGATCTTCCGCGGCATACTCCTCCCTGTACTCCTCGTCCGCGAGTTTCTCCTCCTCGCTCTCCGAGACATCTTCCTCCTCGCTCTCCTCTGCGGGAGCGGGGGCAGGCACGCCGTCTTTGACTGCCTCCTCCCAGGGCAGCGGACCTTCGTCCGTCTCCTCCTCTTTCTCGAAGGCGTCCTCATCCTCCTCTGCGGGCTGCTCGGGCTGAGCGGGCGCACGGTAGTCGGGACGGGGCTGTGCGGGGGCTGACGCACGTTCGCCTGCCGGCGTTTCGCCGTCCTTCAATTCGCAGAAGGTCATCGTCCCGCCGTCCCATTGCATCTCCACTTCTCCTCTCTCGCCGTTCCTGTTCTTGCCCACGATGAGTTTGACCAAATTGTCGGGGATGGCGGCGTTGAATTGGCTCTCGCGGTGCAGGAACATGACCATATCCGCGTCCTGCTCTATCGCGCCCGATTCTCTGAGGTCGCTGAGCTTGGGGGTGTGGTCGGTGCGCTGCTCCACTCCGCGGGACATCTGGGAAAGCAGGATGACGGGGACGCCGAGTTCCTTGGCGTAAATCTTCATCAACCTCGACATCACGCTGACTTCCACCTGTCTGCTCTCCTCCGCTCTCCTTTCGTTGCCCGCGGACATGAGCTGGAGATAGTCGATGATGATCATGTCAAGCCCGTGGTCGCGTTTGAGCCTGCGGCACTTGGAAAGCACGTCGGAAGGCGTGTTCATGGAGAAGTCGTCGATGTAAAGTTGGGCGGAATGCAGCCTGCGGTAGGCGTCGTACACCTTGCCCGTCGCCGCGTCGGACAGCCCGCCCTTGGTGTCCATGAGAGAGATGGAACACTGCGAGATGTGCGCGAGCAGACGTTTGACCAAAAGCTGTGCGGGCATTTCCAGGGAAAAGATCGCCACCGTCTTGTTGTGTTTGAGGCAGGCGTTTGCCGCTATGTTGAGCGCGAATGCCGTCTTACCGACGGAAGGACGCGCCGCCACAAGGATGAGTTCGCCGGGTTTGAACCCGTGCGACATCTTGTCCAGCGAGGGGAAATCGGTGTAGATCGCATCCGTGTTGATCACGCCCGCCTGAGCATCCTGTATGCTCTGCATCACGTCGCCGAGAGCTTCTTTGGCAAGCACGAGGTTTTTCTCGGTGATGTCCTCCGAGATGGCATAGACTTCGTGTTCGGCGGCGAGGAGCGCGTCCGTGCCGCTCACGGACTTGTAGCCCTCCTGCACTATCTTATTGCCCGCCGAGATGACTCTGCGGATGAGGGAGTCGCGCTTGACGATGTCGGCGTAATGCTCCGCACCCGCGGAGGAAGGGATGCTCTCCGTGAGGGAGGCGATGTAATCCATGCCGCCCACTTCGTCCAGCTTGTTCTCCACCATCAGCCTGTCCGCAACGGACACCGCGTCCACCACCACGGAGGAGTCCAGCAACGCGCGCATGGCATCGAATATGGTGGCGTTCGCCGTCTCGTAAAAGTCCGCCGCACGAAGGGTGGGGATGAGCTGATCCGCCGCACGCGGATCTATGAGTATGCTGCCGAGCAACGCCTCTTCCGCTTCGGGGTTGTGAGGCATCACGCGATAGGTCTGTTTCTGTTTTTCCGGCATTTTACACTCCTTGCCGCCGCCACTCCCGCGGCAGCCGCCGCGACCGCAAGCACGGCGATCCCTGTGAGCATGGCATACCACTTCTCGCTCTCCGCGTTGCGCGTGAACGCCGCAAAAAGGACGTCGCCGTCATCGGGATCGGCTGTGAGAGTGTGCAGCCACACTCCCCCGCTCTCCGTCCTCTGAGCGTTGGAGGATATGCTTTCGTACATTGTAGCATAGACAAAAAGGATTTTCAAGTTATCTTCCGTCACCGACATCCCTTCGGGCGCGGCGGCGAGCGCGGCATCCGCCGCGGCGCGTGCGGAGAAGGTCACGTCATAGTGCGAAGTGTAGAAGAATTCCCCGTCCGCGCGGGTGTAAGTCGCGCTCTCGCAGGGTACGACGGCGTAACACTCCTCCGTGTCCGCCGGGGTGAACATGGCTGTCACACTGCCGTCCTCGCCCTCCGACCACGCGTAAAGCCGCAGTTCCCCCGTCTCCGCGCACGCAACACCGTCGGGCGCGGCGAGCGCGGAAAACGCAAAACATACCGCGACAAAAAGGAGAAGGACGGCTGCCGCCGTCCCGAAAACCGGGCATCTTCCCCTTTTCCCGCCGCGCATCCTCACGCCTTTTTCGCGTGGGCGGCGTGATCCTTTTCCAGCGCGTCGAGAGTGTCGGAAAACTCCTGCATGGCGCGCTCGTAGGGAGCATCCGTCTCAAGATCCACTTCCGCAAGCCGCAGGATATCGAGAGGGGGCAGGCTACCGCCCGCGGAGAGGAAGAGCCTGTATTTTGCGAAATACTCCTCGCCGCGCTTTATGAGATTGTCCGCTATGGTCACCGCGGCGGTGAGTCCCGTCGCGTACTTGTAGACATAGAAGGAATTGTAGAAATGCGGGATGCGCGCCCATTCGTAGCGGATGAGATCGTTGTGCTTGACCGCCCTGCCGTAATACTTCTTGTTGAGCGCGTAATATGCCTCGGACAGCGCGTCCGCCGTGACCGGTTCTCCCCTTTCCGCAAGGGAGTGCGCCTCCGCCTCGAACTCCGCGAACATGGTCTGACGGAAGAGCGTGGTGCGGAACATATCCAGATAGTAGCTGAGAAGATAGGTGCGCGTCTTGCCCTCGGCGGCTTTGAGCAGGTGTTTGAGCAGCAGCACTTCGTTGACGGTGGATGCGATCTCCGCGACGAAGATCTCATACCCCGCCTTCTCCTCGGGCTGTGCCGCGTTGGAGTAGTAGGAATGCAGCGAATGTCCAAGCTCGTGCGCGATGGTGAACACGTCATGGGAAGTCCCGGCGTAGTTGAGCAACACGAAAGGATGCACGCCGTAGCACCCCCAGCTGTATGCGCCGCTGCGCTTGCCGCGGTTCTCATACACATCGATCCAGCCCTCCTCGAATGAGGATGCGAGGATGTCGGAATACTCCTTACCCATCACTTTAAGTGCCGATTTGACCGTTTCAACCGCCTTTTCGTACGGCATGGCGAGTTTCGCCTCATCGACGAGGGGAACGTGGAGGTCGTACATATTCAGCTCTTTCACTCCGAGCATCCTGCGCCGGAGAGCGATGTAGCGGTGCAAGGCTTTGGTGCCTTTCCCCACCGCTTCGAGGAGCTTGCGATAGCAGGTGGGCGGGACGTTCTCCGCGAACATGCTGCGTTCCATTGAGGTGTTGAAACCGCGGATCTTGGCAAAGAACCAATCCTTTTTCACATTGCCCGCATAGTTGGCGGCGAGGGTGTTGATGTGGTCGCGGTAAGCCCCGAACATGCTCTCGAACGCCTCCCTCCTCACCTCCTGCGAGGGGTTTTGCAGCAGCAGAGAATAGTTGCCGTGGCTCATCTCCACCTCTCTCCCTTTCTCGTCCGTCACGGGCGCGAACTTCACGTCCGCGTTGTCGAACATGGTGAACACTTCCTCCGCGTTGTCCGCAAAGATGCCCGCCTCGCGCAGCAGTTTCTCCTCCTTGTCCGAAAGGATGATCTCCTTGTTGCGGACGATCTCGGAGAGGGTGACCGAGTAGTCCGAAAATCTCTTTTCAGCGGCAAGCTCTTTGAGCTTTTCCGCACTCATGGCGGCAAGCTCCGGGGTGATGTACGCCGTCAGCGACGAGAGCTTGACCGCAAGGGAATCCGCCCTGTCCGTCATACCCTGATAGAGGGAGACGCGGGAGTCCTCGTCTCGGCGCATGCGCGCGTACTGATAGAGTTTGCCAAGGTCGTGCGAGAGAGATGTGGAGAGGGTGAGGCACTCGAAGAGTGCGTCCTCGTCCGCAAGCCTGCCCTTGTAGGACGCGATCTTCCCCATGCGTTCCGAGAGCGCGAAGAAACACTCCTCCCACGCCTCGTTGTCGGGGAAGATATCCTCCAACCTCCACTTGTACTCCTGCGGGATATCCTTTCTTTCCTTGATCTTCATACTGCCTCCTGCCCTTTAAAAGGCTGTCTGCCGTTTTACGGCGTGCGCGTGACCGTCCGCCGCGGCGTCCCGTTTGATTTATGCCCCGTACGCGCCCTTTTGAGACGCGCCGCAAAATTCAAAGCATCTCCGCACGCGTGCGGAGATGCTTTGCCGTCCGTTTAACTTTGCTCATTCAAATTCGGCAAGCCCGCGGAAATCATTCCATTCGAGCGCAACGCCCGCGTCATCGCCCTGGTAGGCCCAATGACGGGTGGCGAAATTGCCCTCGCTGTCGATCTTGATCTCCTGCCCGCCGCGCTGCTCGATATCGCTTGCGATGCCGACATAGGCGAGATAGTCGATGCTCATGCCGTAGCTGAGTCTGATGGCTCCCGTCTGCGTGTTGCCGTTCACATCCGTATATTCCGTCTTGACGTCGATGGCGAATGTGTTGTAGTGGTCGTGTCCGCAGAATGTGCCCTGCCCGCCGTGCGCGAGCATGGTCTCGAAGGTGAGGCAGTCTTTGACGCCGGGGAAGGATTTCTCGCCGCTCTCGCCCGCCTGCCCGTGGACTTTGTGGACGTTGGCGGTATTGTTATGTCCGTTGTCCTTATACTCGTTCCAATAGACGCCGTACTCGGTGAGCGGGATGTGGAAGAAAACGAGGTTCTTGACCTGCTCGCCGCCGTTCATTTTCGTGAGCCTGTCCATCTCGCTCGCGTACCAGTCGATCTGGTCCTGATGGATGTTGTCGTACTTCCACGCGATGCCGAAGTAGTCGCCGTCCGTGTAGGAGTGGGAGTCGATGGTGACCAGAGCCTGGCTGATCTTGGTGGAACCGACATTGGCGTCGTAGCTCGCCGCGTCCACGATCTCCACACCTTCGGCGGTGGGATGTCTCACGACGATGACATCGTTGCCCTTGCCCGCGATGTCCGTCGGCCCCTCGCGGAAGAGACAATGCTCCCACTTGGGATCGGAGTAGACCTCGGCGGCGATCTCGTCACGGTCGTAGAGGCTGTATATCTCCGTGTCGTGGTTGCCGAAGGTGATTGTCCAATACACTCCCAGCCTCTCCATGAGGGACGCGAACATCTCCGCCTCGCGCTTGTTGTTGAACGTACCCGCCTGGAAGGGGACGGGATAAGCCATATCGCCCGTGACGATGATGAGGTCGGGTTTGACGCGGTTCACCGTCTCGGTGACTGCTTGGATCGCCCACTTGTCCTTCTCCGCGGAGAACGCGCCCGCGCCGATGTGGATGTCCGTGAGGTGCAGCACGCGGAACTCGTCCTCCTCGCTTTCCGCGACGAATTCGTAGTATCCCGTCTCGCTGTCCTCATAGCTGATGAGGGTGAAGGGGCTGTCGTAGTCCACCGCCTCTATGGTGGCGATGTAGTCGAAGTTGCCGGTGTAACCCACCCAGCTGCACAGTGCGCAGATGGCAAAGAACACCAGCACCAGCCCGCACACCGTACCCGTGATGATGAGCGCGCGGATGTCGTGACGACGTTTCTGCTCCGGCGTCATATCCTTGCGGCGGATCCTCTTCTTGCGTTTGCGCGGTTTCTTCTCGGAGAAATATTCCTCCTCGCTTTCGACTGCGTCCGCGGATGTCCTTTCGTCGGCTTGCGCCGCACCTTCCTCGAACGCCTTGTCGTCAGCCGCGCTCTCCTCTGCGGACACCTGCTCCTCTGCGGGAGCGGATGTCTCCTGCCCGGTAAGGTTGATCTTCTCGTCTTCCGGTCTCATTGTCCCTCCTTATGCCGCTCATCGGCGGCGATCGTTGTTGCATATCCTGCGGAGCGCGCAAACGTCACGGAGATACCTTTTCTCCGCGCCGCATCCGCGATCCTGCGTTCGGCTGCCGCCCTTTCCTCGTCATTGCAGCCGGTTTCCCATTCGATTTCTACCGTCGCTTCGGCATACTTTGTGCCGAAATCATACACTCTCACGCGCGCATCCGTCACGCCTTTCTGCGAAATACATAGATTTTTAATCCCACTAACGCGCGCGAGATCCGCCGCACCCGCAAGTTTCATAAAGGAGGAGACGGCGAGTTTCACCCCCGCGACGATCATGACGACGCTGATAGCAAGCCCGATGAAGGCGTCCACGGGGAATTGTATGTAGCGGGAAAGGAAAAGCCCCAACAGCGCGAAAAGCGTGATGCACGCGTCCATGATGCTGTCCGCCGTCTGCGCTTTCAGCACATCGGAGGGGCATCTCTTCCACGCGAGACGGAACATCACGGCAAGCCCTATCTTGACCGCGACCGTCGCCGCAACGATGCCGAACTGCGTCCACGCGAAAGTGACCACGGGGTGATAGAAGATCCTGTCCATCGCGGAATAGGCAAAGCCGCCGCCCACCGCCATGATGATGACGGACATCACGAACGCGACGACATATTCCACCCTGCCGAACCCTCCGGGGAAACGGCGGGTGGGAGCCTTGTTCTCGACGGCGAACCCCGCCGCCGCACCGGCGTTGGAGAGGACGTCGCCAAAGTTGTTCACTCCGTCCGTCACAATGCTCAGGCTGTTGGTGTACAATCCCGCCAGCACCTTCACGACACCCAACGCGAAGTTCACGCCGCTCGCGGAAGCTGCGACGGCGATCTTCATCCCGCGCTCGTCTAGCCTCCTTTTCGGCTTGCCGCCGCCTGCGGCATTTCCCTTCGCATTTGCACTAAAAGGCATTTTATCCTCCCGTTTCCGCAACGAAAACGTCAGTTGCTGTAAAGATGATTGTCCAGAAACTCCGGATCGCAGGTGAGGTTGACGCCGAGTTTCCTGAACGGATTTTCATCCGCTTTGATGAGCATATGAGTGGAGTGCGCCTCCGTCTCCCTGAGCTTGGGGAGCTGCTCCACCGCCTTCGCCGCATTGGGTTCGGTGGCGGCGCAGATGGAGAGCGCGAGCAGAGCCTCTTCCAGAGTGAGAGGGTTCTCCCTTTCGTTCAAGATCTTGGTTTTGAGGTCGAGGATAGGTCCGATGACATAGGGCGAGATGAGCTTTACGGAGTCGTCTATGCCCGCCAGCACCTTGACCGCGTTGAACACGCACGCCGCCGACGCGGACATCATCTCCGTGTTCTTGCCCGTCACCGTCCTGCCGTCGTCAAGCTCTATCGCCACCGCACCGCAGCCGCCGTTGGCTTCGCTCTTATCCCTCGCCGCCGCAGCCACCTTCCTGTCCGCGGGAGAGATGCCAAGCCCCGACATCAGAAATTCCAGCCTGTGGACGGTGGAGGGCTTCGCCGTGCCGTTCTTGTAGTCCACAAGAGCCTTGAAGTAGCGGCGGATGACCTCCTGTTTGCTCGCCTCGCGGCACGCCTCGTCGTCCGAGATGCAATACCCCGCCATGTTCACGCCCATATCCGTGGGGGAACGGTAGACGAGGCGGGTGTCAGATATCTTGGTGAGGATGCTCCTCACCACGGGGAACACCTCTATGTCGCGGTTGTAGTTGACCGCCATCTTGCCGTATGCTTCCAGGTGGAAGTTGTCCACTTTGTTGACGTCTTTGAGGTCCGCGGTAGCTGCCTCGTACGCCACGTTGACGGGGTGTCCGAGAGGAAGATTCCAGATGGGGAAGGTCTCGAACTTTGCATACCCCGCCTGCACTCCCCTCTTGAACTCGTGGTAGAGCTGGCTGAGGCAGGTGGCGAGCTTGCCGCTGCCGGGACCGGGGGCGGTCGCCACCACGAGAGGACGTGAAGTCTCTATGTACGGATTCGCGCCGTAGCCCTCGTCCGAGACGATGGTGTCGATCTCGTGCGGATAGCCCTTGGTGGGACGGTGCAGATAGACCTTGATGCCGCGGTTCTCCAGCTTATACTTGTAGGCGAGTGCCGCCTGCTGGTCGCAGAACATCGTGATGACCACGCAGTTGATGTAGATGCCCATGCCCGAGATGTTGTCGATCATGCGCTCCACTTCGCTGCCGTAGGTGATGCCGTAGTCGGCGCGCACCTTGTTCTTCTCTATGTCGCCCGCGTTGATGCAGATGATGAGTTCCGCCTTATCCTTGAGCTTTTGCAGCAGCTTTATCTTGGCCGCCTTGTCAAAGCCGGGCAACACGCGCGCCGCGTGCAGGTCGTCGAAGAGCTTGCCGCCGAATTCCAGATACAGCTTGCCGAATCTGGAAATGCGTTCCAAAATCTTCTCGGACTGCTTTTGCATGTACATTTCGCTGTCAAAACCGATCTTTTTCATATTCCTTCCTTCGTTCCCCCGTTGTTTACCTTGCCTCCCCGTTGCATGCCTCGCTCATTCCGGCAATTTGGCTGCTGCGGTGATGCCCGCCTTGTAGGTGAGTTTGCCCTTGGTGGTGCGGGTGTCCAGCCTGATATCCTCCGTGTTCACCCTGAAGGTCTCCCCTCCCGACACCACCGCGAGGTCGTAGGGCATCTTCACCGTGCCGATGTACACCACCTTGCCGCGGTCGAGTTCCACTATCTTGACGCCTTTGAGGTAGCGGGACGCGGGATCTATCGTGGAGGCGATGACGCGCTTCACGTAGCCCGTATCCGTCATGACGATGATCTCGCCCTCGTCGTCGATCTGTCCGCCGAACGCGATGTCGTCGCCCTCGCCGAGCTTGACGCCGCGCACTCCCGCCGCCTTCCTGCCCTGCACCGGGATCTCCGTCACGCGGTAGACAAGGCAAAGCCCCGCGGAAGTGACTTCCAACACGTTCATATCGTCGTCCACGTTCTCGACGTTGATGAGGCGGTCGCCCTCGGAGAGTATTATCGCTCCGCCCGGCGCGCGCATGGAAGTAAAATCGTTCCAATCGCTGCGCTTCACCATGCCGCCGCGGGTGAAGAACACGAGTTCGCCCACGGGTGTGGAGGGGAAGAACATTATCTTCACCGCCTTTTCGTCGGGGTGCAGCTCGCGGTTGAACTGCGAGAGATTCATGCCCTTTTCCTTCCACTTGCGCTCGGCGACGTCCGTGACGTCCAGCCGCGCGATGTTGCCGCGGTCGGTGAAGGCGTAGATCCATCCCTTATTGTTGACGGCGACGGCTTCCGCGATCAGTTCGCCTTTGACGGCGGAGGCGTCCCTGACGAGAGCGGACCAATTCTTCTGCGACATGAATCTCAACGTCCCTTCCGTGGAACGCACCAGCACGCCGTCGCGGTAGCTCACCGCCTCTTCCGCGGTGGGAAGCTCCACATTGTCGTCATCGCCGTCCAGGATGACGGAGACTCTTGCGGAGTTCATCGCCTTCTTTATGGCGAGGATCTCCTCCTTGATGACGTTATACTGCCTGCGCGGAGATGCGAGGATGGCACTGAGATGCGCTATCCTCTTTTCCAGCTCGGCAAGCTCCTCCTCAAGTTTGCCCACTTCCAAATGCGTGAGGGCTTTGAGGCGCATATCCACGATCGCCTGCGCCTGATCTTCCGTGAGGTCGAACCGCTCGCGCAGGGCGAGTTTCGCCTTGGGAGTGGACTCGGAGGACTTGATGATCCTGATCACTTCGTCGATGTTGCGTATGGCGATGAGCAGCCCTCGGACTATCTCGGCGCGCTGCTTTGCGGCTTTGAGATCGAATGTCGTCCTGCGCACGATGACGTCGCGCTGATAGGCGACGTAATAGGTGAGGATGTCCTTCAGCCCCATCTGCTCAGGCTTGCCGCCAGCGATGGCAACCATGTTGACGGAATAGCCGATCTCAAGATTGGTCTTTTTCATGAGGAAGGAGACGATCTTGCCCGCATCCGCTTCCCTTTTCAGCTTGATGACGGCGCGCATGCCCGTCTTGTCCGACTCGTCCACGATCTCGCTTATGCCGCCGAGCAGTTCCTTATTTTCCTCGCGCAGCTTTGCGACGGATTTCAGCACTTCGGCTTTGGACACCTGATAGGGCATCTCGGTGACGACGATGTTCTTCCTGCCGCCGTCGTCTTCGACGTGCAGTCTGGCGCGCAGTTTGAGCTTGCCCTTGCCCGTCTCGTAGATGCTCTCCATGCTGTCCACGGGGATGATGAACCCGCCCGTGGGGAAATCGGGACCGTGTATGACTTTGAGAAGTTCCGCCGTAGTGATCTTGGGGTTGTCGATGACGGCTACCACCGCGTCTATCGCCTCGCCCATATTGTGGGGCGGGATGTTGGTGGCAAGCCCGACCGCAATGCCGCTCGCTCCGTTGACGAGAAGGTTGGGGAACCTGCCGGGGAGCATGTTCGGCTCCTCCATGCTGTCATCGAAGTTGGGACTCCACGTCACGGTGTCCTTGTCAAGATCCCTTAGAAGTTCGAGCGCGAGAGGACTCATCCTTGCCTCGGTGTACCTCATCGCGGCAGGAGGATCGCCGTCCGCGGAGCCGAAGTTGCCGTGTCCGTCGATGAGCTTCATGCGCATGGAGAAGGGCTGTGCCATCCTCACCATCGCGCCGTAGACGGAACTGTCGCCGTGGGGATGATATTTGCCCAGACAGTCACCCACTATACGCGCGGATTTCTTGTACGGCTTGTCGGGCGTCAGCCCCATCTCGTGCATGGCGTAAAGTATGCGTCTCTGCACGGGTTTCAGACCGTCCTCCACGCGCGGAAGGGCGCGGTCGAGAATGACGTTCTCGGAGTAAGGCAGCATGCTGTTGTGCATGACGTCCTCGAATACCACGTCATACACCGCCGCCGTATATTGCAGATGTTCCTTCTTCTTGCTCTTAGCCATTGCTGCCCTTATCCTTCGCTTTCATCGCTCACCGCGAAGTCGTCCACGCGGTTGAAGTCGGCGTATTTGTAGATGTATTCCTTCCTCACGGTGCTGTCATCGCCCATGAGGATGCTGATGCGTTTGTCTGCCGCCGCCGCGTCCTCGATGGTGACGCGGGTGAGCGCGCGGTGAGCGGGATCCATCGTCGTGTCCCACAGTTGCTCCGGGTTCATCTCGCCAAGCCCTTTGAACCTTTGCAGCAACGCGCTCTTGCCCATCTCCTTCCTGCCCTCTTCGAGAGCGGCGTCGTCGTAGAAGTAGCGCACTTCGTCCTTCTTCTGCATCTTGTAAAGCGGGGGCATGCCGATGTAGACGTGTCCCTCCGTGATGAGCTGGCGCATATAGCGGAAAAAGAAGGTGAGCAGGAGTGCCCTGATGTGCGCGCCGTCCTGATCCGCATCCGCAAGGATGATCACCTTGTCGTACTTGAGGTCCTCGATGTCGAAGTTCGGCTCTATGCCCGTGCCCAGCGCGCTGATGATGGTGGATATCTCCTCATTGGCGAGGATCTTCTCCAAAGGAGCTTTCTCCACATTGAGCGGCTTGCCTCTGAGGGGCAGGATGGCTTGGAAACTGCGGTCTCTCGCCTGCTTCGCGCTGCCGCCCGCGGAGTCGCCCTCCACGATGAAAAGCTCGTTGACGGCGGCGTTCCTCCCCGTGCAGCTGCTCAGCTTGCCGATGAGGTTCGCGCCGTTGAGTTTGTTCTGCTGACGGGCGATGTCCTTGGCGCGCTTTGCCGCCTCTCTCGACCTCGCCGCTCCCATCGCTTTACCTACGATCTTCTCGGCTGCGGTCTTGAAACCTCTCATGCCGATCAGGGCTTCCAGCTTCTCGGCGACAAGGTTCTCCACCTTGCTCTTGACTTCGGGGTTGCCCAGCCTCCCCTTGGTCTGTCCCTCGAACTGCACGTTCTGCATCTTGACGGTGATCACCGCCACCATGCCCTCTCTGAAATCCTCGCCCAGCAGATTCGCCTGCTTCTCTTTCAGGATGTTGTTCTTCCTCGCAAAGTCGTTAAAGACCTTGGTCACCGCGGACTTGAACCCCACTTCGTGGGTGCCGCCCTCGGGAGTCGGGATGTTGTTGACGTAGGAATGTATGCTCTCGGAATAGCCGTCCGTGTGCTGCACCGCGACCGCCACCTCGAATCTGTCCTCTTTCGCCTCGACGTAGAGGGGCTTGTCGTAAAGCACGGTGCGCCCCTCATTGAGATATTGCACATAGTCCGCGATGCCGCCCTTGTAGCAGAACACGTCCCGCCTGAACGAGCCGCCGCCGAGAGGCAGACGGTTGTCCTGCACCACGATGGTCACGCCGCGGTTGAGATATGCCACCTCGCGCATGCGCTCCGTCACTTCGTCATACTTGAACTCCTCGTCCCCGAACACCCTTTCGTCGGGCTTGAAAGTGACCGTTGTGCCCTTCTCCTTGGTCTTGCCCACCAGAGAAAGCGGAGTCTTGACGACGCCGCTCTTGATCTTGCCGCCGATCTGCGGGGAATGGAACTCCGCACGGTAAAGGTTGCCGTCCCTCTTCACCTCGACGGTGAGCCACTCCGAAAGCGCGTTGGTGACGGACGCACCCACACCGTGCAAGCCGCCGGAATAGGCATACTGCCCGTTGTCGAACTTCGCCCCCGCGTGGAGCTGGGTGAACACCACTTCCACACCGCTGATCTTGAGCTTGGGATGTTTGTCGACGGGGATGCCGCGCCCGTTGTCGCTGACACGCGCGATGTTACCGTCCAAAAGCTCGATGGTCACCGTATCGCCGAAACCGTTGGCGACCTCGTCCACGCAGTTGTCGATGATCTCCCACAAGATGTGATGCATCCCCTTCGACCCCGTCGTGCCGATGTACATACCGGGACGCTTCCTCACCGCGTCCAGCCCTTCGAGAACGCGGATGTCGCTAGCCTTGTATGCGTTTTCCTGCGCCATAAAACTCCCTGCCCCTCGCCGTCACGCACACACGCGTGCCGCGCGCAGGACATAAATATAGAATTATAAAGTGATTATACCACAACATCTTGCGATTAAAAAGCATTTTTTCACAACTTATCGACAAAATTGCGATGCAGCCATTACATCAGGAAGGGAGTATTATCCCCCGCGCGCTTGTGAGGAGTGATTTGAAACTCGGAGGCAATGCGTTGCTGTTGTAGGGGCATAACGCACACTTTGATAGGGTGTGCTTGAACACGACGGATACTCGTTTGGAGAGAAATTAACGCACACTCATTCGGAGATGGTTTAACGCTCACTTTGAGCGAGCGTGCCTGAACACGATGTTTCTCTTTCGGAGACGTTCTAACGCACACTTATTCGGAGAAGTTTAAGGTACACTCCGAGCGGGCGTTGAGCACGATTTCTCTCTTTCGGAGACGGAACTACGCGCCGCAAAGCCAAACTTTCACCGCGGGCGTTTTGCGCCCGCGCTTGAAAGTCGCGGCGCGAATCTGCGACCTCGCAAGCTAGATGAACACTTAAATAGGGACGTAGCTCGTGCGCGTCGAGTCGCCCTCCTCGCCCCACGAGCGACGCTTACTCAATACCGGAATCCGCTTAGTTATGTGAGTGCGAGACTCAAACTTTTTTCAAGAGGCGGAAAGTAAGTACCGCATTTTGGGAGGAGAGTACTCTATTCCGAGTGGGGGAGGAGTCCCGTAGGGGAGGAGGGGGACTTTCACTCCCCTGTCAGAGTACGTCGGCTTATTTTACACTCTCCGAGTACGCCGTGAACTTTGAGCGGGCGCGCCCGAACCCGCCGCACACCCTGACAGAGCATCCCCGAACACGCCAACACTTCTTAGTCCCCTATAAAGCTATTCAAAAACGCCTCCCGCGGGGGAGGCGTTGTCGGCAGGTGTCGCTCCGCGGCTTACTTCGCGGAGGCGGTCATCTTGTTGATGGCGGCAAGGAAGTCCGCATACACTTCCTCGCGGTTGATCTCGTTGAGGATCTCGTGTCGAGCATCGGAGTAGAGCTTGAGGGTGACGTCCTTGACGCCCAGAGAGGTGTACTGCTTGTAGAGCTTGTCCACCAGCTTGCCCGCGCCGCCGACGGGATCCAGCGCGCCGCTGAATATGGCGATGGGCTTATCCTTGTCTATGCCCGCGAGGTTCTCCGCCTTGTAGGACTCTTTGAGACCGTTGAAGAAGAACTTGAAGAAGGCGATGGACATCACGCCGCCGCACTGCTCGTCGAAGATGTATTTGCGCACCTGCTCCTTGTCACGAGAGAGCCAGGCATAATCCGTCTTGTCCTTCTTGAACTTGGCATTGTAGGAGCCGAAGCTGAGCGCGTTGAGCAGCTTGCCTTCCTTCTCGCCGCCGAGTATGGCATACTGCACGTTCGCCACCGCGCAGCCCACGCCGAGCAGCGCGCCCTTCATGCACGCCGAACCGCACAGGATCGCGCCGCAGGAGTCGTTGTCCATCTCTATGTATCTCTGCCCCAGCATGCTGCCGTAGCTGTGTCCGAAATAGACAACGGGCACTCCGAAACGCTCTTTGAGATGAGCGGTGATGGCGATCTCGTCACGGACGGTATCGTTGTAGATGTCGCCCTTGTGGTAGCCGTAGATGCCCTTCTTGCTCTGCTTGGTGCTGGTCATGCCGTGCGCGCGGTGGTCGTCGGCAAAGACGATGTAGCCGTTGGCGTTGAGGAACTGCGCGAACGCATCGTAACGTCTGGCGTGTTCCGCCATGCCGTGGGAGATCTGCACCACGCCCTTGGGATTTTTCACATCGTTCCAAAGGTAGCATTGCAGGACTGTCTTGTCAAAACTTGCAAATTTTTCGGGTTTCATAATTTTCCCCTCGCGTGTGATCGTTGAACTTCAATAATTCTAACACACCGCCGCGCGGAATGCAAACTAAATTCGTTCCCGCGCATACTATGAAAACGCGGCGGCAGCCGCAAAGGAGGACGCATGACCGAGATCCTGCTCACGGGCGGAGGCACGGGCGGACACATCTATCCCAACCTCGCCCTGCTGCCCGCCCTCGAAAGGCTGGGCATAGACGCCGTGTACGGCGGCGGGGAGGGAGACACGGCGGAGTGCCGTGCGGCAAAGCTGGCGGGGCTGGATTACTTCGGCGTGCCTTGCGTGAAATTCGTCAGATCCCTCTCCCCCAAAGCTCTCCTCCGCGACCTCGCCATCCCCCGCATCCTCTCGCGTGGCATCGCGGCGGCTGAGGAGGTCCTTAGCACGGTCTCCCCCGCCCTCGTGTTCTCAAAAGGCGGGTTCGCAGCCCTACCCTACGTCCTCGCCGCGGCAAAGAGCGGCATACCCGTCATTTGTCACGAATCCGACTCAACAGCGGGTTTATCCAACAGGATCGCGGCGATAAAAGGTGCTATCGCGCTCACTGCCTACCCCGGATCCCGCTTCGGAGAGTTCGTGGGCATGCCCGTAAGAGAGGAGCTTTTCTGCAAGGACGCCGCGGCGGCGAGAGCCTCCCTCGGCATACCTGTAAGCGAGCGCGTGCTGCTGGTGGCGGGCGGGAGCAGCGGAGCTAAAGCCGTCAATGACGCCGTATTTGCCCTGCTCCCCCACCTCAAACGCCGCTGCGTGGTCATACACCTCACGGGGCGGGGAAAGGCGGGAGACGCGCCGCCTGCGGACGAGAGGTATATCCCTCTCGAATACTCCGACGACATGGGCGCGCTGTATGCCGCGAGCGATGTCGTGCTTTCTCGTGCGGGGGCGACCGCCGTGGCGGAACTCGCAGCACTTGGCAAACGGGCGGTGTTCGTCCCGCTCCCCAAGGGCGTCTCGCGCGGGGATCAGATCCCCAATGCGAAACTTGCCGAAAGACACGGCGGCAGGACGGTGCGGCAGGACGAACTTGCGACAAAGCTCTATCCCGTCCTCATGCAGGCGTTCGATGCCCCGCCCATGACGCGCATTTCCTCCGACGCCAACGGAAAAATTGCGTCCGTCATCCATGCTACAATACGGCGAGGTGTGAAATGCAAAGACAAAAAACCGTCGCCAAATGGCTTGTGATCATTCTGCTCCTCACCGTCGCGGTGGGGGCGTACATAATGTATGACGCGCTCTACGTCACGGGCGGGAACACCGCGCAGGGAGACATAGCGGGAGAGGAGCTTCCCTCCCCCGACGACACCGCCCCTCCCTCTCCCGATCCTCCCGTCTACACCACCCTCCCCCGTCCCTCCGGGACATATGCGGGCATCACCGTCGCGCACGCGGGCGGCGAAGGCAACGAGAGGGTGCTGGACTGCGTGATGACGGGAGAGCGCACCCACCTTTTCTTCCTCTCCGATTCCGAAGGCTACGACTGCCGAGGAGAGGGGATGTACGTCGCCGTGTTTTCCGCGGAAGAATTGTTGTCGGTGACGCGCTTTGCGGGCGCGGACGCGGTGTTCGGCGGGGCGAAACTCACGGCGGACGGAGTCGCCGCCGCAGTCTCGGAAGGCGAGGAAGGCAAGCTCTTCCTCTTCGACTCCGCGGGCGGTGTGAAGGCACAAGCCGCTCTCCCCGCCTTCTCCTCCGCGTTCATGCTGTTGGCATCCGGCAGGCTGAACATATTCGCGGAATGCGCGGACGGGCTGAATTTCATCGAGGTGCGGGAAGGTTTCCGTCCCGTCCTCTCTCCCTTCCGCCTGCCCTCCTCGGCGAGGGTGCGCGAAGGCTTCGCCATCGGGGACTCATTCACCCTTGCGGCAAGCGGAGAGGACGAGACTCTCATCCTCACATTTTCGCAAAACAGCGGTTTTAAGTGTGCAAAAAGCTATCCTCAAACCGAGTTCCGGCAAATAGTACCCGTCGCGGGTGAGGACGGTGCGGCGTTCGTGATGCTCGCTGCCACGCACGACGGAGTTATGCTCGCCGTGCTTTCCGCGGAGGGAGGCGAGATCGCCGCGACGGTGCGGGAAGGCAGCCGGGATGCCGCCGTGTTCGGAGACGGAGTGTCCGTCACCCTTGTGCGGTCGGGGATCACCGAAACGTTTTGCAGACA
>CALVQW010000016.1 GCA_944358385.1 uncultured Clostridia bacterium
TTTCTCTTCTTGGGAAGAGTGGAGAGAGCGTCGTAGCTGTTCTCCTGAATGAACTCACCGTAGTCCTTGGTGCGCTTCGCCGAATAGCCGTAGAATTTGCAGACTGCGACTTCGCCGAAAGTAGCCAGCTCTTCGAGCGCAGCATTGAAGGTGGCGAAAGGCACTCTGATGCTCTCGATGTCGGCGAGAACCACATATTTCTTCGTTGTTGCCATAATCTTCTCCTTTCTTGCGTGACCGCAATTATCATAATGCTTTATTATTTATACTATATAATAATAGCATAAATTTGTCTAGGCTTTGGCGGCAAATTTTTCTTCCCTTTTGTAGTAGAAGAGCCACTGCTGCACGAATCCCGAAAGATCGCCGTACCTCTCCACGAGCGTCTCGGAGAGCTTTTCGGCGGGCATATCGCCGTAATAAGGCTCAAACACCTTCCTGATCCACGTGTCCACGGGGAAAACGTCAAAGCGGTTGAACCCGAAAAGCAGCACGCAGTCCGCCACCTTCCGTCCCACGCCGTGCAGCGCGGTGAGCTTCGCCCTGAGGTCGGGT
This sequence comes from uncultured Clostridia bacterium, assembly GCA_944358385.1. Lineage (GTDB taxonomy): Bacteria > Bacillota > Clostridia > Christensenellales > CAG-917 > Limadaptatus. The sequence goes on from CALVQW010000016.1 coordinate 556, forward strand.
GTCGGAAGCGCGTCCCACTCGCCGAGGTCGACGTCAGCGAGCGTCTCGGCAGTGCGCACGAGATAGGGCGCGCGGTAGCCCGCACCTATGGAGTGGAAGAACTCCTCTCCCGCATCCGCTATGGCTTGAACGGAAGGGAAAGCGTGATAGCCGCCCATATCCCGTCCGAGAGCCTCGCACATGCGCTCGATGATGCCCTTGATCCTTGGGATGTGATTGTTCTGCGAAATGAGGAAGGAAAAGACGGTCTCCACGGGGGACTGACGGAGGATATGTATGCCTTTGCCGAACTCCACAGCCGCCGAAACCAGCCCTTTATCCTGCACTTTCATCTGTATTATATCATAGTTTGTGTCAAAATCAAGATATTTTTTGAAAAATGCCGCGTCGTCGCATTCAAAGATGTAGAAATCTTCCTTTTCTCTCGCTTCGGCGCGGTGTTCGCCCGCATTCATCACCGTGACGCCGCCCTCTTCGCGGAAACGGAACACCTGCCCGCAGTTCAAAGTCTGCGTGAGAGAAAATGTGGGCGTTTTTTCGACCTCGAAAGTCATCTTGAGTTTATCACCGCGCGCGGGATCGCCACTCAGGCTTGCGCGCATCCTTTTACATAATAAATCGGACCGAGATCGCTCTCGGTCCGAAGTCGCCGTTTAGTCCGCGTAGACTGAGACTTGTTTTCTGTCCTTACCCACGCGCTCGAATTTCACGGTGCCGTCAACGAGGGAGAACAGCGTGTCGTCCTTGCCTCTGCCGACGTTGTTGCCGGGATGATATTTGGTGCCGCGCTGACGCACGAGAATGTTGCCCGCCAGCACGAACTGTCCGTCCGCGCGCTTGGGACCGAGTCTCTTTGCCGCACTTTCGCGCCCGTTGTGGGACGAACCGGTACCTTTCTTGTGAGCGAATAATTGGATCTTTATAAACATTACTCTACCTCCAGATTGATGAAGTCCGAAAACCCTTCATAGAGATCGGACACTCCCAGATATGCCGTCCTCAGGATCAGGTCGGAGTCGTGGCGCTGCGCTGCGGTGAGCTTTTCGGGGAGAGCGGCGGAGAGGAAACCCTCCTTCTCGTCCACCTTATAGTCCACGTTGACGCCGACGAGCTGCATCAGCCCCAGCACCGCGGTCTGCACCACGGAACTCACCGCCGCACACACGATGTCCTCGCCCTGTTCGGCGTAGCCCGTGTGTCCCGTGCAGGTGACGCCCGTGAGCATCCCGTCCTTCCTAGTGAACCTGACCGTGGTCATATCAGCCTTTGATGGCGGTGATCTTCAGCTCGGTGTAGGGCTGACGATGACCTTGACGCTTTCTGATCTGCTTTTTGGGCTTGTAATGAAAGACGTCCACTTTGGGGAACTTGCCCTGCGCATTGACGACGGCTTCGACCTTGACCTTCGCCGCATCCGCGCCCGCCTTCACGCTGCCCTCGTCATCGACGAACATGAGCACTTCGAGTTCGACTTTCGCACCGACTTCCGCGTCGATCTTCTCGACCTTGACGAGCATGTCTTTCTCGACCTTGTACTGCTTGCCGCCGCAACCAACGATCGCGTACATAGTTTACCTCCTCTGACCAGTCTCGCCGTCGTGGTGACGGAAACTCCGTGCTTAAACGACCACTTCCGAGCGGCTCGACATCCACTTTACCAAAAAACCGCCCCTCTGTCAAACGAATTTCGCAATATTATATATAATACGCACATATGCGCGCGCACGCACCCCTCCCCCGCACCGAAAACCCGCACCCCTGCCCTGCCCGCGCAACGCTGCACACTCCCGCTCCTCCTTCTTCGCAATACACTCCCGCCTGCCGCCCGCTCCTCTCCCCGACGCACAACATTTCCCCGCCACTCTCCCCTGCCCGCCGCTTTTCCGCTCATTGCCCGCACCCCGCGCCGACTTTGAACCGCCCACTCCCGAACAGCTGCCGCCTTTCCCTCTGCCAACACACGCAAAAGGAGTGCCCGAAGGCACTCCCTTGTAAGACTGATCTTGGCGGCGCACCGCGCCGTTTTCCCGCATCTAAGCGGACGGATCGCGCTATCGCTCCTCTCGGAAGTAACTCAGCCCCAACGCCGCCGGCGGCTGATTTTCCTTCTTCTTGCGGAAGTTGAAAAGTACGATTATTACGATCGTGACCACATACGGCAGCATCTGCGTGAGATAAGGCGCATATGTCGGAAGCACTATGCCCGTCACGGTCGGGAAGTAGTTATAGAACCAGAACAGGAACGCGAAAAGATATGAACCCCAGATCGCGTTGAGAGGTTTCCAATTGGAGAAGATGACGAGCGCGACCGCGAGCCATCCGAGAGCCTCGATATTATTGACCGTAGACCATCCGCCGCGGCTGTACATGATGACATAGACCATACCGCCCAGACCGCATATGCCGCCGCCTATCGTCGAAGCTACCATCTTATAGCGGTTGACATTGATGCCCGCCGCGTCCGCGGTGGCGGGGCTTTCGCCGACCGCACGCAGATTAAGACCTACACGGGTGTACTTGAATACTACGAACAGTATCACCGCTAACACAATGGCGGCATATATCATAAACCCGTAGGACAGGAACATATCACCGAACACACCTGCTTCGACATTTGCGTTTATGTTCCAATTGAACAGCTTAGCGGTTTCGCTCGCGGTAGCAAAGGATTGGAAACCCGCATCGGCAAGAACGTAAATGCCGCCGAAGCTGCCGATCCCGACGCCGAGGAAGGTCAAGGCAAGTCCCGTAACGTTCTGATTGGCTTTGAGGACGACTGTCATAAACGAATACAGCAAACCGCCCAACGCACCGCCGCCGAAACCGCACAACAGCGGTATCAGGACCAGCAAAAACTCGTTCGTGCTTGCCGCCGTCTTTTCGTACATGAACGCGCCTGCAAACCCCGCAAATCCTCCGAGGAAAACCATGCCCGGCACACCGAGGTTGAGCTGACCGCTCTTTTGCGTCAATGTCTCGCCCAACGCTCCATACATTATGACCGTACCATAAACTATGGCACTCGCAAACCATGTCACGAAACTAGTCATTGCGCACCTCCTCTTCGCTCTCGGACTCTGCGCTTTCCTTCACATCCGTGTTGCTGTCGCCGTCTGCGGCATTGAGTGCGGACGCACCGACGTCGGACCTCTCATAAGCCGGAGTTTTAAACTTATCGCCGCGCAAGGCGATGCGGGAAACGCACCGATCGACGACTTCCACCGTCTTATCGAGTACCGCTCTACCCATCTTACCGCCGAACACCTTCACTTTGTTTTCGACACCGGTAAAGAACTTTTCCACCGCCGCGCTTGCATTATGCAGTGCGCGGGCGCAGAAGGCGCAACCGTGCACCAGCCAGGGGACCTTCTGTTCCAGCTTGTCGCGGAATTTACCGTACGCCGTAGCGATCTTCTCGCTCGAAACGATTCTGTAATTCACAAAGAACTCGCAGCCGATGAGGAAGAACAGAAGAATGCCGATAAGTATATACGACGTATAATTGTTGAGCGTGGTCGTGCTTCCGTTGATGCCGACAGCACCTCTTTCAAAGAACGCTATCCCCATCGAAACGATGACCATGACCACGGGATTGAACTTCGCCGTCCATGCGACTATGATCGCCGTAAAGCCATAGCTCCCGCCCGTTTCGGCAGACAGCGTGTGGTTGACGCCGCTGACGTACAGCATCCCGACCACGCCGCAGATCGCGCCGCTGAGGAATACCGTGCGCATGACGATCTTCGCCGTATTCATACCCGCGTACTTCGCCGTGTTGGGAGAGTCTCCGACGACCGCTATCTCAAAACCGTGCTTGGTATGGTTAAGATATATCGCCATAAAGACGACAACTATGGCGGCGATCAGGATTATCGCTCCGTAAGGATTTCCGAATAACGAAGCCAGCCACCCTGCCTCGCTCGTGGGGTTGAAGAAACCGAGCGATGTTTTATCGCCCTGCCATATTCTCACCGTACAAGCCACGAGCTGGATGGCGATATAGTTCATCATCAAGGTGAACAGCGTCTCATTAGTCCCGAACTTGGCTTTGCAGAATGCGGGGATGAGTGCCCAGATGCCTCCGGCGATGAAACCGAACAGCAACATGAGGAAAATGCTGCCCGAATAGGTCATATCCTCGGCAAAATACCACATCACGACCGAAGCGAGCAATGCGCCCATCAGCACCTGTCCCTGCGCGCCGATGTTCCAGAACTTCATCTTGAACGCGGGAGCGAGAGCCACGGAAATGATGAGCAGCATCACCGTGGAATTCAGCCACGAATTCACCGAGAACTCGGTTGAGAACGCTCCTTTGAACAACAACTCCCAGATCCTATCAAAGCTGTAGCCCGTCACACCGTTCAGGAACAGCAATATCACGAGCAACGCAAAGCCGATCGCACACAGTCTTATGAACGTATTGTAACAAATGCTTGAAGAATTGCGTTTGACGATCCTGAACAACGGCTGTCTTTTTTGTTTTTTCACACCGACGCCCGCACCGGCAGAGACAGCTGCCGCTCCCGCGCACGCAGGTGCTTCCTGCGGAGCTTTCGAAAACTTCCTCATTCGCGTTCCTCCTCTTCCGCCTGCGCGTCACGCTGTCTCATCGCTTCGAGATCCGCCTCATCGATGTTGGTATCTACCGCTATACCATACTGCTTGTCGCTCTTGACCTCGGTGAGATCGAGCGCGCCCGTCATCATGAGACCGATCTCCTCTTTCGTGGTCTTGTCAGCATGGACGACGCCCATCAGCTTACCGTGACAGATAACCATGATCTTGTCGCACAACGCGAGCAAAACGTCAAGATCCTCTCCGACATACATTATGCCGGTGCCTTTTTTCTTTTCCTCATTGAGGATATTGTAGATGGTGTAAGAGCTGTTGATGTCCAGCCCGCGCACGGGATAAGCCGTGATGATGACATTGGGACCGGACTGTATCTCACGCCCGACCAAAACCTTCTGCACATTGCCGCCCGAAAGCCTGCGCACCGGCGTCTCCGTGGAGGGTGTAACGATGTCAAGTTCTTTTATGATCGCCTCTGCTCTTTTGCGTGCGCCGTTCCTGTCCACAAACGGCCACAGGACGGGCGGAAGCCTTTTCGCCTTTTCCTCCGCAGTCGCCTCTTTGAAAGTGAGCGTAGCGTTCTTATAGTCTTTGAGCATCATGTTGTCCGTCACGGACAGCGAGGGCGCAAGTCCCATACCGAGCCTGTCCTCCGGGATGAAGCTCATAGCTATGCCCTTTTCTATGATCGCCTTGGGCGACAAGCCTATGATAGTGTCACCCATGTGGTTGATCTCGCCTTTGTACACCTTGCGAAGCCCCGCGATCGCCTCACAAAGTTCCTTCTGTCCGCAACCGGAGATGCCCGCTACGCCGAGGATCTCTCCGCCGCGGATATAGAAACTCATGCCGTCTATGGCTACGGCACCTTCGTCATTCTTCACCACAAGGTCGCGGATCTCAAGCAACGGATGCTCCCCGACGGGTTCGGGACGCTCGATGTTGAGATCGGTCTTATGTCCCACCATCATGTCGGTAAGATCGTGTTCGCTGGTTTCAGAGGTGTTGACCGCACCGATAAACTCCCCTTTTCGGAGAACTGCAACGCGATCGCTGATCTCCATCACCTCGTTGAGTTTGTGGGTGATGATGATTATGCTCTTGCCGTCCTCGCGCATGTTGCGCAGCACGTCAAAGAGCTTTTCCGTCTCCTGCGGAGTGAGCACTGCGGTCGGCTCGTCCAGGATGAGGATATCCGCCCCGCGGTAAAGGACTTTGACGATCTCCAAAGTCTGCTTTTCGCTGACGGACATATTATATATCTTCTTTTTCGGATCGATCTCGAACCCGTATTTTTCACAGATATCTTTTATCTTCCGAGAAGCTTCTTTAAGGTTGTACTTCTCTTGTTTGCGCGTGAGTCCGAGCACGGTATTCTCCACCGCTGTGAAAACGTCCACCAGCTTAAAGTGCTGATGCACCATGCCGATGCCCAACTCAAACGCATCCTTCGGGGAACGTATGGTGACCTCGGTCCCGTTCACCTCAATGCTGCCGTGATCGGGAAAATATATGCCGGAGAGCATATTCATAAGGGTGGTCTTGCCGCTGCCGTTCTCGCCGAGAAGAGCGAGTATCTCGCCTTTCATCACATCGAAAGTGACATCACGGTTCGCCACGACTTCGCCGAAGGTCTTGGTTATGTTCTTAAAACTGATTGCCGTTTCTGCCATGTGTCTCACACTGCCCCGTCGATACAGGGCTGCTTTGCGCCGCATATTCCGCCCGAGGGCGGAATATGCGAAAAAGCAAGGGGCGGTTGCCCGCCCCTTGCCGCAGGAACTCTTAGTTCAATTCGGTGATACCGTCAATGCGGATATCGAAGTAGGGAGCGGAACGCTCAACGGACTCCGCAAAGTAAGTCACGCCGTTCTCGGTCTTGATGACCTGAGTGTCGGGAGTGAATTTATCATCGGGAACGACATTCGCCATGTAAGAGTCGATCTTCTTGCCGTCCTTGGTGAAGGTGGAGCAATCGAACACTTGCAGCTCGCCATTCTTGATCTTGTCAACAACGGTCTTGACATAAGCGGAAGGATCTTCCTTGAAGAGTTTGCCGTTGATGTCGGTGATCGCCACGGAACCGCGGTCATAGCCGTGCGCCCAATCGGTATCGATGGTCTCGCCCTTGAGTGCGGCAGTGAGTGCGTAGGTGTAATACACGGACCAGTCGTTGGTGGCGGAAGTGATGGCGCAGCTGGGGGCGGCGACAGTCATATCCACGTTGTAGCCGACGCAGTAAACGCGAGTGCCGTCATTGTATGCCTCTTCGCAAGCGGTGGGAGCACCGTAGGAGTCGGCGTGCTGGCTGATGATGATGCAGCCCTGAGAAATGAGGCTCTTCGCGGCGTTGTACTCACCGTCCTGATCGTGCCAGCTGTTGGTGTACTGGACGGACATCGCAACATTGGAAACAACGGACTTGATGCCGAGATAGAACGCGGTGTAGCCGGAGACGACTTCCGCATAGTTGTACGCACCGACATAACCGATCTTGATGTTGCCGTTGGAGTCGATGTTGTTGGAGGCAAGGAGATCATCATCCACAAGCTGCTTCAGTTTCAAGCCGGCAACGACACCCGCAACATAACGGGACTGGAAGGTGTAGTTGAAGGCATTCTTGAGGTTTGCGGTGTTGGTGCTTGCCGCGGTATCGCCAGTCATTGCTATGAACGTGATTTCGGGATGCGCCTGTGCGGTGGGCAGCATGACATCCTGATGACCGTAGCTGTTGGAGATGATGAGATCGCAGCCGTCATCGATCAGTTCGTTTGCCGCAGTCTGGACACCCTCGGTGTTGGTGTCGGGAAGATTGGGCTTCCACACGATCTCAACATTGCCGCCCGCTTTCTTGATGTTTTCCACCGCGGCATTGATGCCTTGGATGTGCGCAGCGGAATAGCTCTCGTTCTGGTCGCCGATCATGATGACGCCGACTTTTATGCTCTTGCCGGTCAGGTCGCCCAGATCGCCGTAGACGGGAGCGACATTGACATCCGTACCGATCGTCACACCGGGACCTTCATCGATCTTCTTGTCGTTGTTGCACGCAACGAGCGCGACAGCAAGAGATGCGACAAGTGCCAGGACAAGCACGAGTGCCAGGATCTTTTTCTTCATAAAAACCTCCGTATTTTATGCCTTTCGGCTTATTTACTGCTCTCTGAACACGATGGTCCCGTCGTCGGACATCTGCTCGATGATGGCGAGGGACTTCACGTCATAACCCTCGGCGCGGAGACCGTCTCCCCCGCCCTGGTAGCCCTTCTCGATCGCCGCCGCGCACCCGACCAGCGTCGCGCCCGCCTGATGCACCAGCGAGATAAGTCCTCTAAGTGCCTCTCCGTGCGCGAGAAAATCGTCGATGATGAGCACCCTGTCTTCTGCGCGGAGATACTGCTTCTCCACAAAGACGGTGTTGACGTTGCCGTGAGTGTAGCTCTTCACCTCTGCGGTGTAGCAATCGGAAGATATGTTGGAAGTCTTGGATTTCTTAGCAAAAAGCACCGGGGCGTGGAAGTGTCTTGCCGCATAGCAAGCGATCGCAATGCCCGATGCTTCGATGGTCATGAGTTTGGTGACGTTCTTATCCCCGAAAAGCGCATGGATCTCCTTTCCGATCTCCTCAAGAAGGCTGTCATCGACAAGATGATTGAGAAAGCCGCCCACTTTGAGCACCTCACCGGGAAACACCTTTCCGTCGGCAAGGATGCGATCCTCCAGAAGTTTCATCCTCGCTCCCCGGACGACGCACACCTAATAATACGTATACGCGCGCGCCCGCCCTTAAAAGAATAAACTAATTATAAAGTTTAACACCCCCGCCCCGAACTAATAGCCCCATGGTGCTACAACATAATTCCCCATATTTCGCCCGCGAAATATGCGCCCATTCGGAGACGGTTTAACGCACACTTTGATAGAGCGCGTTTGAACACGACGTATACTCGTTCGGAGAGAAACTAACGCGTACTTATTCGGAGAAATTTAACGTACACTCCGAGCGAACGTGCTTGAGTACGATGTCTCTCTTTCGGAGACGGTTTCGGAGCCGCAGGGCGGCGACTATTTGAGTGCCGAGCGCAGACGTACACCTAAGTAGTGGTAGCACTCGTGCGCGAGTGCCGAATTCCTCCGCCCGTGCCGGGTTTTCGGTGAGTGCAGTTATCCGCTTAGTTATGTGAGTGCGAGATATAAACTTTTGTAGAGATGTATCGTTAGTCCCGCAAGATGCGAGGAGTGAAGCCTAATCGGCACGGGGGAGGAAAGCCCGAAGGGAAGGAGGGGGTATTCTCACTCCCCCGCGAGACGCACAGTTTGTTTTTAGTAAGTTTTAAAACAAAACCCCTGTCAAGAGGCAGGGGCTTTGACGCAGTATCACGCAAAATAGTGCCGTCAGCTCTCGAGGTAGGCGCGACAGGCGTCCTCTAAAGCCCGGCATATCCCAAACGCCTCGTCCATATCTTTGCCGCGGACGACAATGCCGTGGCTGGCGATGATGCAGGCGGGAGCGTCGCCGATGGCGGCGGCAACGTTCTTGACGAGCCAGGGAGTGCCGGAAGGGGCGAACTTGCTGACAGGGATGGTGCTGCCGAGGATGTCACGGTACTCTTCCGGCACTTCGAGGGGTTGCCTCATCGCGGCGAGGATGGAGCCGTAGAAGGGGTGGGTGTGTACGGTGACTTTGCTTTCGGGGTGCATCTTGAGGATGGCGGCGTGGACGCCCTTTTCGCTGGTGGGCTTGTTGGAGCCGCGCCATTCCATGCTCTCCATATCCACGATCGCCATCTGCTCGGGCTTGAGCATGACGTAATCGAGGGCGGAGGGAGTCGCCATCATCTCCTTGTCGTTGAGACGGACGGCGATGTTGCCCCAAGTGCCCTGCACGAGGTTCTCTTCGAGGAGCTTGACGCCCGCGTCCTTTATCTCCTGTGCGACGGCGCGCAGCTCGTCGGTGTCGATGGCGGAAGGCTTTTCGGCGGTATCCACCTCTTTGCCCTCCTCCGCAGCCTTCTGGGAGGTCTGGTTCTTCTTGCTGTATTTGAGCTTGTAGACCATATGCTCCAGCCAAGCTTCGAAGGCGTTGAGATGTTTAGCACCGCCCTTCTTCTCGGCGAGGAGATAGCCGTTGCATGCTTTGTCCAGCACGAGGGTGCAGGTGTAGACCTCGGCAAGAGTACGTCCGGTGACCACCGCGCCCGCCTCGGGAAGGAAACAGGCATTGCGCGCGCCGGAGATGGCACCCACCACTTCCGCCGCCGTATTCTGCTTGGTGGCACGCACGCTCACGCCGTTGATCTGCGCGGAGTCCTCCAAAATGGGAGGGAGCGTCATCTTTTTGGCGGAGAATTCGAGGATGCTCTTGCTGTCCACGATGGCAGCCGCACCGTCGTCCTGTTTAGCTTTGAGGGCGCAGATGAGCAGCACCGCCGCCGCGCGGAAGTTGCCTTCCAGCTCCTCGACGGACTTATCGGTGACATAGGCGATCTTGTCCTCGGCAAGTTCCTTGAAATCGGCGTCTGGGGTGGTGATGTAGATCCCGTCGTCCGCTTTGACTGCGATGTAGCCGCACTCGATGTAGCCGTCGCCCGCAAGCATGGCGGCATATTTCTTCATGTTCTCGTAAACTTGTTCGTTCATCATTTTTCAATGCCCTCGAATCTTCTGGAATTTGCTTTGATATAAGGTCTCCTGAGAGCCGCATAAAGCGTCTTGTAATCGGAGAACAGCTTGTCATAGATGGCTTTGTTGGCGGGATCGGGTTTGTAGGTCGTCTCGATCTGCACGAAATTCTTTGCCGCGGAAAAGTCCTTCAGCTCGCCCAGACCGATGAGCGCGATGATCGCGCTGCCCAGCGCGCCCGCGTTTCTCGGATTCTTGACCACGGAGAAGGTGCAGCCCGTCACGTCCGCGATGATCTGCATCCAGCCCTTGTCCAGCGCACCGCCGCCGATGATGCGGAAATTGTTGCCCTCGATGCGGTAGTCCTTGCGATAGTTGTCCAGGATCCAGCGCAGGTTGTACGCGATGCCCTCGTAGACCGCACGCATGAGATGTTCGCGGGTGTGCGTGGGATTGATGTTGAAAAGCGTCGCACGCGTCGTCGTGCTGCTGACGGGACACCTCTCACCCAGCATCCACGGGGTGCAGATGAGGTGGTCGGAGCCTGCGGGGACGTTGTGGATGACGCTGTCCATATACTCGTAGATGCCGTCGCCAAGCTCCTCTTTCTCGTGCTTGAAGAACTGATCGCAGATCCACTGTATATTGCTGCCCGCAGCCTCGGTGATGCCCGCGATGAGGTTCATTTCGGGATCGGCGGACTGGATCGCCGCCGCGCCGTGCATGAATTTGCTTGCTGTCTTGGAGGGGAAAGCCACCCACGCGGAAGTGCCGAGATAGATGTGCACTTCGCCCTCGCCGCACATGCCGCTGCCCACGACCGCGGACTGAACGTCGTCACAGCCGCCGAACACGGGAGTGCCTGCGACAAGCCCCGTCTCCTCCGCGGCTTTGGCGGTGAGACCTTTGCCTATCTTGTCCGTACTCTTACAAAGAGGAGGCAGACGCTTCATATCCACGCCTATGAGCGGGAACGCGCTCATCCAGCTCTTCTTCTTGAGATCGAGACCGTAAGAGGACGCACCGGAAAGCTCGGCATACATCTCGCCCGTGCATTTGAATTTGAGCCAGCCGTTGACGTCGAGGAAATACTTGGTCTTGGCGTAGACTTCTGGACGTTTCTCCTTCACCCACGCCATCTTCGCCACGCAGTCCTTGCCCATGATGGGAGTGCCGACGATCATGGTGAACACCTTGGTGCCGCCCAGGCGGTTCATGATCTTCTGCGCCTGCTCTTCCGCTCTGCCGTCCACCCAGGTGATGTTGTTCATCAGATTGTTGCCCTTCTCGTCCACGGGGATGACGCCCTGCGCCTGCGTGGAAAAGACGATGCCTTTGACGTCCTCGGGCTTGATGCCCGCCTTCTCGACCACCGCCTTGGAGGTGATGCACACCGCCTTCCAATAGTCGTTGGGATCCTGCTCCACATGGGCGGGAGCGGGATAGAATGTCGGATAGGGTTCCGCCACGGTAGCGACGATGTTGCCGTTGAAGTCGACCAGCACAGCCTTGTCCGAGCTGGTGCCGATGTCATGAGAAATGATGTACTTCATATGTCTCCCCTCAGATTATTTATGCCTGCCGCCCTCCACGCCGGAAACCGCGCGAAACAAAGCGTGATGCACATATACGCCTATATTTTATACAAAAAAACTGTTTAGGTCAACACACGCGCGCACATTATGCGCACAATTTCACCAACTTTTGCCCTCGCGCACGCCGACAGCCCTCATCAACGCCGAAAACACCCCGAAAGCCGGAGCACCGATCGGCGTCATTCATTTAATTGAAGATGACATTGTACAAATCGGCGTTTCGTACTACAATAAAGGGAGAAACGCAGCAAGGTTGCGCCGAGCATAAAAAGGAGAAAATCATGCCAAACGAGGTCAAAGAAGAACTCGTTCCATGCGAGGTGTGCGGCCATCTCGTGCTGAGAAACGAAAGAGGCTTTTATCACGATTGTCCGAATTGCGGTTGGCGGCGAGGTTGCGATAACTCCGCAATGGAAAAGCAACTGCATATAAGTTATCCCATGGTCGTTTCGCTCTCGCACGCAAAAAAACAATACAGGCAAGGAGTGCCGTTCAAGGCAGATCTTGATGAGTTTATACGAGCACTGCTCTTTTACGGTGAAATGCAATTCGATCACAAAAATGCGACATATTGCGTGATCGCCTACCGTGATCCGAACGGTACGCTCATCAAAATCGCACTGTGCGGCGAAACTATCCGACAGGAATTCCTGTCCGCCGAAGAATTCAAAGAACGGGCGCACATAGATGGTAAAAAAATCAAAAACATCTGGGATGAAGTCAACGCCCCACGTTATATGTAACGTCCCCGCGTTCGTCGCACTCAAGCACGCTCTATCATGCTGCTCGTCACAAGGATGCCCACCCGCCCGCCCATTGCGAGGGTGGCACACCACCGCGCTCCCCGTGGGGGAATCAATTCCCCCACACCCCTGCACTGTTGCTTTATTTCTTTCCCATACACTGGTTTTGTCAAGGAGCAGTGCCGAAAATTTTTGGGGCTACGCACAATAAAATTTCGCGCCCTTGACAACGACGGAAACTACATAATAAACACACGCGCAGAGCGGTCTCCCGCTCTGCGCCTTAGTTGTTACACCCTCCGCCGACACTCGGCGAACACCGCGATTTAACAATTGGGGACGGGGCAAAATTGTTAAATTTTCTTAACATTTCTGCCCCGTCCCCAATTGTTAAATCGCCTCCGCGTTCATCGCGCTCCAGCACACTTAGAATAGGCTGTACGTCTCGCGGGGGAGTTAGAAACCCCCTCCTTCCCTTCGGGCTTTCCTCCCCCGTGCCGATTGGAGTCCACTCCTCGCATCTTGCGGGACTGACTGAACATCTCTACAGGATTTTATTTCTCGCACTCACATAACTAAGCGGATGACTGCACTCGCTGAATACCCGGCACGGGAGGAGGAATTCGGCACTCGGGCACAAGTTCTACCTCTACTTAGTTGTACGTTAGCCCTCGGCACTCAAATAGTCGCCGCCCTGCGGCTCCGATTCCGTCTCCGAAAAAGTGTTCGTCGGGTTCAGGCGCGCTCGATCAAACGCCTGTTCATTGACGCCGATATTCGGCTGCAGAGCGCAAAAGCACCCCGTTTTTTTACGTATACGCTGAGGACAATATTCGGATGAAGAACAAGGAAGAGCCGCGTCTCCGGGCGCGCAGTGTACTCCTTGTACATAAGCGGTCGGGGGCGCGGCTCTGACGCAGTTATTCGCCGAATAGTGCCGTCAGAAATTTAACGGAAAGACTGACGCCGATATTTGGATGAAGAACAAGGAAAAGGCACCCTTTTCAAGGGGCGCGTACTATGTCGTACGTAACCCGCAGGAAAGGGTGCCTTTGACGCAGTTGTTCGCCAAATAGCGGCGTCAGTTCTTGGAATCCGCGAGGGCTTGCTCTTTCTTACCCTTCTCCATCAGCTTCTCCGCTTTTTTGATCTTCTTGTCACGCTTGGGACCGGCGGGATACTGCTGGGCTTTCTTGAGCTTGTACTCGGCGAGCTGGAGGGTGTCCACTTTGGTGCGTTTCTTGACGAGGGAGAACACGTCGTCGAAGCGGTTGAGTGCCTCGTCGATGATCTCGTCGGTGTCCGCCATGGAGGTGTAGAGCCTGCTGCCCGCGAGGGTGACGATGCCGTGGGACATATAAGCCGCGCCCATATGCTCCATCGCTTCCTTCCTGACCATGATGGAATCCTTCTTCTTGAGGACGCCGAGGAGGCTCAGGATGCACTTGGAGGAGAAGTCGTAGCTCATCGCGCCCGTGCATTCGAGGTGGACGATGGAACCCTGGTTGTAAGCGACATAGGGCAGATCGTGTTTCTTGATGAGGTCGACGAGACCGTCGGTCAGCCTGTTGCCGGCAAGACCTGCCTTGACGCAGGCGTCGTTCTTCCTGATCTCCTTGATGGCGACATAGCCTGCCATTGCGGAGAGGGGGTTTGCGGCGAGAGTGCCGCCGACATACGCCTTTTTCGCACCGCCCGCGACGCCTGCCGCGAGAAGGTCGACGTACTTGGCTTTGCCGCCGATGCCGCCCGCTGCGGGATAGCCGCCCGCGACGATCTTGCCGAAGATGGTGAGATCGGGCACGACATCGAAGAGTCCCTGCGCGCCGCCGACGCCCACACGGAAACCGGTGACGACTTCGTCGAAGATGAGGAGCGCGCCGTACTTGTCGCAGAGTGCGCGCACTTTCTTGTTGTAATCGAAATCAACGGGACGGGTGCCGCTCTCGGGACCGACAGGCTCGACTATGACAGCCGCGGTGCCGCCGCGCATCCGGTTGAATTTGAGGTAATCTTCCAGCATCTCGGGATCGTTGGGACGCACCTCGTCGACGACGGAGAATGTGGCGTTGGGGATGCCGTAGGACTCGAGGAACTGTCTGGTGCCGGGGACTTTCGTGCCGTAGACCATCTGGTCGGACCAGCCGTGATACGCGCCGCCGATCTTGATGACTCTCTTGTTCTTGGTCGCACAGCGTGCCACGCGGATGGCACCCATGACGGACTCGGTGCCGCTGCCCAGCATACGGAACTTCTCGACATTGGGCATGCACTCGTGGATCTCTTTTGCGATGAGCAGCTCCGCCTCATGGAACAGACCGGTGACGGGACCGCAGTCCTTGATGAGCTTGATCGCCTCTTCCTGGATGGCGGGATAGTTGCTGCCCAGGATGGTGGGACCGCCCGCTTGCAGGAAGTCGATATACTTGTTGCCGTCGAGGTCGTACATGTACGCGCCTTCCGCCTTGACGATGCACATCGGGAAAGGCTTGTTGAAAGCGAGGTTGTGCTGCACGCCGCCGGGGATATACTTCTTGGCTTCCGCGGTGATGGCTTTGGACTTGGCGCACTGCTTGTCGTAGTAGTTGTCGCAGATGTCCTTGTAAGCCTCTTCGGTGACGCTGTAAATGGGCTGAGAGGTAAGCTCACTCAAGCTCTGATTGATCTCCTGAGCGTTTGCCCAGCGGGTGACGCCGTAGCCGGCTTCTTTCTTGCCCTTAAGTTCGGTGTAAGTGACTTTCATTTTGCCCTCCGTATCAATTTTTTGACGTTTAGATTATACCAAAGCTTTTCCGCATTGTAAACGGATAGACCGCCCGAAAAACCTATACAGACCGCCCGATATGTCTCGCAAAAAACATATCTTCCGCATTTGTTTTTTATCGCGCGTCATCGCGCGCGTGCGACCTAATGCCTGACCGGAATGATACGAACTCTCATGGAGCGATGCATCCCGCAAAAAAAAGACCGCCCGCGGATGACAAAGGGAGTCCGTGAGGCGGCTCGGACACTACGGGCGCATAATGCGTCCGCGCGTCGCGCGTGTGCGCGCGTAAAAGCAGTGCCCTGCCGAAGCAGGGCACCGAGTCAAGTTCAGTTGAACAGATCCTTGAACGCTTTGCCGAATTTGAGGACGGGAGCGTTGCTCGCGCCGATCACGATGGTCTCCTTCGTGATGGGGTTGAAGCCGGTCCTTTCGGGCTTATGCTTCAGCTCGTAAGTGCCGAAGCTTGCGATCGCCACTTTGTCGCCGCCCTTGAGAGCGTCCGCGATGACTGCGCCGTACGCTTCGACCGCCGCGGTCGCGTCTTTGATGGAAAGGTCTGCCTTGGCTGCAACTGCCTTGATAAAATCGGTTTTGTTCATAATTACCTCCTGAGTTTATCCCGTTCCCCGCGGAAATTCTCCGCCCTGAAACGCTTTACGCCTAAATTATACCCAATCCTGCGACAAAATGCAACAATAAATTTTAATTAAACCCTTCCCCCACTGTTCAGAGGCTTTTTCGATAGGATAAACGCCCATTTCGCGCGATATGTGCAACGGCAGACGGAAGAAGAGACGCTCGCACGCGCTCCCCCGTCCCGCCGCCGCGCATTTCCCTGCGGTGCGTTCCGCGCGCCCTTTGAGGGGAGGAGACGCCCTCCCCTGCCCCGAAACCCGTCAGGGACGGCGGGATACCACGCTGCCGTCCTCGGGCTTGACGAGCGCGCCCCAATAGTCGGTGCCTTCGCCGATGAAGGAGACGTAGTAGTAGAAGTTCTCGCGGTCGCCCGTTATCAGCTTGACGTATATCTCACGGGAAGGGCTGCCCGCGGCGCGCTCCTCCTCTATGAGATCGGCAAACAGCTTCCTTGCCACGTTCACCGCGTCTGTGGCAGTGAGTTTGCCATCGAGGACGGAGGAAAGCTCGAACTCGGTGG
The DNA here is from genome assembly GCA_944358385.1 of uncultured Clostridia bacterium. GTDB lineage: Bacteria > Bacillota > Clostridia > Christensenellales > CAG-917 > Limadaptatus. The sequence continues at coordinate 17,014 of CALVQW010000016.1, forward strand.
TCTGCCCACCCGCCGTGACGGAAATTTTCGCGGGGACAAAGCCGAGGGGGATGTCAGACTTGAAGTCACCGAACCCGCCCGCCGTGAGCGTCCCGGAGAGAGTCTCCTGCTCCCCGCCCGTGATGACGAAGGCGATCTCGTCATACTCCGCGACGGTGAGCGGGGTGACGGTAAGAGAGGCAAACTCCTTCACCTCGCCCACTTTGCCGTCCGCGACGAAGGGAGTCTCTTTCGCCCCCACTTCCAGGGTGACGGAGAACTCGTCGCCGTCCGCGATGTAGAGCGCAGAGACGGAGCGGGAGATGTCGGACGGCTCTTCCGAAGGGGTGCGGTCGCACGCGGCGAGAGCGAATACGGCTGCGCACACGGCGAGGATGAGACACACAAAAAGCAGCATCTTCTTTTTCATACCACAAGTGTATGCCCGCCCCTTCCCGTCTATTCCCCGCCCGCATCGCCGATGGCGGAAGGAGATCCGCGCCCTTCCCTCTCCCTTTCCGCACCGTCCGAAAGGAACGCGCATTTTCTCAATACGCTTGCGCGGGCGGCGCGCGTCGTGCTATCATTATGTCAACAATCCCCCCATGGTGAAAAATGACGGATCCGAGTGACATCTCCGCCTCCGAATTGCAGACGGAGCAAAGCCGAGACATTCCCTCCGCAGGGCTGACCTCTGCGGAAGTCGAAGCACGCGTCGCGGAGGGGAAGGTGAACGGCGAACAGACCGTGCGCACCAAGAGCGTGGCACAGATCCTGCGCTCCAACATACTCACGTTTTTCAACTTTGTTTTCATCGTCCTGGCGGTGCTGCTCGCGGGCTTCGTGGACGACGGCTTGGACGGCATAGGCAACTTCGGTTTTCTCATCCTCATAGTGTTCAACACGCTTGTGGGCATAGTGCAGGAACTGCGCGCCAAACGCACAATGGACAAGCTCTCCCTGCTCTCCGCGCCCAAGGCATTTGTCGTGCGCGACGGCGAGACGGAGGAGATAGCCATAGAGGAGATAGTGCTGGATGATGTGATGGAACTTGCCGCGGGCAGACAGGTGTGCGCGGATTCCGTCATAGTGGAAGGCAGCTGCGAAGTCAACGAGTCCCTCGTGACGGGCGAGCCGGACGCCATAGTCAAAAACGTGGGCGACCACGTGGTGTCGGGGAGTTTCGTGGTGTCCGGTAAAGCGAGATGCCGCGTGGAACACGTGGGCGCGGACAACTTCGTGATGAAGATCTCCTCCGGGGCAAAATATTTCAAGAAACCCACTTCGGAGATATGGCGCGCGCTCATGCTCATAGTCAAGGTGATGAGCATAGTCATCGTGCCCGTGGGCATCGCGCTCTTCTGCTCCAAATATTTCCGCTACCCCGACGCCTTGAACGACACCGTAGTCACGACGATAGCTTCCGTGATAGGCATGATCCCCTCCGGGCTGGTCGCCCTTGCAAGCACGGTGTTCTGCGTGAGCGTGATACGTCTCTCGCGCAGAAAGACGCTCGCGCAGGACCTTTATTGCGTAGAGACGCTCGCGCGCGTAGACGTGCTGTGTCTGGACAAGACGGGCACCATCACGGAAGGCAGCATGGAAGTGAGCGGCATCGCCCCGCGGGAAGGGCTTTCCGACAAGGAGTTCAAAGGCATGCTCCGCGACACCGTGACCGCGACGGGAGACGACAACGCGACGGCAAGCGCGATAAAGACCTTCCTTGCGGACGAGGACAGGGCGAGAGAGGCGGAAAGCTTCGTCCCCTTCTCCTCGGAAAGGAAGTGGAGCGGCGCGCGCATAGACGGCGTGAGCTATGTCCTCGGTGCTGCGGAATTCGTCCTCGGGCACGGCGACGAGATGCTGGCTCTCGCCTCCGAAAAGGCGGACGAGGGCTACCGCGTGCTCGTGCTAGCATCCTCAAAAGAGGAGTTCATCGACGGGAAACTGCCCGATAAAGTGTCGTTTGAGGGATTTGTCTACATCACGGACAAGATCCGCGCCGAAGCTCCGGACACCCTGCGTTTCTTCCGCGAACAGGGCGTGGATGTCAAGATAATCTCCGGCGACAACCCCTCCACGGTGCGCGCCGTCGCCAAGCGCGCGGGGCTGGAAAAGTGCGACGACATCATCGACATGTCCACCCTCTCCACGGAGGAGGAAGTGCGGGAGGCGGCGACGAAATACACCGTGTTCGGACGCGTCCTGCCCGACCAGAAACTCACCCTCGTCAAGGCACTCAAAGCCGCGGGACACACCGTGGCGATGACGGGAGACGGCGTCAACGACGTCCTCGCGCTCAAAGAGGCGGATTGCTCCGTCGCAATGGCGTCGGGATCGGACGCGGCAAAGAACGTCAGCTCCCTCGTGCTGTTGGACTCCAACTTCGCGTCCATGCCCCGCATAGTCGCAGAGGGACGCCGCTCCATCAACAATCTGGAACGCAGTGCCGCGCTCTACATCATGAAGACGGTGTACAACGTCCTGCTTGCCCTGCTCTTCATGTGCGTCAACATGCCTCTCCCCTTCGAACCGCGCAATCTCACTCTGATAGGCGGCGTGACCATCGGCATGCCCTCCATAGTGCTTGCTCTCGAACCCAACAACGACCTCGTGAGAGGACGTTTCCTCACCAAGGTGCTGTGCCATGCCGTCCCGGGCGGGGTGATAGTCATGCTGGGTGCTGCTGCCGTCATGGTGGCGGGCAGATATTTCCTGGACGTCACTCCCGATCAGATCCGCACCATGTACTGCATCGTGACCACGTTCGTGGGGCTTATCTATCTCTTCCGCGTCGCACTGCCCCCGACATGGCTGCACATCCTGCTCTGTCTGGTGATGGTGGGCATATACGTGGGCTGCTATGTGACGGAGATCCAACTCATCATCGATTTCTTCGGCGTGGACAACGACATCACCGCGGAGATGGGCAAGGCGCTTTCCGCCATATGCGCGGTGCTTGCGGTGCTGTATGCGGCGGTGAGCATACCCACGCGGGACCTGCACTCCAAGATAGACACCGCCCTCAACCGCAAGCTAAAAAAGAAAGTGGCTGTATAAGCGGATAAGCCGGTTTTTCCCTTTCCTAAGATTAAAAAAGTATTAAAAGTTTTTCCGCGCGTATTGATTTTGACGGCGGTGTATTTTATCATTGTTTCTATGATAAGCAGGAAATTGAAAGAGGAAGAATACGCGCGTGTGGGCGGGAGCGCGATCGCGCTGCCCGACGGGCAGAAAGCTCCGCCGCGCACCATCGAAGTCTCCAAGCGCGCCATAGTCATAGCCGTCGTCATAGTGCTGGTGCTGGTCATCGCCGCCATAGTGCTGACGCAGGTGCTGCCCAAGGGCGCGTACGAACGCGCATTGGACGCGGACGGCAACGAGTACATCGTGGAGGACTCCTACCGCGAGGACGACACCCTCCCCTCCCTCAAATGGTGGCAGGCGGTGTTCTCCCCCGTGCTGGTGCTGGATCCGACCATGGACGGCTCCCTCATGGTGTGGGCACTCATAGCCTTGCTGCTCGTGATAGGGGCGGTGTTCACCGCGCTGGACAACACGGGCGTGCTCATCTATATGGTGGAATCGCTGCGCAACCGATTCCGTGACCGCAAATACATCCTGCTTTTCCTTCTCCCCTTCGCATTCATGTTCCTGGGTTCGTCGGCGGGGATGTTCGAGGAGCTTATCCCTCTCGTCCCGGTGGTGGTGCTGCTGTGTTACGCCTTCGGCTGGGACGCGCTGGTGGGGCTGGGCATCTCGGTGCTGGCGTCCTGCTTCGGCTTCGCGGCGGGAGTGGTGAACCCGTTTACGGTGGGCATCTCGCAGAATCTTATGGGCATCCCGATGTTCTCTGGCATAGAGATGCGCCTTCTCACATTCGTCGTCGCCTACATAGTCCTCATGGCGTTCATCTATCCCTACGCCCGCAGGATAGAGAAAAAGCCGGAGCGTTCCCTCGTCTACGGCGAGGATCTGCGCAAAAAGCAGGGCTTCGATTTCACCAGTGCGGATTTCGTCTACGACGAAGGCAAGTCCAAAGCCCTCAAATGGTTCGCGGGCTGGATGATCGCCATAGTCGCGGTCGCCGTCGTCTCCATCTTCCTGCAACCGCACTACATACCCGCTCTCGGCGATTTCGCCCTCGCGGATTACGTCCTCTACATCACGGTGACGATCTACGTCATCGCGGGCATAGGAGCGTGCATCCTCTGCGGGCTGAAAGGCAAGTCCCTCCTCAAACACCTCGGCAAAGGGCTGGTGACTCTCCTCCCCGCCGTCGCCATGATCCTCATCGCCAGCGGCGTGAGATACATCATGGAGTCCGGCTCCGTCATGGACACCATCCTATACAAGGTCATAGAGGCGTGCAGAGGACAGTCCCCCGCCGTCATCATCCTGCTCGTCTATCTCGTCATCTTCGTCTTTGAGATGTTCATCCCGTCCGGCTCGGCAAAGGCGTTCCTGCTCATGCCCATGATCGGCGCGATGTGTTCCCAGCTGGGAGTGGACGGACAGGTCGCGGTGCTGGCGTTCACCTTCGGGGACGGCTTCTCCAATATGCTGCTGCCCACCAACGCGGGACTGTTGCTCATCCTCGGCATGACCACCGTCAACTACCCCAAATGGATACGTTGGAGCGGACCGATACAGCTCGTCCTGCTCTCTCTCACGGTGGGCATACTCATGCTCTCGCAATACGTCGTCTACGCCTGACCGCGGCAGGGCGCGGGAACCTGCTTCACCCGAAATGCGCCGCAACTCCGCCCATACGGTTGACCGATGCCCGCCGTAATGCAATAATATAGTCAACGAAATAATACGATAAAAAGGGCAGCAGCCCTCGGAGTGGATATGGAACTTGCCGAAAAAGCAAAAAAGAGAAACTTCATCCTCGCGCTCATCTTTACGGTGGGGCTGATCGCCGGCGTGCCATTCATAGTCGTCGGCGCGATCAACATGGGAGACAACAAGGGCTACATCGCCATGCTGGTCCTGGGCATCGTCGGCACTGTGCTGGGCTTCTACGGCACTCCCCTCCTTTGGGTGAGAGTCTCCACCGTGAATCAGGAACTCACGGTCGTCCGCGCCGTCACGCAGGAACATCTCTACACCGTCGCCGACCTCGCGCAACGCCTCTCCGTCAACGGCAAGACGGCTTCCGCCACCCTCAACAACTGCATCCGCAAGGGCTACCTTGTGGGCTACATCCGCGAAGGCGATAGTCTCGTCCTCAACGAGAACCGCGCCCTCGCTCCCACGCAGTACAGCGTCGTCTGCGCCCACTGCGGTGCCACCGTGCAGCTGCAAAAGGGCGAAACCTCCCGCTGCCCCTACTGCGGCAGCGTCCTCTCCGCCCCCGCCAAGCACTGACATGCCCTGCATTTTTGCACAAACCGACACTTAAACACACAAAAACGCGCGGTTGAACCGCGCGTTTACGGATGATATATCACGCGGTATCTCACGCGGACAATACATTATCATTAAGGGCTTGAAATGAGATTTTCCGGGGCACGAAAACTCGTCTGTTGTGTTTTGCTGCTGATTTTTTTGCTGTCGCTCGTCACATGCATACTGGCGTTCACCCTGCCCTATGACGGGGCTGTGGCGGTCATCCCCACCTTCAAAGCGTCCGAAACCGAACTTTACGTCATCGACGGGGAGGGGCTTTCAAAGGACATATATGCGATGATCGTGTCTTTGCAAGGCATAGTCGCGCAGAAGGAAGCCAAAATTTACATAAAAGACTCCGACAATTTTGTTTACGCGGAAAAGTTCGTCGCCGAAAAAGGACTGACCGTGACCGAATTTTCCGACCCCTGGGAGCTGGTGCTCGCCTGCAAGGAGCATCTCTCGGACAACGGTTACGTCCTTTTCGAAGGTGTCGGCAGCTTCACCGTCAACACCGCCGCCACCGTCTCGGGCGCGGAGAGATGGCTGTCCGTTCCGCGCTCGGCGCAAGAAGAGGCGGAACGCCGCGGACTGGAACTCAAAGCGGATATGACCCTGAAAAACGGGGACGGCAGCTATGTGAACACCTACGAGTCATTATACGAGCGGTATAAAGACGTCCTAAACAAGAACGTGCTGATACACCAATCGCCGGACCTTGCCACTCTCCGCGACTACGGCATCGCGGCAGGGGCTTTCTGTTTCTACACGGACGAGAACAGCGAAAACTCCGTCGGGTTCCGAAAAAAGGTCTATTTGCAGACAAACCCGAACGCGCCCGTCCTCGGATGGAGCACCGACGAGATGGGCTATGTGGAGCAGACGACCCGAAGCGGACTGTGCGTGATCGCGTCCGACCACAGTTCCAACCTCAGCTATCTTTCCGGCTGCGACAGCGGCGAGCCTATCGGGCAGAAATACGCTCACAGAGAGCTCGTCGCGGACGGCACGAAACACTATGTCGCGCTCATCATGAGCGACGGCGACAATCTGCAATGGTGCCAGAACCTGCCCTTCACCGACCATTATAAAGACAGGCAAAATTCGACCGCAGACTACAAACTCACCTGGACGGCACCGCCCGTCATGGCGACTCTCGCCCCCGAAGCGCTGAAATATCTCTACGACAACGCAAACGCAAACGACTCTTTCATCTGCGGAGTGTCGGGCATGGGCTACATCAACCCGACGGCATTCCCCCGCCGTCTGCTTTCGTCGTTTGCCGGGATGACAGCGGAGGCGATGGGGCGTGCGGATCTGTCCGCGCTCGCCGTGCTCGACAACGACACGTCCGTCTACCGACTCGGCAGGGCGATGCAAAAATATGCCGACACGTACGGCATCCCGGGCGGATTCATGCAGATCGGCGACAGATATCGGGAACTGAACGGCAGGATGATATGGTGCGGCGACAAGCCCTTCATAAGCGCAAGAAAGTCGCTGTGGCACACTCCCGACGACGGACTGACCAAGGAGGCGTTCATAAAGAAACTGGCGGACGAAATAAACGCCATGCCCGCCGACCCGACCTCTGAAAACGGCTATTCCTACATAAACATACACCCCTGGTCCATGACGATAGCCGATGTGGACCTCTTCGTTTCGCTGCTGGACGAGCACATCGAGATCGTCTCGGCGGAAGAGATGCTGCACCTCGTCAAGACCAACGTCCGCCATTGACTCCGCGCCGACAAGCACTGACGCGCACCACACACTTAAATTGCACAAACCACCACTTCAACACACAAAACGCGCGGTTCAACCGCGCGTTTTGTGTGTTTCCCGTTGAAAACGCGCCCCGTGACGGGGCGCGTTTCGGCATTACTGTTTATTTTTAAACTGCTGCTTCATCCTCTCACTCCCCGAAAGGATCACCTTGCGGATGCGCAGGTGCAGGGGGGTGACTTCCAGCATTTCGTCGTCGTTCAGAAATTCAAGGGATTCTTCCAGGCTGAACTTGCGGGGGGTGTTGAGGCGGAGGGCTTCATCGGAGCCTGCGGCGCGCATGTTGGTGACGTGCTTGCGCTTGCAGACGTTGACGCGGATGTCCTCTGCCTTCGGGGACATGCCCACCACCATACCCTCATAGACCATGGTCTGCGGGTCGATGAAGAGGGTGCCGCGCTCCTGCGCGTTGAAGAGTCCGTAGGTCGCCGCCTCGCCCGTCTCGAAGGCTACGAGAGAGCCTGTGAACCTGCGCTGTATCGGTCCTTTGTAGGGCGCGTAACCCTCAAAGAGCTGGTTCATCACGCCCTCGCCCTTGGTGTCGGTGAGAAATTCGTTCTTGAAGCCGAACAGCCCGCGGGAGGGGACGATGAATTCCATCCTGATGCGGCTGCCCTTGGGTTCCATGGTGACGAGTTCGCCTTTCCTCACTCCCATGCGCTCCATGACGGAACCGACGCACTCGGAGGGAACGTCGATGAAAAGGCGTTCCATAGGCTCGCATTTCTCGCCGTCTATGGTGCGGAAGATGACCTGCGGGGTGCCGACGCCGAACTCATACCCCTCTCTGCGCATGGTCTCGATGAGTATGCTGAGGTGCATCTCTCCCCTGCCGCACACCTTGAAGGTGTCGGGGCTTTCTGTCTGATAGACTCTGAGGGAAACGTCCTTCAAAAGCTCGCGGAAGAGCCTGTCTCTCAGCTGACGCGAGGTGACGAACTTGCCTTCCTTGCCCGCAAACGGGCTGTCGTTGACGGAGAAGTTCATCTCTATGGTCGGCTCGCCGATCTTGACGAAGGGGACGGGATCTATCTTCCCCGGCACGCAGAGGGTGTTGCCTATGGTGATGTTCTCAATGCCGCTGAAACACACGATGTCGCCGACTTCTGCGACGTCCACCGCGACGCGCTTCAAGCCCTCGATCTGGAAGAGCGTCACCACCTTGCTCTTATAGGGCGAGAGACCGGTGTAGTCGCACACCATCACCTCCTCGCCCACCTTGACGGTGCCGCGCTCTATCTTGCCTATGCCGATGCGCCCGACGTAATCGTTGTAATCTATGGCGGAGACCAGCAGCTGCAAGTCGCCGTCGGGATCGCCTTCCGGAGGCTCGATATAGCTCAGAATGGTCTCGAAAAGCGGGGAAAGATCCTTGCCCGGCACGTTGTAATCCCTCGTTGCGGTGGCGTTCTTCCCGGAGCAGTAGAGGATGGGACTCATCAGCTGTTCATCGTCCGCGCCGAGGTCGAGGAGAAGCTCCAACACCTCGTCTCCCACCTCGGAAAGACGCGCGTCGGGACGGTCGATCTTGTTGACGACGATGATGATCTTAAGCCCCAATTCCAACGCCTTCTCGACGACGAACCTCGTCTGCGGCATAGGTCCTTCCGCCGCGTCCACGAGCAGTATGACGCCGCTCACCATTTTGAGGACGCGCTCCACCTCTCCCGAAAAATCCGCATGTCCGGGAGTGTCTATGATGTTGATCTTCACCCCGCCCCAATGCACGGAGGTGTTCTTCGCAAGGATGGTGATGCCGCGCTCGCGTTCCAGCGCGCCGGAATCCATGACGCAGGTCTGCACCTGCTGATTGTCACGGAAGGTGCCGGACTGACGGAGCATGCCGTCCACCAGAGTGGTCTTGCCGTGATCGACGTGGGCTATGATCGCAACGTTCCTTAGATCTTCTCTTACCATACATTCCTTCTTCCGCGCCGCACGGGGACTCCCCCGTGGGCTTCGTTTCTTCCCGCCGTTTGCACGGCAAACGACGATATCCGAGTTTTAGTTTATTTTTCCGCACGATAAACGTGCGTTTCGTGCATCATTCCACATCGCGCGAAAGCACGAAGTAGTACTTCATCTCCTCTCCCGCGAACTCCTCTTCCAGCTTTTTCTCCACGTCGGATAGCGCGACTTTGTGCTCGAACGGCACCTCGACGTCAAAGAGGATGTTGGTGTGTTCCATGCCCTTCACCAGCCTGAAATCGTGCAGGGAGAAGCCCTCGCCGAAGCTTCTCACCACCTTCATGCACCGCTCTTTGAGGGCGAGCGTCTCCTCGTCCTCGTTGTCAATGGGATCTATGTGCAAGGTGAGTTGGATGCCCAGCTTGTTCCTGACATCGCGTTCGATGTTGTCCGCAAGCTCGTGCGCGAACATGATGTCGTCCTTTGCGGGCACTTCGAGGTGCGCCACCGCGAAGTATCTCCCCTCCCCGTAGGAGTGGACGGCGAGGTCGTGCATGCCGATCACTCCGTCATAGGAAAGCACGGTGTCCTTCAACGTCTCCACCACCTCTTCGGGGGGACGGGTGCCGATGAGCGGGTTCGCCGCTTCGAGGATATATTTGAAGCTGGACATCACGATGAACAGCGACACCGCCAGCCCGAAGTAGGCGTCCACATTCACTCCCGCCACATCCATGATGACGGCGGCAACCAACACCGCACCCGTTGCGATGACGTCGTTGCGGCTGTCCGCCGCTGCGGCTTTGAGCGCGCCCGACGAGATGCTCTTGGCAAAATCCAGGTACAGCCACATCTGCACCAGCTTCATCACTATGGACGCCGCGAGGACGACATACGTCCAGACGTCCACCGAGACTTCCTCCGGCGTAACGATCTTCTCCACCGAGGATTTGCACAACAGCACGCCCACGATGAGGATGATCACCGCAACGACAAGCGCGCCGATATACTCATATCTCGCGTGTCCGTAAGGGTGTTCGCGGTCGGCGGGACGCGACGCGAGCTTGAACCCCGCCACCGTCACCGCACTGCTGCCCGCATCCGAAAGGTTGTTGACCGCGTCCGCGATGACGGTCACGCTGCCTGAAAGAAAACCGACGACGAGTTTCAGCGCGCATATCACCGCGTTGGAACATATGCCGAACACGCCCGCCGTCACTCCGTAGCGGGTGCGCACCTCGGGTTTTCCCGTGGACTCATAGTCCTTTATGAGCAGCTTTTTCAACCACTTCTTCATCACCAATCCTCTCTGTGGGAGATCTTCACATCGTCGTAGAAATCAAAATATTTCCGCTTGAAGGTCTGCGTCTCCTGCCGTCTGCGTTTGAGCTGTTCCCTCGCCTCTTTGAGCGCGCGGGTGGACGGCTCGTCTTTCGGCTCCGTTTCCGGCGTGAGCTTGGTCTTGTCCTCTCTCATGACTTCACCGTATGCGGCTGCACTGCCGCTTGTCAGAATTCTATGTGCTTGACGCCCTCGCGGGTGCTTCTGCGGTATATGACCACCTTGTTGCCCGTGGCGGCGACCTGCTCCGCCCCCAAAGCCTCCGAAAGCAGGACTATGGCTTCCTTTGCGGAAATGCCCGCCGTTTTCAGCACCGTGAGCTTGACAAGCTCATGCGCGTCGAGTGCGGCGGAGACATCCGCCAGCATATTCTCGGTCACACCGCCCTTGCCCACCTGGAACCACGCGGGCAGCCCGTTCGCGGCGGAACGCAATGCCGCCCTCTGCTTGCTCGTGATCATATCTTCTCCTTTTCGCCGCCGTCCGCGGACGGGAATATCCCGCTCTCCTCCACTATGGACGCGGCAAGCCCCACCAGACTCTTGCAATGAGGCTTCAACGAATTGTGCGTGTCGCCGTGCGGATGCTCCGCGATGAGATCGCGGCATACGATGCTGCCCGCACGCACGCGGAACTTCTCCGCCATCTCCCTCTCCTTTGCGTAGAGGGTTTCCTTCTCCGCCTTGTCGAGAGTGTCCCACTCGCGGGAAAGCCCAAGGAGCATCGCCATGCCGCTCACCGCGCCGCACACCTCTCTCAACCTCCCCATGCCGCCCCCGAATGGCGCGGAAAGCCGCCTCAAAACGCCCTCGTCCACGCCCGTTAGATCGGCAAACGCCAACACCACGGACTGCGCGCAGGTGTATCCTTCAAAAAACAACTCTTCCGCTCTCTCGGCTCTGGTCATATCACACTCCGACACGCTCCGCCGCGCCCACTCGCGCGCACGCGGAATGCGCCCCCGTAAAACTATTGAACAATGATACCACACCCCGCGCCCGAACGCAACCGAAACAGCCCCGACGAAAAAAATCCACGCCGGGAGATCCGGCAGGTTTTATGATCTCCGAGTGCGACGCACACTTCGAGCGTGCGCGCTTGAACCCGACGAGAGCTATTTAAAGAAAGATCAACGCACACTCCGAGCGCGGGTTGCTTGAATACGACGCACACTCATTCGGAGACGTTCTAACGCACACCCATTCGGAGAAGTTTAACGTACACTCCGAGCGGGCGTCTTTGGGTACGACGTCTCTTTTTCGGAGACGGAATCGGAGCCGCAGGGCGGCGACTATCTGAGTGCCGAGCGCAGACGTACGCCTAAGTAGTGATAGCACTCGTGCGCGAGTGCCGAATTCCTCCTCCCGTGCCGGGTATTCAGTGAGTGCAGTCATCCGCTTAGTTATGTGAGTGCGAGATATAAAATCTTGTAGAGATGTTCAGTTAGTCCCGCAAGATGCGAGGAGCGAACTCCAATCGGCACGGGGGAGGAAAGCCCGAAGGGAAGGAGGGGGTATTCTCACTCCCCCCCCCCGCGAGACGTACAGTTTGTTTCTAGTAAGTATTTATCCCTGTCAAGAGGCAGGAGCTTTGACAAAGTTATGCGCCAAATGGCGGCGTTCAGGATTTTTTGTGTGGGTTTCTGGGCGCCGGTCTCTCCCCCTCATACACATCCACCTGCATGTTCGGGGTGAGGTAGCCGGCGTCTTTTAGGGCGGTGTAGACGTTCTCGTTGAGGCGGTATTTCACGGGCCAATAGGACTCGGTGGGAGTGAAGCATTTGAGCTGCATTTTGACACAATTGGTATCTTGACCGTTCATAACGATGCTGTAACCTTCCTCTTTTGCCAGCAGCTCCTCCGCGGTCGCCACCTTGTCGACGATGTCGCGCACCTCGGCGATGTCGCTGCCCTTGTCCACGGCAATGTCCACCACGATGCGGCGGAAGCGGCATCCTTCGTAGTTGATGATGGGGTTGTTGACCGCCTCGGAATTGGGCACTATGATGACGGTGTCGTCGTCGGTTTTGAGGGTGGTATTGAAGAGGTTGATGTTGGTGATCCTGCCCTCCTCGCCCGCTATCTCCACATAGTCGTTTTTCTTGAAGGGCTTGTTGAAGATGATCATGATGCCGCTGGCGATGTTGCCGAGGCTGTCCTTCAGGGCAAGACCTATGGCGACGCCGCAAGTGCCGATGACCGCGATGATGGACGCGGTGTTGATGCCCATGGTCGCAAGCGCGGTGATGAGCACTATGATCTCCAGCACGATGTTGACCAGCGACACGATGAAGCCGGACATCGCCTCGTCGCGTTTGCTCTTGCGGAGTATGCGTTTCAGCACCTCTTTGATGAGCTTCACGATGATGAGACCGACGATGAGTATGATGATGCCGTAAAGGATGTTAAGCCCGGCATTCTTGAAAAAATCCACTACACCCTGCCAAAATTCTTCCATAGTTCCCTCGCTTTGGCTTTTATGATCAGATTATACCACATCCCCGCCCGAAATCAACCTATGCCAGACCAGAAGGATGCAAAGAGAGCGCGTGCGCCGCGAAACCCTCTTGCAAAACGCCGCATTTTACTGTATAATTTTTGACGAAGGTTAAATTTCCGCGCGGATATGCGCGGACATACCCGCATATGGAGGATAAATGACCACGAAGGATCGCGACATCAAAGCCCTGCCGGAAGAAAAGGAAGACGAAGTGCGGCAGCAGAACGGAGTCGCGGACGGCATAGGCGCCATCCCGCGCACAAAGGACATCTTCGGCATTGTGTGGCTCGCGCTGTGCTGCATATTCATGCTGACGATGCTGGCGTCGGGGTTCAACTTTTTCCCGCTCGTGGGGCTGGTGCTGTCCATAGTCGCCGCCGTTGCGCTCATCGCGCGCACCGCAAAGGACAAACCCGCAGGGCTCTTCCTCTGGGTGTCCGGGCTGGTCATCTACGGCGGGACATTCCTCTACTTCCTCATCTGGGGCGCGGACTCATTCGGCAAACGGCTGTGGTGGAACCTCGTGCTGCTGCTCGGACCCGTCGGCATGGCGGTGCTGTTCGTCTTCCTCCGCAAATTCCTAAACGGCAAGGCGCTCAAAGGCGTTGCGTGCGCGGTGCTCTCCCTCATGATCGCGACGACGAGCATATACGCCCTCTTCATGAACCTGCGAGCCCGCCCCGTGGTGGACAGGCTGTGGGAGGGGCATGACGCCTATCTCTCCTCCGTCTCCTCCAAAAAGAAGGGCGTGTCGCCGAACGTCCTCGTCATACTCATGGACGACATGGCGTATGCGGACATCTCGGCGTACAGCTATCTCACGGGCAGGACTCCCACCATCAACACACCCAACATCGATTCCATCGCGGAGAACGGCGTGATGATGGAGAATTTCTACGCCGCGTCTCCCGTGTGTTCCCCCTCGCGTTTCGCGATGCTGACGGGCAGATATTCCTCCCGCGGCTATCTCGACAACGTGGTCTTCCCCACCGTCACGGACAGCGACCCGTGGTCCCCCACCCACTTCCTCGACCCCTATCAGTTCCTTTTCAACGTGGACGGCATCCTCGGCGACGAGGTGACCTTTGCGGAAGTGCTGCAAGCTGCGGGCTACGACACCGCGTGCATAGGCAAGTGGAACCTCGGAGACTACGGCGAATATCTGCCCACCAACCAGGGTTTTGACTATTTCTACGGCAGCTATTACGTCAACGATATGACGCCCTACAACTGGGTGCGGGACACGGGCAGCGGACACCCGGAGGGCGTGACCCACGCCGAAGTGCGCACTCACGCCGAAAACCTCGACCAGTCCGAAAGCACCCGCCTCTTCACGGACGAGATGCTCTCCTTCATGACCTCCTCCGTCGAGAGCGGCAACCCCTTCCTCGCCTTCTACACCTCGCCGTGGCCGCACTACCCCATCTTTTCCGACAACAACGGCAACGGGAAGGGGGATACCTCGGACGACAACTATATCGACTGCATAGAGGAGTTCGACCGCGAGCTGGGCAGGATCCTCGACTATCTCCGTTCCACTCCCGACGAGGAGAACGGCGGCACCCTCTACGACAACACCGTCGTCATCTTCACCTCGGACAACGGTCCCGGGCGCGAGGGGGCAACGGGGGCGCTGAGAGGGAGAAAGAACACCACCTTCGAGGGCGGCATGAAAGTGCCCCTCATCGCAAGCTATCCCGCGGGCCGCGTGGGCGGCAAGCCCAACTCCACCGTCACGGTGACAGAGAACGACGGTACTTCCCGCACCTCTCCCACCCTCCGCGTCACGTCCTCGTCCATGAACTTCGACATCTTCACCACCCTGATCTCCCTCTCAGGAGTGACCAACGACGACGGCAGCGCGTTTCTGCCCTCGGACAGGATCATAGACGGCGCGGACCTTGCCGCTCTCTGGCGCGGCGAGACCGATGATCCCGATGCCTCCGTGCATGACGTCCTCTTCTATCAAAAGAAGGGCAAGACTCAGGCGGTGCAGATGATAAAAGTGCCCGTGGAGACGGAACACGGCACGGAATATTACGACTTCAAGTATTACGACCGCGTGCAGACGGAGAACTCCGCCTTCATCGATCAATATTACGTCAACTACCTCTTCAACCTCGACGCAGACCCCATCGAGGGCTACAACGTGTCCATGGTCTACCCGGAAGTGGCGGCAAAGCTCAACTCCGCGCTGGAAGAATTCCGCTCGGAGATGAAGTCCAACCGCAGAGGGATACTCTGACCGCCAGGCGGCGCGGGAACGCGTGCCGGCACGGGGCGCACGCGCGGCGGCGAAAAGCCTTTCCCGAAAGGCGGCACTGTGGTATGATGGAATTATAAAAGGGAACACGGCAGATGAACAAGACACACTGCACCGATCACGACAACACCCGCGTTACGTCCGACGCGCTTATCTCCGCGGCCAAGATAACTTCCGCGCCCGAACGGCGCGCGCCGAAGGATCTCGGCGCGGTTTCCGCGGGCAGGAGCGTGCTTTCCGCAGTCTG
>CALVQW010000017.1 GCA_944358385.1 uncultured Clostridia bacterium
ACCGTGTCCAAATATATGAAAGCGGACATTTTTCCCGCCCTCGACACCTTTGCCAAACTCTGCGCCCTGCTCGACGTCTCCTCCGACTACATCCTCGGCATCTCCAAAGAAATGTGACGAAAACCCTTTTGTGAAAGGTCGCGTGCACCCATTTGTACACATTTTTGCCCCCGCCCCGCGCCTTTATTGCTTCACTACTTGACAAAATTACACTCGCTCAAGGGTTTCGTCGTGCTCGAGGGGCGCTCTATCAAGCCGTTCGTCGTGTTCGGGACGCTCCGAATAGGGTGTTCGGCGTGTTCAAAAGCACGCCCCGAATGAGTGCGCGTTGGTGAGCGGCTCCACTCCGAATGAGATAACGTCGTGTCAAGCGACGTCACGCTCTGAGTTTTCGTTAATCCGTCTCCGAAAGAGAGACGGCGTGCTCAAAGGCACCCGCTCAAACACTCGTTCGCCGACGGCGAACTATCGCCGTCAGCGGATAACCGCGATATTTGGATGCAGAACGCGAAAGCACCCCATTCAAGGACACACACAGCTGACATCAATATTTGGATGAAGTGCGCGAAAAAGCCCCTTTCGCAAAAGGGAGCGTACTTTTTCGTACGTGACCGCATTGCGGAAGGGGCTTTGACAAAGCAATTCGCCAAATAGTGATGTCAGCGTTTTGAGAATTGAGGGGCTTTGCGCGCCTTATGCAGACCATACTTCTTGCGCTCTTTCTGTCTGGGATCGCGCTTGAGGTAGCCCGCTTTCTTCAAAATGGAGCGGTAGGCTTCTCTGTCGCAGACGCAGAGGGCTCGGGCGATGCCGTGACGGATGGCACCCGCCTGTCCCGTCATACCGCCGCCCTGGACGTTGACGATGACATCGAACTTGTCCGTTGCGGAGACAGCCTCAAGGGGCTGATTGACGATGAGACGCATGGTGTCGAGGGGGAAGTAGTCCTCGAATGCACGCTTGTTGATGGTGATATTTCCCTCGCCGGGGATGAGACGGACGCGCGCGATGGCGGTCTTTCTTCTGCCGGTGCCGAGATATTGAACTTTCTTCTTGACGGTTTTCTTGGTAGCCATATACGCACCTCACATTATTTCAGTTCCAGCGCGACGGGGCACTGTGCCTGATGGTTGTGCTCGCTGCCCGCGTAGACGCGGAGCTTTTTGAGCATATCTCTGCCGAGGGAGTTCTTGGGGAGCATACCCTTGACGGCTTTGTAGACGGCGAACTCGGGCTTCTCGCTCATGAGCTTTTTGTATTGCACCTCTTTGAGACCGCCGATGTAGCCGGTGTGATAGCGGTAATATTTCTGCTCCAGCTTCTTGCCGGTGAGCACCACCTTGTCGCAGTTGATGACGATGACATGGTCGCCGCAGTCGACGTGGGGAGTGTATTCGGGCTTGTTCTTGCCTTTGAGGATGGCAGCCACTTGAGAAGCGAGACGTCCGAGCACCATATCGGTGGCGTCGACGACGTACCACTTGCTCTCCACTTCGCCGGGTTTCGCCATGTAAGACTTATTGTTGTTTGCCATTGCGGACAAATCCTTAGCCATTACAGACCTCCAAAATTTCGTGTGTGTTTCTATATATAGACTGCAAGGCGAGGGGCTAGTTCGCTCTTACAACAATATCCGTATACGCCTGCGTACAGACGCTTAAATATAATAGTAAAGAAAATATCCCCTGTCAAGCGAATTTTGAGCCAAAAAGAAAATATGTGCGCCCGCCTGCCCCGACCGCAAGATGTTGGGGAGACAAGCAATATCTCACCTCATTCCCGCACCTCGATCTCCTCGACCGCGATATGAAAACGGACGGGGCGTGCTGCCCCGTCCGCCGTTTTTTTCGGTCACTCGTTCACGTCAAAGGTCCCGCGTAGTCGGCGTTGGTGTTGTCCACGGGAGGCAGAGCCATCTTCTCCTCCAACGCGGCAAGGAAAGTCCCGCCGTCCTTCACGATCCCCTTCGCTACGTTCAAACATCCGGATCCGCTCCCGTCAATATCACTTTTCGATCACGCGGGCACCGCCCTGCTAAAACATCGATCCGGCATATCAAAACCCCGACGGATCACCGTCGGGGTTTTTGTGATGCGGTGTCATGGGAGCATGTGCTCTCCCTGCGTCATGCGGTGTCGTAGGAGCGTATGCTCTCCCTAAGTCACTCGGCTTTTTCTTCCTCCGCGGAAGGCACTTCTTCGGCAAAGACGGTGAGTGTCTTGCAGGGGACGGTGACGGAATTTTCCGTCGCGGAGACATACTCGGGCACGGAGAAACGCGCACGCTTCAAACTCGCAAACACGACTTTTATCGTCTCGGTCTTGCAGTCTGAACTCGGTTTTATGTCAAAACGTGTCACTCCTCCGTTGGTCTCCGTCGCAAAGGAGATGCTGCCCGTCTCATCATACATCTTGTAATTCCCCGCGCCTTTGAACACGCGGACTTCCAGCGCGTCGAACTCCTGCGAGTTGCCCTCTCTTTCGGCAAGCATGGGGATGATCGCCCCCTCTTTCGCAAAGACGGGGAGGCGGTCAAGAGGCGTCTTTACGGTCACGAGCCGCTCGCCCGCAAAGGTCTCTCCCGTGAAAATGTCCGTCCACGTCCCCTTGGGCAGCCACACCGTGGTGCGGGCAAGCCCGTCCCTTGCCGCCTTGCTCGTGACGGGTGCGACGATGAGTTCGGAGCCGAAGAGATACTCGTTCCTCACCTCCCGCGCGAGGGGGCTGCTCCAACGGTAATAGAGCGGCGCGCATATCGGCACGCCCTCCTTTGCGGTGAGGACATTGGCGGTGTAGAGATAGGGGAGCAATCTGTGACGCAGTCGCATGAAATCTCCCGCGATCCTCTCCGCCTCCTCGCCGTACAGCCAGGGCTCTTTGGAGATGCCGTTTTTGGTGGAGTGCAGCCTGTTGACGGGGGAGAACACTCCGAATTGCAGCCATCTGACGTAAAGCTCCGCGTCCCCCTTGCCGAACATATGCCCGCCGATGTCGTGCGACCACCATGTGTAGCCGATGTTGGCGGCATTCACGGTGAACCACGGCTGGAGTTTCAGGCTCTTCCAGCACACGATGGTGTCCCCGGAAAAGCCGATGGGATAGCGGTGAGAGCCGGGACCTGCATAGCGGGAGAGGATGATGCCCTTCTTCCCGTCGCGGCAGATGTCCTCGGTGTGATAGTGGTTGAGGAGCCACAGCGGATCCAGCCCTTTGAGCCTGGACTTGGTGCCCTGCTGCCAATCTATCCACCAAAAGTCCACCCCCTCCTTCTCGTAGGGGTGGTGCAGGATGTCGAAATACGCCCGCCGGAACTTCTCGTCCGTGAGGTCGAACTCCACCGTCTTTTTGCTTGCGGGATCTATGCCGCAGGCGCGCGCCATCTCCGGATACATCTCCTCGTAATACCTCACGCCGTCACGGGGGTGCAGGTTCATCGTGACCGCAAGTCCGCGCGATTTGAGGTCGGCAAAGAATTTCACATGGTCGGGAAATAGCTTGCGGTTGAAGGTGTAACCCGTCCAGCCCGCGCACTGAGTGGGATTGTGGGGCTTGAACTCCTTTGGCACTTCGTCCACTATGTGCCAATCCATATCTATCGTCGCCACGGTGAGAGGGATGCCCCTCGCCGCGAACTCGTCCATGAGCGCGATGTACTCCTCCTGCGTGTACGCGTGATAGCGCGACCACCAATTCCCGAGGGCGTATTTGGGGAGAAGTGGGGTGAACCCCGTGAGAGCGTAATACTCTTTCAGCCCGCCCGCGAAATCGTCGCCGAATGCAAAGACATATTTATCCTTGATCCCCTGCTTCCTCGGCGAGACGGAACCGTCCGCATTGATGGTGAAGGCGCGGGAATCGTCCAGCTCCGCAACGCCGTTTCGTGACATCACGCCGCCGCGCACGTTGGCGAAAAAGAAGTGATCCTTGCCCCTCGCGCCCTTCAACATCCTCACCACGCCGAAGGTGCCGTCCAACGTCCTCGCCGTGCCTCCGAGGTTGGAGCGGGAGGAAGGGCGCACCCTCTTCCCCGCTATGTCGCACTCCACCGCAAGAGACTTCTTGTCGATGTAGAATTTTCTGCTTTTCGTCACAACGACGATCTTATCCTTCGTTTCCGACACATCAAAGTCGGGTTTTGCAAACGAACGGTCGATCACCGTCTGCGTGGGCGCGTCCGTGAAAACGCCGTCCGCCGCCCTTTCGATCCTGATCATCCTCTCGGACAACACCGAGACACGCACCCCGTCTTTTACAAAGGTGCATCCCTTTGGCGTCACCGCTCTGCCGTCATCGTATATGGACATATCTTTCCCTCAAACTAAAATTCGGGCGGCGCGTCCGCGCCGCCGTGCGCTCATTTTTCTTCGGGTTTCAGCACCACCGCAAGGAAGGTGCAAGGCTCTCCGCCCACCGCGATCATGCCGTGGGGCTGCCCGCTGTCGTAGTAGATGGTGTCTCCTTCCGAAAGGGTGTCGATGTTGCCCGCCACGTTCACCATCAATTTGCCTTTCAGGATGTAGTCCATCTCCTGCCCCTTGTGCGCCGAGAGGGGGATGGGCTTGTCCTCCGCGCCCTTGACGTAGGGTGCGTTGACGAGGAAAGGCTCCGCCGTCCTGCCGCGGAAATTCTGCGCCAGGTGCTGATAGGTGAACATATGCCTGCGCTCGGTGAGGACGCCCTGCCCCGCGCGCACGATGCTGTACGAGGAGAGGGTGGGAGTGTGCCCCGTGAGCAGCGCGGTCACGTCCACGCCGAAGCGTCCCGCGCAGTTGTAAAGGAAGGTGACGGAAAAATCCTTCGTCCCTTTCTCATATTCCAGATAAGTCTTTTCGTCCACGCCCGCGACTTCCGCCATTTCCGCGGCGGAGATCTCCATCATTTCCCTGAGACCTTTCAGTCTTTCGGCGATCTCTTTGGTATTGGAACCCGTCATATACACCTCGATCGCGCCGCGCACTTAGGCGCGCCGCTTGCGTATTCTTCCCGATGATTCTAGCAAATTTCCGCCGTTTAGTCAATTACGCGCGCGGCGGGCGCGCAAGTTTATTTAATGCTCCCGCCCGCGCAGCTCTCCGCCCTACCCTTCGAGCGCGCGGCAGACCTCGGCAACATCGCCGTACACGGTGAGCGTGGCGATGTCGTCACGGGCGGTGGGAGTCTTGTTGATGAGCACGAGTTCCCGCCCTCCGAAACAGTCGGGCAGCGCGGCGGCGGGATAGACCGCGAGCGACGTCCCCGCTATGATCAGCACATCCGCGCGTGCGATGTCGTCCACCGCACCCTGCAACACGTCCCCGTCCAGATTCTCGCCGTAAAGCACCACGCAGGGGCGGACGACGCCTCCGCATTTCTCGCACCTCGGCACGCCTTCGGACGCGAGGATGAACTCCTCGTCATAGCGCGCGCCGCATTTGGCGCAACGGTTGCGCTTGACGCTGCCGTGCAGCTCCCACACCCGTTTCGCACCCGCCGCCTGATGCAAGCCGTCTATGTTCTGCGTGACGGTGGAAAGCAGCTTCCCTCTCCTTTCAAGCTCCGCGAAATAGAGGTGCGCGGCGTTGGGCTGCGCGTCGGGATAAAGCATCTTGCTCTTGTAAAAGTCGAAAAAGAGTTGCGTGTTGTTGACGAGGCAGGAGTGCGAGAGCATATATTCCGCGTCATATCCCGCGAATTTGCCCTCATAGATGCCGCCCGCGCTCCTGAAATCGGGTATACCGCTGGGAACGGACACCCCCGCTCCCGTGAAAAGGACGATGCGTTCCGCCTCGTCGATGACGTTTTTGAGTCTTGCGATGTTTCCGTCCATACCTTCTCCTTCGGGATGCCAGACAGGAATAATACGAACCCGATCCGGCATACTCGGCACAATGATATTATACTCCCCTCCCGCCGCCGCGCGCAAGAGGGAGCGCGCCGCCCCAAAACATTTGCTATGCGCCGCAAAAAGGGCTATAATCTATCCGTTGAACGCGCGCACTCGCGCATATTCGGAGGCAGAAATGTACAATGAGACAATGTACGGACTGGGCAGCCACCGTTCCGTCATCAGAGATCTTTTCGAGTTCGGCAAAAAGAGAGCCGCCGAAGTCGGCGCGGACAAAGTGTACGACTTCTCTCTCGGCAACCCCAACGTCCCCGCGCCCGACGGCGTGAAGGCCGCGGCGGAGAAGCTGCTCGCCATGCCCGACAACACCGCTTTGCACGGCTACACCTCGGCGCAGGGCGACGCCAATGTCAGAAAAGCCGTCGCGGACAACATCAACGCGCGCTTTTCCGCAGGCGTCACCCCCGACCTCATCTATATGACCTGCGGCGCGGCGGCGTCTCTCACCGTCACGCTGAACGCCCTTTGCGAGGATGGAGACGAGTTCATCCTGCTCGCGCCCTATTTCCCGGAATATGCGGTGTTCGTGAAAGCCGCGGGCGGCACTCCCGTCGTCGTCCCCTTTGACGAAAAGACCTTCGCGCCCGACCTCACCGCTCTGAAAAACGCGGTCACCCCGCACACCAAGGGCATCATAGTCAACTCCCCCAACAACCCTTCCGGCACCGTCTACACCCGCGAGACCATCGAGCGCATCGCCGCCATCCTCCGCGAAAAGTCCGCCGAAAACGGCACGCACATCGTCCTCATCGCGGACGAGCCTTACCGCGAGCTGGTCTACGACGACATCGAAGTGCCGTATCTGATGAACCTCTACCCCGACACCGCGGTGTGTTACAGCTGGTCCAAGTCCCTCTCCCTGCCCGGAGAACGCATAGGCTACATCGCCCTCTCCCCGCGCATGTATGAGGTGAACGGAGTCTACGCCGCCGTCTGCGGCGCGGGCAGAGCGCAGGGTTATGTGTGCGCGCCCGCCATGTTCCAATACATCGCCGCCGCCTGCGTGAACGAGAAGCCGGACATCGAGGCATACCGCCGCAACCGCGACCTCATCTACTCCTCTCTCACCGAGATGGGATATGACTGCGTGCGCCCCGACGGCGCGTTCTACCTCTTCGTCCGCTCCCTCGAACCGGACGCGGGCGCATTCTCCGACCGCGCGAAAAACTACGGACTTCTCATAGTCCCCGGCGACTCTTTCGGCGCACCGGGGTATGTGCGCATCTCCTATTGCGTCAGCCACGATATGATCGCGCGCTCCCTCCCCGCCTTCCGCGCCCTCATCGACTCCTACAAAAAATAACAAGAACATCCAAAACGCCGCCGCGGATGCTCGGCATCCGCGGCGGCGTTTTGTTTTCTTTTGCGGGGGACTTCCCCCACACCCCCTTGCGAGGGATTTAATCCCTCGCGCTCCCGCGTCGCATTCCGTGCGGTTTCGTCGCCATTACGCCGCGCTGCGGCGGTCGGCTCGCCTACCGCACGGCTGCTCCTTATCACGTCGTGAAAATGCGGACGTTCGCCCCGCTCCTCGTTTTCTCACTCCGCTCAAAAACTATCGCGGTGCTCTCTGATTTTCACTCCGTGTGACAGTGGAACTTTCTTCTCCCCCACACCCCCTTGCGAGGGTGTTACACCCTCGCGCTCCCATACTTTTTATAATAAAAGTGCGCCGAGTGCTGCGGGCGCAGCCGCGACACTCGGCGCAATATTATAAAAAGTTTGAGGTCGAGGGGCATAATGCCCCTCGCGGGGTCAAGGGGTAGAACCCCTTTGGGCATCTTTGCGCTCCGAAGTAAGATACGCGCCGACGGGCGTTCATCTTACCTCGGTGTTGACATAAGGCAGACACGCCTCGCGGGCGGCGGCGAGAAAATCTTTGGAGGGGGGCTTGAAGCCCATGCCGTGGTCGACGTAGGGTTGGAGATAGAACACGCGCGCGCCTGCGATCTCCTTTGCGGCTTCCACGATGTCCTCGATGTCGAACTGCGGGATGACCGTCATGCGGAACTCGTAAGGGATCTTGTCCTGCGACATGAGGAACGCCGTTGTCTCGCGCATCTTATCGGGGTGCGCGGTGCGGGTGGGCGACACCTTGAAATACTTGTCGAAGGGGGCTTTGACGTCCATGGCGACATAGTCGAACAAGCCCTGCTCCACCCCCGCCTTCACGACGTCGGGGCGCATACCGTTGGTGTCCAGCTTGACCTGCATGCCGATGTCGCGGAGCTTGCGCGCGAAGTCGAAAAGGTCGGGCTGCAAGGTGGGTTCGCCGCCCGATATGACCACGCCGTCGAGGAGGAAATTGTCCTTGATGCGCTCCAGAATGGCATCATCGGAGAGAAACTCCTTGGTGTCGAGGATCTCCGCATTGTGACAGTACCAGCAGCGGAGATTGCACCCGCCCACGAAAACTATTGCGGCGATGTTGCCGGGAAAATCCACAAAACTGTTGGGGTTGTAACCTGCGATCATCATATCGCGCTCACCTCTTTTTCCGCACTCCCCGCGCCTTCCGCGGGGCTGCGCTCCCCTCTCCGCACTTGCGGCGCGGAAGGGGCTAAGTTGCAAAATGGACGGCTTCACCGTCCATTTCGCACTTATCAACCGTCTGTTCTTACAGTTTGACGCTCTTGATCTGTTCGGGCTTAAGCTCGTATTTGACTCTTTCTCTCCACTCTTCCTTCTTGCCGTTGTTGAAGTTCTGCACCGGACGGAGGTAGCCGACGACGCGGGTGTACACTTCCGCTTCCGCGCCGCATTCGGGGCAGGTGAAGTGTTCGCCGTCGATGTAGCCGTGGTTGGGGCAGACGCTGAAGGTGGGGGTGATGGAGATGTAAGGCATCTTGGAGGTCTCGAAGATCTTCTTGATGAGCTTCTTCGCCGCATTGATGTCCTTGACGCTCTCGCCGAGGTAGAGGTGCTGGACGGTGCCGCCCGTGAAGAGGGACTGGATCTCGTCCTGCAATCTCACCGTCTCCATGATGTCCTCGCCGAAGCCCACGGGGAGCTGCGCGGAGTTGGTGTAATAGACGTCCTCCTCGCCCGCGGTGATGATGCCGGGATAGTACTTCTTGTCCAAGAGAGCGAGGCGGTAGGAAGTGCCTTCCGCGGGAGTGGCTTCCAGGTTGTACATATGTCCCGTCTCCTTCTGGAACTCCACCATAACGCCGCGCATATAGTTCATGACGCGGATGGTGAACTCCTGTCCTTCGGGGGTGGAGATGTCCTTGCCCATGAAGTTGAGGCACGCCTCATTCATGCCGATGATGCCGATGGTGTTGAAGTGGTTGGACCAATACTCGCCCGTGCGCTCCTTGACACCGCGCAGATAATGCGTGGAGTAGGGGTAAAGCCCTCTTTCGGACTGCGCCTCAACGATCTTGCGCTTGATCTCAAGCGAGGTCTTTGCGATGACCGCCATGTGACGGACGCGCTCCAAAAACTCCCCTTCCGTCTTGCTGAGATAGCCGATGCGGGGCATATTGATGGTGACCACGCCGATGGAACCCGTGTGGGGGTTGGAGCCGAACAGACCGCCGCCGCGCTTTCTCAGCTCGCTGACATCCAGACGCAGACGGCAGCACATGCTGACGGCGTCCTCGGGGCTGAGGTCGGAGTTGATGTAGTTGGCAAAGTACGGGATGCCGTATTTGCAAGTGATCTCCATAAAGGCGTTGACCACCTCGCTGTTCCAGTCAAACTCCTTGGTGACGTTGATGGTGGGGATGGGGAAGGTGAACACCCTGCCCTTGGAGTCGCCCTCCAACATGACGTCGCAGAACGCCTTGTTGAAGATGTCCATCTCGTGCTGGAACTCCTTGTAGGTCTTGTCCTTGATCTCGCCGCCGATGATGACGTTCTGATCCGCAAGAGTGCGCGGCACCTTGATGTCGAAGGTCAGGTTGGAGAAGGGACACTGGAATCCGACGCGCGTGGGCACGTTGATGTTGAACACGAACTCCTGCAAGCACTGTCTCACCTGCTCGTAGGTCATGTTGTCGTAGTAGATGAAGGGTGCGCAATAGGTGTCGATGGAACTCCACGCCTGTGCGCCCGCGGTCTCGCCCTGGGTGGTGAAAGTGGAGTTGACCAGCTGACCGAGGAAGGAACGCAGGTGTTTCGCGGGGCGGGATTCCACCTTGCCGCTCACGCCGCCGAAACCGTCGGTGAGGAGCTGTCTCACGTCCCAGCCCGCGCAATAGGGGCCGAAGAAACCGAGGTCGTGCAGGTGGATGTCACCCGTCTCGTGCGCCTCGCGCACCTCTTTGGGATAGACCTTATACAGCCAATATTTCTTGGTGAAATGCTCACGGACATAGTTGTTCAGCCCGTTGACGCTCTTCTGCATGTTGGCGTTTTCCTTGACGCCCCAATCCTTGTCGGCAAGGTAGCCTGTGAAAAGCTCGGAGGTCTCGCCGATGAGCGCGGAGATCTTCCTCGCCTCCTGACGGCGTTCACGGTAAAGGATGTACGCCTTCGCGGTCTGCGCGTGTCCCTCGTTGATGAGCACCTCTTCCACGAGGTCCTGGATGTCCTCGACGGAAGGGATCTTGTCCACGAACTTGACCTCGGCAGCCTTCACCACGAGGTCCGCGAGCTGAGCGGAAAGCTCCCTGTTCTTGCCGCCGCACGCCTGAGCCGCCTTGAAAATGGCGTCCGCGATCTTTTGCTTGTTGAAGAATTCAATTCTTCCGTCACGCTTCAAAATCTTGATGATCATAGCCTCTTCTCCCTGTCGGATTATAGTAGATCGAGTCGGAAAATGTCGTCCTCCCCGAAGAATGCACGACAATCGTATCACAACAATATGTTGTTGTCAACGCCCGCAAGACCACAAAATATTGTTTTTTTGTGAAACTTTTTGCACCTTGGTTTCACACCCCGAAACACCCGCTCGGAATGCGGAAAACCCGCATTTTCCCTCCTCTCCCCTCCCCGCCCGCTTTTAATCTTTCTCCCGGCAACGAAAGTAAACACGCCACAAGATATAGGTACTCGGAGAGTGTAAAATTAGCCGACGTCCTCTGACAGGGGAGTTAGAAACCCCCTCCTTCCCTTCGGGCTTTCCTCCCCCGTGCCGATTGAAGTTCACTCCTCGCATCTTGCGGGACTCACGGTACATCTCTACAAGATTTTATTTCTCGCACTCACATAACTAAGCGGATGACTGCACTCACTGAAAACCCGGCACGGGCGGAGGAATTCGGCACTCGCGCACAAGTGCTACCACTACATAAGTGTACATCTGCGCTCGGCACTCAGATAGTCGCCGCCCTGCGGCTCCGGTTCCGTCTCCGAATGAGTGTGCGTATAACTCCGAAACAAATGGAGTGCGCGGCAAAATGCCGGCATTTCGCTTAAAAATCGCGGCTTATGCGCGCGGACGAAAAATTAAGTTGAAATAATACATAATAATGCTATAATGTTATAGAAATTCCGAATTTCGCGGATATCCCGAAATAAAACGCGGCTTTGCCGCATGAGGGCGTGAATGAAAAAATACGCAGGAAAAATTCTTCTCCTTTTGCTTGCCGTGGTGCTGATCGCGGCACTCGCGGCGTGCGACAACACCACCGATACGGGCGGCGGAAACGGCGGCGGTGAACGTCCCGATCCCGCCACGCACACCGTTCACTTCGATGCGGGGGAGGGCGATCCCCTCGGCAACGACTTTGACGTCACCGTCACCCACGGCGGCACGGTGGAAAGCCCCAAACTCAACAACGGTGAGCCGCTGCGTCCCACCCGTCTCGGCTACACCTTCACGGGCTGGGTGGACGAGGACGGAGACGACTTTATATTCTCCGACACCGCGGACGAGGGCGAGACTCCCACGGTGGTCAACAACGATGTGACGGTGTCCGCCACCTGGACTCCCAACACCTACACTCACACTTTGGTCACCTCCGACAACTGCGAGGACTACCCTTACGGCAAAGATGAGGCTAACGGCGGCTGGCAATATGACGGCGGCAAGGTGACCGTACCCGCCGGCGAGGACGGGAAAGCTCCCTCCTTCGTCACCGTGTACGACAGCAAAGAAGCGAGCGGCGACATCCCCGTGGCGGTCTCATCGGACGAGGATGACTGGATGGTGTATTGGTACTACGTCACCGTGGAAAAGGATGCGGACGGCAACAATGTCGTCACCGAAGTGCCCTTCACCACCTCCCGCACGAGCAAGGACGACACGAGCAAGCCGGAACTGCTGGGCAACTTCACCCAAACTTCCTCGCTGGTGCTCTACCCCAAGATGCACAGCCAGCTGACCGATGTCACTCTCTCCTTTGACGGCGGCAATGGCGAACCCGTCGAATACGTCGCAAAAGTGGGCGACAAAGTGGCGGCGAACCCCGACATCGATCCCACCCGCGAAGGCTACACCTTTGAAGGCTGGTACTTCACGGTGACCACGGGCGAAGGCGATGACAAGCAAACGACGGAATACAAATTCATCTTCGTCGTCACGGACGAGGACGGCAAGGACAACTACGACGACGCCACCAAACTCTCGGAGGAGATAGCGGCGGCGGACGAGAACGGCAAGCTCTCCATCTCCCTCTACGCCAAATGGCTGCGCACCGCGACCATAACGGATGCGAACGACCTCTCCGAATTCGCAACCGACCTGACCGACGCACTCGCGGGCAAGGACGAAGGGGAGAAATTCGCCTACCTCAACGCCGAGATCACCTTCGCCGAGAACGCGGTGATAATCGTGGACAACTTCGCTCCCCTCTTCTCCGAGGACGCGCCTTTTGCCGGCACTCTGACGGGGAACGGAGCGACGATCACACTCAACTATAACGACACTTACGACGGCAGCGTCTACGCCCTCATCGGCGCGAACGCGGGCAGCGTCTCCGACATCACGGTGAACGTGAACGTCACCGCGGCGGGTGCGAGCAAGAACGTGAGCATCGGCGCGGTGGGCGTGAACTCCGGCACACTCAAAGACGTGACCGCTTCCCTCACCGTCAAAGGTGCGGACGGCGCGGCACTCGACTTTGCGGACGCCACCGTCTATGCGGGCGCGATCGCGGCAAGGACCGCGGGCGGCAGCATCACGGATTGCACCGTGACCGCGGCGGACGTCTCTCTCACCGGCGCGAAAACGGCATACATCGGCGGCGCGGTGGGCGCGGCGGAGACTTCCGCCGTGACTGCGGAGAACGTGACGGTGGTCGCCTTCTCCGCCTCCGTCTCCGCATCCGAGGCGCGCGTGGGCGGCTTCTTCGGCAATGCGTACCGTCCCGAGATCTCTAAGAGCGGCGTGAAGGGTGCGGACATCTCCGTCACGGCGGGGACGGCATACATCGGCGGATTTGCGGGCAAGAGCGAGGGCGGCAACTACGCCCAATGCTTCACGGACGCAACGCTTACCGCATCCGTCTCCTCCTCTCTGAAAGCGGGCGGATTTGCGGGCGAGAGTCTCTCGCTCATCGCCAACTGCCGCGCCGGCGCGGAGATCAAAGTGACCGCGCAGGCGGGCGCGAAAGAGATATTTGTCGGCGGCATAGCGGGTGATGTCAGACGCACCTCCACCGCGGCATCCGGGGAATCCTCCTCCACCGGCGACATCAACGCCTCCTTCGGCGGCGGCAGCATCACGGTGGATGCGGGCGAGGGCGCGGTGACCGTCTATGCGGGCGGTGTCGCGGGACGCATGGCTACCATGCGGTCGGAACGCTCATTCACGGACGTTGACATCACCGTCACAGGCAACAACGTCACCGCACATGCGGACGCATTCGTGGGCGCGACCGTCAACACCGTCACCCTCTCCAAGTGCTACTGCGCCTCCGACGCGACTGTCACGGTGAAGGGAGAGGCGGTGAGTCTTGCCACGCGCAGCGGCGTGACGGGCATAGAGAGCGCGAAGTTCTCGGAAGAGAGCTGGCTGACGGGCAACGACAACTTCAACCTCGACGCGAGCGTGTGGGAGGCGACACCCGACGGTCCCCGCCTCGTCGTGGAGAGCGCGCCCGACGAGGACGACACCACCGAGGAAGAGACTCCCGCGGAAGAAGAGACTCCCGCCGAGGAGTGACCACTCTCCCGCGGTGCGGGAAACCGAGACAGGAAAAGAGCGTCCATTGCGGACGCTCTCTTTTTTGCGGGTGGTGTGAACATATTGTCAGGTTGCGGCTGTACAAAGAAGCCGAGAAGGATCGCTCCGAGACCGGTCCGCGGCATTCCGATCCGGCATGCCCCTCCGCGACACGGGCAAGCCGTCATCTCAATGTCGCCGTGCGCACGATCCTCCTCTTTTTCACCCAACGTCCCATATAGTGCAGGTTGTCGTCGAACTCGTCGCCGATCTCCCTCATTTTTGCATACATCGCAGCTTTAAGCCTCTCTTTTTCACCTTTAAACTGCGGTTCTTGCGCAAGATTGCGTTTTTGCAGCGGATCCTCGATGTTGTCGAAAAGATATTCCGCCCTGTCTCTGCGGTACACCGCATAGGTGAAGCGTCCGTCCCTCACGGCGCGCCATTCCTTGCCGCTGCCGAACATGGCTGTAGGTCCCGTCCCCATCATGAGAGAGGGGGCGGTGTGGGGTTTCCCCTCCGTGACGCAGAGGGAAAGATCCTCTCCTTCCGCCTCGGCGGGACACTCCAACCCCATCAGCGAAAGCAGGGTGGGCATGATGTCCACGGTGTTGAAACAGCACTCACGTCTGCCTGCGGGGATGTGTCTCCCCCACCTTATCAGGAAGGGGACTCTCACCGCCTCGTCGTAAAAGATGTTCTTTGCGCGTCTGCCGTGCGCCCCGAACATCTCCCCGTGGTCGGACGTGAACACGAACACGGTGTCCTCCGCCGCTCCCGTCTCGTCGAGGGCGGCGAGCAGCCTGCCCACGTTGTAGTCCAGGTTGGCGACCATGGCGTAATACACCCGCATCCATTCCGTGAGTTTCCCCCTCTCGAAGGGGAAGAACTTAGCCCACATATCCGCGTGGGGATCGTTGCAAGGCATATAGTTGCCGGGAAGGTCGAACTCCGTGTCCGCAAAAAGCTCCAGCCACTCGGCGGGGACGTTGTCCCTCGTCCACGGATCGTGGGGAGTGCCGAGGGAGAGAAAAAGGGCGAAGGGCTTGTCTCCCGCAGCACTCTCTTTCAGCCGCTTTATGGCGAGATCGGTCATAAAATCAGGCTCGTAGCCCTCGGCGTATATCTTCTCCGGGGTGTCGAGGTGGTAGTAGGCATAGGGCGCGTAATATCTGTGGTGGAAGTTGTACGCCGCAAAAAATCCGTCAAAGCCCAGCCTGTCCGGACCGGGCGGCACAAAGGAGTTTTTGGGATCGAAGTGATTGCCCAGCTGCGCCGCATAAAGATGCCACTTGCCGATGTAAGAGGTCTCGTAGCCCGCGTCGTTGAGGACGTGCGCGAAACAGCGGTGGCGGGTGTTCATCCTTATCTCGTTGATGACCATGCCCGTGGACGTGGTGTACTTGCCCGTGAGCAGAGTCGCGCGGTAGGGCGCGCAGACGGGGTGACCGCTGACAGCGTTGACGAGATCCGCACTCTCCGCCGCGAGCCTGTCGATGTTGGGCGTGCGCGCACGCCTGTCGCCGTTGTACCCGACAGACGCCCACCTGAGCTGATCCGCAAACACATAGACGAGATTAGGCTTTTTCACACTCTCCTCCTTCCGCCCCCTCACATGCGGGCGCACGCTCTCCGCTCACATCGCTCTCCGCACCGCACACGGCTGTCTCCGCATCTTCCTCCGCGCAGCTCCCCTCTCCTTCCGGGAACACATCCTCTGCATCCGCCTCCCTCTCCGCTCGCAACGCGGCGAGTTTGGCGCGCATCTCGGTGTCCTTCTTCTTGCCGAGAGGATAGAGGATCATGAGCAGGAGCATGAGTGCGAACATGACTAAGGGGACTACGGTGGCGATGAGATAGATGCCATCCACCGTCTCCGTGCTCTGTCCGCCGTAGCCCTTCTGCGCGACGTAACCCACCGCCGCAAGCAAAGCGGGAACTATGGCGGCTATTGCTTGACCTATCTTGCGCATGAAGGTGAATGCGGCGTAACCTATCGCCTCCTCGCGTCTGCCCGTGGCAAGCTCGTGGGAATCTATGACGTCCATGGCGAGTGCCCACACTTCCAGAGTGAAGAAGCTCACGCCCGCGCCTTGCAGGAAGCAGAAGGCTATGAATATCCACGGATCGGGGATGCGCCACACCGTCATGACGAGGGTGGCTGCCACGGAGAGGATAAGCCCGTAGACGCAGATCTCCTTCTTGCCTATCTTCTTGATGACCTGCTCCGTGAACGGGATCATTATCACCATGGGCGCGTAGGTGGCGATGGTGACGAAGGTCATCATATTCCTCGCCTGATAGTAGACATTGAAAAGGTAGACGTCCACGGAAGTGATGTACATCGAGGACGCGATGAGCAGCATCCCCGCAAGGCTCATTATGACGAACGCCTTATTTTTGACCAAAGACTTCAACGCCACCGAGAGCTTGGTCTGCTGTACGGCGGGCGGATACTCGTAATTCTCCTTTGTGCAGAAGAAGGCGATGATGTAGCTTGCCGCCATGATGACCGCCACCACCGCCATGCATATGGCGAGTTTCTCGCCGTCCAGCACCTCTTCAAGCTCCCCCGACGCGTTGTATGCCGTGGAATAGACCAACAGCGGGAAGAGGATGCCCGCAGGCACGCCGCCTATGCCTCCGCCTATGGAACGCGCGATGGAGAGACGGCTGCGCTCGTTCTCGTTGCGTGTCATGACCGTGGCGAGAGAGCCGTAAGGCACCAGCACCACCGTGTAGAGCATGCCGTATGCGATGTAGGTGAAGAAGGCAAAGACTATGCACTCCGCAAGGGACATATCGGGTATGGGCGCGAACATCAGCACCGCGGAAACGGCGAGAGGCATCCCGCCGATGAGGAAATATTGTCGGAATTTGCCGTATTTTGAGGGTTTCGCCCGCTGTGCCAGCCAGCCCATGATGGGATCGTTGATCGCGTCCCAAACGCGCGCGATGATCATGATGACGGTGACTGCGGTGAGCCATGTCGCAGCGGTCGCATCGTCGAACTTCGCCCCCAGCACATCCGAGTAAAAGGTCGGCAGATATGCCCCGACTGCGGCGAACGCGATATTGTTGCCGAGGTCCGCCACCCCGTAGCCGATGTAGCTCTTGAAACCGAGTTTTTTCTGCATATCCCCCTCCGCATGCGCGCGCCTACGCGCGCTCCGCAATTAAATGATAAGGTAAACCGAAAGCGAAATCAAGAGCGAATTTCCGCACCGTCCTTCTCCCCTGCCCCGCGCGCAAGTCCCGCCGCCGTTCTCGGACAGTCCCGCCGCCCGACGAGAGCATGGCGAAGGGCAAAACCGTCGCGGACAAACAAAAAATGCCGCCCCGTGACAAAAGGCGACAAAAAACGCCGCCCGCAGGCGGCGCAACGCATCTCTCCGCGCTCCGCGCGCGGAGAGATGTGATGACGCATCAATGCTTATTGTTCGTCCTCGGTGATGTCGGCGGGCGCAGTCGCCGCGGGGACTTCCTCGGCGGAGACTTCCTCGACGGGGACAGCCGTGACCGTCACTTCCTCCAAGACTTCCGCCTCGGGTGCGGATGCCTCTGCCGCGGGAGCCGCTGCATCTGCCGCGGGAGCGGGCGCGTCGGGCGCGGGGGCGGACGCTTTGCCGCTCTGAACTGCCGCGATCTTGTCGATGAGCCTCAGCACGACGTCGATGCCCATGCCCACGGTCTCCTTCTCGAAGCGTTCCGGTCTGTCGTGGAAAGTGTGGTAGTAGTGAGTGAGGATGGGGTTCTGCGCGGCGAAGGTGATGCTCTTCACGCCCGCCTTGGTGAAGGGGGTGGAGTCGCAGCCGCCCACGGGGTTGGCGATGTCGCCGGGTTCCGCGATGCCGGCATCCTTCATAGCCTCCTTGAGCATCCTTCCGAGGTCGGCGTCAAAGCGGGTGAACTGCCATGTATCGCCGTGGATGACCTGGAAATGATCCTTGTCCGCGATGGAGTCGATGTTGATGTTCCAGCAATTCTTCAGGATGTCCTCGCCCTTGTGACGGCGGGTGAACTCGATGGAGCCTCTGAGTCCTGCCTCCTCCGAACCGCAGTTGAAGTCGATGATGCGGCAGCCTTCGGGCAACTTGTCGGGGTTCTCCTTGAAGTACTTGGTGACGGTGTAGGCGATGGCTATGCCCGTCGCGTTGTCCATAGCTCCGGGGGACGCGGTGCGGGGGTTCTTGTCCGCCCACATCGTGATGAGGAAGCAGCCCGGTATGACAAAGAGGGGGATGAGCACGAACAGCGCGATGTTGAACTCAGGCATGGAGTTCACCACACGGAGCATGGTCTCCATCGCGCTCAGGCTCATATTTTCCCCGCCGTTGATGCCGTACACCGCATATTGCAGCTCGGTGATGAACACCGTTGCCGCGGACGCGAAGATGAAGAGGAAGGCGACGATGCCTATGCCCATCTTGACGAACGCGGGGACGGGACCGCCCTTGCGGTATTTGGTGGCGGCGGAGTGCTTCCAGTTCCAGCTGGTGTCCGTATGGGCGGAGAGCATGACGGTATAGTCATACTTGCCGCTTTCGGGGAGCAGCTCGCCGTAGACGTTCTGGGACGGTGCCTGCTTGAAGGCGAAGTCGAACCACGTCTTGTAGAGGAACACGCTGCACACCAGCCACACGAGGGTGGCGCAGCACATAAAGAACGCCAGCCCGTGGAAACCGATGCCCCAAGTGCCGAAGGGGATGAGCATCAGGATCGCCGCGATGATGCCCACCCAGCCCGCATAGGGGATGCCGCCTATGCTTGCGCGGGGAGCGACGAGGAATTTCTCCGTCACGGGATCGATGCCGATCTCTTTAAGCTTGCCCGCCATATGCTCGGCGAACTTTCTCTCATTGTCCGAGCCGGGCAGACGAGGACCTATCTCGTTCGCCGCGGTCTCGACGATGGCGTACGCTTCGTCTGCGTACTTTTTCAGTTCATCTCTCATATATCCTCCCTTTTTCCGCCTTACGCGGGAGTATTTTTTTCGTCACTGTCTGTTCGTCCCGCGGGGGAATTAGAATACCCCCTCCTTCCCTTCGGGCTTTCCTCCCCCGTGCCGATTAGGCTTCACTCCTCGCATCTTGCGGGACTGACTGTACATCTCTACAAAAGTTTATTTCTCGCACTTACATAACTAAGCGGATGACTGCACTCACCGAATACCCGGCACGGGAGGAGGAATTCGGCACTCGCGCACGAGTGCTACCACTATTTAGTTGTACGTCTGCGCTCGGCACTCAGATAGTCGCCGCCCTGCGGCTCCGGTTCCGTCTCCGAATGAGTAGTATGCGAGTTATTTGCCGATGTACTCTCTCCCGCCGAGCCACTTGCGCAGCACTTCGGGGATGGTCACCGTGCCGTCCTCGTTCTGGAACTGTTCCACTATGGCGGGGATGAGGCGGCTGGTGGCAAGACCGCTGCCGTTCAATGTGTGGACATAAGCGGGTTTGCCCGTCTTGGAGTCGCGGTAGCGGGTGTTGTTGCGGCGCGCCTGATAGTCATTAGCGTTGGAGACGGAGCTGCACTCCTTGTAGATGCCCATGCTGGGGATCCAGAGTTCCACATCATAAGTCCTCGCCATGGACGCGGAGCAATCTCCCGCCGCCAGCTTGGACACTCTGAAATGCAGTCCCAGCCCTTCGACGAGTGCCGCCGCCTTGTCAACAAGCTCGTTGAACGCCTCCATGCTGTGGTCGGGGTGGGCATACTGCACCATCTCCACCTTGTTGAACTGGTGACCGCGGATCATGCCGCGCTCCTCCGCCCTCGCGCTGCCCGCCTCCTTGCGGTAGCAGGGGGTGTAGGCAAAGAACTTCATGGGCAGCTTGCTCTCGTCGATGATCTCGCCCGCATACATATTGACAAGCGCGGTCTCCGCCGTGGGGAGCATGAAACGGTTGCGGTGTCTGTCCTCGTCAACGTCCAGCCAATAGACCTCGTCGCTGAATTTGGGGAACTGTCCCGCACCGAAGCCGCAGTTGTAGCCGAGCTGATGAGGAGGCAGGATGAACTCGTAGCCGTCCTTCAAATGCTCCTCGACAAAATAATTGAGCAACGCCCACTCCAGCTGCGCTCCGAGACCGCGGTAGATCCAGAAACCGTTGCCGCTGAGCTTTACTCCCCTCTCGTAGTCAATGAGACCGAGAGAGGTGCAAAGGTCCACGTGATTCTTGACGGGGAAGGAGAATTCGGGCTTCTTCCCCACCATTTTCACCACTTGGTTGTTCTCCTTCTCACCGGGGAGAAGGTCGTCGTCCGGGATGTTGGGAAGGCGGGAGAGGAAGTCCGCGATGCGCTCGACGAGCGCGTTGATGTCCGCGTCGCGTTCCGCTATCTCGTCGCCTATCGCACGCATCTCCTTGAAGATGTCGTCCACGGGCTTGCCCTCTTTTTTGAGCCTGGGGATGCCCGCGGAGACCTTGTTGCGGCGGGCTTTGAGCTGTTCCACCGCGCTTATCGCAGCCTTACGCTCGTTGTCCCACGCGATGACGTCCGCAAAATCCACCTCACAGCCCTTCTTGGCAAGGGCGGCAGCCACCGCCTCCGGGTTTTCTTTGATCCTGATGATATCCAGCATATTATATCCTCACTTTGCCTCGGCGATTCACGCTATGATGTTGACCAGCCTGCCGGGCACGACTATGATCTTTTTGGGGGCTGCGCCCGCAAGCTGCGCTGCCACCGCCTCCAAAGCCGCCTTCTCCGTCTCCTCCCTCGATGCGTCGGAGGACACGGTGATGCGGGAACGGAGCTTGGAATTGATCTGCACCGCGAGTTCGATCTCGTCGCGGACGAGAGCATTTTCGTCCGCCACGGGATAGCGTTGATCGAATACGGAATAGGTCTGTCCCAGCATCTCCCACAGCTCCTCCGCAAAGTGCGGCGCGAAGGGCGCGAGCAGCAAGACAAGATCCTTCACGCAGTCGCGGAACACGGCATTTTTCTCGCTCACCGCGGAATCGTAAGCGTAGATGGCATTGACGAATTCCATTATCCTGGCTATCGCGGTGTTGAAGGAGAAACTCTCGATGTCGGCAGAAACGGACTTTATCGTAGCGTTTCTGACATAATTAAGTTCCTTTTCCGCTTTCGAGAAGGGTTTTTCGACATAATTCATCTCATAGCACTTCTTGACGGCGCGCTCCACTCTGTCAAAGAATCTGCCTATGCTGTCCAGCCCGTTATCGTTCCACGGACCGCCCTCGACATAGCTGAAACCGAACATGAGATAGGTCCTGAAAACGTCCGCGCCGTACTTGGAGATGAGGTCATCCGGAGAGATGACGTTGCCGCGGGACTTGGACATCTTGTTGCCGTCGGGGCCTAAAATCGTGCCCTGATGCACGAGGGAAAGGAAGGGTTCGTCAAAATCGAGATAGCCCATATCGCGCAGGGCTTTGGTGAAGAAGCGCGCGTAAAGCAGGTGCATGCACGCGTGTTCCGCTCCGCCTATATACTTGTCCACGGGCAGCATCTTGTCTATCCACTCCCTGTCGAACGCCGCCTTGTCGTTGCGGTTGTCGGGATAGCGAAGGTAATACCAGCTGGAGCACACGAAGGTGTCCAGAGTGTCGGGATCGCGCCGCGCGGGCCTCCCGCACACGGGACACTTCACGTTCATGAACTCCTCGCTCTTGGCAAGCGGGCTGACGCCGTCCGGCTTGAACTCCACATTGTAAGGGAGCTTGACGGGCAGGTCCTCCTCCGGGACGGGGACGACGCCGCAGTGTTCGCAGTGGATCATCGGGATGGGCGCACCCCAATAACGCTGACGGCTGACCAGCCAATCGCGCAGGCGGTAGTTGGTCTTTAAAGAGCCTTTGCCCTCCGCCTCCAATTTCCTGATGACTGCGATCTTGCCCTCCTCCGAGGTCATGCCGTCGAACTCGCCGGAGTTGACCATCACGCCGTAGTCGGTGTAAGGCAGCTCATCGGGAGTGCCGTCCGCGCTCCTCACCACCCTCTCTATGGGCAGACCGAGCTTTTGTGCGAAAACGAAGTCGCGCTCGTCGTGAGCGGCGACGCCCATGACCGCGCCCGTACCGTAGCTTGCCAGCACGTAGTCCGCAACGAGGATGGGCACTTCCCTGCCGTTGACGGGATTGATCGCATACGCCCCCGTCATGACGCCCGTCTTTTCGCGGTTGCTGGCGAGACGGTCTATCTCCGTCACCTTGGAAGCGTTGAGCTTATATTCCTCCACCGCCTCTCTGCACTCCGGCGCGGTGATGACGTCCACAAGGGGATTCTCGGGCGCGAGCACCACATAGGTCACGCCGAACGCGGTGTCCGCACGCGTGGTGAACACGCGGAATTTCTCCTCCCTGCCCTTCACCGCGAACTCTATCTCGCCGCCGTAGGATTTGCCTATCCAATGCTTCTGCATGAGCTTGGTCTTTTCCGGCCAATCCAGCTTGTCGAGGTCGGCGAGCAGCTCCTCGGCGTAGTCCGTGATCTTGAAGAACCACTGAGTGAGGTTCTTCCTCACCACCGTCGTCCCGCAGCGTTCGCACACGCCCTGCACCACCTGCTCGTTGGCAAGCACCGTGTTGCAGGAGGGACACCAGTTGACGGGAGCGGCTTTGCGGTAGGCAAGCCCGTGCTTGTAAAGCTGAAGGAAGAGCCACTGCGTCCACTTGTAGTACTCCGGCACGCAGGTGTAAAGCTCGTAGTCCCAGTCATACATCGCACCTATCTTTTTGAGCTGTTCCTCCATGGTGGCGATGTTCTTCATGGTGCTGTCCTGCGGGTGGATGCCCGTCCTGATGGCGTAGTTCTCTGCGGGCAGACCGAAGGCGTCGAAGCCCATGGGCTGGAACACCTCATAGCCCTGCATCCTCTTGAAACGCGCGTAGGAATCCGCAGGACCGTAGTTGTACCAATGTCCCGCGTGCAGTTTGGCACCGGAAGGATAGGAAAACATTTCCAGGACGTAACACTTTTTGTCCACTCTCGAGCGGTCGAACTTGTAAAGCCCGGTGTCCGCCCAGATCTTCTGCCACTTCTTTTCGACTTGAATAAGATCCATATATTCTCCTTAAAGACAATTTTCAGTTTAATACCTCCGCGCGGTTTAGTCAAATAAATACGCGCATAAACGCGCACATCACGCGCGTCCCGCGCACGACGAGCGGGCATGACGCCTCGGCATCGCCCCGCACGCATCCCGCGCACGGCACGCGGACTTTCCCCTTCGCTATTGACAGCGTGAGCGCGGGAGTTTAAACTTCAAGAGGAGGATACTCTCATGAAAAAATTTCTCGCTTTCGCACTTCTCGTCTCCGTGCTGCTCTCCGCCGCCGTCGGCTTTGCCGCCTGCAACGACAAGCCGTCCGACACCGCTCTTCCCATGCTCTCTGCGTCGGGAGAGGACATCGTGGACGCGGAGGGGAACACCGTCGTCCTGCGCGGCACCAACTTCGGCGGGTGGCTGGTGCAGGAGGATTGGATGTGTCCCACCGACCAGACGGACACCCTCTCCACCCTGATGACGCTCTACTCCCGCTTCGGCAAGGAGCGCGCCGAGGCTCTCGTCGCGGCATACGAGGAGAGCTGGATCACGGAGGATGATTTCAGGACCGTCAAGGAACTCGGTCTCAACGTCGTCAGAGTGCCTTTCACCTATATGAATGTCTACTACCACCTCTCGGAGGAGGGAGAGCTGCTCCGCCCGGACGAGTTCACCCTGCGCGAAGATCCCTTCAAACGGCTGGACTTCGCCCTTGAGATGTGCAAGAAATACGGGCTTTACCTCATCATAGACCTGCACGGCGCGGTCGGCTCGCAGAACGGCAGCGACCACAGCGGCGACACTTCGCGCACAAACCTTTATGCGGACACCGAACTCGGTGAGGCGTACCGCGAAAAGACCGCGGAATTGTGGACGCTCGTGGCGGAACACTTCGCGGGCGAGGGCAACGTCGCGGGCTACGACCTTCTCAACGAGCCCACAAGAGGAAAAGTCGAAACCGAGAACCCAGAATTCAAGCGGCAGTGGGACTACTACGACGTCCTTTACGACGCCGTCCGCGCGAAAGACGCCGACCACATGATCTTCATCGAATCGACTTGGGAGACCTATCATCTCCCCTCTCCCTACGACTACGGCTGGGAGAATGTCGTCTATGAGTACCACCACTATAATTGGGACTACAACGGCGTCGCCAACCGCTCCTTCTACTCCGGCAAGCGCAGGGACAACAACCTTATGGCACACGGCGTCCCCGTCCTCATAGGCGAGTTCAACGCCTGGGGAGACAGTCGCCGAGGCACGGGCAGCGATCAGACCGACCTTGAAGCCAACGCCGGCGTGCTGGAATTCTACAACGGCGAGGGCTGGCATTGGACGACGTGGACGTACAAGGTGGTGGGCACCTTCACCGACAGCAACTGGGGCATCTTCAACGCCTCGACATTCGCTAAGGACGTGGACAAGGTCGATCCCGCAGAGGACTCCTACGAGGACATCCTAGCCGCATGGTCTGATGTGGACACGACGGGACACTTCACCCTCTATGAGGATTTCGCCGCCATAGTCTCCGCGGCAGCCTCCGCTCCCTTCGGCGAGGGCGCGCCGGAGGAGGGCTACGCCATACTGCAGACGGCTAAGTGAGCCGGACTCTTTTGCGGGGCGCGGGACACTCTCCCGCGCCTTTTTCGCGCAAATTTTCCCGCTTTGCCGCAAAGCCTTGAAGAATGCCGCCGAGATGTGGTATACTTTGCAAAGCACCGGGCTTTTGCCCGAAAGACGAGGAAAGCATGTTCGTTACGTTCGAGGGTTGCGAGGGAGTCGGGAAATCCACTCAGCTCAATATGCTGAAAGAGTATCTGAAAAACACCGGGCAGGACGCGGTGTACGTCCGCGAACCGGGCAGCACGGAGATCTCGGAGAAGATCCGCTCCATCATTCTGGATCCCGCCAACACCGCCATGACCGCCGAGACGGAAGCTCTGCTCTACGCGGCGGCGAGAGCGCAGCTCGTGTCCGAGGTCATACTCCCCGCCCTTTCCGAAGGGAGAACGGTCATCTGCGACAGATATGTGGACTCCTCCGCGGCATATCAGGGATACGCCCGCGGGCTGGGGATAGACTTTGTGCGTTCCGTCAACTCCTACGCCCTCAAAAACGCCATGCCGGATGTCACCGTATTCATCGACCTGCGCCCCTCCGCGTCTTTCAGGAGCGTGCGCAGAGAGGACAGGCTGGAGCGCGAAGAGGCACAGTTCCACGACAAGGTGTATGAGGGCTATATCGCACAATCCCGCACTTCAAACGGCAGATATGTGATGATAAAGCCCGAAAAGGACAAGAACGAGACTCACCGCAAGATCATTGCCGCGCTCAGAGAAAGAGGTGCGATAAAGTGAGCGACACCCTGCGTTTTGTGAATACGCTGCGCGCGAGCCGCGCCTTCTATCTCCTGGACAAGGACATGGAGAGCGGGCTTGGACACGCCTATATGATAGTCTCCCCCGACGACGATGTGATGAAGGAGTTTTTCACCCTCATCGCGGCGAGGATCTATTGCCGGAAGGGGCGCGCGTGTATGAAATGCACGGGGTGCAAAAAGGTGCTGAACGGCAATCACGAGGACCTCACCTACGTCAACCCCACGGGGGAAAAGATAAAGGTGCAGGAGATAAAGGATCTCGTCTCCTCCGTCAGCATAAAACCGCTGGGCAGCGTCAAGGCTTATTTCGTGTTCAGGGCGGATCTTATGACGCCCGAGGCACAGAACAAGCTGCTCAAAACTCTCGAAGAGCCGCCCGAAGGCGTGGCGATCTTCCTCGGAGTCGCCAATGAAACGGGGTTGCTGGACACCGTGAGATCGCGGTGCAGGAAGATATACATCGACGTGTTCGACCGCGAGACCGTGTTCAACACGCTCAAAGCGCAGGGCGTAGACGACGAGAAGGCGGCTGTCGCCTCCTCCTGCTGCGAAGGTCAGCTGGGGCGCGCGATGCAGATCGCGGCGTCACCCGTGTATGCGGAACGTTTCTCGGACTCGCTCACCCTGCTGGAAAGGCTGCAAAAGAGCCGCGACGTGCTCGCCGCGGAAGCCGTCCCCTCCCTTGCGAACGGGGGCGCGGAATTTCTCAAAGTGCTTGCTGTCGCGCTCAGGGACGTCATCTCGGCAAAACGCGGCGAACCGCTCTTTTTCGGGGCGGAGACCGCATCCCGCATAGAAAACATAGCGGAACGCTACTCGCTGCGCGCGCTCGCGCTCGCCGAGGAAGCCGTGGACCGCGCACAGAGAAAGCTCTCCTTCTCCGTCAATCCTCAGGCGGTGACGGACAGCCTT
The DNA here is from genome assembly GCA_944358385.1 of uncultured Clostridia bacterium. Taxonomy (GTDB): domain Bacteria; phylum Bacillota; class Clostridia; order Christensenellales; family CAG-917; genus Limadaptatus. Next base: position 26,248 of record CALVQW010000017.1, read on the forward strand.
CTCTTTGAGATATTGGAGGTCAGACACAAATGGCAATGATCGTCGGCATAAAGTTCAGAGGTTCCAACAAGATCTATTACTTCGATCCCGCGGGCATCGAGTTCGCGGAGGGCGACGGCGTCATCGTGGAAACGGCGCGCGGACAGGAATACGGCACTGTCGCGCTGTCCAACCGCGAGGTGGATGAGAAGGAAGTGGTCTCTCCCCTGAAACCCGTCCTGCGCAAAGCCACCGCCGAGGACGACAAAAAGCTGCAAAAGAACCTCGCCGACCGCGCTCCCGCCCTGCGTACCATACGCGAAAAGGCGGCGGAACTCGGCTTGAATATGAAACTCGTGGACGCGGAGTACACCTTCGATCGCTCCAAGCTCATCTTCTACTTCACTGCGGACGGCAGAGTGGATTTCAGAGAACTCGTGCGCACCCTTGCCTCCATCTTCAAGGTGAGGATAGAACTCAGGCAGATCTACGAACGCGACGACACCAAGATGCGCGGCGCGCTCGCCGCCTGCGGCAGACCTTGCTGCTGCACGACGCATCTGCCCGACTTTGAAAAGGTGTCCATAAAGATGGCGAAGGTGCAGGGGCTTTCCCTCAATCCGCAAAAGATAAGCGGCGTGTGCGGCAGACTGCTCTGCTGCCTCAAATACGAGAACGACTATTACAGCGAAGTGTTCAAAAAGATGCCCAAAGTGGGCAGCAAAGTGCGCACGGCGGACGGGGACGGTGTGGTGGAATCCAACGACCTCATCAAACAGACTTCCCGCGTGCGCGTCCTCACCAAGGACGGCTCTTACGACGTCAAGACCTACGCCCTCGACGAGCTGAAAACCACGGCGAGACAGACCGAACCCGTGGGCGACGCGGAGGGCGACGACACCGAGGAGTGAGCGGTCTCCCTCTCCTGCGCGGGACACCCGCCCCGAAAACGCGTACGGGACTAGCGGCACGGCGGCGGCACATCGCAAATCAAGCCGCACATCGATCACAACCGAAAATTTATGCAAACGGAGCGCACCCGCGCCCCGTTTTTCTTTTCTCTCATTACGGGCTTGCGTTTCCCGCCGTTTCCCGCCAGCCGGGCTTTTTCACTCCTTTGCGCGGATGATCTTGACGGGATCCACCCTGCGCACCGCGAGTGCGGGCAGGATGCCGCTTGCAGGAGGAACATCGAACCCACCTTTGCCGCGCATCGCCGCCCGCAAGCGGTTCGCATCCGCGAACATTTGCCTCTCGGCACGCACATTTTCACTCAATCGGTTGAACTTGCGCCCCGCGTATGCTATCATGATGTCGGTCTCAGGATCAATACAGGAAAGGAGTGAATGACATGGCGAGAGTTATCAGCGATGAGTGCATTTCTTGCGGTGCTTGCGCGGACACCTGCCCCGTTTCGGCGATCTCCGAAGGCGACGGCAAGTATGTCGTGGATGCCGATGCTTGCATCGACTGCGGCGCGTGCGAAGACGGCTGCCCCGTGGGCGCGATCTCCGAAGCGTAATGCGCATTACGATCAAACCTAAGCACAAAGAGGAGCGACCGCTCCTTTTTGTTTTGCCCTCCTCTCAACCGCTCCAAAACAGTTGACATCAAACGGGCAACGCAATATAATCTTAATGCTCGCAAGAGCGTGTACCATTAGCCCAGCTGGATAGAGCGTCTGGCTACGGACCAGAAGGTCGGGGGTTCGAATCCCTCATGGTACGCCAAAGGCACCGAACTCGTTCGGTGCCTTTTTTCTTCCCTTGAGGGATTCTTACCCGTGGCTGACGCTCAACGGCGCCTGCTCGACTTTGCTCGCAGATCAGTTGCGCCGTTTTCGCTATTCCGTCGCACTTTGTGCTCCTTACGAATCCCTCATGGTACGCCACCTAAAAGGGAACAGCATCCGCTGTTCCCTTTTGGTTGCGCGCCATAGACGGGAGCGAACCTTGCGGCGAAACACTACTTCAAGCGAGACGGCTTTTGCGAGACTTCGCACGGATCGACCGTCACATCGCCGCGGGTTCGGCGGCTTGCACCGCAAGACGCTTGCGCCCTTTCCGAGAGCTTGCGACGTGTCCGCTCCGGATCAAATATTCCTTTTTGCGGCGTCCGTAACTTATGGCGCACATCCCTCATGGTACGCCACCGAGTGCGACCTTGAAGTTAAATATCCTCCGTTTTGCGGGGTTTACGGCGGGGAAAATGTGTGATATCATAGGTATATAGCGAAAATTTGCGGCGCGGCAAGGAGGAAAGTGTGAACATAAATAAGAAAGAAAAAACAAGTTTCGGCAACAAGAAGCGCGGTGATCTTGTCCGCGTCAGCATAGTGGACGTCCTGCTGGATGCGGACAACCACGATCCCATCGTGCTTGAGGACGATACGGGCAGGGAACTCAAATTCGAGCAAGTCGCCGTCATCCCATATGAGAAGGACGGGGAGCTGCGCCTCTATTGCATACTGCATCCCATCACTCCCATCGAAGGCATAGGCGAGGACGAAGCCGTCGTATTTGTGTGCGACCGCACCGAGGACGGCGAGGATATCATACGTGTAGAGGAGGACGAGGCGACCGCCGTAGCGATCTTTGACGAATATTACAGATTGCTGGGCAAGTGAAACAGAAGCCCTCTCACAAGGACGGAAAAGCGTCGCTCGTGCGACGCTTTTTTGTATCCGACAACGGTGATGAGCCTGTTGCGGCATGCCGGAAAAACTCCCGCGGCGGGACTCCGCGAGAGCGGCATATTGCCGAAACACGGAGTTTAACCGTTAGATTTGGGCGGATAATACTTGCCGTCCGGTGAGTAGAAGCCGCCTGCGGCGTCGTAATAGCCGCCATAGCCATCATAGAACCCGCCCTTGTCGTCATAGCCGCGGTAATAGGGAGTCTGCCCCGCGGGCTGTTGCGCCGCAGCCTGCTGCGCCGCCTTCCTCTGACACGCCGCCGCATATTCCGCGGGACTGTCGTAAAGGTCCTCTTCCTTCATGACCAGCATGATGATCCCGCTGACGACGCTGACGAGCAGCAGGGTAACGATCCCCCATGTTTGGATCTCCTTGATATCCTTGCTCTCGTCGAGTTTTTTGTAGGCTATGATGCCGAGGACGAGGGGGTATATCGCCCAAAACAGGCAGACCATGCCGACTACAAGAAACACTTTTGCCGCTGTTTTCATAAACCGTGTGAAGCCGTTTGCCGACGGGACGCTTCCCTCCCCTTTCGCCGCGCCGGAGCGCGGGATACGCTCACTCCTCGGAGGGCGCGGGTGTCTCTTTGGTCACGCCCGCGGTTTCTGCCGGTGCGGCAGGTGCGGGCTGTGCGGGCGTCCGCCTCACTGCGGGCGGCACGGGTGCCTCGGAAGTATGAGGTCTCACCTGCGGGACATAATGCTGCTGCGCGGGAGGAGCATAATGTTGCGCGGGCGCGCCGTAAGGCGGCATGGGACGAGGGGGCATCTGCCCTTGCACGGGTGCGCCGTAGGGGGCGTAAGGCTGTTGCGACGGGATGGGTGCGTAAGGACGGGCGTACCCTTGCGGGGCAGGCTGTCCGTAAGCGGGCGGGACGAACCAGCGACGCATCCACGCCTCTCTCTCCGCCTCTCTCTCCGCCTTTCTCGCCGCCGAGAGCACCGCGGCATTCCCGACGATCATGAAAACGCCCGTCACGATGAGGGCGAACCCCACGAAAAAGAGCGACAGCAGGATGAAGAACGTGTCAAAGAAGCTTGCAAGTGCTATGCCTATGCAGCTCAGCACAAAGACCGCGATGCCTGCCAGCAGCAGACTTGCGCCGATGACTATCTTGGAAACCGTCAAAGTTTTGTTCATATTTTACCTCCCTCGTTTATAACTTTATTCATTGTCTGTCCGGACGCGCGGCGCGCCACTTCTCCCGACGTCCTCTTCTCACCACACGGGCGGGAAACCCGCGGGATGATAGTTGCCGTAGGCGTCGTAATAGCCGCCGTACATATCATAGCCCCCGCCGACATCGTCATACATGCCGCCGTATGCGGGCGGCGCGATCGGAGCCTGCGGCGCGGGATATACGGGCGGCGCGATCGGAGCCTGCGGCGCGGGATATACGGGCGGCGCGATCGGAGTTTGCGACGCGGGGTAAGCGGGCGGAACAGGCGTTTGATATGGCGAAAACTGCCATTCAACGTGCGTTTCATGCATTTGCGGCTGCGGCGCGGGGTATACGGGCGGGGCAAACCGCACAGGTGCGGAAGGTGCGGCGGGAGCGTGTGCGTCCTGCCGGATCGCCGCCATGGGCGTGACGACCTGTTGCGCGGGCTGTGCTTGCGGTGCGGGCATGTTCCGCATAGCGGGCGGGACGGGCGCAGCCCCTGCGTCCGCCGCGGCGCAGAGACGCTCGTCCTCCACGCTGCGTCTGCCCGTCACGCAAATGCCGAGTGCCGCCGCACTGCCCACCGTGCCGAACACCGCGAGCGCGACTACGAACTTGTTGAGGGCGGCGGCAGGCGACAAAGCTCCCGCCGCGGCAAAGCCCAGAATGATGAGACATATCACTATGCGGGAGACATACACAAAAAAGTTCATCACGTCGCCGCGGGTGTATCTTGCGAAAAATGCGGGAAGTTGCATGGCGCGTTCCTTCCTGCCCCTCTTCCGACGCAGGCGCACTCCGAATGCGAGCGCGACCGAATTGAACAACACCCCGATGAGACCTATGGGCAAGAGTGCCTCTCTGCAAAAGGGGTTATCCAGCGCGACGGCGATGTCCTCCATGTTGCGCTGCATATCCGCCTCGAACCAATAGTCCTCCAACACCGCAGGGACGATGAGGGCAAGCACGCCCATGATGATCACGACGGTGAAAATGACCAACCTTGTCACACAACCCGCTACTTTCATTCCCTCTCCTCCGACGCATGCGCGCCTACTATTCCTAAGCGGCATTATACTCCGAGACTGTATCAATTTCCGATAATGCCGAAAAAATAATTTGCCCTTTTGCATATTTTACCACATTCCTCTCCCCGGCGCAATCCTCTCCTCGCCACCCCTCGCCGCAAGCTTCGGCGTTGACGAAGGCAACGGGCAGCCGCACTCTTGCGGCAGGCGCACCGCGCCAAAGGCCGCGGCGACACAAAAAAAGCGAACAAAATCCGATTCGATTTTGTTCGCTTTTGGTGGAGACTAGCGGACTTGTAAGGACGAGCAACGCGAGGACGGAATAGCGAGGCGGGAAAATGAAGGAAACTCACACGATAATGCTTGCCCTCCCGCCAACGGAGCCGAACGGCGGAGCGATAATGCCCCTGCTCACGGGGCGAGAGCAAATCATTTTCCCGCGAGCGTCAGCGTTGACGAAGGCAACGGGCAGCCGCACTCTTTCGGCAGGCGCACCGCGCCAAAGGCCGCGGCTACACAAAAAAAGCGAACAAAATCCGATTCGATTTTGTTCGCTTTTG
>CALVQW010000018.1 GCA_944358385.1 uncultured Clostridia bacterium
CCCCCACACTATTGCGGGACGTGAATAAAATGCTGTCGCGCGCGATGTAAAGCAGAAGTCAGCCGTCCGCTTAGGACCATCATCATATTTTTATAATATAAGTGCGCCGAAGGCTGCGGTTTCTCCCGCAGCCTTCGGCGCAATATTATATGAAAGTTTGAGATCGAGGGGCATAATGCCCCTCGCGGAGTGCAGGGACTGCGCCCCTGCGACAATACCTCACTTGCGCACTTCGAAATACGCTCTGGGGTGATTGCACACGGGGCAGACTTCGGGGGCTTCGGTGCCGAAGTGGATGTGTCCGCAGTTGCGGCACTTCCAGGCGACGACGCCGTCCTCCTTGAACACTCTGCCCTCCTGCACGGCTTTGAGCAGGCGGAGATATCTCTCCTCGTGCTCTTTCTCGATGGCGGCGACTCCGCGCATGCGGGCGGCTATCTCGTGGAAACCTTCCTCATCCGCCTCGTCCGCCATGCGGTTGTACATGTCCGTCCACTCGGCGTGTTCGCCCGCGGCGGCGTCGATGAGATTCTCGGTGGTGGAGCCTATGCCGTGGAACTCCTTGAACCAGAGCTTGGCATGTTCCTTCTCGTTGTCGGCGGTCTCGAGGAAAATGGCAGCGATCTGCTCATATCCCTCCTTTTTCGCCTTGCTTGCGTAATAGGTATACTTGTTGCGCGCCTGGCTTTCACCCGCGAACGCCGCCATCAGATTCTTCTCGGTCTTGCTGCCTTTGAGTTCCATAATACTCCTCCTTAGGGGTTTTATTCATTGTACCACGCCCGCCCCCTTTCCGCAAGCCCGAAAATCCCTCCGAGTAAGTGTTGTTTGAATATGACTTCTCTCATTCGGAGACGGGATCGGGATCGGAAGGCGGGGATTTTCTTGCACGGGTGAGGGCGCGGGCGTTGCGGGCGACGGAGACCACGCCCATGACGACGGTGGAGGATGCCACGATGACGGCGAGACCGACGACATACTCCCACATGGAGTAGCCGTGCGCGAACACCGCTATTATGGTGGTCTCCAACATGAGCATGGACATGAACGCGGTGACGAGACCGATGTTCCTCAGCTCCAGCGTGACGGGATCTTTATATCCCGCCGCACGCACTATCTGCACCGCCGCCGCGGCGCATTTGACAAAGGAGAACACGGAGTTGATGATCACATCCGCGATGCCCATACCTTCGGGATAAAGCCCCACCGCCATCTGTACGGAGGGCGCGGCGATGACGCCGCCCGTCACGATGAGCAATGTCCCGTTGATGAGACCGATGATGTGCCTGTCCTTGGGCGGAGCGGAGGGCATGCCCGCCCGTTTTGCGGTGAGCCTTTCCGCAAGCACTACGCCCGCGCGCATGATGACCAACCACGCATAAAACCCGGCGAGCGCGGCATACCACGGCGAGATGTACGCCACCGCCATCCAGATGAGATAGCTGACATATACGACGTTGCCCGCAAGCACGACGAGCGCGGAGAGCAAAGTGCGCCACCCGTAGTCCGTAAAAGCGCGTTCGAAAATGCTGTAACGTTTGAGAGAGGCAAAGAATTTTGCCGAAAGCACCGCATCCTTCGCGGTGGCAACGATGTCCTTGCGACGGACGATGAGTATGACAGCCGCCGCGAGCGTGAGAGCCGCACCCACCCCGTAAACGGGATAAGCCGCCTCCGTCGCCCTGAGCCACGTGGTGACCAGCACAAGGGAAGCGAAGTCCGTGAGCAAAGCCGCGACGGACAATATCACGAAGGCTATGAACCCTCCCTTGGACGGTGTGCGGATGTCGGACGATGCGGGCATGACTTTCCTCCCGCCTTGATTTTAACTCAAACAGACGCGGCGGTCAATCCCGTACGGGGGATGCAAAGTCGGCAAGATAGCCGCCGAGATCGGCTTCCAGACGGTCGCACACTCCCCTCATTCTGTCCGCGTCCGCACCGCTGTAACGGTCACGGACACCCGCGACGAAGAACCCCGCTCCGTGCGCCGATGCCGCCCCCTCGTAGCCGTCCTCGAACACGACGCACTGCGCGGGCGAAAGTCCCAGCCCCTCCGATACGGCGAGATAGACATCCGCGGTGCTCTTGTCTCTGACGCTGCCGCCCACCCCGGAAAAGAGGTCGAAAAGCCCCCACACTCCATGCCTCGAAAGGCACGCTTCGGCAAGGTCTCGATCCAGCGCAGTTGCAATGGCAAGGGTTTTACCCGCGTTTTTGATGGCATAAAGCAGCTCTTTTGCGTGCGGCGTGAGTTCTACCTCCTTGGCATAGGCGTCGCCCGCAAGCTCTCGCCACACCTTTTCCACCGCCGCTTTCCCGCCCGCGATTCCGAACCGCTCCGCCGTATATGCCGTCCCTCCGTCGATGTTGAGGTGGTTGACGTGCGCCACGTAATCGTCGGGCATGGCTATGCCGAAACGGGCAAGAGCCGCGCCGTAGATGTCATGCCACATGTGGGTGGAGGCAAGCAGCGTGCCGTCCAGATCGAATATGAAACACTTGTGTCCTGCGATGTCCATCAATACCAGATCTCCGGTGCGAGTTTTCTCCTGTATTTGCGGGCAAGCACTCTCACTCCCTCGATGCGCAAGCTACTCTCGCTTCTCTCGCCGAACGCGCCCACGGCGGTGACGGTGACGTCCCGCACCCCCTCTTTCAAGCCGTAGAGCGTGAGCCGCTGCCTCTCTCCCTTCGCCTCGTCGCCGAGATAGAAGTCGGCAAAATAGGTCTGCTCGGTGCCATCCGAGAAGGCAAGCTCGTAGTGGTGCGCACCCGTCGCGCGGGGGAAGATGAGTTGCGTCCCCCTCTCGGTCACCGTCCATTCCGCTCTACCCTGCCCGAACACGGGCGGAAGGTGCGTCCTGCGCACGGGATAAAGCGCGGGCGGGGAAAAGGCGGGGAGGATGACGCGCTCCTCGGGGAGCTGCTCTCTGCCCGTGCGCATATTATAGCGCATCACCGCGATGCCGTCATCGGAAAAATCCAAAATATACCCCATGGGCGCGGAGTGCGCCTCGGGCGGCACGCTGCCGTTTGCCCTGCCCTTCTCCATCTCGACGTAAGAAAGGGACTGCGTGCCGAACGCCGTGAACGCCCCCTGCCAAAAGGCGCGGGGATCCAAGAGCGAATAGTGGGTGTGTCCCGAAAAATTGACCACTTGCGGGTGCGCGTCGAACACCCCCGCAAGGCTGTCATCTCCCCACCTGTCGCTGCCGTACACCGTGCCGCGCGGGGCGTTGTGCGTGGTGACGAAAACGGGACGGCTGCCGTCCGCTTCCGCGATCGTGAGTTGCTCCCTCAGCCACTCCCGCACCCCTTTATAGCCCTCATACATCCCGCATCCGTCCGGTGACGCGCCTATGAAATGCCAGCCGTTGACGACGTAATGGGTGAAGGGACTCTCCCCCGTCTCACGCTCGAAAAGCCGACGCGGCGAGAGGTGAGCGTAGTAGTCGTGATTGCCCATTATCGCCTGAACAACGGGTTTATCATCACCGAATACAGTGTTAAAACACCGTTTGAACGTTTCATAACCGTTTTTGGAGGCGCGGTTGCAGATGTCGCCGGCAAAGACGACAAAGGCGCACTCCTGCTCTTTCAGGGTGCGGCAGGCGGCGAGCAAATTGCTCTCGAACGTGGTCGGTTCTTTGTGCCGGAAAGGTGTCAGCTGCGAGTCGGAAAGGACACCGACTCGCAGCCGACGAGGGACAACGACCTGTTTTATGTCAGAGACGATCTTCATATCTTACGGACGCCGCTCCTTATTCGGCATCCTTTTCCGTGCGGTCTGCCGCCCTATGCTCGGCAGATGACGCGTCCGCCGCGGGCAGTTCCGTCGCGCCCGCGAACTTCGCCTCGCCCGCATATGCCCCTTCCGTTTCGCTTGCGAACACGCTCTCGGTGAGCGCAGGCTCCGCCTCCTCTTCCGTCACTTCGGTGACGGCGTTAGCGGCGGCTGCGGCTGCCTTTGCCGCACGGCGTTCGGCAAGCTCCTCGAGGATGCGCTCCTTGCGCTTGCCCGTATAATCGTAGAACAGCATCGGGATGAGGGAGAGCGCGAAGCCTATCGCGGGGATGAGGGTGGCGAGCGCGAACATCCCGTCTTTGACGAACTGAGTCTGCGGCAGATATTCCCCGGACATCTCGGGCTGGACATAACCTATGACCATGAGTCCGACGATGACGCCGAGCGCGCCCACCGCGTTGTTGAACTTGGTGACAAAGGAGTTCCAGCTGAAACATATGCCTTCCATCCTCTCCCCCGTTTTCCATTCGAGGTAGTCCAGGCTGTCGCCCACCATGGGGTAAGGCAGGGTGTTGTACGCGCCAAGACCGAGACCGCCTATGGTCATGAACGGGAGCGCGGCATAGATGTTGACAAGTCCCACGCCGAAACCGCCTCCCAAAAACACCGCGCCTATCGCGCCGTAGATGAGGGACGCCTTCTTGTATCCCAGCTTCTTATAGGTGGGCGGGGTGAGCAGTATGCCCGCGAACATCCCCGCGCCTACCACTATGTAGAGAAGCACCAGCACCGTGCCCGATTCAAGCCCCGGGATGGTGACAACATAAATGGAGATGTAGATGGCGACGGACATGATCATATATCTCGGTGAGGCGAGCATGGACATCAGGAGCGCGAGCACCATGGGCTTGTTCTTTGCGACCGCCTTCATCATGTCCCTGACCTTGATCTTCTCCGTCGAGGTGGCGAACCTCTCCTTGCTGTGCAGATAGAGGAAAAGATATGCCGCAAACGCCGCAAGCCCCACTATCACCGCAAGCACGAAATAGATCCATTTCGCGGGGACGAAGAAGTCCAGCACCATGTAAAGGACGGTGGGGAGAAGTCCGCCTATGGATCCCACCGTGACGTAGAAGGAGAGAAGTCCCGCTCTCTCGTCCTTGTCTGGGGTGGCGACGCTCATCATGCCCATCGCGGGGACGTCCACCAGCGTATATGCCAGCCCGAACCCCACATACATGACCATCGCCCACACCATCTTGGCAGGCTCCGAACCCGTGAGCGGGAAGAACATCAAAATCGCCACTATGCCTATGAGGAAGGAGCCTATCTTTACATAGGGGCGCATCTTGCCCGCCTTGGTGTGCGTCTTGTCCACGACGATGCCCATGAGCGGATCGGTGATCATGTCGCTGATCCTGCCGACTAGAAGGAGCGCGATGATGAACCACCACTCTTTCAGGATGAGGATGTCCGTGACGTAATTGAGAAAATAGGAGGAAACGATGCCCGACACCATATAACTGCCGACGGCAACGAAACCGTAGGCAAATTTCTCTTTGCCTTTGACTACGTAATTGGGATTGCTCATTGGGTGTTTGCGCCGCGGGGAATTACTTTGCGGCTCTCCTCCTCTCTTTGACGGTGCGCACGAGAGAGGCGATGCCCGCCCCCATCAGCGCGACGCCCGCGACGACCGCAAGCGCGACCAGCATGTCGATGAAACCGAGGTCCTTTTCCCTTCCTGCCAGCAGCCAGAACCCGAAGGAAAAGGATCCCGCGCCCGCCGCCGTGAGCAAAGACCAAAGCGCGCAGTGCGCAACATATGCGCGCGTCGCTTTCGCCGCTTTTTTGTCCGCGGCTGCCTTGACGCGCCGAGAAGAGTAAACGCCCGAAAAATCATCCATTGCAAATTCTTCGCTTCTCATGGTAGCCTCCGATGTTTTATCTCCCCATAAGTCTAAAAAGCGGATGTCAAAGACCTTCGGAAAGAATGTAATTTTCTTGTCATTTACTTTTGTCGGTTTTATAGTCTTTATTTTTATTGTTTAATATTTCATCATTGCCTCGCGCGGCGCGCACGGCTTGACATCGCGCGGGTTATGGGGCATACTGTCTTTGCCCGGTGTCAAGAGACGCCGCGGCAAGGAGAATATTATGAGGAAGAAAGTTCTCGCTCTCGCGCTTTTGCTTCTGCTCGCCCTCCCTCTCGCACTCGCAGGCTGCAACGATAAGGCGGTCTGGACGCCCGGCAACGGCACTTTGGTGGATCTCTCCGTCATGCCCGACGGGACGGCGGAACAATATCAATATCTCTACGAGCAGCATCCCGTCGCCATCGACGACGAATATTTCGGATTGTACGACGGCAGAGAATATCAGGGGCATCCCGACAGCGTGCTGCTGGACAACGGCAACATCCTCGTCGCCTTCCCCAAGAGCCATGGCAGAGCCGAGACCATCATGATGCTCAGCACCGACGGCGGTCTCACCTACACCGACATTTTCAACGCGGACAATCCCAAACCCGACAGCTTCTATCACACCGAGGAAACTCCCACCATCTACAAGCTGGACTTCACCGACGGCACCCAGAAGCTCATCACCATTTCGGGCCGTCCCTCCTGGCCGGATGTAGGCAACCTCGGCGAAGGCTGGGACGCCAGCGTCTCCACCTCTCTCGATGAGAACGGCAAGTGCGACGGACTTGAATGGAGCGAGCACGAGAACTTCTACGGTCCCAATGCCGTCCGCGAAGAATATAAGCGCGAGGCGGGCGCAGAGAAATACGACGCGGTCGTCGCGATGTCCGCGCTCGTGCAGCTCAAAGAGAACGGCAAATTCGTGGACAAGTGGATGGGGCTCTATCACGACGACAGGACCTTCACCGTATATAAGACCATCCTCACCTTCAACGAAGAGGGACAGATGGAGTGGTCGGAACCCGTGCGTATGCTCGGTCAGAACGGTGAATGGAGAGAGTACGAGGAAATCGGTTTTACATACTGGTTCAAGGGCGAAGTCGTGCACACCGACGGCAACTCTTTCTGCGAGACGGAGATCATCCGTTCCCCCGACGGCAACGAGCTTGCCGCGCTCTTCCGCGTGAACGCAAAGAGCAATTATTCCTTCGTCTCCTTCTCCACGGACGAGGGCGAGACCTGGAGCGAACCGCAAACGGTGGCGCCGGAACTCACCGGCGAGCGCCACAAGGCGGAATACGATCCCGTCACGGGCAAGCTGGTCATCACTATGCGCAACATCTCCGCCGGTGAGGACGGATTGCTCGCGTCCAACCACTTCCGCTCCCGCGGCTGGGTGGCTTGGATAGGCGAATACGAGGACCTCAAAAAGGGTGCGGACGGCAAGGGCGATATGCTCGTCAAACTCGCGCACACCTACGGCACGGACGGCACGGAAATCACGGAATATGCCAATGCCGACACCGGCTACGCGGGACTCGTCGTGCTCGCAGACGGCACCGTCGTCACCACCTCCTACGGCACCTTCTCTCCCGTGGGCTCCGAACTCGGAGGCAAGACATACGTCATGACCAAACAATTCAAGATCGCGGATCTCGCGGCGATGGCGGGCGTCACCCTCCGCTGACCGCACTTTCCGCTCACATCAAAACCCGCCTTCGGGCGGGTTTTTCTTTTTCTCCGATCCTTTCGATCTGACGAAATATGCGCACTTACACACCCCACCACAACGACGAAAGCTATCGCTTGCCTTTTCATATGCCGCACATCCTGCGGACATTTATTCCGATAGAAAAAGAAGAGCTTTTGTCCGCAAGTTGTCGCTATCTCCCCCGCCATAACAAAAAGGAGATGGGCGGCGTGACTCACGCTTATACTCGCCTGAGGCTCGCAAGCGGCTCGGTCACCCGCACTCGCGCTGGCAACCCACCACAACGACGAAAGCTATCGCTTGCCTTTTCATATGCCGCACATCCTGCGGACTAGCCCGCGATGACGGCATATGAAAAAAGACACCCTAAGGCGTCTTTCGTCGTTGTGGTGGGGTTGAATAGACTCGAACTATCGACCTCACGCTTATCAGGCGTGTGCTCTAACCAACTGAGCTACAACCCCTAGTTCCCCTTTCGGGGGCTTGTGGTGGAGATGCACGGATTCGAACCGAGGACCTCTTGAATGCAAATCAAGCGCTCTACCAACTGAGCTACACCCCCGCGGTGAATGCTAAAAAATAATAGCACCCGCCTTTTGTTTTGTCAAACGATTTTGCCAACATTGTCGCCCGATATCGCGGGGAGGCGAAAATGCGCGGGCGGAAAGAGGAAAAACCGGGCGCAAGAACGCACTCTCCCCTGCCCGGACTCACTCTATGCTTTTGATGACGCGCGCGGGGACTCCCGCCACCACGGTGTTTGCGGGGACGGACTTGGTCACCACCGCACCCGCCGCAACGATGCTGTTGTCGCCTATGGTCACGCCGCCCAACACGGTCGCATGCGCGCCTATCCAAACGTTTTTCCCCACGGTGATGGGACGCGCGATCATGCTCGCCCTGTCAGAGGGTGAGACCATATGGTTGAGTGTGGCGAACACCACCTGATGCCCGATGAGAGTGCCGTCACCTATCGTGATCCCGCCCTGATCCTGAAAACAGCATCCCGAATTGACAAAGACATTCCTGCCGAACGTGATATTCTTGCCGAAGTCCGTATATATCGGTGGGAACAGCGCGAAACCGTCCCCCACCTCTTTCCCGATAAGCTCGGACACGAGCGCGTTGAGTTCCTCCGCAGAGTGATAACGCCCGTTGATCTCCGCCGTGATGCGCTGCGCTTCCCTCGCAAACGGCCGCATGCAAGCGGTGATCTCCGTCCCCGCCTGCAAATATTTCCCGTCCGACATCTGCGCTATATATTCCTCATAAGTCATATCCTGTCTCCTTTGCTCGCCCGCGTGTCCCGCGCGCCTTACCGAAACGGCGGATAAATTCTAATACGCCCGCCACTCAAAGTCAACCGCCCTTTCCTCTTGTCGGAGGGGACGCTCCCGAAAGCGAGGATTGACCGCGCGCGCATTTGGCATTATAATCTTAAAAAACACTCGGGAGAAAAATCATGGCGAATTGCGACAACACCCGTCCCTGCCCCTGCACCTACCCCTGCCCCAGACACGGCAAATGCTGCGAGTGCGTGGCATACCACCGCGACAAGGAAGGCGGCGTCCCCGGCTGCTTTTTCTCCAAGGAAGGAGAGGCGACATGGGACCGCAGCATAGACGCCCTCTTCCGCGACCACAAAAACCGCAAATGACAAAACCCGCACTTTAACATCACATTTCCGATGTTAAAGTGTGGACTTAATCTGTTTATCCTGCGCCCAACACCCACTCGTTCGGAGACGATCTAACGCTCGCTTTGATAGAGCGTCCCCGAATCCGACGTGAACCCCGATCAGCCGTGCGCTTAGCACCATGCGTATAGGCGCAAGGGCGCGCGCCTGCGGGAGGAAAATATTTTCATTTCACAAAACACGGCAGACGCCGTGTTTTGCCGTTTTCGGGGAAAGGGAAAAGCAAAATTTTTTTGAAGATCCGCTTGCTTTCGGACGGTGTGTGTGCTATTGTCCACACATCGGGAGAAAGAAAAAATGACGAACATCTTGCACAAAATCTGAATCTTCTTCATCACTCGGACGTCGGAAGCGAGTCGGAGCGACTCGCTTTTATTTTTACCCAATGCGCCCCTGGACTGTCGGTGTCTTTCCTGCGGCGTGATGTCATCGAACGGATGAAGATCACGCAATAAAGGAGGACATGATATGGAAAAATTTTATCTTGACAGCATAGCCGGCTACGAGGCCGAAAAGCAGGAACTAGCCAAAATAATCGACATCTTCGCACGCTACAACGAGTACGGCGAGAGAGGGGCGCGCCTTCCCAAAGGACTCATACTTTCAGGAGAACCCGGCATAGGCAAGACGCTTTTTGCCAAGGTGCTGGCGACCGAACTTGACGCTCCCTTCTTCTACGTGGACGGCTCGGAACTTGCCGATCACAAGGGCATCCGCAAACTGAAAGCGGTGTTCGCCCGCGCAAAAAAGGTCGCTCCGTCCGTCATATTCATCGACGAACTCAACACTTTTGTGGGCGACTGCTACTACAAGACGGATCTGACAAAACGCAACCTCTCCGCCCTGCTCAAACTCATCGACGGCATGGACGGCAGCGAGGGGGTGCTGGTGGTGGGCGCGTCCTCGGACAAGGATCTTTTGGACTCCGCACTGCTCCGTTCGGGCAGGATGGACAAGCACATCTGTCTCTACGCCCCCGACAAGGCGGGGCGCACCGCCATCCTGCGGCACTACCTCGACGCGCTCGATCCCGTCCCCGAAGGCATAGACTGCACCTTGCTTGCGGAACAGATCGCCGGGATGAACGGTGCGGACATCAAGACCATGGTCAACGAAGCCGTGGCGGAAAGCATATTCTCGGACACTCCCCTCACCAACGAGATGTTGCTGGAACAGGCGAACAAGATCCTGCACTGCGACATCAACCGCGAAAGTTCAGACAAAGATATGCTGCTGGTCGCAACGCATATGCTCGGTCACCTCGCTGTCTCGCGCGAGCTGAGACACACCTATGACGAAGTGTCCATGCGTTTCGAGTCCGAAGTCTCGGCAAATGCGTCCATCCGCTCCCTGTTTACGGTCCCGGATGATGAGGACGAGGATGCGAGCCTGGTCATCACCATGGACGACCGCTCCGTCCTGCTCGACAAGGTGGCGGTGCTGCTCGGCGGCATGGCGGCGGAAGAGATGCTGCTCGGCGGGACATTCACCGACCTTGCGGAGGACCTCACTTCCGCAACGCAGCTCATCAACATCGCCTTCGCAAACGGGCTGTTCGGCTGGAGATATCTCAACACCGACACCTATTATTACATAGAGATCTCCGAGCAGAAACTCGACGAGACCGAACGCCTGCGGGAAAAACTCCTTGAGGAACAGTACACCCGCGCAAAGAGGATAGTGCAAGCCCACGCCGGCAGCATAGCACGCCTCCGCGCCGCCTTCCTCAAAACCAAGACGCTCTCCCGCTCCGAAGTCGAAAACGCCTTCGCGGATTGATCTTTTCGCGGGGGAATTCTCCCCCGCGCCCCCATGCTGTTGCGATACGTGATCAAACGGCTGTTGTGCGTGGAACAAAGTAACAATCAACCGTCCGCTTAGGACCTTGTGGGGGTATTATACCCCCACACCCCCATACTATATTGCGGGACGCAAAGAAAATGCTGTTGTGTGTGATACAAAGCAACAGCTAGCCATGCGCTTAGCACCCCCACACTTTTTTATTATAAAAGTGCGCCGGAGCGCGCGGCTTTGTCCGCACGCTTCGGCGCAATATTATATTAATAGTAAGGGGGCGGGGATGCTATCCCCGCAGAATGGCAGGGGCGGTGTCCCCTGCGTTCATCTTTCGTCGTAGGCGCGGAGAACGTCGAAGAGTTCGTCGGAAATGACGTGTTCGATGCGGCAGGCGTTCTCCTCGGCGACCTCTTTGCTCGCGCCGAGGGAGCGGAGCACGCGGGTGATGACGCGGTGCCGCTCGTAGACGGCGGACGCTCTTTCAAGCCCCTGTTCCGTAAACGCGATGTCGCCGCCCTTGCCGATGGTGATCAACCCCTTCTCTATGAGCAGATTGACTCCGCGCGAAACGCTGGATTTGGCGTAATTCAATTCCTCGACGATGTCGACGGAACGCACCGTCCCCTTGCGTTTTTTGATGACCAAAATGGTTTCGAGATACATCTCCTCCGACTCGTGAGACCTGAGCATGAACTTCTCCTTTCCGCGCTGCGGCGGGGCGGGCTTGTTCGCAACTGCGAACGCACACCGTTTTATGAAGGCGGCTAGTGGCGCGGATGCGCGGTCTGCCGCCTTTTGAATGATAACACGAACTCGCCGCGAATGCAAGTGTGCGTCAGCCGAGGGCGACGTCGAGGATCATCATGAGGACGAAGCCGCTCACCACCCCCCACGTGCCGAGGTGGGGATGTTCGGCAAGTTTTGCCTCCGGGATGAGGTCCTCCGCGACGACAAAGAGCATCGCGCCCGCCGCGAATGCGAGCAGCCAAGGCTGCAACGCCTCGACGTAGGATGTGAGGAAATAGCCGAAAATGGCGAAGATAGGCTCAACTATGCCGCTTGCCGCGCCGAAGAGGAAGGCTTTGACTCTGCTGCCCGTTGCGGCACGCAGAGGCAGGGCGACAGCCGCGCCTTCCGGGAAATTCTGCACCGCCATACCGATGGCGAGGACGAGTGCGGCGTAATACGCCTCCTCGCTGCCCGTCGCCGCCGCCGCGCCGAACACCACGCCCGCGGCAAGTCCCTCCGGGATGTTGTGGATGGTGACGGCAAGGAACATCTTGGTGGACATGGCGGCATTGGAGTGCATGCCTTCCACCTCGTTGGTGGCGATGTGCATGTGCGGCACCACCTTGTCGAGCAGGGTGAGGAAGATCCCGCCCGCGACGATGCCCACCGCGGCAGGCAGCCAGGAGATCGCCCCGTAACTTTCCGCGCCTTCGAGAGAAGGGATGATGAGCGACCACACCGAAGCCGCGATCATTATGCCCGCGGCGAACCCCAGAAATAGGGTGTTGAACTTGGGCGAGATGTCCTTTTTGAAAACGAATACGACCGCCGCGCCCGCCGCCGTGCCGATGAACACCAGCACGAAACCGAGAGCAGTCATGCCTGCTGTACTCATAAAACCGCATTCCTCCGAAACCGTCGCGCGGCGCGCTCCTTACCGCCCCGCACGCGATGCCTGTCCTTTTCCTGCTGTCCCCGAAAGGGAGGTTTCACTCCGTGTCCGAGTCGTCCTCCGAACGCGCGGAAAGGGAGACTATCTCCCCGTTCTCCTTCTTTATATAGGTATGTTCCAACTGCGTCCTGAGGTTGCCCACCACGCTGTCGATATACTCGCGCCTGAGCTTCGCCTGCTCCGCTTTTTCCGCCTCGGTCAGCCCCTCCGCCTTCGCTTTGCGCGCAAGCTCGTTTATCCTTTCGATGTCGATCGCCATTCTCTCTCCTTCGCAAAAACACGGTTTAAGTGTGCCAATCCACCGTTTCAACCCCGTGTTGTGTCAAAAATTCGTTGGTCTTGCGGAAGTGTCCGCACCCGAAGAACCCGTTGTACGCCGAGAGCGGCGAGGGGTGGGCGCATTCCAGCACCAGGTGTCGCGGCGAGGTGAGGAGTGCCTTCTTGGAGCGCGCGTTCCTGCCCCAGAGCAGGAACACCATCGGCTCTTCTCTCGCGTTGAGGCGGCGTATGATCTCGTCCGTGACCTCCTCCCATCCTTTGCCGCTGTGGGAGTTGGGCTGTCCCGCGCGCACGGTGAGCACGGTGTTCAAAAGCAATACACCGTTTTTCGCCCACGGGAGGAGGCAGGGAGAGGTGTTGTCTATGCCCGTCTCGTCGCGGATCTCCTTGAAGATGTTTTGCAAAGAGGGCGGCGCGGGCACTCCGGGTTTTACGGAAAAGCAAAGCCCGTGCGCCTGCCCTTCCCCGTGATAGGGATCCTGCCCCAGGATCACCGCCTTCACGCTCTCGTAAGGGGTGTAGCGCAACGCGTTGAAGATGTCGTGCATGTCGGGATAGACCGTGTGGCGGCGATATTCCTCTTTGAGGAACTCGCGTAGCTGCGCATAATTCTCGGACGCGAACACGTCCTTCAACAGTCCGTCCCAGGAGTTGCCGATGTTGACCATACGTTTATTATATCACACACGCGCGCGAAGGCAACGATACGCCGCCGAAAAGTTGCACATCGCTAACTTTTCGCCTTTTGCGGGGATCTGCACCCCGCGAGGGAATGCCCCTCGACCTCTTGTTTTTATGATCTTGCGCCGAGCATTGCGGCAAACGCAATGCTCGGCGCACTTTTATAATAAAACGCATGGGAACGCGAGGGCGTGACGCCCTCGCAAGAGAGTGCGGGAGAAACTCCCCCGCACGGAAAAGTATAAAATCACAAACGGTGCGGCATACTACCCTCGACAGGCAAAAGTCTGAACACGGGGCGATCCCCCAAAAGGAGTGAACATGGAAAACACCAAATCCAGAGCAAACGGCAGACAGTCTTCCGCGACGAGCGAAAGCTCCAAGGCGCAGTCGGGCAAGCAGGCGAAAGCCTCCAAAAACGCTTCCGACGCCAAGAATTGCAAAAATTGCAAGTAAATCTGCGGACATCGGAACGGCCGACAAATTGTCGGTCGTTCCGCTTTTATCGGGAATTTCCCCGCGATCCCGTTTTCCGTCATTCCCGCAGACGCGGAGCGCGCGGGACGTTATATTTTTGTTTTTGATTTTGCTATGTAAAAATCTTGCATTGTTTTTATAAATATTATATAAATGTTTCATGAGCGACAACACGGCTGTATCCGTCGAAGGGGAAGGGAAACTCGCGGTCAACCCCATGCTGCCCTCGCCCGCAAAACCGCGGCGCAACGCGTCTTTCGAACTGTTGCGCATCCTTTGCATGTTCTTCATCATAGGACATCATTTCGTCGGCCACGGCGGGTGGGACGGCGTGACGGACGAGGTGACCGCAGCGTTCATCAAGCTGTTCAGCGCGTTCTTTCTGCCCTCCGTCAACCTTTTCGTGATGATCGGGGCATACTTTATGTGCACTTCGACGTCGGAACGCGTGGGCGTGCGCAAGATAGCCAAGCTGTGGGGACAGGTCTTTTTTTACAGTGTGCTGCTCTTCGTGGTGTTCGTGGCGACCGACACCATCCCCTACTCCGGCGAATATCTGTTGCAGACTCTCCTGCCCACACTGAAAGAAAAGTATTGGTTTTTCAGCGCGTACATCGTCATGCTGGTGCTGTCGCCCTTCCTGAACGCCATGCTGCGCAACCTCTCCCGCCGCAGCCACCTGGTCCTCTGCCTGCTCATCCTGGTCGCCGCCGAGATCACCTCCGACGCGAAAGTGCTCAACACCACGGGCATCTCCACGGGCTATAATGCGGTGTGGTTCTGCTGCCTCTACGTGATTGCGGCTTACCTGCGCCTGCGCGACGTCCGCCTCACCCGCACAAAGGCTATACTCGGCGGCATCGTCTACGTCGCAACGATCATCGTGGGACAGTTCGCCTACCTGCACTACTCTTCCGCCCTCGTCTGCCTCTCCGCAGTATACGTCTTCCTCGCCTTCAAGCACCTCAACATCAAGAACGAACGCCTCGCAAACATCATCCGCTTCATATCCCCGCTGACCTTCGGCGTCTACCTCATCCACGACAGCCCCGAAATGCGCTCGTATATGTACGAAAACATCTTCCACTGCTCGCAGATGTACGACCTTCCCGCGGCATTCCTGATAATGATAGCGTTCGCCATCGCAACGTTCATAGCCTGCGCGGCGTGCGAATTCCTGCGCCGCGAACTTTTCGACTTCGCCGCCGCCCTCTTCAAACGCCTGAGATCCCGCAAGCGAACAGCTTAGCCCGACGCAAGCTCACCACCCCGCATTTCAGAGAAACGCGCCTAGCGATGGTGTCACACCCGTTGGGGTATTTTACCCCCACACCCCCACACTATTGCTTTGTTTCTTTCAAATCGCCTGTTTTGTCAAGGAAACGCGCCGAAAAAATTTGCGCGGCTACGCCCGCAAAATTTTTCGCGCCCTTGACAACGACGTCAAACCAAAATCAAAACACGCGCGGAGCGGTTTCCCGCCCCGCGCCTTAATTACAAAACACTCGCTCAAAGTGTACGTCGTTTTCGGGCAACACTTGCTCAAAGTGCGCGTCGTGCTCGGAGAGTGTAAAACAGGTGACGTCCACTGACAGGCTAGTTAGAACCCCCTCCTTCCCTTCGGGCTTTCCTCCCCCGTGCCGATTGGAGTCCACTCCTCGCATCTTGCGGGACTAACGGTACATCTCTACAAGATTTTATTTCTCGCACTCACATAACTAAGCGGATAACTGCACTCACTGAATACCCGGCACGGGCGGAGGAATTCGGCACTCGCGCACGAGTGCTACCACTACTTAGGTGTACATCTGCGCTCGGCACTCAAATAGTCGCCGCCCTGCGGCTCCGATTCCGTCTCCGAAAGAGAGACATCGGGTTCAAGCACGCACGCTCGGAGTGTGCGTTAGAACGTCTCCGAAAGAGTGTGCATCGTGCTCAAAAACGCTCCTATTAAGTGTACGTTGCAAGTGTACCCCACCCGCCCGCCCTATAAGGAAACATCTCTACACCGGCAGGAGTTACGCTCTTACCATATTTTGTCAAGGAATCGCGCTTTGCGAGGGTGTCACACCCTCGCGCTCCCGCACTATTGCTTTGTTCCTTTCAAATCACCTATTTTGTCAAGGAGTTGCGCCGAAAAAATTTGCAGGCAAAGCCAGCAAAATTTTTCGCGCCCTTGACAACGACGTCAAACCAAAATCAAAACACGCGCGGAGCGGTTCCCCGCCCCGCGCCTTAATCACCTCTGATCACGCAATATCACGCAACATTATCTTAGAACTAAACCGCGCCATTTGGATGCAGAACGCGAAAGCACCCCTTTTTCGGCGAGGCGCGTACTTGGTCGTACGTAACGAGCCGAAAAAGGGGTGCTGACAAAGTTCTGCGCCTAATGGGTACGTCGGCATGAAACTAAAGCGCGATATTTTGTGTCAGACAAGGAAGAGCCGCGCCCACGGACGCGCGGTGTACTCCTTGTACATAAGCGGTCGGGGACGCGGCTCTGACGCAGTATCACGCAAAATAGCGCGCTTTAGTCGGCTTTGTAGGGGAGCAGAGCCATAACTCTTGCCCTCTTGATCGCGGTCGCCAACAGTCTCTGATGCTTGGCGCAGACACCGCTCATCCTACGGGGGAGGATCTTGCCTTTCTCGGTGGTGAAACGACGGAGTTTGGCAGCATCCTTGTAGTCGATGTCATCTGCGTGTTCGACGCAGAAGGTGCAAACTTTTTTCTTGGGCACTCTCTTGGGAGGGCGCGGGGCTTTTACTTCTTCACTCATTATGATTCTCCTTGAAATTAAAACGGCAGATCGTCATCGATGGGAGTGAGGTCGTCGAACTCGGACGCCTCTTTCGCCTCTTCGCTGCGGGTGGAGAGGAACTGCACCTCGTCGGCGGCGATCTCGGTCACATAGTGGCGGGTGCCACTCTGGTCGTCATAGGTGCGCGTCTGCACGGAACCGCTGACTGCCGCTTTGCTGCCCTTTTTGAGGTAGCGCGCGCAGTTGTCCGCCTGTGCTCTCCACACGACGACGGGCAAAAAGTCCGTCTCGCGCTTGCCGTCCCTGGAATAGGACCTGGAAACGGCAATGGTGAAGCGGCAGAATTTGACACCGCCGGAGGTGGTGGACAGTTCGGGGTCCTTCGTGAGATTGCCGATCAAAAACACCTTATTCATAATTGACTCCTTATCGCTTGCGTCACTTCTTGACGATCATTCTTCTTACGACATTATCGTCGATGCCCATTTGTCTGTCGATCTCGGCCTGCGCGGCGACGTCGCATTCCACGTTCATGAGAACATAGTAGCCTTCCGTCTGCTTGTTGATCTCGTAAGCAAACTTCTTCATGCCCCAGATATCCGTGGCTTCCAAAGTTCCGAGTTTCTCAGCGAGCGCATTGTACTTCTCGACGACCTGAGTTTTGCGGTCATCTTCGATGTCGCAACGAATAATGTACAGGATCTCGTACTTATTCATAGCTTACCTCCTTTTGGACTTGATGCCCCTTGCGGGGAAGGACTAAAACTCCGCCTCGGGCGGAATTGCTTGATAATAATAATATATCAAGTGATTAAAGTCAAAGGCTTTTAACCAAATTTTCACGCATTTTTGCGCAGCGGAAAGGGAAACTCCTCAGTGCGGGGCTTTCAGACTGCCTATGAGACGGGCGATCTTCTTCTTGGCGTTGTACACGGTGTTGTCCACCTTTTTGGCGGAGATGCCCAGCTTTTCGGAGATCTCCTTGTAGGGGACGCAGGCGAGATAAAGCCTGATGACGGCAAGGTCTCTCTCCCCGATGATCTCCTTCAACGCCTCGAAAAACGCCTCCTCCGCCTCCTTCTCGATGTATTGCTGTTCGGGCGTGAGATCGGGAGAGACCAGCTCGCCCAAAGCCACGCCGCCCTCCTCCGCGCCCTCGTCGTCTATGCTAACGCTGGTGTTGAGAGGGGCATTCTTGCCCGCGGCGGCACTGCGCAACGCGTCCTTCATCCTGTTTTTTACGCACGCGGACGCGTAGGTGGAGAACTCGGCACCCCGCGCGGGATCGTAGGTGCGCACGGCTTCCAGCAGCGCGATGCGCGCCATCTGCCTCACATCGTCCGCATCGCAGCCCGCGAGGAAATAGGAGCGGGACACCCCCTCGGCAAGGGACTCGTAGCGTTTGACGAGAGCGTCCTCCGCAGTCCCGTCCCCCGCCTGAGCCGCCGCCGCGAGAGCGGCGTCCGAAAGCGCAGCGTAGTCCTTCATGAGCGTTGCCTCGCCGCTTCGTAAAGCACCACTCCCGCCGCCACGGAAGCGTTGAGAGAGTTGATCTTGCCGTATTCCGGGATGGTGATCACGCCGTCGGCAAGCTCGCGTGTGAGACGATGCACCCCCGTCCCCTCGCTGCCCACTATGAGCGCGACATCACCCGTGAGATCGGTCGAACACGGGGTTTGTCCACCGAAATCGCACGCATAAACCCATATATTGCGCTGCTTAAACTCTCTGATGACGTCGTTGAGATTGGTGACTTTTGCGATGAGCATATGCTCTGTTGCCCCGCTCGCCACCTTGACCACGGTGTCCGTCACGCCCACGCTCCTGCGCGCGGGGATGACTATGCCGTGCGCACCGAAACACTCCGCGCTGCGCACTATCGCGCCGAAGTTGTGCGGGTCGGTGATGCCGTCCAGCAACACGACAAGCAAGCTCTCCCCTCTCTCCTTGGCGCGCGCCACGATGTCCTCGGTGGAGCAATAGGAAAAGTCCGTCACTCTCGCCGCGACGCCCTGATGATTGCCGCCGCCCGTGAGCTTGTCCATGACGGCGCGATCCACATATTCCACGGCGACGCCCTTCTCCTTCGCCTCGGAAAAGAGCGCGGAGAGACGGGCATCCCGCTCCCCCTTCACAAAAAATATCTTCTCCGCCGTCTTGCCCGCGCGGAACGCCTCGCGCACGGGATTCCTGCCATAGATCAGCATTGCTCCTCCTCTGCGGCAAGCCGCAAAAATTCCGTCAGCCGCTCCGTGTTCCCCGTGAGGAACAGATAGCCAAGCACCGCTTCCAACCCGCTGGCACGGCGGTACTCCGCCCTCTCGGCGTGCTTTGCCGAAGTCTGGATGTGACAGTTGCGCGCCCTGCGGAACACGTCCGCCTCCCTCTCGGAAAACATGGGGGATATGCGCGCGCTCGCCGCCGCCTGCGCCACCGCATTGACGGTGCGAGTGACCTCGCGGTGCTGTGCGCCCGTCTTGCCGCCGTCCGCGACCGCCACCGCCGTGCGCATGAAAAGGGACTGCACCGCGTCTCCCACGAACGCAAGGGACATGGGATGCATCGCCGCCGCCTCCTCCTCGGAGATGGGGTGCGCAAGCGTGAATTCGGCATGGGAAAAATCTTTCATACCGACACTATACCACACTTTCTCGTCATTGCAAACAAAACCCGTGTCAACACCCCGCGGAACGGCGCGGCATTCCGCCGTTGCATGCGCGGGCATCATGATGTATAATGAATATATGGCAAACCACAGAATGTCTCCGAAAGCGATACGAAACATAATTTTGGTGGTCGTCACTCTCATCACGCTGCTTGTTGTGGCAGCTGTGGTGATCTACTTTGCGGCACCTGATCTCTTCGAAGAGATCGCGGGCGCGATCCTGCCCGACCGCGGGGAACAAACCTCCCCCGACGATGACACTACGCCCGACAGCGGAACAACTCCGGACGACGGGGGTGGCGGCACTGTTCCCGGCGGGGATCCTGACGACGGGGGCGGCGGCACTCCGCCCACCGTGCTCGCGCCCGGCGACGGCGAACTTCAAGTGCATTTCATGGACGTGGGACAGGGCGACAGCATCCTCATCCTCTTCCCCGACGGCAAGGATATGCTCATCGACTGCGCGAATTACAACAATGCCTCCGCATACCGCACGGAAACCCTCGCCTACATTGACAAATATGTTACGGACGGACAGCTTGACTACCTCATGCTCACGCACTGTGACGGCGACCATGTTTATTTCATGGATGAAGTGCTGGAAAAATATGACGTGGACACCGTGTTCATGCCCAACGTGCTTGCCGAGCCGAGCGGCACTCAATCCAGCGACAGATTGCAGGCGGAGATAGACGCCCTCGACCAAAACAAAGTGGGGATGTTCACGGACGAGAATACGGTGGACAGCAACGCATACGCCGAGTTTTTCATCGCCGCCCTCTCCGAGCCGGAGTGTGAGATCGTCCTCAACGTCGATCCCGACGAGGACACCAATTCCATAGTGATAACGGACGGCACGAAACTCTCCGACGGCACCTACGACGGCGCGACATATATGCTCACCTTCTACTGTCCCACCGAGGAGTATTACGCCACCACCGACCTTTCGAGTGCGGAAGAAAAGAACGCTATCTCCCCTATCGGCATCCTGGAATACAACGACGTGCGCATAGTCCTCACCGGCGACAGCAACGAGATCAACGAGCCTACTTTTGTGGACCGCATCGGCGGATATATCGACTGCGATGTGCTGAAAGTCGGGCATCACGGCAGCGAAACTTCCTCGACGGAAGAATTCCTCGATGCGATAAATTGCGAGTACGCCGTCATAAGCTGCAATGCGGACGGCAACACCTTCTCCCACCCCCGCCAGGTCACTCTCGACCGCTTGATCGCGGATGATATGACCATCTACCGCACGGACAACAACGGCAACATCGTCCTCTCCGTGGACGAAAACGGCGAGATGACCTTCACCACGGAACGCGAGGCGGATCAAGCCGTCAACCGAGTAGGCGCGGATGCCGCGTAAAGAGGACTCATACACTTAAAAAAAGCCCGTTGCAAAACCGCAACGGGCTTTATTAATGCATACTCGCTGTCACGCCCTCTACCTCACGGGCAAACCGTTTATGGTCTCCTCGATGCCGACACCTTCCCCCACATCCGAAACAACATAATAATACTCGCCTTGTTCGTCCTCGGCTTTCCCATAGACTATGCCGTTGTATGTCACCGACTCAGACCACTCAGCTTGCGCTTCCAACGCCCTGACATCTGCGGGGATATCGATTGTTGTGGCGTTCACGCCGCTCCAAACCAATCTATATGTGTCTTTGGTGTCATAGTATTCATCGGAATATTCTTCTTCCCAGCCTATCTCGATGCTGTTGCCGTTCAATTTGACATAAGCCCCTTCGATGCTCTCGCCGCTCATGCCCACCGTCACAAGATCACCGTTTGCATCCTCCGTGACCATTCCCGAAAAGTTCCCTGCCCCGCAAGCGTACAAGTTCTCGGCATACATATCCGGACTGTATTGCGCAAATTCTTTATATGCGTGATCGCCGGAGTCGTAGCCGACGTCACCGAAATAGATCCGATAATTAAT
This sequence comes from uncultured Clostridia bacterium, assembly GCA_944358385.1. GTDB lineage: Bacteria > Bacillota > Clostridia > Christensenellales > CAG-917 > Limadaptatus. The sequence goes on from CALVQW010000018.1 coordinate 21,373, forward strand.
CTCCCCCGAACGATAGCAGTATTCGATACCGTCGGCGGGATCCGCCTCCGAGCCGATGACCTCCGTACTCGAACTTTCACATATATATCCTTCTCTCGTCAGATAGTACTGCACGGTGGTTTTGAGCCGATACTCCTCCCCGTTATATGTGCCGACCTCCTGATATTCCGTCGAAAAAGTCAAACTCTCCGCATTTTCCAGCGCGGTGAGGATCTCCTCCAAAGTCGCACCTTCGGTGAAGATCTTGTCACCCGCACCGGTGCTTCCGCCGTTTCCGTCATTATTGCAGCCCGCAAACACTCCCGCGAACACGGCGGCAATACACACCACCGCCAGCACCAAAAACAATTTCTTCCTCATCTGTTTCTCCTTTTGCGGCTATCCATAGCCGCACATTTATATTCACACTTACAACCTATCCCCCCCCCCTACTATGTCAAGTGTTTTCTATCTTTTTCAAGAAACACTCAAATTTTTTAAGGTTTCTGCGAGGGGTGGGGGGGGATTCAAATGCGCTCGCTCGGAGTAGGCGTCGTGTTCGGGCGCGATCGCTCAAAGTGTGCGGCGGGTTCAAATACACTCGCTCAAAGTTCACGGCGTGCTCAAAGAATATAAAACTAGCTGACGACCTCTGACATGGGAGTTAGATACCCCCTCCTTCCCTTCGGGCTTTCCTCCCCCGTGCCGATTAGAGTCCACTCCTCGCATCATGCGGGACTAACGATACATCTCTAAAAAATTTTATTTCTCGCACTCACATAACTAAACGGATAACTGCACTCACTGAATACCCGGCACGGGAGGAGGAATTCGGCACTCGCGCACGAGTGCTACCACTACTTAGGTGTACGTCTACGCTCGGCACTCAGATAGTCGCCGCCCTGCGGCTCCGATTCCGTCTCCGAATGAGAGACGTCATACTCATACACGCCCGCTCGGAGTGTACGTCAAATCTCTCCGAATAAGTGCGCGTTAGACCGCCTCCGAAAAAGAGACATCGTACTCAAATACACCCGCTCTGAACTTATTCGCTGAACGCCGCCATTTAGATGAAGAACAAGGAAAAGCCCCTGCCGAGAGGCGGAGCGTACACAGACGTACGTGAGCATCTACGGCAGGGGCTTTAACGCAGTTATTCGCTAAATGGCGGCGTTCAGTAGCTTTTGGCGAAGACAACAGTGTGGGTCGCCGGCCTCCCGCAATAAACACAGGTGTCGTCGACGGGGGTTTGGTCGAAGGGAAGGGCGCGCGCCGACGCTGCGGTCTCGGCTTTGATGGCGTCCTCGCACTCGCGGCAGCCGCACCACATGGCTTTGACGAAGCACTGCTTGTCGAGAGCGTCGTTGAACTCGGTCATATTGTGGCAGGTGACGATGTGGGAGTGCAGGAAGTCCGCGGACTGACGGTACATGGTCTCGTGGATGTCGTCGAGGAGCGCGGGGACTTTCTCCGCAACATCGGCGAGGGCGATGCTGCCCTTCTCGTGGGTGTCGCGGCGGGAGAACACGCAAACGCCGTTCTCGATGTCGCGGGGACCGATCTCTATGCGCAAAGGCGCGCCTTTCATCTCCCATTCGTTGAACTTCCAGCCCACGGACTGATCCCTCTCGTCCGTCTCGACGCGCACGCCCGCGGCTTTAAGCGCGGCTGCGATCTCGCGCGCCTTCTCGATGACGCCCTCTTTGTGCTGCGCGACAGGGATGACCACCACCTGCACGGGGGCGACGCGGGGAGGAAGTTTCAGCCCGCGCTGATCGCCGTGCGCCATGATGAGCGCGCCGATGAGACGGGTGGAAACGCCCCAGCTGGTCTGATAAGGATTCTTGAGCTTGCCGTCACGGTCGAGATACTTGATCTCGAAAGCGGAGGCAAAATTCTTGCCCAGATAATGCGAAGTGCCGGATTGCAGGGATTTGCCGTCCAACATCATGGCTTCCATGGTGTAGGTCTCCACCGCTCCCGCGAACTTCTCTTTCTCCGTCTTGATGCCCGTCAGCACCTCGATGGCGAGGACGTTCTGCATGAACTCGCGGTAGACTTCCAGCATCCTCAAAGTCTCCTCTCTCGCCTCCTCCTCGGTGGCGTGGAGGGTGTGTCCTTCCTGCCACAGGAACTCGCTGGTCCTGAGGAAAGGACGGGTGGTCTTTTCCCACCTGACGACATTCGCCCACTGGTTGATGAGCAGGGGCAGATCGCGGTAGCTCTGCACCCACTTGGAGTACATGTCGCAGATGATGGTCTCGGACGTGGGACGCACGACGAGTTTTTCTTCAAGCTCGGTGTTGCCCACATGCGTGACGAGCGCGACTTCGGGCGCGAAACCTTCGACGTGTTCCGCCTCCTTCATGAGATAGCTCAAAGGGATGAACATCGGGAAATACGCATTCTTGTGTCCCGTCGCCTTGAAGCGGCGGTCTAGCTCCTCTCTGATGTGCTCCCAGATCTCGTAGCCGTAGGGACGGATGACCATCGTGCCCTTGACGGGACCGTAGTCCACCAGCTCCGTCTTTAAGATGACGTCGGTGTACCACTGCGGGAAATCCTCCTTCATATCCGCGATCTCTTTCACGAACTTGTTGTCCTTTTGCATATCTCCTCCCGAGACTTACAGGTCCTCGTCGTCCCCGTCGTCCTCATCGTCCTCATCGTAATCGTTCTCGTCGAAATCGGTTATGGATTCGTCGAAATCGTCGGGTTCGTCGGAATAGGGATCCTCCTCCTCTTCCTCCTCGGCGTCCTGCTCCTCCTCTTCCTGCAACAGGGAGAGAGATATCTCGGCTTCGTCGTCACCGAGAGCGGCATCGGCGTCCTCTTCCACAAACTCCTTCCAGCCTTCGTCCTCGTCCTCGCTCTTCCCGGCTTTTTCCGCCTTCTGCTTGGCACGGCACTCGGCACACACGTCCTCGTCGTCGGCGAGATAGTTCACCTTGCACACGGGACACACTCTCTCCTCGTCGTATGAGCTTTCGTCATCGTCCTCGATGAGACTGATGGAACTTGCCTTGCCAAGCTCCGCCTTGCACACTTCGCACAATTCCTCTTCGACGGGGATCCAATTCAGCTCGCAGCGCGGGCATTTCTTATACTTTGCCATTCTTTCCTCACGTTCATCGGTTTTGGAATTTTCATTTATTATATTTATACAAAGCGCATATGTAAACCGTTCCGGCAAAAAAATTTTAATAAATCGCGTTTTTCACGTTGCACTCCCCCTCTCCCCTCGCGGAAAAAGGCTTTGAAACACCCCCTCCCGCCCTTCTTTCTCCACCGCTTTTCCCCGCCGATCCCGCCTCCTCGCGCAGGGTTTCCCCGCAACTTTTGTCCTAAATTTTTCACACGTTTTTTAAACCCTTTTTATCGCCGTTTCCAACATATCGTTGTCCTCGCACGCGCAAAGCGCGATATATGCGCATGACGCAAAATTAGTGAAAATAATTGTTGAAATGTGCGGCGTGTTTTTGTATCATTCTGTCTCGGTCGGAGTAGACAGGAGGCGACGATGTTTTTTGTCCCCGTGCGGGAGTCTCCGACGCGCCGAGGGAGAGGTGCAGAGAGAGAATAGACACGTTCGCGCAAAACTCGACATTATCGCCGAAAAGCCGCGCCCTTCGCCTTTCTCCCACGAAATTTGTCCGTGCTAGAATAAAATTACAAATTTTTGGAGGATATAATGAAAAAAACCGTTATTATTGCCGATGATAACGCCGCGCTTGTCGCAAGTCTGAAAGAATTTTTCGGTTCGGTCAACGGCTACGACGTCGTCGCCGTCGCCGAAAACGGGACGGATGCTCTCGCCGCCGTGGAAAGATTGGATCCCGACTTTCTGCTCCTCGACATCGTCATGCCCGAACTCGACGGATTCGGCGTGCTTTCCGCCATCAAGACGCCCCGCCCCGTTGTCATCATGATGAGTCAGCTCAACACGGACGCCTTTGTCCAGAAAGCCCTGCGCTACGGAGCAAAATATTTCCTTGCAAAGCCATTCAATTTCGATCTTCTCCTCAAAACGCTGGACGATTTCGCCGCCGAAAACGACGCACCTCCCGCAGCGATAGTGCAGCCCGTACGTCCCGTCCCGCGGCGCAACCGCTCCCTCGACGAGAAGATCGCCAACCTCTTCATCTCGGTGGGCATCCCCGCGCACATCAAAGGCTATCAGTTCCTGCGCGAAGCCATCAAGATCACCGTGGACGATCCCGAGATCATCAACTCCATCACCAAACGCCTCTACCCTTCCATCGCCGCCGTGTTCAACACCACCCCTTCCAAAGTGGAACGCGCCATCCGCCACGCCATCGAAGTAGCCTGGAACCGCGGCAAGATTGAGAACATCAACAACATCTTCGGCATGAAGATCTACTCCGCCAACGAGAAACCCACCAACGGCGAGTTCATCGCCCTCGTCGCGGACAAGATGTTGCTGGAAGGCGCATGAGCGAGGGGATCATCCCCTCTCGCTCCCAAGCTGTTGCGGGACGTGAATAAATAGCTGTTGCGCATGATGTAAAGCAACAGTCAGCCGTCCGCTTAGGACCGTGCTCACCGCACTTCGTCATAGCGGGCGCTCGTCACACATCGCGCTCATTTTTGCCCAAGCCGCTTATTCAAGCGCCTTTGCGTTAATTTGCGCGCAATGTGTTCCTCTTCGCGCCATGAAAATGCGGAGACGTTCGCTTCGCTCCTCGTTCCTTCGGAACTATCGCAAAGCTCTCTCATTTTCATGTCGCGATACTAATGCGGCAAAGTAAGGTCGGCTCTTAGCCGCCGTACACGCCGTTGAAAGCGCGGGAATAGCAATGGGGCTTTGCCCCATACCCCTTTGCGAGGGTGTCACACCCTCCCGCAATAAAATGCAAGGACGCTTCAACGCACACTTTGAGCGGGCGCGCCTGAACCCGACGTACACTCCTTCGGAGACGGAACTACGCGCCGCAAAGCCAAACTTTCACCGCGGGTGCTTTGCGCCCGCGCTTGAAAGTCGCGGCGCGGATCTGCGATCTCGCAAGCTAGACGAACACTTAAATAGAGATGTCGCTCGTGCGCGTCGAGTCGCCCTCCTCGCCCCACGAGCGACGCTCAGTGAGTACTGTTCGCCGCTTGAATAAGTGAGTGCGAAACTCAAACTTTTTTTCAAGAGGCGGAAAGTTAATCCCGCATTTTAGGAGGAGTGAACTCTATTCCGAGTGGGGGAGGAGTCCCGTAGGGGAGGTGGGGGACAATAACTCCCCTGTCAGAGGGCTAAAAGCCTAACAAACCGTTTTATCAAGCGGCAGTCCTTTCACATAGCATCGTGATCGGCGAAAGCGTCTTGCCTTGCAAGCCGCCGAACCTGCGGCGACAAGCATAACGTTTTACAAAAAGCTCTTAGGCTTATCGAGCGGATCGTTCCTCTTTATGGCGAATTTCGCCGCAGGGTTCGGCAGCTTGAAACGCCAAAACAAAAGGAGCAGCGAACTGCTCCTTTTGTTTTGGCGTTCCCGGCGGGATTCGAACCCACGACCTTCCGCTTAGGAGGCGGACGCTCTATCCTGCTGAGCTACGGAAACATTCTCTTGACGCTGTCTTATTGTAGACGTCCTCGCGCTCTTTGTCAAGCACTCCGCCCAGCGAATAAGTGCTTGACGGGCGGTGTGTTAAACGACAGGTGTGTTGTGTTGTCTATTGACACAATTTTCCGCTGGGTGTATGCTTAAAAGGAGCTTTTCGCTCTTTAAGGGAGAGAGTATGAGTAACGATTACGTGCTTGCCATCGACTTCGGCACACAGAGCGTCCGCGCCATCATTTACAACGACCGCGGCGTGGAGATCTGCAAGGCGAAAGTGCCTTTCACGCCCTATTTTTCACTGAACAGCGGCTGGGCGGAACAGTATCCCGAGACCTATTGGGACAATATGGTGAAAGCCATCCACCGTCTGAAAGAGGAATATCCCTTGGGCTTTGACCGCATCGTTGCGGTGGGCGTGACCACCATCCGTGACACCATCACTTTCGTGGACAAAAACGGCAAAGTGCTGCGTCCCTTCCTGGTGTGGCTGGACGAGCGCGAGTGTTCCCGCGTGGAGGAAGTGATCCCCTTCTCCCAAAAACTTTTGCTGAAAGCAGTGAAGATGTGGGAGCCTTTCTGCGGCATCCGCAAGGTGACCAAGATGAATTGGGTGCACGAGAACGAGGCTGAGGTGTGGAACAACACCCACAAGATCATCCAGCTCTCCGGCTACATCAACCTGCGCCTGACGGGCAAGCTGGTGGACAGCGTAGCCTCGCAGATCGGACATCTCCCCTTCGACTACAAAAATCAGAAATGGCAGACCAAAAGGGTGGTCAACACCTATCTCACGGACGCGGGCGCGGACAAGATGATAGACCTTGTGGACTCCACCTCTCTCATAGGACACATCACCGAGGAAGCCGCCGCCGAGACGGGGCTGAAAGCGGGGTTGCCCGTCATTGCCTGCGGCTCGGACAAAGGCTGCGAGACATTCGGATCGGGCGTGCTTGGACCGGACAAGGCGTCCATCAGCATGGGGACGACGGCGACCATACAGATCACCACGCAGAAATATGTCGAGCCGGAGCCTTTCATGCCCGCCTACCCCGCCGTCTTGAAAGGGCTTTACAACCCCGAGGTGGAGATCTTCCGCGGCTGCTGGATGGTGACCTGGTTCAAGGAACAGTTCGGCGAAAAGGAGTGCGCACGCGCCGCCGAACTCGGCTGCTCTCCCGAACAGCTCCTTGACGAACTCCTCGACGTCACCCCCGTGGGCAACGAAGGCTTGGTGCTGCAACCCTATTGGTCGCCGAAGATCAAGATCCCGTGGGCGAAAGGCACGATGATAGGCTTCTCGGACGTCCACACCCGCGCGCACTTTTACCGCGCGATCATCGAGGGCATCGGTTTCGGACTTTACGAAGGTCTCACCAGCATACAGCAGAGAGCAGGCAGCAACATCAAGAGCATCATGATCTCGGGCGGCGGATCCGTGTCCGACCGCGTGTGCCGCATCATCGCGGACATCACGGGACTGCCCGTGTGCAAGACGCAGACCTACGAGAACAGCGCGCTGGGCTGCGCCATGCTGACGTATATGGGCATCGGCACTTTCAAGACTCCGCAACAGGCGATAAGCCACATGGTGCATGACGACAAGTGCTACAAGCCCGACATGAAGAACCACGAAAAATATATGCTGCTCTACCACACCGTGTACGAGCGCGTCTACCGCAAGAACAGAAAGACTTTCAAGAACATACGCGCCTACAACCGCAAGTTCCCCGTCCCGAAAAGCTGACGCAAAACAACGTTTAAAACGCAAAACGCGCGGTTAAACCGCGCGTTTTGTCATTTCACATCAGCACCGTGCCACGTTCGGTGTCCGAGACCACGTAGAGGATGTTCACCTCCTCACCCGTCTCGGCGTCGATGTAGACAAAGTAAGTCCCGTCTTTTTCGCACTCGAATTCATAGGTCAACGTTTCTCTCATCCCCTCCGTCGGGATGAGCGCGAGCCGTCCGCCGCCGAGGGCAGGAAGTGTGAGTCCCGCCGCCGCTTCTCTTTCGGAAATGCGGGGCGCGGGCAGCGCGCGTGGGGTGTGATTGAACACATAGTGCATCGCGTCCAGCCCTATCACTTTGCCGCTCCCCTCATCCACCTTTACCTTGATGAGATCGGGATAAAGTATGACGCCGTCTTGGACGGGAGTGAGATTGACATAGGTCACGCCGTGTGCCGACGCGCACCACACCACAGCGAGATCTCCGTAACCCGCGCGCTTCGCAAACGTCCTCGCCGCGGCGCAAAGCTCGGGATCTCCCTCCGCGGCCGCCACTTTGTCGGGAGAGAGATTGTAGGAGACGAGCAGCCCGCCCCTCTCGGTGAGCTGCGCGAACCCCGTCCCCTCCTCGGTGGTCACGGAGTAATTTAGGGTGACGATGTCGCTTTCCGTGCGCCCCTCGAACTTCACCCCTTCCGCGCCGGGGATATATTCGCCGACAAGCCTCTCTCCCTCCTCGGAAGAGACCGTCCGCAGCCCCTCCAACGCCTTGCATTCACGGTGTTCCAATGCGTCGGAGAAGGGACCGTCATAGATCATTTCGGGATAGTTCACGTCCGGTTCGGTGAACACCTCGAATTCCCCCGCGAGTTCTGCGAGCATTCCGTCGTCGCCGAGAAAGAGCCTGCCCTCGCTCACCCCTTGCCGCGTGCTTTCCAACGCCTCTTTCAGGACGCCCGTCATGCGCCGCAATTCGAAAAGTTTTTCGGTCTCGTCCGAGGTGAGAGGGACGCCGTCATTCAGCCTTTCCGCGAGATAGTGGGCGTAATCCCCCGTCTGTCCCACGAACTTGCTCGCCCGCATCACTCCGTCCTCTCCTCCCTGAAAGGCGGAAAGACTGACGCTCGCAAGGCTCGCCGCGCTCCAAATGTCGTAGAGGAGTTCCTGCTGGGCGCGGACGGTCTCCGCCGCCGCGAGTTTGCCGAGAGTGATGTCCAGGTCGTTCGCGCTGTCCGCAAGGTCGTAGTAGTGGCGGGTGTACACCCCTTCCATCTCCCGCATATACTCCGCCCTGAGATCGTTCATCCCCTCGCTGTACACCAGGGCGACGGACAGCCCCGCTATGCTCCCCGCCGCGAGCGCGAGGACGAGTGCGACCGCAACCGTGCGGACTGTGCGTTTGCGCTTGTTCCTTTTCGCCGCGCTCTCGCGCTTTTCGTTCCCGCTCTCCTCGGCGAGTTCGTTGGCGTAGGCGGTGAGTGCCGCCTTCTTTTCTTCCATATCGCTGCGTTTCATCATGACCTCCTAGCAGAAATTGTGCTGCCCGATGACCAGCTTGACGGGACGGGACAGCATCCAAGCAGATGTTGCCGTGCGCGGATTGTAGTAAAAGAGGCAGCCGTAAGTGGGATCCCAGCCGTTCAGAGCGTCCTGCGCCGCCTTGACAGCGGTGTCGTCGGGAGTGAGATTGATCTGCCCGTCCGCCACGCAGTCGAACGCGCCCGCCTGATAGACCACCCCCGCGATGGTGTTGGGGAAACTCGCGCTCTCCACGCGGTTGAGCACCACGGCGGCGACCGCCACCTGCCCGACATAGCTCTCCCCTCTCGCCTCGCCGTACACCACGCGTGCAAGCAGATCGAGGTCGGTGGACGTGATCCCGCCCCCTCCCGAAGAAGAAGTGCCGGAAAGCGTCATACCGAGTGCCGCTGCCGTAGCAGAGCCTACCACGCCGTCCGCGGTCAGACCGTTGGTGCGCTGAAAGTATTTCACCGCGCTCTCCGTCCCGGAGCCGAAGATGCCGTCCGCAGAGCCGTCGTAATAGCCCCAGCTCTTGAGTTTCTGCTGCATCTCTTTCACCTTGTCTCCCGTGCTTCCCCTCTTCAACACCCCGGAGAAGGATGCTCCCCCTCCCGAAGAAGAAGTGCCGGAAAGCGTCATACCGAGTGCCGCCGCCGTAGCCGAACCTACCACGCCGTCCGCGGTCAGACCGTTGGTGCGCTGAAAATATTTCACCGCCTCCCGCGTGCCCGATCCGAAGAT
>CALVQW010000019.1 GCA_944358385.1 uncultured Clostridia bacterium
AGTCGCCCTCCTCGCCCCACGAGCGACGCTCAATAAGTACCGGCATCCGCTTAGTTATGTGAGTGCGATTACCAAAATTTTTGGTAAAGTTCAAAAGTAAGTCCCGCATTTTGGGAGGAGAGTACTCTATTCCGAGTGGGGGAGGAGTCCCGTAGGGGAGGAGGGGGACAATAACTCCCCTGTCAGAGGACGTCAGCCCGTTTTACACTCTGTGTTTAGAAAAGCCGCTCTTGCGAGCGGCTTTTCGGTGTGGTGTTTGTCGGGTGGGTGGTCAGCGTTCGTCGAGGGGGACGTAGGTGCGGCGGGGGGCGACGGCGGTGTAGCCGGGGCGGATGATCTTGCCGCGGTTGGCGAGTTCCTCTATGCGGTGCGCGCTCCAGCCCGCGATCCTTGCCACCGAGAAGATGGGGGTGTAGAGTTCGGTGGGGATCTTGAGCATGGTGTAGATGAGGCCGGAGTAGAAGTCCACATTCGCGCTCACGCCCTTGTACATCTTGCGTTTCTCGCCGATGACTTCGGGGGCGATGCGGGCGACTTTCTCGTAGTATTCGTAGTCCTTTTCCAACCCTTTGGCGATGGCGAGTTTCTTGGCGTAATCGCGCAGGATGTCCGCACGCGGATCGCTGAGGGAATAGACTGCGTGTCCTATGCCGTAGACGAGTCCCGCCTTGTCGAAAGCCTCTTTGTCGAGGAGGCGGACGATGTAGTCGCGGATGCCATCGTCCGTGCAGGGCGTGGTGGCTTTGAGGTCCTGGAACATCTTGGACACCTTGATGTTCGCGCCGCCGTGACGCGGACCTTTCAGCGAGCCGAGGGATGCCGCCACGGCAGAGTAGGTGTCCGTCCCGGAGCTGGTGACGACATGGTTGGTGAAGGTGGAGTTGTTGCCGCCGCCGTGTTCGGCGTGCAGCACGAGGCAGAGGTCCAGCACCTTGGCTTCCAGCTCGCTGTACTTTCTGTCCGGGCGTATGAGCCTGAGGATGTTCTCCGCCGTGCTGAGGTCGGTGCGTGGCTTATGTATGATCAGACTGCTGTCCGAATGGTAGTGCGCATACACCTGATAGCCGTAGGCGGAAAGCAGGGGGAACTGCGCGATGAGCTGGATGCTCTGTCTGAGCACATTGGCGATGGAGATATCGTCGGGGTGCTTGTCATAGCTGTACAGCGTGAGGACGCTGCGGGCGATGACGTTCATCATGTCCGAGGAGGGAGCTTTCATGATGATGTCCCTGACGAAACTCTCGGGCAGCCTGCGGAACGCGCCCAGCATCTCGGTGAAATGCGCGAGTTGATCCTTGTCGGGCAGCGCGCCGAAGAGGAGAAGATATGTGGTCTCCTCAAATCCGAACCTCTTTTCCCTGACAAATCCGCCGACCAGATCCTGTATGGGGATGCCGCGGTAGTAAAGTTCGCCGGGGCATTCCACGCGGTTGCCGTTCTCGTCCAGCTTGTAGGAGTTGATCTCGCTGATCTCGGTGAGACCGGCGACGACGCCCGTACCGTCTATATCACGCAAACCGCGTTTTACGTTGTACTTTTGATAAAGTGAAGTGTCGATAGTGCTGCTTTCGACGCAAACGTCGCTCATTTTGCGCATCCACGGCGCATAGTGCATGACTGTCTTTTCGAATTGTTCCATGATCCGATCTCCTTGTCCGTATTCCGTCCGCGGCGCGATGTGTCGCCCCACAAGACGGTGTGTGCCGCACCCCAAAAAAAGCGGCGGGAGTTTCCAGAAACAGGTTTCTTTAATTATTGAAACGGTGACATTATAACACAAAAATATGCAAAAGGCAACACCCGTATTATTAACTTAAAGGTGGGGCGGGAAGGAGAGAGGAAAAAGGCTCTTGTTTTGAGCGCGGTCGGCAGGACAAAAGGCGCGGATGGGGCGGATCGTCAGTCCCGCCCGTCGGCGTTATTCGGGTGTCGTATCCTTGGTGAGGTCGGCAAAAGTGTAGCGAAGGGCTTTGGCGAGATCGGCGGGAGAGGTCTCTATCTGCACGCCTATCCTGCCCGCGCTGAACACGAAGGTGGGGAGTGCAGCCGCGCTCTCGTCCACCACGGTGACGAAGGCCTTTTTCATGCCCAGGGGGGAGCATCCGCCGTGCACATATCCCGTGAGAGGGAAAAGCTCCTTGGAGTGCAGCATCTCCACCGATTTTTCTCCCACGGCGCGCGCCGCCTTTTTGAGGTCGAGTTCGCGGGCGACGGGGATGACAAAGACGTAGTGCGCGAGGCTCTTGCCAACAGTGACGAGAGTCTTGAACACCTTTTGGACGGGCAGTCCCATCAGCCGCGCCGCCTCCACTCCGGAAGGGGCGTCCTCCGGGGCGACTTCTTTGCCTTCCGGAAGATAGGAGAGAGGGGAGTATTCCGCACCCGCTCTGTCCAGGGCGCGCATAGCATTCGTCTTGTCGGGAGCTTTTGTTTTCATGGCATCGTGTACAGAAATATCCCGCCGCAGACGCGGCGGGACGTGAGGTCAGTTGACGGAGAAGAGCAAGTCTCCGTAGGTGGGGAAGGGCCAATACTTCTTCGCGGTGCGGATCTCCATGCCGTCGCACGCCGCTCTCAGTGCGTTCATCGCGGGGATGATCGCGTCGCGGCATATCCTGCCGCAGCTCATCCAATCCGTCGCGGTCTTGCCCTTTTCGAGGGCGGCTTTCAGTTCGGTCACCGCCTTTGCCGCGTCCGAGTAAAGCCCTGCAAGGATCTTGAGAGTGTCCTTCTGCGGTGCGGTCTTTACGCCCGCCGCCGCGAGTGCGGTCACCGTCTCGGCAAGCTCCTTCTCATAGGTGGTGACGGCGGGCAGGATGTCCTTTTCCGCCATATCCAGCATGGTGTTGCCCTCTATGGTGATGAGCTTGCAGTAGTTCTCTATGAGGATGTCCTTGCGGCTCTTTATCTCTTCCTCGGTGAGGACGCCGTGACGCTCGAAGAGCGCGACGTTTTCGGGGGAGTCCAGCAGTTCCAGACAATCCGCAGTGGTGGGCAGGTTCAGGAGTCCGCGGCGTTTGGCTTCCTCCACCCATTCGGCGGAGTAGTTGTTGCCGTTGAACACTATCCTGCCGTGCTCTTTGACGTTGCGGCGGATGATCTCCTTTATGCATGCGTTGAAGTCCTCCGCCTTTTCAAGCTCCTCCGCCGCGGCGCGGAACTCGTCCGCCATGATGGTGTTGAGGACGGTGTTGGTGTCCGCGATGGAGAACGCCGAGCCGAGCATGCGGAACTCGAACTTGTTGCCCGTGAACGCGAGGGGAGAAGTGCGGTTGCGATCCGTGCTGTCCATTGCGAACTTGGGCAGCACATGCACGCCGATCTCCACTTCGCAGGCGGCGCGTTTGGAATAAGTCCTGCCGTCCGCGATGGCGTCCAGGATGCCCGTCAGCTCGTCGCCGAGGAACATGCTCACGATGGCGGGAGGAGCCTCGTTCGCGCCCAGACGGTGGTCGTTGCCCGCGCTTGCCGCGCTTATCCTCAAAAGATCCTGATGCTTGTCCACCGCCGCTATCATCAGCGACACGATGAGCAGGAACTGTGCGTTATCGGCGGGGCTTTTGCCCGGCTCGAAGATGTTGTGTCCGAAGTTGGTCACCAGCGACCAGTTGTTATGCTTGCCGCTGCCGTTCACTCCCGCAAATGGTTTCTCGTGCAGCAGACAGGTCATGCCGTGCTTCGCCGCCACTTTGCGCATGATCTCCATGGTGAGCTGGTTCTGATCCGTCGCCACGTTGACGGTGGTGTAGATGGGAGCAAGCTCGTGCTGCGCGGGGGCGACTTCGTTGTGCTTGGTCTTGGCAAGCACCCCCAGCTTCCACAGCTCCTCGTCCAGATCCTTCATGAACGCCGCCACGCGGGGTTTGATCGCGCCGAAGTAGTGGTCCTCAAGCTCCTGACCTTTGGGCGGTCTCGCGCCGAAGAGCGTCCTGCCCGTGTACATCAGGTCCCGCCTCTTCATGAAAGCCGCGGTGTCGATGAGGAAATACTCCTGTTCCGGACCGACGGCGGAGATGAGCTTCACCGTCTTTCTGCCGAAGAGATGCAGGAGTTTGACGCCCTCGCGGCTCACCGCCTCCATGGAACGGAGCAGGGGAGTTTTCTTGTCGAGAGCTTGTCCGTTGTAGCTGCAAAACGCCGTGGGGATGCACAGCGTCCCGTCCTTTATGAACGCGTAGGAAGTGGGATCCCATGCGGTGTAGCCTCTCGCCTCGAAGGTGGCGCGCAGCCCGCCGCTGGGGAAAGAGCTGGCGTCGGGTTCGCCCTTGATCAGCTCCTTGCCGCCGAACTCCATGATCACACCGCCGTCCGCGGTGGGAGCGATGAAGGAATCGTGCTTCTCGGCGGAAAGTCCCGTCATGGGCTGGAACCAGTGAGTAAAGTGCGTCACTCCTTTCTCGACAGCCCAATCCTTCATCGCACCCGCGATGATGTTTGCGGTCTCGAGGGGCAGGGGACGGTCGTTCTCACAGCATTCCCTGAACTCTTCATAGGTGCTTTCCGGCAGACGCTCGCGCATGACTTTGTCGCTGAATACCATGCTGCCGAACAGTTCCGACATTACCATAACGTACTCCTTCTCCGCGCACGTGACGCGAAATTTATGATTATTATATTAGATTACCCGCGATATGGCAAGTTTTTTTGCATTGTGCCGCGTCCCAATGCTGCGGCGTGCCGCGGTCTTTTGATCCGCACATCCCGCGAAAATGAGAGAAGGACGCCTTCTAAAGAAAGCGTCCTTGCTTCCGCACCGCGTGTTCGCGGCACAACTTATGGGAGAATGATATGCCTTGCGCGGCGCATTGTCAAGGAAATAATTGACATTTTTTTTGCGGCTTGCTATATTTACACCGTCGGCAAGAAAGTGCCGAAGTGTTCGTCCCTTCGCGCACCGCGAGGCGATCGGACGCTTTTTTATTTGGAGGTATCATGGACAGCTACGTTTCTCCGCTCTGCGAAAGATATGCCGGTGAGAGAATGAAACACATCTTCTCTCCCGATTTCAAGTTCACCACCTGGCGCAAGCTTTGGATCGCGCTCGCGGAGGCGGAGAAGGAGCTTGGCATCGACATCACGGACGAGCAGATCGCCGAGATGAAGGCGCACGTCAACGACATCGACTACGCCTATGCCGCAGCGAGGGAGAAGGAGGTCAGACACGACGTCATGGCGCACGTGCTCACCTTCGGCAAAGCGTGTCCCAAAGCCAAGCCCATCATACACCTCGGTGCCACCAGCTGCTATGTCGGCGACAACACCGACATCATCCAGATGAAGGAGGGGCTTTTGCAGATCCGTTCCCTCCTGCTCACCGCGATAAAGAGCGTGGCGGATTTCGCGGAGAGATATAAGGATCTCCCCACCCTCGCCTACACGCACTATCAGCCCGCCCAGCCCACGACGGTGGGCAAACGCGCCTCACTTTGGCTGCACGATCTGGTGCTGGATTTCAAGGACTTGGAGTACCGCCTTTCGGAGCTGAAACTTCTCGGCTGCAAGGGCACGACGGGGACGGCGGCGAGCTTTATGGAGCTTTTCGGCGGCGACCGCGCCAAGGTGAAAAAGCTGGACGCCCTCATCGCGGAGAAGATGGGTTTCGATTCCACCTATCCCGTCAGCGGACAGACCTATTCCAGAAAAGTGGATTACAACGTCCTCACCGTGCTTTGTTCCATAGCGCAGAGCGCGACCAAATTCTCCAACGACATCCGCCTGCTCTCCAACCTCAAAGAGGTGGAGGAGCCTTTCGAGAGCAAACAGATCGGCTCATCCGCCATGGCATACAAGCGCAATCCGATGCGCAGCGAACGCATGGCGAGCCTCTCGCGCTATGTCATCACCGACAGTCTCAACCCCGCCGTGACCGCGGCAACGCAGTGGTTCGAGCGCACTTTGGATGACAGCGCGAACAAGCGCATCGCCGTTCCGGAGGCGTTCCTCGCCGTGGATGCGGTGCTTTCCCTTTACATCAACGTCATCAGCGGTTTGAAGCTGTATCCGAAGATAATCGAGCGCAATTTGAACCGTGAACTGCCGTTTATGGCAACAGAGAACATTTTGATGTACTGCGTCAAGGAGAAGGGCGGCGACCGTCAGGAGCTGCATGAGGCTATAAGGCGGCACTCCGTTGCGGCGGCTGCCGTGGTCAAGGAGCAGGGCGGCGAGAACGACCTTCTCGACCGCATCCTCGGCGATCCCGTGTTCAAGCTCACCAAGGAGGAGTTGGACGCCATCATGGATGTGAGGCAGTTCGTCGGATGCGCGGCGCAGCAGACCGAGGAGTTCATCCGCGAGGTGGTGCGTCCCCTTCTTGCCGCCAATCCTTACGACGATCACGCGGCGGCTCAGATCAACGTCTGACCACAACAAAAACAACGCTTCGCGTGCGCGCGCTTTCAATGGTGAAATGCCGCGGGCACGCATTCCGTTTGAAAAAATAATTTTGAGAGGTAATTATGCTCACAGCGATAGTCGGCATCAATTGGGGCGATGAAGGCAAAGGCAGGATGGTGGACCTCCTCTCCGAGGATCAGGACATCATCGTCCGCTATCAGGGCGGCAACAACGCAGGGCACACCGTCGTCAACGAGAGAGGGAAGTTCGTGCTCAATCTGCTGCCTTCCGGCATACTGCGCGAGGACAAGGTCAACGTGATGGGCAACGGCATGGTCATCGACATCGCTCATCTCGCGGGCGAGATAGCAAGGCTCGCGGAGGGCGGGGTGGAGGTCTCTCCCGCAAACCTGCGCATCAGCGACCGCGCCGTCATATGTTTCCCCTACAACGTGCAGCAGGACTGTCTGGAAGAGGACAGGCTCGCCGACCGCAAGTTCGGTTCCACCCGCCGCGGCATCGCGCCGATATACGCGGACAAGTATATGAAAAAGGCTATCCGCATGGGTGATCTGCTGCATCCCGCCTATCTGCGGGCGCGCGTCGAGGAAGTGCTGGATTGGAAAAATCTTTGCCTTTCCGCCTATCCCGGCGCGAAGAAGTACACCGCGGAGGAGATCATGGATTGGCTCGCGGAGTACGGCGAGAGGTTCAAGCCCTTTGTATGCGATGTCGGCAGCTATCTCGGCTCGGCGGCACGCGAGGGCAAGAATATAATGTTCGAGGCACAGCTCGGCGCGCTCCGCGACATTGATTTCGGCATCTATCCCTACACCTCGTCCTCGAATACGATAGCGGCTTACGCTCCCGTGGGCGCGGGCATACCTTCGATGAAGCTCGACAGAGTGATCGGCATCATGAAGGCATATTCCTCCTGCGTGGGCGAAGGTCCTTTCACCGCCGAGATGTTCGGTGAGGAGGCTGTCGCTTTGCGTGAGGCGGGCGGCGAGTACGGCGCGGCTACGGGCAGACCTAGAAGGGTGGGCGGCTTCGACGTCGTGGCATCCCGCTACGGCTGCCGCGTACAGGGCGCGGACGAACTCGCTCTCACCAAGCTGGACATCCTCGACGGCTTTGACCGCATCCCCGTCGTGGACGCCTACGACTGCGACGGCGAGTTGACGGGCGATTTCCCCTTCGGTGAGAAGCTCAACGCCGCAAAACCCCACATCACGTATATGGACGGCTGGAAAATTCCCACTTCCTCCTGCCGCCGTTTTGCCGATCTCCCCGCCGCCGCGCGCGCCTATGTCGACTACATCGAGAAAGCCGTGGACTGCGAGATCAGGTATATCTCCGTGGGAGCGGAGCGCGACAGCATCATCATCCGCTGACCTTCCCGCAAGTCGCCGCACGGCGACATTTCGGGAGCGCACGGACGCACATCAACGCACCCTTTTCGGGGTGCGTTTCGCTTGCCTCGGAAGGGGAGTGGGCAGGAATTGCGACATCCCCGCTACCGACAAAATCTACATTTTACATCACTATATTTGTGCAATAAACATCATATTTTGTAAAAATCGGCGTGTAAAGGTGTTTTGCGACGTGACAAAAACAAGGGTAAAAAGGGGAGAGGAAGGTGTGCCGTGAGGGGCGGGCGCGGGAGAGGTTTTCAGTGTCGGTGGGAGGGTTAAGGGGAGAAGGAAAGCAGGGAAGAAAGTGCGGGCGGGAGAGGGGAGACGCGGAAAGTGCGAGGGGAGTGAAACGGTTTGCGAACACCGTTCGATCGAGCAGGGAGCAGGGGAGCGGCGGGTGCGGGAGATGCAGCGGTGGGCAAGTGCGGCGTTTGGCGGGTGCGGGTGGAGAAATAAAACGCCTCCCGGAGGGGGAGGCGAGAGGGTGTGTTGTTGTGTGGGCGGGGTGCGGTTCAGTGCAGGAAGCCTTTGATGACAGTGTCCTCCGCTTCCTTTTCGGAGAGTCCGAGGCTCATGAGTTTGATGAGCTGGTCTCCCGCGATCTTGCCCACCGCTGCCTCGTGCACGAGGCTTGCATCGGGGTGCGCCGCGTCTATTTGCGGGGTGGAGAGGATGCGTGCGCCGTCAAGGATGATGCCGTCGCATTCCACGTGTCCGAAGCAGCCGTTCTCGCCGATGACGTCGGAGTAGAACTCCTGACGAGAGGTCCCGCGGGCGACGCTGCGGCTGACTATGTCGCAGGTGCTGTCCTTGCCTTTCAGGGTGACGCGGAAGCGGGAGATCGCCTTTTCGTCGCCGTCGGTGAGGAGTTTTTCCTTGACAAGGAGTTTCGCGCCGTCGCCGACCACCGCCTCCGTCATTCTGTCCGTGAAGGTGACGCCGCCGAGCTGTGTGGTGTCCATTTCCAGCACCGCGCCGCTGTCCAGGAAGATGTTGGTGACGGGATCGAACACCCGTTTGCTGCCCTGTACGCCCTCGCCGTAGTGGCGTTCGACATACTTGACTTTGGAGTTTTTGGCGAGGTGGAAGGTGTGTATGCCGTCGTGTTCCGCCTTGCCTTTGCCTGGGTTGTGGATGCCGCAGCCCGCGACGATGACGACATCCGCGTCCTCGCCGATGAAGAAATCGTTGTAAGCGGTGTCCTTAAAATCGCCCACGGTCAGGATGACGGGGATGTGGACGCTCCTGTTTTTGACTCCGGGTGCGACGATGATGTCGATGCCGGACTTGTCCGTCTTTTGGACTATGCGGATCTCCTCCGTGGAGTTGCCGTCCAGCCTTTCGCCGTTCTTTCTGATGTTGAAGCTGCCTTCGGGGACGGAGTGCAGCTCGGCTATTTTTTCGAGAAGTTCGAGGTCGAGTTTTTCCATATCTCCTCCTTATTCCGCATCCGCGTTCCCGCGGCGGCAGTAGGGAGCGGCGGCGTCCGTGAGACCGGGCAGGATGTCGTCGCGTGCGCCGACCACGGGCTGTGCCGCCGAATTGAGCACTACGATCCTGTCCGCGGCTTGCAGGATCTTGCTCTGATGGCTGACGATGATGACTGTCTTGTCTCTGAGCTTGTCGAACACTCCGACCAGCTCGTCGAAGCTCCACAGATCGATGCCCGCCTCAGGCTCGTCCAGGAGGAACACCTCACCGCCTTTTGCGAGGGCGGTGGCAAGCTCAATGCGTTTGAGTTCCCCGCCCGAAAGAGTGCCGTCCACGGGGCGGTCGATGTAGTCCTTGGCGCAGAGACCTACGGTGTAGAGGAATTTGCACGCCTCGCCCGTGCTGCATTTTTTGCGGCAGGCGGCGTTAAGCAGGTCGCGCACCGTGATGCCCTTGAAACGCACGGGCTGTTGGAAGGCGATGGTGAAGCCTTTGAGCGCGCGTTCGGTGACGGAAGCCCCGGTGATGTCCTCTCCGTTGAATATTATGCTGCCCGAAGTGGGTTTATCAATGCCCATAAGCAGCTTGATGAGGGTGGATTTGCCGCTGCCGTTGTGTCCCGTGATGACGGTCACGCTCCCGTCCGGGAATTCCAGCGATACATCGGCGAGAATGCGGCGCGCCTTGGAAGGGCGGTCTGCGTCCACGTCGTAACATATGTTTTTGAGTTGAAGCATCGTTTCTCCTTTCCGCAAGAAGCGGATCAGTCTTTGGTGCGGTAGTCGTGTTTGAGTTTCACGGTGGTGAGCACGTGGCACACCAGCGTGAACGCTATGAGCATCGCAAGACAGAAGTATTTGTTGTATTGATAGATGTCCCGCATGAACTCTATCCCCATCACGTTGCCCACGACGGACGTGCCGTACATGGTGGGCGTGAAGAAGTAGACGACCTCAAGCGGCATTTCGTCGAATTCTATCAGCGCGCCCGAACACACCACCTGCATCACTATGATGACGAGTATGGGAAGGATCGCGCTCTCGGACTTCTTGAGCAGGGCGGACACCAGCAACCCCATCGCCGTCACGCAGTAGTTGGTGAGGAACACCGCCAGAAACAGGAAGGTGAGCGAGTAGGCGGGATCGGACATGTTGTAGTCGATGAAGGCGAGAGAGCCGAAGGCTATCACCACCGATTGCAGAAAGCCCACTATGCCGAGTGCCGCCACCTTGGACGCGATGTACGCCACGATGTCCAAGCCGCCGAACACCTCGCGCCCCAGCACCTCGCGCTCCTTGCATATCTCGCGGTAGCTGTTCAAAAGCCCCATCAGCGCGGAGGACAGCACGAGCAGGAAAGGCACGCTGTTTGCCGAAGTGACGTGATGCCACGGCTCGGCAAAAGTGCCGTCATCATAGACCAGGGACGTGATGACCAGCATCACCGCGGGTTGCAGGATGAGCGGGATGATGATCCACGGATTGGTGACGATCTGTTTCAGATAGCGCGCGAGCAGCACGCGGAACTGGATCAGATTGGTGCGGGGAGTGAAGTCACGCGTCTTTTTCATCGGGTGCTTCCTCCTTTTCCGCGTTCCCGTCATCCTCGTTGGGAGAGACGTCCGCGCCCTCCGCCGTCACCTCGTCGGATGGGGCGGGAGCGACGCTCTTTTTCCGCCGCCTGCGCCTCGGAGCATCTTCCGCGAGCTGCCGTGGCGGCGCGTCGGGATCGGACGCATTATCGTCCGAAATCGGGGTTGAAATATCATTTTCGTGCATTTCAACCGCATTTTCGGTCATTTCATCGGCATCGTGAGTGCCGACATCCTCCTGCTCCGCAAGGGGGGATGATATGTCTGCGGGAGCGGGGGACACCTGCGTTGCGGTGTCATCGGGAGCCTCGGTCTCGTCCGTGACGACGGAGAGGGACTCCTCGGCAGGGGCGTCCTCCTCCCTCGGGTGTCTTTTGCGGCGGCGGGAGCCGCCTTCCTCCGCTTTTGCGGCGCGCTTGGCTTCCCCGCGTGCTTTCCACTCCGCTTTGAGTCCTGCAAGTCCTTTCTTGACAGGCTCCTCCTTCGCCTTTTCCGCGGCGGTCTCTTTCACCGTCTTTTTCCCGCTTTCGGGCGGGAGCATGCACGTCTTGGCGTCGGGGTAGAGGGAGCAGAAGGTGCGGTAAAGTTCCTTATAGTACTCACTCGCGCGGTACTTGCGCTCGAAGTAGGTGCACAAGGTCTCGTCTCCGAGGGCGGCGAAGATGCGGGAGTAGGTCTTGCGGTTGAAGTAGCGGAACACCTCGTCGTGTCTGCCGTAGAAGCACAGCCTGCCGTTCTTGCCCAGGAAGGCGATCCTGTCGCATTTGTCCAGATTCTCCATCGCGTGGGTGATGACGATGATGGTGCGTCCTTTCACGGTCAGCTCTTTGAGCAGTTCCATCAGCTCAAGGTCCAGATCGGGAGAAAGCCCGCTCGTAGGCTCGTCCAGAAAGATGACCTTGGGATCGGAGAGCAGTTCCATTGCGATGGACACCCGCTTGCGCTGTCCTCCGGAAAGGGCGGAGATCTTCAGCTTCTCCCTGCCCGTGAGCCTGACATCGGCTATCGCCTCTTTCACACGCGCCTTCACTTCCTCTTTGGGCATATTGGTGCGCATCCTGAGCATGGCGGTGTAGTAAAGCCCTTCTTCCACGGTGAGGTCGTCGTGCATTATGTCCCGCTGCGGGACGTATCCCATGACGGACTTGTAGGTTTTGATGTTGTCGTAGTAGGAGTTGGTGTCGTAGTAGATGCCGCCGTCCGTTGCGGGGCGGATGCCGTTGAGGCAGTCGAGCAGGGTGGATTTCCCCGTGCCGGAACCTCCCACTATGGCGACGAATGCGCCCGGTTCTATGCGGAAGGAGACGGAGTTGACCAGTTTCACCCGTCCGCGCGAGTGGCGGTCGGCGACCTCCTTGGTAACGCCCACCGCGTCTATCTGTATGCCCGCGGGAGAGGTGGAGTAGAGCAGCCTGCGCTCGAAGAAGGTGTACGCCGCCGTCGGGATGGAGATCCTGTCGTAATCGCGGAGCTTGGCGCGTCTCACCTTACGGTTGTTGACGAAGGTGCCGCTCATGCTCCTGAGGTCCTCGATGTAATAGTCGCCGTCGTCGCAGACTATGCGGAAGTGCTTTTCGGACACCATCGGGCTGTCCACCACGATGTCGCAGGAACTGTCTCTCCCCACCACCGTGAGGGTGCGGTGAGAAAGGTCGTAGTTGCTGCCGCCGCGTTTGCCGGAGATCCTTTTCACGGCGGAGATCTTCACGGTGTCGCCGCGTTTTTCCCCCGTCTTTCGGATGACGATGTCGCCGTCGAACCTCACCACGGGGCGGCGGAACTTCTTGCCTCCCGCCAACACCTCGGATTTGTAGCCTTCGGGAGTGAGATCCTCCACATACCACACGTTGTTTTTTTCCAGGAAACGGAGCTGTTCCGGGGCGACCATGAAGGACTTTATCACCACGTCGCAGGTGCGTTTTGAGCCGACGATAAACTCCTTCCTCGCCTCGCTGTCGAAGAAGTTGAAGAGTTCGCCGTCGCTGATTTTCAGGATGAGATTGCTCATAGCCACCGCCGTGCGCGTGATCAATTCAGTATAAAGTATTTCCCCTCAAAAAGCAAGCCGAAACGCGGATAATCGACACTCGCGGAAAGGTGTACGTTTTGCGGGCGCGAGGGCGGTTTTTCGCCCACTGCGGTGTCGGTTTTTGATACACTCGATAATGAAAAGGCTATATTTAAAAATTCTTGGACGATAGTGCTTTAAAATGCTTGACTTTACCTCATTATCGGGAGTATCTTACACTAAACTTAAACGGATTAACACTGCTTAATCTTTCATTAAGTTTTTTCCCGTTAAATCGGGACGGATCGACATACAGGGGAAGGAAAAACACGTATGGCGGATTTTTGCGCACGGTACGCAGAAGATAAGTCCGTCATATAGATGAGACCGAGGTTTCGATGAAGAAAAGAGATATTCCCTCAGCCGACGTTCCCGCTGTCAGAGTTGCAGGTTTGAAAAAGAAGTATCCCCGCGCCGCGGAGTATGCCGTGGGCGGCATTTCCTTTGAGGTGCAAAGGGGAGAGATCGTGGGGTTGCTCGGTCACAACGGCGCGGGCAAATCCACCACTCTCAAATGTCTCACGGGCATGCTCCCTTACAGGGAAGGGGAGATAAGCATTTTCGGCAATCCCGTCAAGGGCGACGCGACCGCCGCCAAGATGTGTTTCGGTTTCGTGACGGACGATCACGCCGTCTTTTCCAAGATGACGGGGCTGGAATACATCGCCTTCATGGCGGATGTCTACGGTGTGCCCAAGGATGTCAGAGAGAGCCGCGTGGAGGAGCTGCAAAAGTGCTTCAACCTCGGTGACAAGATCGACAACCTCATCAGTAGCTATTCCCACGGCATGAAGCAGAAGATATGCATGATGAGCAGCCTCATCCACGATCCCGCGCTGTGGATCCTGGACGAACCCATGCTGGGGCTGGATCCCACCACCATGAACGCGGTGTCCGAGTTCATGCGTGCCTATGCCGAAAAGGGCGGGGCGGTGCTGTTCTCCACCCACAACCTCGACGCGGTGCGGCGCATCTGCGACCGTGCCATGGTCATACGCGGCGGTCTCATCGAGGCGGATATGTCCGTGAAGGGCATAGGCGACGGCGAGCTGCCGGAAAGATTCTTCCTGCGCGGAGGAGAGGTGGAAGAATGATCCTCCGTACCGCGGGCATATTGCTCAAAAAAGAGGCGCGTGAGTTCAGGCGCGATCTCACGGGATCGGGAAAGTCCTCGGATATACCGGGGAAGTTGCTTTCCCTCGCGCTTGCGGCGGCGATCGTCGCATTCACGTGTTTTGTGCTCAAACGCTTTGCGGAGATGTATGTGGACATAGAGATCAACCGCGTCTCCGCGCCCTATTCCCGTCTTTACGAACTGACGACGGCGATCTATGCCGTACTCATCCTCGTCAACGCGCTCGGCGGAGTGCGCACCATCAACCGTTCCATATTCGGGAGCGGGGATCTGCGCATCTTCGTGACGCTGCCCGTGTCCTCGGGGGCGATGTATCTGAGCAAGATAGCGGTGGCTTATCTCAAACAGTTCGTATTCGGCTTTTTCACGGTGCTGCCCGTCAATGTGACGCTTGCGACCTGCCTCCCGCTTGGTGCGCAGTTCTACGGCATGACCGCGCTCATCCTGGTGCTGATGCCTCTCATTTCCCTTGCGGTGGGGAGCGTGTTCGCACTGCCCGTATACGCGCTGACGAGGGCGATCTCCTCCCGCTATGTCATCTCGCTCGTGGTGGCGACGGCGGTGACGGGGGTGGCTTTCTGGCTCTATTCCGAAGTGCTGGACTTCATCGCCAACCTCATCTCGACGGGAGACGCGCGCTACTTTTTCGACGCCGAGACCATGCGCGAGATCGCGCGCGTGACAAATAATTTGTTCCCCGCCTCGTGTTTTGCGGATATGCTGCTCACCTCGGACATGCCTGCGGGCGTGGGCTGGGTGCTGCTGCTCACCGCGGGGCTTACGGCGGCGGGAGCGCTCATCGGCAGGCTCATGCTCATCCCGGCGGCGCAGGACAGGCTGTTCTCGCTCAACAGCCGCCACGTCTACAAGGGACACGGCATGCCCGCGCCGAGGTCGGTGTTCCTCACCTTTATGAAAAAGGAGTTCGTGCAGGTGCTGCGCACTCCTTCCTACGCATTCAGATATTTTTCCACGGCGATCATCATGCCGCTCATGGTCTATTTCTGCATGGACATCTTCTCCGAGCTGGTGGGGATGCTGGTGCTGGTGGACTGCGACCTGGAGATCGCGGTGTTCCTCATCGTGATGTTCGGCATACTCACCAACACCTATTGCGCGGGCAACATCAGCCGCGACGGCGAATTCTTCTTCACGATGAAAACGCTGCCCGTCAATTACCGTACGGTGATAGGCGCGAAGGTGGCGTTCTGTTTCATAGGCTCGGCGATCCCGACGGCGGTGAGCGCAGGCTTGGTGGGCGGGCTTGGCTATGTAGAGCCGTGGCAGGCGGTCTATCTGCTTTTCGTGACGCTGGCGGTGAGCGCGGCGCAGATATGTTTCGCCACACGGCGGGATCTGGGACATCCCAGGTTCGTGGTGGCGGAGAGCGCGAGCGCGGAGGAAGGGGATTCCACCGTGTCCGTCCTCGTCATCATCGGGCTGTTGGTCTCGGTGGTGATAGGGGTGGTCGCGCTGTACGACGGCATCTATCTCAAACTGACATACGGCGAAGCGTACGGCGAGACGGCGTCGGTGGCGAGCGTGGCGGTCATAGCGGTCGCGCTGCTCGCGGCGTCTCTCGTCTATCTTTTCGTGGGGCTTGACAAGAAATACAGGGAAGTGAGCGGAGGCGCGGCATGAAAAACAAACTGATAGCGTTGATGGCAGTCATACCGCTCATCGTGATGTTCACCATCATGACCTTCACCGGCGCGGCGTCGGTGGCGGTGGACATCCCCGTCTCCGGAGTGACCGTGACGGTCGCGGGCGCGGAGGACGGCATACTCACCGTGGACATGGCGGAGTATGAGTATGACAAACATCTGCAAGTGGACGTTGCTCCCGTCAACGCCGCCAACAGGGCATACGACCTGGAGTTCTCGGCGGTGGAAGGCAGCGCGCAGGGCAGCATAGAGGTGGAGGAGGACGGACTCATAGTCCCGCTCTCCACGGGCGCGGTGAAGGTGACCGCGGTGACGAGGGACGGAGGTTTCCGCGCGAGCGTCATCGTCAACGTGACCAGCACCAAAGCCATAGACGCCGAGTTCGCCGTGGCGGACAGAGAGGGGGCGGAGAGCTATGAAGTCACTCCCTCCGCGCTCACGGGCGTGAACTGCGAAGTGACCGTACCGGGCGGCGCGTACTTCCTCACCACGTCCACGCTCCCCGTGAGCGTTGCGGCGGACGTGACCTACACCGTCTCTCCCTACCTCGGCGAGGGCGTGGAAGGCGGCTTGGAGATACACCCCGTGACGGGACTTATGCAAGCGCGTCTTTTGGGCAGATATCTCGTCACGGCGGCGATAGATCCCGCAGTGGACGGCAAGGAGAGCGCGACTCTTCTGGTCACGGTGGACTGCGGCGACGGCTTCACCGTCAACGGCGTCGCGGAGGAGGAGCAGGCATTGCGTCTCCCGCGCTCTGCGGCGGAGACGGTGGTATACGCGCAAAGCGACGGAGAAATGACGGTCGAGGCGGCGTCCGAGGGGACGACGGCGCGCATAGAGGAGCTGGGCGGCGGACGCTATGCCGTCGCGGTGGCTTTCGACGACATCGCCAAGGAACAGGGCGCGTCCCTCACTTTGAGTGCATCGGGAGAGCGCGTGACGCTGACATTCTCCTTCGGGGAGAGCGTGACCGAGATCTACGGCAGATATCCCGACTCGACGGGCGGTTTCCTGCAAATGACGGGCGTGACCGCGACCTATGCCGCGGTGTCCGAGCCTGCATCCGCCGCGGGGACGACATACCGTTTCGAGCTGACGGGCGACGCCGCGCGCATAATTTCGCAGGATCCCGACACGGGCTTGTGCAGGATAGAGGCACTCGGATCGGGTGAGGCGGAGCTGGTGCTTTACGTCACCGAGAACGGCATCGAGAGCGAGGCGGAAAGAGTGCGCATCGCGGTCTCGGACGGCTACTCCTCCTTCACTTTCTCCGAAAACGCCGAGAGCCACGGCATAGGCGGAGTGTATGCGGTGGGCGGACTGCGTTACGCCGCGGGCGGCATAGAGGAGGAAAACCCCGCACTCGGACTCAAAGTGCAGCGCGGGGCGCAGACGGTGAACATCCCCGCGGAAGAGGTGATCTTCCTTTCCTCCGATCCCGACACGGCGGAGCTGACGGCGGCGGGAGAGGGCTTTGCGGTGCGCGTCAAAGGCACGGGCAGGGTGACTCTCACGGCGGAGTGGCGTTACAACGAGGCTTTCGGCGCGGATGTGACCGCGAGCATCACTCTCGACGTGGTGGCGGACGGCGTCAACGTCACGGATTATGCGAGCCTCATGGCGGCAACGGACGCCAAAAAGCCCGTAGTGCTGCAAGAGGACGTCATGCTCGGGGAATATATGTTCGACGAGGACGGTTTCCTGAAGCCGGGTGCGGATCTCAGCCGTTTCGTGAGACAGATCGAGACCACGGCGGATTGGACCTATTACGCCAACCGCGGATATACGCATCCCACGGTCAATTACATCGTGGAATTCACCGCCGACGTGTACGGCAACGGCAAATGCATAGACGGCGACTACATCACGCAGGTCACTCCCATGGTCAGCGCGTCTGCGTCCGTGTTAAAAGGGCCGCTGGACTTCGTTGCCGTGGACGGCATGGCGTCGGTGAAGGCGCAGGACAACATAGTATTCCTCGTGCGCACGGACGACATCACCATCGACAACGTGGTGCTGCGCGGTTGCAGCGACGAGAGCCTCTACGACGACGGCAAGATGGAGCTGAGCTATCTCAACACCGTGGGTACGGTGCTGGAAGTGATGTCCGACTGCCGCGTCATCAACAGCCGCATAATGAACGGCAGGACGGGCGTGCGCGCCTTCGGCAGGGAGGGGATAAACGCCGTGGTGAGCGCGGAGAACCCCGTCAACGTCGAGAAGGAGCGCATCACCGTCGAGCTTGCGAGCTGCATAGTGCAGAACGCGCGCGAGTTCCTCGTCAAGCTGGGCACCAACCGCAAGGTGAGAGGGACATTCAGCGGCACGTCCATAAACGACTACGACAAGGACAAGCTGGAGCCTTCTCTCGCGGCGGGCGGCATAACGTACGCGCCGCGCACGGACGCGAACCTTGCGGACAGCAACTTCACGGAGAACTTCCTGCTCACCGACCTCACGCTGAAAAACTGCGCGCTCTACAATTCCGGTCTCTTCTCCGTGGGCTTCGAGAGCTGCTTTGCGGGACCGATGCTGTCGCTTGACACCTTTGACGGCTGGTCGAACATGGCGGGCACAAGCTACTCCGTGGTGTTGCGGCTGGTGGGCGATGTCAGGATGTACGATTGGAAATCCCTCGCCACGGTGGACAGCTCCACCCTGATCGAGATGCCCAACGGCGCGGACGCGCAGACGGCATTCCTGCAACTCAACATGAGCCAGATGCTCAACAAGGTGTGTACCTACGGCGGAGAGGAGTATGAGGACATCATCTATACCGAGAACGGCGAACAGTTCGTCCACGGCGGCATAGCGATGTACGGCGGCGGCAAGAACTACGGCATGATTGACTTCACCGACTTCACGGGGGAGAAACCCACTCAGCACAAAGTCAATCTTTCCGTGCTTGCGGAGGGGGAGCCTCCGGGCAACCTCAACAATCCTCTTTATGCGCAGGGGACCATGCTTCCCCTCGCCGCAGGCACGCAGGACTTCCGCTTCTTTATGTACGATGCGGCAAGCAAATTCGGGCTGCAAGCGCAGAGGGACGCTCTTGCCGACGGCACGGCGTTCTCCTTCATCACGCCCGCTATGAGATAGGGAAGTGCTTTTGCGTGGCAAAAGCACAAACAAGCACTTTATGTGCATAATATAGACGATAAACATCCAGAGGTGAAAAAATGAAAGCCAAGAAAATTGCATTGATCCTCACGGTCACGCTGCTTGCGGCGGTGCTCACCGGATGCCTTGTCGCTTGCAACGGTGATAAGGACACGGGCAGCGACGCCCCCGCGGAGATCACCGTCAATGCCACCGCCGAGGCGGTGTACGGGGATACGGAGTTCGAGTGGACGTTCTCCCTTGCGGGCGCGCCCGCGGACGTCACTCTCGCATCTCTCGGCATAGAGGACAAAGTCTCCGTGGACGAGGAGGGGCTTGCCGCAATGCCTGCGGCGGGCAGCCATGAGTGCGATGTCGTGCTCGGTGACGTCACTTCCGAGCAATATGTGATCAAGGCGGGCAAGGCGACGCTCACAGTTGCGCAGCGCGCGCTTTCCGTCATCGCGGAAGGGCAGACCTTCACCTATTCTCCCGAAGGCGTCACCCTCGACAATTCCAAGGCCCGCGTCGAAGGGTTGCTCGAAGGTCACACCGCAAGCTATGTCATCGGCTTTGACGGCACGGGCGTGCCGGGTGCGGGGGAATATGACCTCGTGGTAAAGGATGTCAAAGTCATGGACGGCGAGACGGACGTCACGGCTAATTACGCCGTCACCGTCACGGCGGCAGAGGGCGCGAAACTCGTCATCGAGAAAGCTCCCGTCACCCTCACCGTGGACAGCCAGAGCGCGGTCTATTCTCCCGCGGGCGTCAGCCCCGACTCCTCCGCAGTCAAGGTGGAAGGTGTGCTCGGCAGCCACAAGGCGTCCTTCACTCTCGGCGTGAACGGCACGGGCGTGCTGAATGCTGGCGAATACGACTTCGTCCTCAACGCCGCGGACGTGCGCATAACGGACGGTGAGACAGATGTCACGGCGAATTACGCCGTCACCGTCAACATCAAGGAAGGCGCGAAATTCACCGTCGGGAAAGCCACCGCACAGGTGATCTCCGCCGTCACGGAAGTGGAGTGGGACGGCAATGCCCACGCCTTTGATGCAAGCGATGTCAAGCTCGCGGACGGCTGCACGCAGGAGGTCACAGTCGCCTCCTCCGCCACCTACACGGACGGCGGCATCTATGCCTACTCCGTCACCATCAAAGGCGACACCAACTATGTCGAGCAGACGGTGGAAGGCTTGCTCAAGATCAAGAGCGTGAAGATAGGCGACAAGAGCTACGCCCTGGAGGACGCCATCGCGGCGGCACAGAGCGGCGACATCATCGTCGTCTGCCACGACACCACCTTCTCCACGGCACAGGCGTATGCCGATGCGTCCTACCGCACCGTCAAAGAGGGCGTGACTCTGCTCCTGCCTTTTGACGAGAACCATTCCGCGGAGCTGACCAACGTCTATCCTTACCGCAACAGCGGCGATAATATCATTAAAGCCGTTCCCGCCCCCTATGTCACGCTGGACGTGCCGGAAGGGCTGCGCATCGTCGTGGACGGCATTTTCACCGTCAACGCCAAACTGACAGCCAACAACAGCAACATGATGGGCATGACGCTCGACAATGCCGTGCTTGCCATGGGCGAGGGGAGCGAAGTCCTCGTCAATGACGGCGGCATCATCAATGTCCTGGGTTATGTCGCGGGCAGCGGCACGGTGCGCGCCAAGAGCGGCGGCACCATCGCCGAAACCATAGTGCTTACCGGCTATCGCGGCGGTAATATATCCTTGTTCACTACGGGCAAGATCATTCCCTTCAATCAGTATTACATCAACAACATCGAGGTCAAGTCCGTCTATGAGTCCGGTGCGTCTCTCGTCGGCAAAGGTGTCGTGCTGACAGGCGGTGACGGGGGTGCCATGGCGTCGTACATGCACGCTGACGTTCTCTTCGTGGGCGGTGAGGATGCTCTCATCAACCTCACTAGCGGGGAACTCAGGAAGGAGTATGACGTCGAGACGGGAGTCATCACCATGACGGCGGCGGGCGATTTCGCGCTCGGCAATCTTGCGATCAGCGTTTCCGGACTTTCAGTCGATTCCGAGGGCAAGGAGATCCCCTTCCCCGGCAACTTTGACATAGTGTTGGAGAGCGGCACCGCCACCATGGACAATGTGAGCATAAAGCTCCTGCCCGGCGCGAGCTTCACGGTGGAGAAGGACGCCACTCTGGAACTCAAAGGCAGCGCGAAAGTGTTTGTCTACAACAACAAGGAGTTCGAGTGGACGCAGGACGGCACGATAGGTTATCCCGTCGGCTACGTTACCAATTGCTATCGCGTTGTCCCCGCGCTTGATTACAACATCAAGACTCCCGCGGTCTTTGAGGTCAACGGCAGTGTGAACGTCTCTCCTGCGTCTAACATCGCAGGCGCGATCACAAGCACAGGCGAAGGCACGGTCTCCTTCACCGCCGCGCCTACGCAGATGACCATCCAAGAATTTAAAGAAATGCAGATGAAGGTTATAGCGAAATATTTTACTATGGCCAACATCGCAGCCCTTGCCGGAGTGGAGAAGGTGGAAGCCGGCACCTACACCTACAATGCCGAGACTTCCGCCTGGATCAAGGCGTAAACCAAGCCTCATCATCACCGCTCGCAGCCGCTCCCCGTCCTCGCACGGGGAGCGGTTTAGTATGCTTGAACAATACGTCGCCCTTTCGGAGACGGAACTACGCGCCGCAAAGCCAAACTTTCACCGCGGGTGCTTTGCGCTCGCGCTTGAAAGTCGCGGCGCGAACCTGCGACCTCGCAAGCTAGACGGGAAATTAAGCAGGGACGTTGCTCGTGCGCGTCGAGTCGCCCTCCTCGCCCCACGAGCGACGCTTTGTTAGTACTGTTCGCCGCTTGAATAAGCGAGTGCGAGACTCAAACTTTTTTTCAAGAGGCGGAAAGTTAATCCCGCATTTTAGGAGGAGGGTACTCTATTCCGAGTGGGGGAGGAGTCCCGTAGGGGAGGAGGGGGACAATAACTCCCATGTCAGGGGACAAGACTTTATCCCGAAGGAGGGGGTATTCTCACTCCCATGTCAGAGGACGTCGGCTTATTTTACACTCTCCGAGTACGACGCGAACTTTGAGCGAGCGCACTTGAACACGCTCTACACTCCGAGCGAGCGTTGCTTGAGTTACGCCCCCAGGTCCTTTATAAAAGATTAAAGCGGGATTAAATTGGCACTTGAAAAAACGGTTGAGATAGTTTATCATTAAGTTATGTAATTTAAGTTTCCGCGCGTACGGGCGGAAAGAGCAGCCCTTCGGGGCGAGACACGGCGCGTTTGCGCATCTTAGGAGAGAAAAAATGATCTCGACACTTTCGGCGTTTACATTCAACCCGGACAGTCCGCTCATCTACGGGCTGTACGGCGCGGTGGTGGTTTTCGTCGTGGCTATGTCCCTCTATTACATAGTCCACTCCCTTCGCCGCGCCAAAGCTTTGAAGATGGACATGGGCAAGATCAAGAAAGTCATCAGCACGTCTGTCACTTTCTCCATCCTGCCCGCCATCGGCATAGGCATAGGAGTGGTCACCCTCATAGGGGCGATCGGCATCGCGTTGCCCGCGATACGCCTTTCCGTCATAGGCTCGCTGCAATATGAGAGCATGATGGCGGACGGCGCGGCGAGCGCGATCATCGACGGCTCTTTGCGCGACTTCATCAACAGCGAGATCTCCAAGCAGGATTTCGTCACCATCGCCACCGTCATGACCATCCCCATCGTCACGGGACCTTTGGTGGTCATCTTCTTCTACAAGAAGTTCCAGCCCAAGGTGCAGATGCTCTCCGCAAAGACGGGCGGCGGCGGTGTGCCGGGCAGCGGCATCAACATCGGCGATATGCTCTTCAAGGTGGTGTTCATCGGCATGATCCTGGGCTACCTCGCCATGAGCATGACTTCCATAGCGTCCGGCGCGGGGTATCTGGACAACTACTACAACTTCATCGCCATCATCATCGCCGCGGTGTGTATGTACATCTGCGACCTGCTCATAGAAAGGTGCGGTATGAAGTGGCTGGACAGCTTCTCCACGCCGCTCAGCATGCTCATCGCAATGGCGGTCGTCGCGGTCATCAGCTACTTCTCCTATGAGAACGGCTGGCCCCTGAAGCCCGATCCCGACGAGGTCGCGGCTGCGGCAAACATCATTGCCGCCGTGATGTGAGGAGGTGCATTATGAAAAAAATAAAGACTATTGCGGATCGCAATTCGCGCATGCACCTCATAGGCAGACTGTGGCTCGGCTTCGGTATGCTCCTCATATGCACCATCCCGCTCTGGCTCTGCCTCTACTATGATGTGGAACCCATGTGGGAAGTGTTCGCCAGCGGCGCGGTCATCTCGCCCATGATCCTGATGGCACTCTCCGGCATTGCGGAACCCATCGTCTATTCCCCCATGGTCGGCGTCAACGGGATGTATCTCTCCTTCCTCACCGGCAACCTCTCCAACCTCAAGATCCCTTGCGTCGTCAAGGCGCAGGAGATCGCAGGCACCAAGAGAGGCTCGGAGGAGGACGAGGTGATCGCCACTCTCGCCGTCGCGGTCAGCTCCCTTGTCACCATCCTCATCATCGGCGTCATCGTGCTTTGTCTCGCCGTCGTCCCCGACCTCACACAGAAGATAGACGACGCGAAATATCTCGACGCCGCCTTCGGATGCGTGGTGTACGCGCTCTTCGGCTCTCTCGGCGGCAAGTACATCATCAAGAACCCCAAACTCGCCATAGGACCGATCATCATCGTGGTCATCCTCTCCGTCGTTCTCGGCATCAGGGACTTGGATCCCGGCTCGGCATATCTCTTTGTCGGCATCGCCGTCTGCCTCGTCTTCGCCATCTGGCAGATGCTCCGCGAGAAAAAGAAACTCCGCGAGCGCGACGAGCTGCGCAGGCTGGAAGCCATAGCCTCCGGTATGTCCTATGAGAAGGTGGTCGCCATCGAGACCGCGCAGTACTACGACGCCCACCCCGAGAAAAAGCCCGCAGAGGAGACCGCCGCCGAGATAGAGGAAGAAGCCGTCGCGGAAGCGGTGAATGAGGCGGTCAAGATCGTGGAAAGCGATACTCACGAGGAGTGATGTGGGGGTATCCCCCCCCCTCCTTGCGAGGGTGTAACACCCTCGCGCTCCCTGTGGGGGTATTATACCCCCACACCCCCATATCGTTTATAATAAAAGTGCGCCGAGCGTTGCGATTTCACCCGCAACGCTCGGCGCAATATTATATAAAAGTAAGGGGTGCGGGGATGTTATCCCCGCAGGGGTGCAGGGGCTGTACCCCTGCATAAAATCCTTGCTTTTGGGCGGGGACGGTGGTATAATTATTTAAAATTTACCCCATAGACAGAAGTAGTAGAAACTTGCGCGTCAAGTGCCGCTGAGACGGGGGGTGCTCACGGACGAAAAGCCTTGCGGCTTGCGGTGCATTTTTCACTCCCGCTTCACTTGCGAGAAGAAAGTGCTTCTGAGGAGGTGCTTTTTGTTTTACGACGAGGCTCTCGACTACATCCGCCGCATCGAGGCGGACGGCTCGGATTACGGGACGGCACGCGAGAGGGAACTTCTCGATCTTTTGGGCGCGCCCGATGCGGCGTATCCCATCATCCATGTGGCGGGTACCAACGGAAAAGGCTCTGTGTCGGCGATGCTGACCTCGGTGCTTGTCGAGGCGGGCTACCGCGTCGGGACTTACGTTTCCCCCGCCGTCCTTTGCTACAACGAAAGATTCCTGCTGGACGGCAAGCCTCTTTCCTGCGGGAAAGTGGCGGAGTATATGACCGAGGTGCGCCTCGCCGTCGAAGGGGAGAGTGAGGGACGTAGCGGCGAAAGGGGAGAGGATCGCGCACCGAAACGCGGCGCTCCCACTGCGTTCGAGCAGGAGACCGCGCTCGCCTTCCTTGCTTTTGCGAGGGAGAAGTGCGATGTCGTCGTTGCGGAAACGGGGTTGGGGGGCAGAGCGGACGCCACCAACGCCGTGAGGGAGAAGTGCCTTGCCGTCATCACGAAGATAGGTCTTGATCACTGCGGGCTGTTGGGGGACACCCTTGCGGCTATCGCGGGAGAGAAGGCGGGGATCATCCGTGGCGCAGCCGTCACCTGCCCCCAGGAGAGGGCAGCCGCCGACGTGCTTTACCCTTTGGTAGCAAGGGTGAGCGGGACACCGCGCCTCATCTCGCGCACGCCACTCGGACAGCGGTTCGAATACGACGGAGAGGAGTACGTGACGGGACTTCAAGGCGATCACCAACTCCTCAACGCCGCCCTCGTCATAGACGCCGTCCGCGTGTTGCGCGAAAAGGGTTTCGACATCCCGCAAGCCGCCCTGAAAGAGGGGTTGGAACGTGTGGTATGGCACGCGCGTTTCGAGGTGCTGACAGCGGAGAATTGCGCATATTCGCCATATGATATAACCGTTCCGCACGGTAAAACCATTGTTTTGGACGGCGCGCACAATCCGCAGGGCGCGGACGCGCTGGCGGACACTCTCGGAGATGTCTTTCCGAAAGCGCGCGTCGCCGCCGTCATCGGGGTGCTTGCGGACAAGGACTACGAGGGCGTGTTGAGACGGTTGCTGCCCCTTGCGGAGAGGGTGTATGCCGTCACGCCGGATTCCCCCCGCGCGCTTGGGGCGGAGTGCTTGAAGGCGTGTGCGGAAAGGGTGGCGGATTTGCCCGTCGAGGTGTGTGCGGATGTGCGCGAAGGGGTGGGAAAAGCCCTTGCATCCGATGCGGAAGTCACGGTGGTGTGCGGCTCGCTTACCCTCTTTCACGAGATCGCGCGCATGGACGCCGACGCGCGGAGGGATGCGGGGTGCATCTGTTGCGGAGATGTCGCACGGGTGAGGCATATGTCAAGAAGAGGGGTGCAGAAGCCGGACAATGCGTGAAGGCGGGTGCCGTTAAGGACGGAACAAGAGGGCATTGCCCATAAGCCCAGAGCGTAATGTGTGGGCATTGCCCGTGAGACGAAAAGATAAAGATTGCGGGCATTGCCCGTGAGGTGAGTTATGGTGGACAGAGAAAGAGCGGAAGCGGCAGTAAGAGAACTCATCGCCGCGATGGGTGAGGACGTCGGACGCGAGGGGCTTAAAGAGACGCCCGCGCGTGTCGCGCGTATGCTTGAGGAGCTGACGGCGGGGTATGCCGACAGCGCGGAGGAGCATCTAAAAAAGACGTTTGCCGAGGGCGGCAGCGCGCTCGTCATAGAGAGGGACATCGCGTTCTCCTCCACTTGCGAGCATCATCTGATGCCCTTTTTCGGGCATGTACACATCGCTTACGTGCCTTGCGGCAGGGTGGCGGGACTGAGCAAACTCGCCCGCACAGTGGATGTGTTCGCGCGCAGATTGCAGCTGCAGGAACGCATGAACGCCGAGATCGCGGACGCATTATTCGAGCATCTTGCACCCAAGGGAGTTGCCGTCGTCGTGGAGGCGGAACACACCTGCATGACCGCAAGAGGAGTGAAGAAGATCGGTTCCTCCACGGTGACTTACGCCGTGCGCGGAGAGATAGATCCCGCAGCGGTCGCTATGTTGCTCGCTTACGCCGGAGAGAAAAAATGAGCTTTGAGGTGAGAGGCAGGAAGTTTGACACGGGCACGCACGTGATGGGCATCATCAACGTCACGCCCGACTCCTTTTTTGCGGCGTCCCGCGCCGCCGCCGAGGACGCGGCGGAACGTGCGGTGAGGATGGTAAAGGACGGTGCGGCGGTCATTGACATAGGCGCGCAGTCCACCCGTCCCGGCGCGAGAGAGGTGAGCGCGATAGAGGAATTGAGCCTCCTTCTTCCCGCCCTCGAAAGCGTGCGGGCGGCAACGGACGCGCCCGTCTCGGTGGACACATTCTATCCTGAGGTCGCGGAGGCGGCACTCGCCACGGGCGCGGACATGATCAACGACGTCTCCTGCCTGCGCTATCCCGGCATGGCGGAGACGGTGGCGAGATACGGCGCGTCCCTCTGCATAATGCACGACAGGCGGGGGAGCAAGGTGAAGGACCTGATGACGGACAAGCTCACGGGGCTGACCGCCGCGGCGGAAAAGGCACTTCGTGCGGGAGTGGCGGCGGAAAAGATCCTCCTTGACGGCGGGATAGGGTTCAACCTCAGCCGCGAGGAGGACATCTTTTTGGCGGAACATTACGACCTTCTTTCCGCGGCGGGCTATCCGCTGCTCATGGGCGCGTCCCGCAAATCCTTCCTCGGCGGAGAGCCGGAGACCAGGCTCACTGCCACGCTGGAATGCACCGCGAGGGCGGCTAGGATGGGCGTGCTTTTCGTGCGCGTGCATGACGTGAAGGAGAATGTGCTTGCGATAAAGACCGCGCTCGCCCGTTGAGCGCGCGTCCGCTTTTGTGCGGACGGGAAAGGAGTCGCCCGCGGGGCGGCAAAGGAGAGGATATGAGCGTGAACGGCAGCATCATCATCCGCGATTACGAGGTGACGGCATGTCACGGAGTCAACCCGGAGGAAAAGACGGAGGCACAGAGATTCGTGGTCTCCGCCGTGCTCGACTGCGACGTCGCGCGTGCGGCGAAAAGTGACGATATCACGCAAACCGTGAGTTATGCGCACGTTTGCAAGCTGATAAAAGCCTTTTTGTGCGAAGAGAGCAAAAATCTGTTGGAGTGTCTGGCGATGTCGCTCGCGCGCAGGATCATGCTCGCATACCCCGCGTTCACCCGCGCCGAGGTCACGGTGGACAAGCCGGACGCGCCCATGAAGGGGGTGTTCCGTTCCGTCGCCGTGCGCGCCGTGGTGAAGCGTACGACGGCATACGTCGGCATGGGATCGAGCATGGGGGTCAGAGACGCTTATATGGACAAAGCCATTGAGATATTGCGCGCGCATCCCCTCGTCATTTCCGTCCGTGAGAGCCGCCGCATCCCCACCGCGCCGTACGGCGGAGCGGCGGAGAACGAGTTTCTTAACTCCGCCGTCGAGGTGGTCACTCTCCTTGACGCGGACGGACTTTTCGCGCTCATGCGCCGTGCGGAAGAGGAGTGCGGAAGAGTGCGCGATGTGCATTGGGGGGACAGGACTCTCGATCTCGATCTGCTCCTCTTCGGCGATGAGGTGAGAGGGGAGGGCGAACTCATCCTCCCGCACCCCGAGATGACCAAGCGGGATTTCGTCCTCGTGCCTCTTGCGGAGATCGCGCCCCACGCCGTCCACCCGCTCGCGCGCAAACGCGTCTCTGAACTCCTTGCAGATCTCTATACCTGCAAAAGCAGCACTTGAAAATGTGCTTGTTTGAGGGGGAACTTTCCCTCCCTTGCCATGGCGGGATGTCGACAAGCGGCATTTGTGCGCGAAGTGAAACAATGACCGACCGCGCGCTCGGCATCTTACATTCCCTTGCGATTGTGTTACAACCTCGCTCTCATACTTTTTATGATAAAAATGCGCCGAAGGCTGCGGTATCATCCGCAGCCTTCGGCGCATTGTTATATTAAAGTTCGGGGTGCGGGGATGTCATCCCCGCAGGATGGCAGGGGCGGCACCCCTGCAAATCGTCAATGAGTGTCGCCCTTGCTAAGCGTCAGGAGATGTCGCCGTCCTTTCCGCCGTCCGTGTCATCGGGAGCGGAGGTGTCGGAGGGGGACGCCGTTATTTTCTTGGGCTTGGCTTTCAGAGCTTCTTTGAGGAAGTACGCGCCCAGCACTACGCCCACAAAGAGGACTATTGCGAGCAGGCACCACCACAGAGAGGCGGGGACTCCGCCGCCCGCTTTCGCGCGCTGCCACATGTTGACGACGTCCTCGTTCGCCGCGCCGTAGTCCTGCATGACGCC
>CALVQW010000020.1 GCA_944358385.1 uncultured Clostridia bacterium
TTCCTTCGCGCGCAGGTTCGGCGGCTTGCGTCGCATCCCTAAAAAGAAACCTTCGGCATTTGCAAGACGCTTTCGCCGTCAGGCGAATGACCTGTTGTCCCCACCATAAGCAAACAAAATCGAACCAGATTTTGTTTGCTTTTTCTTGTGGAATAACCAGCTAAGCTGGTGGTTATTCCACAATAGAAACCCGCGCCCCCTTGCGGCTGACGCGGGTTGATGCGCCGAGCAGGCACATCTGGCTCCTAGCCAAGAACAGTATATTTTATTCCGGCAGGAAAATCAAGGGACAAAAAAATAAGAAGTGCGCCCGGTAAATCTAAGAAGCGTTCGGGTGCGACATAAAAAGACCGCGCCCCCTTGCGGCTGACGCGGGTTGATGCGTTGATCGGACGCATCTGGCTTACTGCCAAGAACAGTATATTTTATTCCGGCAGGAAAATCAAGGGACAAAAAAATAAGAAGTGCGCCCGGCAAGCCGAAGAAGTGTTCGGGCGCGGCATAAAAAACCGCGCCCCCTTGCGGCTGACGCGGGTTGATGCGCCGAGCGGGCGCATCTGGCTCCTAGCCAAGAACAGTATATTTTATTCCGGCAGGAAAATCAAGGGACAAAAAAATAAGAAGTGCGCCCGGTAAACCGAAGAACGGCTTACAGATCTGCAACGGTAGCGGCTGCCGGAGCAGCCATCCGCAAAGCGGTAACCTGAACACTTCTTAGATGAAAGGATGCAGCAGCCCGAAATGACCGTCACGCGAAAAGAAAAGAGAGAAAGAAAACGTCAGCCGACCGTTTGCCTCGGCAACCCAATATTGCGCTCATCGGCGAGCGGATCATTGCTTTCGTTGGTCTCCGCGAGTCATTTTGTTGCGGGATTAAAAACAAGACAGGGCGCAAACCCTGTCTGTCGATCGGGATGAAGGTCAGTATCCGTATTCTCAACTCGTTCCTGCTATCATCCGTGCCGGTGCTGCCCGGAAGCCTCGCATTGACGGCCCTGCCGCAGTACGGCAGTACTTCATGAAGTGTTTGTATTTTAAGCAATTTCGCGGAAGCTGTCAACCATTTTGTTTTAACGGTGAAATAGCGGATTTGTGCCACCGTGATAACCGTCCGGACGGTAGTTGGGACGCGCCGTTCCGTACCGTCGGGAGAAGGGCAGAAGGGGGAGAGATAGGCAAAAGATCTGCCTCATAATGCGGAGCTGAGAGCTTTAATGGAATGCGGATGATCGATCGCCGAGAGGGGCGGAGATGCTTGAAGAGGATGCGGAGCATTGATCGCAGAGAGGGGCTGAGATGCTTGGAGGAGTGGCTGATCCTGAGGGAGGAGAGGAGAGTGGAGAAAAACGAGTAAATGGCGCAATGCTGTGTTGTTGTGGCGGAAATGTGATGATAAACGCTGGATTTGCGCATTTATGAGGCGGCTGAGCGCGTCGGGCGGAGCAGGGAAAAGGAAGAAATGCGGGGCTGTGGAAAGGCGTAGGGGAGAAGGAGAAGAAGGAGGGAAGGCGGGGTGTCAGGTCTCGAAGAAACCGAGGGAGACGAGTAGGGCTTCGTTGACGCGTGCCATGAGCAGGGCGGGCAGCTCGCCTATCTTTTCTTTGAGGCGTTGTTTGTCGATGGTGCGGATCTGTTCCAGCAACACGACGGAGTTTTGAGAAAGCCCGCAGGTCTCGGCGGGGAGGGCGATGTGGGTGGGGAGTTTCGCCTTGTCCAACTTAGAGGTGATCGCCGCCGCGATGACGGTGGGACTGTAGCGGTTGCCGACGTTGTTCTGCACGACGAGGACGGGGCGCACACCCCCTTGTTCACTGCCCACCACGGGGCTGAGATCGGCATAATAGATCTCGCCGCGTTTCACCATTTCCATACCCCCGTATCATTGCCTCCCGAGGCGGGATTTATAACACAATACACACTATGAAGGCGCGCGCTTTTTTGCACCGCGGCGCATGCGAGTGCGCGCAATCGCTTGATTTCGCGGGCGGGATAATGTAAAATGCACGTTGAAATTAATTCACTTTTTCGGAGGTAATCATGTACAGGATCGGTATAGTCGGTTACGGCAATCTCGGCAGAGCGTGCGAGAAGATCGCGGCGGCGGGAAAGGACTTTGAACTTGTCGGCATCTTCACCAGAAGGGATCCCGCGTCCCTTTCCTCTCCCTTCGGCACTCCCTTTTACAGGCAGGCGGATCTTCCCTCATTCGAGGGCAAGATAGACGTACTCGCGCTTTGCACGGGTTCCGCCAACGATCTCGTGGACCTGGGCAAGACCGCGGCGGTGCATTTCAACACCGTTGACAGCTTTGACACCCACGCGAAGATGAAAGGCTATGTCTCCGACATGGAGAAGATCGCGGTCGAAAACGGACATCTTTCCTTCATCGGTATAGGCTGGGATCCCGGTCTGTTCTCTCTCATGCGCGCGCTTTTCGGCGGGGTGCTTGCGGACGGCAACACCCAGACCTTCTGGGGCAAAGGCGTGTCCCAGGGACACAGCGAGGCGGTGAGAAAGATCAAGGGCGTCCTGAAAGGCGTGCAGTACACCGTCCCCAAACAGGCGGCACTCGATGCGGCGAGAAGAGGAGAGGGCGCATCCCTCACCACCCGCGACAAACATCTGAGAGAGTGCTTCGTGGTGGCGGCGGAGGACGCCGACAAGGCGGAGATAGAGCGCGAGATCGTCACCATGCCCAACTATTTCGACGAATATGACACCGTGGTGCATTTCATCACGGCGGAGGAATTCGACCGCGACCACACCGCCATGCCTCACGGCGGATTCGTGCTGAGGAGCGGCAGCGTCAACGGCATGCACGAGAGGGTGGAGTTCTCCCTCGCGTTGGACAGCAACCCCGACTTCACGGCGAGCGTCCTCATGGCGTATGCCCGCGTGAACTGCAAGATGGCGGCGGCGGGAATGCGCGGCGCAAAGACCATCCTGGACATCCCCGTCATCGCGCTTACGGACGAGGACAGGCTGGACTTCATCGCGCACAATCTGTGAGAAGATGGGCGGCTACGATACGGTATTTTTCGACCTGGACGGCACCATCACGGACAGCAAGCCCGGCATTCTGAAATGCATCCGTCACGCTCTCGACGCCAAGGGCGTGCCTTACACCGAGGAGCAGCTGGATCAGATGGTGGGACCGCCGTTCCGGGTGTCCATGCGCGACATCCTCGGCGTGACGGACACCGCGATCATAGAGGACATGATCAGGCTCTACCGCGGCGAGTATGAGGTGAGCGGCTGGCGGGACTGCACGGTGTATACGGGCATGAGAGAGCTTTTCGCGCGGCTGAAAGAGGGCGGCATGCGCCTTGCCGTTGCGACGTCCAAACCCCTCAGGTTCACGGTGATGATGCTGGACGGGCTGGAGCTTTCCCGTTATTTCGATTTCATAGGCGGGGCGGAGAGCGACAGTTCCCGCGACAGCAAGATCGCGGTCATCCGCTATGTTATGGAAAATCTCGGCATGCGCTCTCCCGAAGGCGCGCTCATGGTGGGAGACAGGCTCTACGACATGGACGGCGCGAAGGAGGCGGGCATGCACTCCGCGGGCGTACTGTGGGGCTACGGCGGGAGAGAGGAGCTGATCGCGCACGGCGCGGACTATCTTTTCTCCTCTCCCGAAAAGCTGGGGGATTTCCTGCTCGGCTGAAAAAGAGGACACATTTCCCGTCCCGCGGCATTCCCGCCGCGGGCGGTTTTTTATCCGCGTATCCCTGCGCACGGGAGTCAAAATTCTTTACACACGCGCGGGAGCGTGGTATAATAAACAAACAATTCGCGTATAAGGCGGTGCAAAATGGCGTACAAAGGCATGGCGCAGATCGACAAAAAAGAGCTTTGGACCATCCCCAATCTCATCACCTATTTCCGCATCCTCTGCATTCCCGCATACATCGTGCTGATGTCCTTTGCGGGCGTGAAGGCGAACCCCGTCCTTCTCTACGTCGCCCTCGGCGTATTCGCGGTGGCGGCGGGCAGCGACCTCGTGGACGGCTGGATCGCAAGAAGGTTCAACATGACGTCCGGGATAGGCATGGCACTCGATCCGCTTGCGGACAAACTCATGCACATT
Source organism: uncultured Clostridia bacterium (assembly GCA_944358385.1). Taxonomy (GTDB): domain Bacteria; phylum Bacillota; class Clostridia; order Christensenellales; family CAG-917; genus Limadaptatus. The sequence goes on from CALVQW010000020.1 coordinate 4,091, forward strand.
TCCGTGCTTTTCTGTCTCTCCCTCTGCACGGGGCTTACTCCTTTGGGCGAAGCGACGGAAGGGCTGAGCGATCTCGGCGTCGCCACAATGACGGCGAGCGGCGGCTGGTATGTCCACTATGCCTTTGTCATACTCCTCCTTCTCAAAGAGGCGATCATGGTCTGCGCGGCTCCGCTCGTGATGAAAAAGGGCGCGAAGGTGCAAGCCAACTGGATGGGCAAAGTGGCGTCCTTCACGGTGTCCGTGGGCGTCATACTCGCCTTCTTCCACCCCTATGTCGCGTTTGCGGACTGGGGCATCCTGGCGTGGGGCGTGTGCATGAGCTACGCCGCCGCGATAGGCTATCTCATCGACATCATCCGTCAGATCCGCAAGATAAACCGCGGCGAGATGGAGAAGGTGACGGCGGAGAGCGCGAAAACCACGGACAGCAGCAATAACCCCCTTGCGGAGAGAGAGGAAAAGAAGGCGGCTTACACCGTCACGGAGAGCGGAGAGGACGTCTCCGACAAGGAATGAAAGAAAAAGTTTCGGAAGAATAAGAGGATAAAATTTATGGACAAAATGGACAAGACCTACGATCCTTCCTTTGAGAAGAGGATCTATGATTTCTGGCTCAAAGGCAGATATTTCGAGGCTCACCCCGACGAGGACAAAGAGCCGTTCACCGTCATGATGCCCCCTCCCAACATCACGGGGCAGCTGCACATGGGACACGCGCTCAATCAGACCATCCAGGACATCATCATCCGTTTCAAGCGCATGAGCGGCTATGAGGCACTCTGGCTGCCCGGCACCGACCACGCGTCCATTGCGACGGAGGTCAAGATCGTTGAGCAGATGAAGAGGGAGGAAGGTCTCACCAAAGAGGACGTCGGCAGAGAGGGCTTTCTGGAACGCGCATGGGCGTGGAAGGAGAAGTACGGCGGCAGGATAGTGGAGCAGCTCAAACGCCTCGGCACTTCCTGCGATTGGTCCAAAGAGGCGTTCACGATGGACAAGAACCTTTCGGCGGCGGTCGTTGACGCGTTCGTGCGCTACTACAAGAAAGGTCTCATCTACCGCGGCGACCGCATCATAAACTGGTGTCCGCATTGCAAGACTGCGCTTTCGGATGCGGAAGTGAATTACAGCGAACAGCAGTCCAATCTGTGGTATTACCGCTATCCCTTCGCGGACGGGGAGGGGAGCATCACCATCGCCACCACCCGTCCCGAGACCATGCTCGGCGACACCGCCGTCGCGGTCAACCCCAAGGACGAGCGCATGGCGGCGTATGTGGGGCGCACCCTCCGTCTCCCGCTCACGGACAGGATCATCCCCATCGTTGCGGACGATTATGTTGAGATCGGCTTCGGCACGGGCGCGGTGAAGATCACTCCCGCGCACGATCCCAACGACTTCGAACTTGGTCTCAGGCACGATCTGCCCGTCATACGCGTCATCGACGACGACGGCAGGATGAACGAGAACGCCGGCAAGTACTGCGGCATGGACAGGCTGGAATGCAGAGCAGCCGTCGTCAAGGACCTCGAAGAGCAGGGGTATATGGAAAAGATAGAGCCTTATGCTCACAACGTAGGCGAGTGCTACCGCTGCGGCGAGACGGTGGAAGCCATCGTGTCCAAACAGTGGTTCGTCAAGATGAAGCCTCTCGCCGAGCCTGCCATCAAGGCGGTGAAGAGCAAGAAGGTGGAGTTCATCCCCAAGAGGTTCGAGAAGGTCTATTTCAACTGGATGGAGAACATCAGGGATTGGTGCATCTCCCGTCAGCTCTGGTGGGGACACCGCATCCCCGCGTGGTATTGCGACGACTGCGGCGAGACCGTGGTGGCGAAGTCCGCGCCCGAATGCTGCCCCAAGTGCGGCGGTCATATGCATCAGGACGAGGACGTCTTGGACACCTGGTTCAGCTCCGCGCTCTGGCCTTTCAGCACGCTGGGCTATCCCAGAAAGAACAAAAACCTCTCCTATTTCTATCCCACGAGCGTACTCGTCACCGCCTATGACATCATCTTCTTCTGGGTGGCGAGGATGATATTCAGCGGCATAGAGATGATGCACGAAGTGCCGTTCTCCGAGGTGCTCATCCACGGGCTTGTGCGCGACGCCGAGGGCAAGAAGATGTCCAAGAGCGCGGGCAACGGCGTTGATCCGCTGGAACTCATCGACAAATACGGCGCGGACGCACTGCGTTTCTCCCTCGCCACGGGCATCGCTCCCGGCAGCGACACCCGCTTCACGGTGGGCAAGATCGAGAGCTGCCGCAACTTCGTCAACAAGCTGTGGAACGCGAGCCGTTTCGTCGTCATGAACATCGAGCCTGACGACGACCTCTCCTTCCCCTCCCGCCTGAACGGCGCGGACAAGTGGATCCTCACCCGCCTCAACGATGTGGTGAAGGACGTCACCATCAACCTCAACAAGTACGAGATAGGGCTTGCCGCGGCGAAACTTTACGACTTCACGTGGTCGGAGTTCTGCGACTGGTACATCGAGATGTCCAAGCCCCTCCTTTACAGCGGGGACAAGAAGGCGCACTCTCACGCCGTCGCCATGCTCACCTATGTGCTCACCGCCATACTCAGGCTGTTGCATCCCTTCATCCCCTTTGTCACGGAGGAGATCTACTCCAAATACGCGCCGAAGGGCAGTGTGCTGATGACTTCGGAGTGGCCGACATACAATAAAAAGACGGTATTCCGCAAAGAGGAGAAGAATTTCGAGGCTCTGCGCGAGACCGTGGTCGCCATACGCAACATGCGCGCCGAAATGAACGTCCCCGTGGGCAAGAAGGTGAAGGCTTACCTCATCCCCGCCGACGAGAAGTTCATGAAACAGGCGGTGGTGTGGCTGGACAAGCTCGCGGGTGTGAGCGAGGTCACATTCGTTGCCGACAAGAGCGAGATAGCCGAAAAGACGGTCGCCGTCGTCACGGGCGCGGCGGAAGTCTTTGTGCCTCTCGGCGACATGGTGGACGCCGACAAGGAAAGAGAGCGTCTCGGCAAGGAGATAGCCAAAGCCGAGGCGGAAGTGAGCAGACTGCAAGCTCTGCTCGCCAACAAGAGTTTCGTCGCCAAAGCTCCGCAAAAGCTGGTGGACGGCGAGAGAGAGAAGCTGGCGCAGGCAGCGGACAGATGCGCCAAGCTCAAAGAAAAACTGCACGCGCTGGATTGAGTGATGAAGTGTCTTAAAGCCACGCTCTCCTATTTCTTCGACAAGGGCGCACAGATGGTGCTGCTCTCCGTCGTGCCCGCGCTCCTCGCCGCGCTCATCTTTTCGCCGTCGGCGGGGCTTTACATGCTCATGTGCTACGAGGATCTGCACGCGGACAGTTTCGCCTCGCTCTACGAGCAGATGCACTTCCTCCCGTATGACTTCTATTGGGTGGGCATAATAGGGCTGGTGCTGTGCTTTGTCGCGCTCGCGTTGCTCTTCGGCATCGTGGACAGGCATATGAGGATAGGGGAGTTCACCCTCTCCTTCCGCCGCGCCAAGACGCGCATCAACTACAACATCCTCACCGCGGTGAAGTTCGGGCTGGTGGCGGGCGTCGTCTACGAATTGTGCGACGTGCTGCTCACCCTCTTCTACTACGCGTGGGCAAGATTGTTCGGATCGGGCGAGGCGTGGCTGGTCATCTCGCTTTTCACGCTCATCGCCGTTGCCGCGCTCTTCCTCTTCGTGATGTCCTCGCTGTTGCTGTGGTCTCCCTTCATGCTTCACACGGGGCTGCGCACGCGGGATGCCTTCAAGATGGGCTGGCGGCAGATGTCGGGACGCGTGTTCTCGTGCATGTTCACCCTGCTGGTGTGCGTCATCCCCTTTGCGGTGGTGATGACGGTGGTCGGCGCGGTGACCGCAAACACCGTTGCGAGAGTGGTGCTGGACGGTGTTGCGATGGCGGTCGTCCTGCCTTACTACGTCACCGTGATGTACGTCCAATTCTACGACGTCACGGGGACGGAACGCACCGATCTCAACAAGACGGACATCTGGTCCAAGAAGATAATGCGCAGGGACAAAAAGAGCCTGCGTGACAAAAAATGACGGTTTAAGTTGTAAAATCGGCATTTAAAGTGCCGATCGTGAGGGAATATGGAATTCAAATACTCGCTGTCCCTGTTGTTCTCCAACATGGGCTACGTCATCAGGATATTCGTATGGGTGCTCATCTCCATGCTGGTCACGGCGTGCATAGGCGCGGCTGTGTTGCTCCCTGTTTTCGAGGCTTTGGGAGAGGCTCCCGCCGTCGCTGCGGCATTTGAGGGATTCGCTGCGGAGATCAACGCTTTCCTGGACGGAGGCATCAGCATAAGAGCGTTCGTGGAGAGCATCGCATCGGCGATCGGCGCGCTTGTTTCCGCCGTCATCGCGGAGAGAGGGCTTTGCGCCGCGCTCGCGTTCGTCCTCATATTCCTCTACGCGCTCTATTCCTTCCTGGTGTCGTTGAGCTACTATCCCACGGCTTATTCCGTCAAGCAGCTCATGTCCTCCAACATGCGCATAGGGCTGCCTTCCTCAATGGCACTCAATTTCAAACAATCCGTGAAGTTCGCAGTTTGCAGGATCTCCGTTGCCGTACCCATAGACATCGGTCTTATCATTCTCGCCGCGCTGCTGGTGTGGGGGCTTTACACAGCCATAGGTTTCTTCGCTTTCCCCGTCATGCTCCTGCTCGAAGTCGTGGTGGTGGCGTTGAGGAGTTGCTTCTTCGCGGGCTGGCTGCCCAGGCTGCTTTTCGTGGAAGGGGAGGATATGTACGCCGCGTTCGGGCGCAGTCTGCGCTCCGTCAAGCTCAACCTCAAAGGGCTGATGAAGGCGTTTGTCATCACCTTCTTTGCCGCATACGCGCTCATGGCGGGGCTTTCCATCCCCACCTTCGGGCTTATCGTCATCGTCATACCTTCGCTTAACTACTTCCTCTTCCGCACGATAGAGCTGGTGGGCTACTACAAGATGACGGGCATGAGTTTCTACACCGACGCAGCAAACGTCGTGGACACCGTGGAGTTCGGCTACCGTGCGGAAAATCAGACGCGCCTCTCGGAGCGGGAGGATGAGGAGTGACGGCAGGCATACTATGAGATTCAGGATGTTCTTCGGTTGGATCAAGACGGCACTCATCCTGCTCGTCGCGCTCGCGGGGGCGGCGATCATCGTGCTGGATTCCCTGATGGTGTCGGGGGCTGTGGCGGCATTGGAGACAGCCAACGTGACGGTGGCGGCGGTCTCTCTCGCGGCAGCGGCACTCATCGAGGTGTTCGCCGTGGCCCTGCTCGCATTCAGCGGCTACACCCTCAAAGAGGACGGCATCCGCGCCCTCATGGCGGTGTTCGGCGACTTTGTGCCATACGACGACATCAGCCGCATTTCCGTCAATGCCGCGACGGGAGAGCTTTTTGCCGCGTGGAGGAGAGAGGGCGACCGCAGCGAGACCGTGACGCGGTTCAATCTCACCGAGAAGGACGCAAAGCGTATGCTCGCGGAACTGCAAAAGAGATGCACCCGCGCGACGGTGGACTACTTCACCCCGCCCGAAAAAAAGAAAAAGAAGGATTGACGCGCGCACGCGCATTTAAATTATGACGATAAATTTCGACGACGGAGCGTTCCGCCGCTTTGACACGGAACTCAAAGATATCCTGCGTCGCTACCTCACGGGCAAGACGTACCGGGGCAGCGACTATTCCTATTACGCATTCGTGCAGTGGTTCGACTCGGGAGAGTATCTGGACGCGGGCGACGTGCTTTATCTGCGCGCCGTGATGGACGGCACTCTCTACTATTGGCCGCCCCTCGTGCGAGAGGGGAGCGGCATAACCCTCGAAGAGGCTGCGGCAGCCCTTCCCGCCGGCACCTGTTTTGCGTTCTGCACGGAGGAGTTCGTGGACGCCACCTACGGCGGCTATTACATCTACACCCACCGCGATTGGGCGGAATATCTCTACAAGACGGAGGATTTCGTCGCGCTCGCGGGCAAGCGGTATCACGCCAAACGCAACCATGTCGCAAGGTTTTCCAAGAACTATTCCTCCTCGATGACGCGGCTCACCGAAGCGGACATCCCGGACATCGTGGAATTCGAGAGAGAGTGGCTCAAAGAGCGGGACTTCGACGGCAGCGCGGAGGAGAGCGCGGCGAGGGAGAGCGAGATAGTCAGAGGGTGGATAAGAGCCGCTCTCGACGGCGACCTCGTCTGTGACGTGCTGCGCGTGGACGGGAAGATGGCGGGCATCGCAATAGGGGAGATCCTTCCCACGGGGACGGCGATAGAGATGTACGAGAAGGCGGACACCCGCTATGACGGCGTGTACAGCTATCTCGCCCACGAGTTCGCGGCGCGCAATTTCACGGGCTGTGAGTATATCAATCGCCAGGAGGACATGGGCTTGGAAGGGCTGAGAAAGTCCAAACTCAGCTACTATCCCGCTTTCCTCCTCGAAAAATATGTGCTGAAACCGGCGGGGAGTTTCTCGGACTGCTATGCCGAAAGGATGAGCAAACTCTATTCCAAGACGTTGAGCAGAGTGGGGACGCCCCGCGTCAGGTTCGATGTCCGCGTGCTTACCGATGCGGACTATGACGAGGTGATGTCCTTCCTGGAAGGGGAGAGGGAGAAACTCGCGGACAAGCTCTTCTTCCTCAACTACACCCCCGAAGAATTGCACGGCGTACTCACGCACGGCACGATGTTCGGTGCGTTTGCGGGGGAGAGGCTCATCGCCACCTGCGCGGTGGACCGTGACGAGGAATACGGCGACGCGCTCGCCGAGATATGCGGGAGGAAGGGCAGCCGTTTTTACGAATTCAGCGGCATAATGACGGCGGAGGACATGAGGGGACGAGGAGTGTCCTCCACACTCTGCCGCGACGTCATCGCATACGCGAAAAGAGAGCTTTCGCCCTGCACCCTTTGCGCGGTGGTGCAGTATGACAACGAACCCTCTCTCAACAATCTCAAAGCCTTGGGTTTCGCCGCCGTTACCACTCGCCCGTGCAAGGAGTATAATTTCACTTATCTGACTTTAAGTGTCTGAAATGTGGCGATAAACATCGTGTTTTTGCGCTATCGCATCTTTGCCCGCACTTTTGTGCGGGCTTCTTTTTGCCCTTATTTCTCCCCTTGCGGAGCGCACCGTCGCGTGGCGGACAGACGGAAGCTGACGGCACGGTGACGGCAATTTTTCCGCGCCGGGAGGAGAGCATCGCGCATCTTTTGTCGCCTTTAAGAAGAGGCGAGGACTTAGCACATCCTTGCTTTCCGCCGTCGCATTTCGGGCGGCACGGGATGTGCGCGCACGCTGCGCGTGTGCGGGCGCGATTTTACATTTGCGCGGGCGGGCGTTTTTGATTTGACTTATGCGCGCGCGTAGAATATAATCTTTTTTATTGAGGTATTTTTCTTATGGTAAAGATCATTGACGAGAAAATGTGTTACTCCCGCGGGACGCTGGTCTCCGCTGCGGGATGCCGCGACGCTTCCGCAAAGCGTACCATGGCTTATTCCGTGCTTTCCGCCCACAACACTTCGGGCGACGATGCCGCACTCAGAGTGAAATTCGACGCCATGGCGTCCCACGACATCACTTATGTCGGCATCATTCAGTCCGCAAGAGCGAGCGGGTTGGAGGCATTCCCCGTGCCTTATGTGCTCACCAACTGCCACAACAGCCTGTGCGCGGTGGGCGGCACCATCAACGAGGACGATCACGTGTTCGGGCTGTCCGCGGCGAAGAAGTACGGCGGCATCTACGTCCCCGCAAATGCGGCGGTGATCCACAGCTATATGCGTGAGATGTTCGCCGCGCCCGGCAGGATGATCCTGGGCAGCGACAGCCACACCCGCTACGGCGCACTCGGCACCATGGCGGTGGGCGAGGGCGGCCCCGAGCTTGTCAAGCAGCTACTCGGACGTACATACGACATCGCCTATCCCCGCGTCATCGCTGTGGAACTCAAAGGCAAAGTGCGCAAGGGAGTAGGTCCGCAGGACGTCGCACTCGCGCTCATCGGGGCGACTTTCAAGAGCGGTTTCGTCAAGAATGCGGTGCTGGAATTCGTGGGAGAGGGCATAGCCGCGCTTCCCGTCGAGTACCGCAACGGCATAGACGTCATGACGACGGAAAGCACCTGTCTCAGCTCCGTCTGGATGACGGACGACAAGGTGAAGGACTATCTTTCCGCCTATGGCAGGGGAGAGGATTTCAGACGCATCGCCCCCGGTGAAGGCGCGCTTTACGACGGCGCTGTGGTCATAGAGCTTGACAAAGTGGAGCCTATGATCGCGCTTCCCTTCCACCCCTCCAACGTGGTCACGCTGGCGGAGCTTATCGCCCGTCCCCGCGAGATCCTCGAGGAGACGGAGGAGAATGGCTGCAAGCTGCTCGGTCTGAAACCCGGCGCGTTCAGGCTCACGGACAAGATAAAGGACGGGAAGATCGTCGTGTCGCAGGGTGTCATCGCGGGTTGCGCGGGCGGCACTTACGACAACATCGCCATAGCCGCCAACATCCTCAAAGGCAAGGCGGTGGGCACGGGCGCGTTCAACCTCACAGTCTATCCCGGCAGCCAACCCACCAATCTCGCGTTGGTGCGCGGAGGTTACATCGCTTCTTTGATAGAGAGCGGCGCGGTGATCAAGCCCTGTTTCTGCGGTCCTTGCTTCGGCGCGGGGGACGTGCCTTGCAACAACGGGTTCTCCATCCGTCACACCACCCGCAACTTCGAGCGCAGGGAAGGCTCCAAGCCCGCGGAAGGGCAGGTGGCGTCCGTCGCGCTCATGGACGCGAGGTCCATTGCCGCCACGGCGGCTAACGGCGGAGTGCTGACTTCCGCCCTCGGCGTTGATTTTGCGGAGGACATCGCACCCTTCGAGTACGTCCCCTCCGTCTACGAGTCCCGCGTGTACAACGGTTTCGGCAAGGCGCAGTCCGAGACCGAACTCGTGTACGGACCTAACATCACGGACATCCCCGCCAGCGAGCCTTTAAAGGAGAACCTCGCCATCAAACTTTGCAGCGTCATCAACGATCCCGTCACCACGACGGACGAGCTTATCCCTTCGGGTGAGACCTCCTCTTACCGCAGCAATCCTCTCCGTCTTGCGGAATTTGCTTTGAGCAGAAAAGATCCGGGCTACGTCGGGCGTTCCAAAGAGGTGCGCGACGGCGACAACGCGGATGTGAAGGCGGCGGCGGAGCTTTGCGGCGTCACGGGAGAGCTGACGGTGGGCAGCGCGGTCTTTGCGGTGAAGCCCGGCGACGGCAGCGCGCGCGAACAGGCGGCGAGCTGTCAGCGTTTTCTGGGCGGCAGCGCGAACATCGCCCGCGAATATGCCACCAAGAGATACCGTTCCAACCTCATCAACTGGGGCATGCTTCCCTTCCTCAACGCGGATGTCGAGTTCGAGGTGGGCGACATCGTGGTCGTCCCCGGCGTGAAAGCGGCGGTGAGTGCGGGCGCGAAGGAGTTTGCCGCCAAGCTGGTGCGCGGCGACAAGGTGCGGGACATCCTGCTCACCATGGACGCGCTCACGGACACCGAGAAGCGCATAGTGCTGGACGGGTGCCTCATCAACTACTACAAATACGACAGAAAGTAAGGAAGATAAGATGCCGATCACACGGTTTTTGGAGAAAAATGCGGAACTCTACGGCGCAGAGACCTGCCTTGTGGAGATAAATCCGGAGCTGAAAGAGAAACACAAGCTGACGTGGAAGGACTACGCTCTCGTCGAAGTCACTCCGCACGAGGAACACCGCAGGGAGATGACGTGGAAAGAGTTCGACACCCTTGCGGACAAGTTCGCCAATCTCCTCCTCGCCCGCGGGCTGAGAAGGGGAGAGAAGGTGGGCATCCTGCTCATGAACTGTCTGGAATGGCTGCCCATCTATTTCGGCATCCTGAAAGCGGGCGGGCTTGCCGTCCCCCTCAATTACAGATATACCGCAGAGGAGATCAAATACTGTCTCGACCTTGCGGACGTGAGCGTGCTGGTGTTTGGCAAGGAGTTCATCGGCAGGGTGGAATCCGTGTTCGGAGAGCTTGACAAGATCGAAGGCATGCTCTTTGTGGGCGAGGATTGCCCCACATTCGCGGAGAGCTATGACGAGCTTATAGCCGACGCGCCCGAAGGGCGTCCCGATGTCACCGTCACAGACGAGGACTACGCCGCCATCTATTTTTCCAGCGGCACGACGGGATTCCCCAAGGCGATCCTGCACCGTCACAAGGCACTCATGCGCGCTGCGATCACGGAGCAGAAACACCACTCCCAGACGCATGACGACGTCTTCCTCTGCATGCCGCCCCTCTATCACACGGGCGCGAAGATGCATTGGTTCGGCTCCCTCGTGTCGGGCAGCCGCGCCGTTCTCCTCAAAGGCGTCAGTCCCAAGTGGATCATGCAGACCGTCTCGGAGGAGAAGGTGTCCATAGTCTGGCTGCTCGTGCCGTGGGCGCAGGACATCCTGGACGCAATCGACAGCGGCGACATCCGTCTTGCGGACTACGACCTCTCTCGTTGGAGACTGATGCACATCGGCGCGCAGCCCGTGCCTCCCTCCCTCATACAGAGGTGGAAGAAGGTGTTTCCCGCCCATGAGTACGACACCAACTACGGGCTGAGCGAGAGCATAGGTCCCGGTTGCGTACACCTCGGCGTTGAGAACATCCACAAGGTGGGCGCGATAGGCAAGGCGGGCTACGGCTGGCAGACTCGCATAGTCAACGACGCGCACGAGGACGTGCGGCGCGGCGAGGTGGGCGAGCTTGCGGTCAAGGGCGACGGCGTCATGGTGTGCTACTACCGCGACGAGAGAGCGACCGCCGCGGTGCTTGCGGACGGCTGGCTGTTCACGGGCGATATGGCGCGCGAGGACGAGGACGGCTTCATCTACCTCGTGGACAGGAAGAAGGACGTCATCATCACGGGCGGGGAGAACCTCTATCCCGTGCAGATCGAGGATTTCATCCGTTCCTGCGAGGCGGTGAGGGACGTGGCGGTGATAGGGCTTCCGGACGCCCGTCTCGGAGAGATCGCAGCCGCCATAGTGGAACTCAAGCCCGAATATGCGGACAGGACGGAGGAGGACATCAACGCCTTCTGCGCCGCGCTGCCGCGCTACAAGCGTCCCCGCAAGATCATCTTCGACAAAGTGCCGCGCAACCCCACGGGCAAGATAGAGAAGCCGAAACTGAGAGAGAAATATTGCGGCGAGGAGAGCCTTGTCGAAGTGCAGGTGACGCATTGACGCGTTGATGTCGCCAAAACGCGGGGATAAACCCCGCGTCCGGGCGAAACGCAGGAAAAATTAGTAAATACTGTTTAAGGACGGAAATATGAAAAAACTGATGCTTGGCAACGAAGCAATCGCGCGAGGCGCGTTCGAGGCGGGAGTGAGAGTGGTCTCTGCCTATCCCGGCACCCCTTCCACCGAAGTCAGCGAATGCATCGCAAAGTACGACGAAGTTTACGCCGAGTGGGCACCCAACGAAAAGGTCGCCTTCGAGGTCGCGGCGGGTGCGTCTTATGCGGGTGCGCGCAGCATGGTGTGCATGAAGCACGTCGGCGTCAATGTCGCCGCCGATCCCATGTTCACCGCGGCGTACACGGGCGTGAACGGCGGCTTGGTCATCCTTGCCGCGGACGATCCCGGCATGCACAGCTCCCAGAACGAGCAGGACACGAGGTTCTATGCGCGCAGCGCGCACATCCCCATGTTCGAACCTGCGGACAGCGCGGAGGCAAAGCAGTTCACCAAGCTCGCGTTCGCGCTCTCGGAGGAGTATGACACCCCCGTGTTCGTGCGCACCACGACAAGGCTCGCGCATTCCCAGAGTTTTGTCGAGGAGGAGGAAAGGGAGGAAGTCCCCCTCCGTCCCTACGTCAAGGACGTGAGCAAATATACGATGATGCCGTCGTCCGCCATCGGCAGGCACGTCGCCGTCGAAGCGCGCGAGGACAGGCTCGCCGCCGACGTCAACGGCTTTGACATCAACCGCGAGGAGATGCGCGGGACAGACCTCGGCATCGTGTGCAGCGGCGTGGTCTATCAGTACGTGCGCGAGGCGGTGCCCGATGCCTCCGTGCTCAAACTCGGCATGGTCTATCCGCTCGCCATCGAGAAGGCGCGCGCTTTTGCCGGCAAAGTGAAACGTCTCGTCGTCGTGGAAGAGCTGGAGCCTTTCATCGAGAATCAGCTCAAAGCGCACGGCGTTGCGTGCGAAGGGAAGTCCCTCTTTTCCAAGCAGGGTGAACTTTCCGTCGCCGTCATCCGCGAGAAACTCACGGGCGTCAAGACGGAAGTCGAGAAGCTCGACCTTCCCGTCCGTCCCCCCGTCATGTGTGCGGGATGCCCTCATCGCGGAGTGTTCTACATCCTGGGCAAACTCAAACTCACCGTCACAGCGGACATCGGGTGCTACACCCTCGGCGCGCAGCCGCCGCTTGCCGCGGTGGACACCGTGCTTTGCATGGGCGCGAGCGTCGGGATGGCGCACGGTTTCGAGAAGGCGAGAGGGAGAGAGCAGTCCAAAAAGACCGTCGCGGTCATCGGCGACAGCACCTTCATCCACAGCGGCATAACCGGCATCGTCAACGCCGTGTACAACAAGAGCAACATCACCCTCATCATCCTTGACAATTCCACCACGGGCATGACGGGACATCAGCAGCACCCCGCCACCGGGCTTACCCTCAAACAGGAACCCGCCAAGATCCTCGACATCGTGGCTCTTTGCAAGACGGTGGGCTGCGACAGCGTGCGTGTGGTGGACAGCTACGACCTCGCGGAAGTGGAGAAGGCGGTCAAAGAGGAGACCGAGCGGGACGGCGTGTCCGTCATCGTGGCAAAGCGTCCCTGCGCGCTGCTCAACCGCAATTATCCTCCCGCCTGCACGGTGGAGGATTGCAGAAAGTGCGGGATGTGCTTCCGTCTCGGATGCCCCGCCATAGAGAAACAGGCTGACGGCTCCGCAAAGATCAACGCCTCGCTGTGCGTGGGGTGCGGTCTTTGCGCCAAGGTGTGCCGCTTCGGAGCGATAAAGGAGGGCAGGAAATGAAAGCTAACATTCTCATAGTCGGCGTAGGCGGGCAGGGCACTCTGCTCGCGTCCAGGATACTCGGCGCGCTTGCCGAGATAGAGGGCAGCGATTGCAAACTCTCCGAGGTGCACGGCATGTCGCAGAGGGGAGGCAGCGTGGTCACGCACGTCAAGATCGCGCCCCAAGTCACCAGCCCTATCGTGGGAGTGGGCGACGCGGACGTCATCCTCGCCTTCGAGGAGCTGGAAGCTCTCCGATACATCAACTATCTCAAAAAGGGCGGCACGGTGGTGGTCAACACCCAGCGCATACTGCCCATGCCCGTCATCACGGGCGCGAGGAAATATCCGGAGGACATCCTCGCAAGTCTCGAAGCCCGCGCGGGCAAGGTCATCGCGCTGGACGCGCTCGCCGTCGCAGAGGAAGTGGGAGAGCTGCGTTCCGTCAACGTGGTGATGCTGGGCGCACTCGCGGCGCATCTCGGTGTGCCTTTCGAGAGGATAGACGCCGCTCTGAAAGCCGCCGTCAAACCCAAACTTTACGACATCAATCGCCGTGCGTTGGAGCGCGGATATAATTCGAGGGAGGAAAAATGAAATACTACAACGAAAAGATCGAGACAATGTCCCGCGACGAGATGACCGCGCTGCAATCCGCGCGTCTCGTGGACGTGGTGAAGAGGACTTACGAAGGCGCACCTTACTTCCGCGCCAAGATGGATGCGATCGGCTTGAAACCCGAGGACATCAAGGGCATAGAGGACATCGCAAAGCTTCCCTTCACCACCAAGGCGGACCTCAGGGCGAATTATCCCTTCGGGTGCTTCGCGCTGCCTTTGAGCGAGATCGCGCGCGTCCATGCGTCCAGCGGCACGACGGGCAAGCTCACCGTCGTCGGTCTCACCAACCGCGACATCGACGATTGGGCGGAATGCGCCGCCCGCGCCCTCGTCATGGCGGGATGCGGCAAGGATGACATCGTGCATGTCTCCTACGGCTACGGGCTGTTCACGGGCGGTCTCGGACTGCATTACGGCTCCGAGAAGCTGGGTTCCGTCACCGTCCCCGCGTCCGCCGGCAACACTATGAGGCAGATCACCCTCATCAAGGACTTCGGTGCGACCGCGCTCGCCTGCACTCCCTCCTATGCGATGGTCATAGGCGAGGGCATCGAGAAGGCCGGATATGACATCAAGGACTTCAAACTGCGCGTGGGCATCTTCGGCGCGGAGCCTTGGTCGGAGAATATGAAAAAGGAGATAGAGCGCAAGCTCAACATCACCGCCTACGACATTTACGGTCTCAGCGAGATCAGCGGTCCCGGCGTGTCCATGAGCTGCGAACACGCCTGCGGTCTGCACGTCATGGAGGATTTCTTCTATCCCGAGATCGTGGATCCCGTCACTTTGCAGCCCGTCCCCGACGGCGTGAGCGGGGAGCTGGTGTTCACCACCCTCAACAAGCAGGGCATGCCTCTCATCCGCTACCGCACCCGCGACATCAGCGCGCTGTGGCATGACAAGTGCGCCTGCGGCAGGACGTTGGTCAGGATGAAACGCGTCAGCGGCAGGACGGATGACATGCTCATCATCCGCGGCGTCAACGTTTTCCCCTCGCAGATAGAGTCCGTGCTTATGAACATCAAGGAGATCGTCGGCTCGCACTATCAGATCATCGTCGACCGTGTGGGCAACCTCGACACCATGGAGATCCAGGTGGAACTCGCTCCCCACGCTTTCTCCGACGAGGTCAAGGACGTGGAAGCCATCCGCAAGAGGATAGAACACGACATGATGGGCAACCTCGGCGTGGGCGCGAAGATCACGCTGGTCTCCCCGGACAGCCTGCCCCTTTCCGAAGGCAAGACCGTCCGCATCATCGACAAACGCAAGATATAAGATAAGGAGGAAGTTATGCGCGTAAATCAGATCGCAGTGTTTTTGGAGAACAGGAAGGGCAGACTTCACGCCCTCCTCGGCGCGCTCTCGGACGCGAATGTCAACGTCGAGAGCCTCAACATCGCGGACACCCGCGACTTCGGCATCGTGAGGCTGGTCACCGACGACAACGACAAGGCACAGGCGGCTTTGACGGCGGCGGGATTCACCACCGCGCGCGGCGACCTCGTGGGCATCGAAGTCCCCGACAAGCCCGGCTCCCTCACCGCCACCCTCGGCAAACTGAGCGAGGAGGGCGTGAATCTGGAGTATGTCTACTCCTATTCCCGCAGCGGCGGCAAGGCACTCATCCTTTTCAAGACGGACGACGCCGAAAGAGCGGAGGCATTGCTCAAATGATCCGTGCGCGGCAGGCATCGCCTGCCGCGCATCCGACTTTCGCCGCAGAGTGCAACTTCCGTCTCCCCGCCGCATATGATGGCGGAACGGGAGGGGAGGATGCGTCTCATACAAACGGTGGATCTCGGCGTGATACGCCGCAACGTCGCCGCAGTCCGCGCCCGCACGGGGGTGCGCGTGTTGGTCATGGTCAAAGCCGATGCCTACGGACACGGCATGACCGAAGTCGCTCGCGCCATAGCGGACGAGGCAGATATGTTGGGTGTCGCCACGCTCGAAGAGGGGGAAGAACTGCGCAAATGTGCTGTTAAAACCCCCGTTTTGGTCGCAATATGTCCGCCGGGCGGGTTGATGCGCGCAAGTGCGGCAGGGCTTACGGCGGCTGTCACGGATGCGGAAACGCTGCGCGCGCTCGCCGCTTTGCCCCTCCCGTTGCGTCCCGTGTTCCATTTGAAATTCGATACGGGGATGCACAGGCTGGGGTTTCCCGCCGAGGACGCGGGGGAAGTGCTGAACTTCCTTCTCTCCCGCGGTCTCGTCCCGGAAGGAGTGTACTCCCATTTCGGAGAGCCGAGTGCGGCACAGGCGGAGAGGTTCGGCGCAGTAGCCTCTCTTTTCGTGAGGGAGTTTCCCGCCGTAACGACGCATCTAGCGTCCTCCTCATCGCTGGATATGCCGGAGGCTAGGCGGGACATGGTGCGAATAGGTCACGCCGCCTATCTCGGCGCGATGAGGGTGGAGAGCCGCGTCATCGCCGTGCGCAGGGTGCGCGCGGGAGAGAGCGTGGGCTACGGTCACCATCCTTTGCCCCGTGACGCAGTGATAGCGGTCGTGTTCGGCGGCTATTTCGACGGGGTGTACAGAGAGAGTCCCTCTCGCGTCCTCATAGGCGGGAGAGAGTGTCCCGCGGCGGGCAGCGTGTGCATGGACATGTTTGCCGTCGATGTCGGGGACATCCCCGTGCGGGAGGGAGATCCCGTGATATTGCTGGGCGGTGCGCTCACCGCTCAAAGGGTAGCCGCCGCGCGCGGCACTACACAACACGAGGTCATGACCTCGTGGCATGGCAGGACGGAGAGAGTTTACGTTGACCAAACAGGAAGCACGCAGGAGAGCGAATGCCGCGGCGGCGAGAATGAGCGACGCGGAGAAGGAGTGGGCGTCGGGAGCGATCACGGACGCTCTCATCTCTCTTGACGTTTTCAAAAACTGCCGCAAACCTTTCGTGTTCATGTCCGCGGAGGGCGAGCCTGACACCGAGCAGATCATAGGTATTTTGCTCGCGCTGGAACGCGAAGTCTCCGTCCCCCGTGTGAGAGGGGAGGAGATGGACGCGGTGCGCATCACCCCGTACACCGATTTCAAACGCAACCGTTGGGGGATATACGAACCCGTGCGGGGCATGAGAGCGGCGGAGTGCGACCTCGCCGTCGTCCCCGTGGTGGCGTTCGACGGGCTGAAACGCGCGGGACACGGCAAGGGCTATTACGACAGATTCTTGGCGCGTTTTCCCGATTGCGTCAAGGTGGGTATTGCATTTTCCTGCCGCGCCGTCACGGGGTTGGAGACCGCTCCGCACGACATCCCTCTCGATTTCGTGATCACGGAGAAGGAGATCGTCACCTCACAGAGGGTGGCGGTGAGAAACGAGTTCGGAGGTGAGGCGTGAGAGTCGTCGCCGGCAGATACAGAGGCAGAAAGCTGGCGTCCCCCGCCGACGACAGCGTGCGCCCCACTACGGACAGGATCAAGGAGACGGTGTTCAACATCCTGCAATGGCAGGTGGAAGGCGCGCGCGTCCTCGACCTTTTCGCGGGCAGCGGCGCATTGGGCATCGAGTGCCTTTCCCGCGGCGCGGCAGATGTGGTGTTCGTGGACAAAAGCCCCTCATCCGTCGCGCTCATCAAGCAGAACCTCAAAGGCATAGAGGGCAGTTTCCGCGTCGTCGCCGCCGATTTTATGGGGGTGCTGCGTTCGGGGGAGAGCAAGTTCGACCTTGTGTTCATAGATCCGCCTTACAAGAGCGGCTTGGGCGAACTCGCCGTGAATGCGGTGTTCGGCAACGGCAGACTCGCCGAGGGCGGCACCGTGGTGTACGAGCATTCCGCCGAGCTTCCCTTCCGTACGGAGAGAGCGGACATTGCCGTGCGCACCAAGGCGATGGGCAGCGTCACGGTGGAGTTCATACGCAAAAAGACGGTTGGGCTGGTGACGGGTACGTTCGATCCTTTCACCAAGGGACACGCCGCCGTCGTTGAGGAGGCTCTCCGCCTTTTCGACGAGGTGATAGTCGCCGTGTTGGTCAATCCGGACAAGGAGTGTATGTTCACGCCCGAGGAGAGGCTTGACATCATAAACGCGGCTTTATCCGACGAAAAGCACGTCAAAACCCTCTATTCCGAGAAATACGCCGTGGACGTCGCTCGTGAGACGGGCGCGGACAAGCTGGTGCGCGGCGTGCGCGGAGAGGGGGATCTGGACTACGAGAACGCCATGGCGGACTTTAACCGCGAGCACGGTTTCGACACCGTGTTGGTGGAGCTTGACGGCTACAAGGACGTCTCGTCCACGCGGGCGAGAGAACTCATTGAAAAAGGGGACTTCCGTTTGCTGCCCGAACGTGCTATCATGGTAGCGAAGGACATCATCAAAAGAAAAGGGGGAGCGCGGGAGCGCGACTGACTATGGAAACCATTGATATGCTCATAGGTGAGATCGAAAGCGAAATTTTGAAGGCGAAGCGTGCCACGTTCAGCACCACCGACATCGTGGTCAACCGTCAGGTCATGCTCGACCTCGTGACGCGTCTCCGCGCCAGCTATCCCATCGTCCTCAAAGAGGCGGAACAGATCAAAAAGGAGCGCGACGACATCCTCTCCAAGGCGGAGGCTTACGCCAATAAGACCATGGACGCCGCGGAGGAACAGGCGCGCGCCATGATGTCCGACACCGAAGTCCTCAAAAAGGCGACTGAGGAGGCGGATGCCATGCGTGCCGAGGCGGAGGAGAACTACCGCAAGACGGAGTATCAAGCCCGCGCCCTCGCTTTCAACATCCTCGACACCGCCGAAAAGACCATGAAAGACGGCCTTGCCACCATCGCCGACCGCAAACGTAAGCTGATTGAGACTTGATCGTGCCGCCGAAAGGCGGCTCAAATGCGCCCGTGGGCGGCTCTTTTTGTTGCTTTTGCGCGAATGCGTCTTGCCAATATGTATACTATTGCCAGCAACACCTTCGCACAAAATTATTCAAAAATCCCGCACCCACGGGCGCACTCTTACCATATTTCGCCGCCACGTGCTTTGAACGGACTCCACGTTGATCGCAAGCGTATTTTGCCGACAGAGCGCGGTGTGATTTGCAAGTGAGTGTGTAATATGTGCGATTTTCTTTTGCCGCAAATGCGGCAGATTTTAATTTTCGGAAATTTCAAAAAAAATCACGCGAGTCTCAAATTCTGATAGTGGTGTGGTGTATGGTGAGGGTGTCTTAGAGAGACGGGAGGTGCGCCGTGTCATACGATGACTGCTACGACGAGTACGATGACGAGTTTGACGACGAGTACGACGAGGACTGCGAGGACGAACCCGACGACGAGGATGAACTCGACGACGAGACCTGTTATGACTCCGAGGGCGGTGCGTCCTCTCCCGTCACACGTTCTTTAACAGAGGAGGACGAGGAGGACTATTACACCGCCGAGGAGGAACTCTTTGACGACGAACTCGCCATGTATTACGCCGACCGCGCGAGTTTCCTCGACGATATGGACCGCTCCTCGTCGGACGGTTGGTTCTACGGCGACGATGACTATTGACCGCGGCGTCATCCCGCTGCATTGTAGCATAGCGGGCGCGGTTTGCCAGGCTTGCCTCCCCGCCTTTCTAAGCCGTTCACGGGCAAGAAAGCGATCTCACAAATAGCTTTTTACGAGGGAGCAGAGCAGGTTGAGGAAACGCAGCAGTTCCGCATTTTCGGAGGGGGATCTGCCGCGGCATAGCGTCTCGGCAAGAAGAGCGGCGAGGGCATTGAACTCGGCAGGACGTTCGTACATACGGACATGATATTCCGCGCGAGATTTTCTTGACAAAACGCGCTCAAAACCGTTGACAAAAGGGAACGAAAGCAATATACTATTTTCACTGTGCGGCCATGGCGGAACTGGCAGACGCGTACGTTTGAGGGGCGTATGGTTAACCCCGTCCGAGTTCAAGTCTCGGTGGCCGCACCAGAAAGAAAACACCCGAAGCAATTCGGGTGTTTTCTTTCCGTGTATTCCGATGTGGCTCACGCCGCCAAGCGGATTCGGGTGTTTTTTTGTCTCGCGGTAAGGTGACACGCAAGCGTTTGACGGCACGATGAACGGAGTTTGTATTATTCCGATCCGGCAACGCACGGAAGCGGAATGTGTGTTTCGGCGCGGAGCGGGCGAAGGCAAATGAAAAAGCGAGGCGGTGTGCCTCGCTTTTCATTGTAGTGGGTTTGGTTACATCTTGGCGATGTAGTCGGAGAGGGCGGTGAAGATTACGCCCAGCCCGTACGCGCCCGCGTCGGGGTAGCCGATGGACTTCTCGCCCACGGTGCCCGCTCTGCCGAGTTTTGCGACGACGGTCTTGGTGCTTTCCGCTCCCGCGACAGCCGCTTCCGCGCCGAGTTTGATGCCTTCGAGGAGGGATTTGCCGTCCTTTGCCGCCTTTTCCAGCGCGTCGGCGCAGGGTTTCAGCGCATCGACGAGAGTCTTGTCGCCGACGACCGCGCCCTTACCGAAGGACTTTTTGCCCGTCTCGTACACGCCCTTGTTGGCAGCCTGGAAGATGTCCGCGAGGTCTGCAAGGGAGATCTCATCCTTGCCGTCCGCCATCTTGCCCGCATAACGGAACGCGCTGCCCCAGATGGGACCGCTCGCGCCGCCGCAGTATTCCATGATGATCTCGCTGCAGCTGCGGAGGAAGGCACCGATGTCGGATTTATCCCTTGTCGCCCATTCCTTCTTGAGCTGACGGAAACCTTTTGCGATGCTCATGCCGAAGTCGCCGTCGCCCATCTTGTCCGCGTCGCAGAAGGGGACTTCGTTCTCGATGATGACGTCCGCCATTTTGTCAACGATCTTGACGAAAGCGGCGGTGTTGATGGTCTCGCCCACGACGGGTTTGCCCTTCACCTCATAGACCGCGGCTTTTTTTGCAGCTTTTGCTTCCTTTTTGGTTTCCTTCTTGGAGGCTGCCGCCGCGTGTTCCGCAGGAGCGTATCCGAGAGCTTTTGCGATGGCGTGCATGGCTTCCACCGCAGCCTCCGCCTGAGCGTCCATCGCGCCGCCCCAGGTGAGAGCGGGAGCGGAGACGGGGTAGTCGAGGAGGGCTTTGAGTTCGTCGTCGAGTTTGAGGACGGTGACGGACGCGCCCGCCATGTCGATGGAGGTCATGAAGTTGCCGACAAGCGTCTTGTACACGGAAATGCCCGCCTTCTCAAGCTCGTTGGAGACGGAGTTGTTGAGGACGTAAAGTTCCATGAGGGGAGTCGCGCCGAAGCCGTTGATGAGCACAGCCATGTCGTCGCCTTTTTTGCCGCCGACATCCTCAAGCAGGTCTTTAACTATACGTTTTGCAAGTTCATCTGCCGTTTGGATCTTTTCCGTCTTTCTGCCCGGCTCGCCGTGAATGCCCACGCCGAACTCGATCTCATCGTCCGCGATGTCGAAAATGGGGGTGCCTTTTGCGGGGGGAGTGCAGCTTGTCAGTGCGAAACCGAAGGAGCGGACGTTGTCGATGACTTTGTTTGCGACCGCCTTGACTTCTTCAAGCGACTTGCCCTGTTCGGCAGCGGCACCCGCGATCTTGTGCACGAACACCGTACCCGCAACGCCGCGGCGCCCGACGGTGTAGAGGGAGTCCTTGACGGCGATGTCGTCATTGACGTAGACGGCGTCCACTTTGATGCCGTCCTCCTCACGCGCGAGGTCGGCGGCGTTGTTGAAGTTCATGCAGTCGCCGGAGTAGTTCTTGATGATGAGCAGCACGCCCTTATCCGTGGCGCACTCTTTTATGGCGTTGTACACCTGGATCTGGGAAGGGGAGGCGAATACGTCGCCGCACACCGCGCAGTCCAGCATACCTTTGCCGACGAAGCCGGCGTGTGCGGGTTCGTGACCGCTGCCGCCGCCGGAGATGAGGGAGACCTTGTTCTCGTCGATCTCCTTCTTCTTGACGATCTTGTATTTTTCTACGAATTCGAGTTCCGGATGCGCCTTGGCAAGCCCGTGGCACATATCGTAAACGACGGTTTCGGGAGTGTTGATGATCTTTTTCATTTCTGTCTCCTTTTAAGTCAAAGGGCGGAAAAGGGCTTGCGCCCGATTCCGCCTCTTCGTCATTGTCGTGATGCCGTGTCAGTCACAGCAGCAGCCGCCCTTGGCTTCGCGTCCGAGTTTGTCGGCGGCGAGGATGGCGGCGGCAACGGATTCCACCGTCACGGGGAAGGGCATGAAGTGGATGGACTCATCGGGGATGCAAGCTTTTTCTGCAACTTCCATCAGCCTGTCGCCGATGTCGTGCACGCCGATGTCCTCCAAGCAGACGGGCAGACCGACTTCGAGGCAGAAGCCGATGACCGTGTTGATCTCCTCGTCGGAGGCGTTCTCGAGCACGAGCTGGCAGAGGGTGCCGAAGGCGACCTTCTCGCCGTGGAAGTACTTGTGAGTCTCCTCAAGCACGGTGAGACCGTCATGGATGGCGTGCGCCGCCGCAAGACCGCCGGACTCGAAGCCCAAGCCGGAGAGCAGGATGTTGGTCTCGATGATGTTCTCGAGAGCGGGGGTGACCACGTTGCTCTCGCAGGCGAGTTTCGCCTTATAGCCGTCGGCGAGCAGAGTCTGATAGCACAGAGTGGCGAGCGCGAATGCCGCATTGGTGCCTCTGGCGAGCAGGGTGCCTTTCTTTCTGTCCGCGCCGCAGGGGAGTCCCGCATTGACGTCGCAGAAGGACTGGACGTTTGCCCTTGCCTCGAAGTAGGTGGACAGAGCGTCGCCCATGCCGGACACGAGGAAACGGACGGGAGCTTTCGCTATGACGCTGGTGTCGATGAGGATGACGCTGGGGCTTTGCTTGAAGTAGGCATAGTCGTCAAACGCGCCGTCGGGAGTGTAAAGCACCGCGGAGTGGGACGTGGGTGCGTCGGTCGCCGCGATGGTGGGGCAGATGATGAGAGCCTCGCCCTTGGCGACGCATTTTGCGGTGTCGATGGCTTTGCCGCCGCCGAGACCTATGGTGCAGGCGCACTTGTTGGCTTTTGCCATTTCCTGCAATCTTGCGACTTCCTGACGGGAGCATTCGCCGTTGAAGTTGGCGGCGACGAACTCCACCTTATACTGCGCGGCAGTCTTGTCCAGCTTGTCCTGAACGCGGGCGATGTCGTCCTTGTGGGCGATGAGCAACGCCTTCTTGCCGAAAGTCTTGACGAAATAGCCGAGGTTGAGCAGTTCGTCTTCGCCTTGCACATACTTGGTGGGGCATATAAATGCTTTTCTCATAATTATCTCCTTTTTGGGATTTTTTTGGGTTCGTGACCATTATAACGCATATATTTTGCAATTACAACCCCCATTTTGCTGAAATTTAGCTTGAAAAAGCATAAAACACGGAATATAATCGTTTGCAGAGATACTCCGTTGAAAGGAGAGCAGATGTATGGATATCAAATCAAGCATTGAGGATCGCGTCAGATGGATCAAGGGCATCCTGGAAAGCACGGGAGCAAGGGGGATCATTTACGGCAACAGCGGCGGGAAGGACTGCACTCTGGTGGGCGCGCTCTGCCGTATGGCGACGGAAAACGTCCTCGGCGTCATCATGCCCTGTCAGTCCTCGGCAAATTACGGCTCCGACCGCGACGACGCCATTGCCGCGGGGGAGAGATTCGGCATAGAACAGACGGAGGTGGATCTCACCGCCGTGAAAGATGCTTTGGTGGCGGCGATGGGGGACAAGCTCGCGCCCGCCGACACACCCGCGGGGGCGGAACGCAGCGCGCTCATCAACATCAATCCCCGCCTCAGGATGACCACCCTCTATGCCATGGGACAGGCGAGGGGATACTTAGTTGCCGGGACGGGCAATCTGTGCGAGTACACCGTGGGCTACTTCACCAAGTGGGGGGACGGCGCGTACGACTTCAACCCAATTGCAGACCTCACCGTCTCCGAGGTCTATGAAATGCTGGAATATCTCGGTGCGCCCGCAAACATCATAGGCAAAGCACCTTCTGCGGGGCTTTATCCCGGTCAGACGGACGAGGCGGAACTCGGAGTGACCTATGCCGACATCGAGGCATACGTCCGCGGGGGAGAGCTTTCGGTGAGCATGCGCCGCCGCATCGCCGATATGGAAGAGCGTACGACACACAAGAGAAGGTCTCCGTTGCGTTACGGGGACGAGGAGTGACACGGAGTTCGCGTCGCGCTCGGAGAGTGTAAAATTAGCCGACGTCCTCTGACAGGGGAGTTATTGTCCCCCTCCTCCCCTACGGGACTCCTCCCCCACTCGGAATAGAGTT
>CALVQW010000021.1 GCA_944358385.1 uncultured Clostridia bacterium
CCGGTCCGGCATGTCAGGACATCTGCTCCTCGTTTATTGCCGCGTTCGTTTGTGCCGTCCGTTATATGCAGAGAGGCTCACGCTCCTCGGCGCAGGCGTTCCGTTATGCTCTTCAATGCGGCGAAGGCGGCGTCCGCGTCCTCCGGGGTGTTGCCTCTCCCGAAGGAGAAACGCACCGCGCCCTTTGCCTTAGCGGGAGTGAGTCCCATGGCAAGGAGAGTCCTGCTCGGCTCGGCTGAACCTGCGGAACACGCGCTGCCGTTGGATGCGGCGATGCCCGCAAGGTCGAGGGAAAAGAGAAGTTCCTCCCCCGTCACTCCCTCGAAACCTAGGTTGACTATGCCGGGAAGGGAACGCTTCTCATCGAGAGTGCCGTGCAACACCGCGCCGTCGATGTCTTGCAGCACGCGCTTTGCGAAAGCATCCTTCAAAGCACGCACACGCGCGCTTACGGCAGCCGTATCGCGGACTGCGGCGGAAAGCGCAGCCGCCGTGCCGCACGCCCCCGCGACGTCCGAAGTGCCGCCCCTTTTCCCCCTCTCCTGCTCGCCGCCTGAGTGCAGGGCTTCAAGGCGCACTCCGTTTTTTACATACAGCACGCCGCAGCCCTTGGGACCACCGAACTTGTGCGCGGAAAGAGAGAGCATGTCACACCCGATCTCGCGGACATTCAACGGAAATGCACCTGCCGCCTGCACCGCGTCGGTGTGGAAGAGCGCGCCGTGCGAGTGCGCGATGGCTGCAAGTTCGCGGACGGGCTGGACGCTGCCCGTCTCGTTGCCTGCGGTCATGACGCTTACCAAAAAGACGCCGTCTCCCATCGCGTCGGCGAGGCTTTGCGGACATACGAAACCCTCCCCGTCCACGGGAAGAACGGTGAGGGCGAAGCCCAGCCTTTCCAGCTGTCTCGCGCTCTCGTAAACGGCGGGATGTTCCACGGCGGAGACGATCACTCTGCCCTTGCCGTGCGCG
Source organism: uncultured Clostridia bacterium (assembly GCA_944358385.1). Taxonomy (GTDB): domain Bacteria; phylum Bacillota; class Clostridia; order Christensenellales; family CAG-917; genus Limadaptatus. Next base: position 973 of record CALVQW010000021.1, read on the forward strand.
AAAGCCGCGCCCTTCAAAGCCCAGTTGTCCGACTCCGTCCCGCCCGACGTGAAATAGACTTCGTCGGCGTGCGCGCCCAGACACTCCGCCACACGGGAACGCGCGGCGGCAAGTGCGGCCGCGGCGTCACGCCCGAAAGAGTGGCGGGAGTCCGCGTTGCCGAACCGCTCCGTCCAAAAGGGCTGCATTGCCGCCCTTGCTTCCTCCGAAAGCGGGGTGGTGGCGGCGTTGTCGAGATAGATCCTTCTCATAAAAAACCGCGGGCGCGTCTGCGCCCGCCCTCTGTTCATTTCCTGACCTGTCCGTCACCCGTGATGACGTACTTGACGGAAGTCAGCTCCTTCAACGCTATCGGGCCTCTCGCGTGCAGCTTCTGCGTGGAGATGCCCATCTCCGCACCGAGACCGAACTCAAAGCCGTCCGTGAACCTGGTGGAAGCGTTGACATAGACCGCCGCGGAGTCCACCCGCGTGGTGAAATAGTCTATCGCCCTTTGGTCGCGGGAGAGGATGGCGTCGGAGTGATTGGTGCTGTGCGCGTTGATGAACGCGACAGCCTCCTCCACCCCGCTAACGAGCATAAACGTGATTTTATACCCCTGAAACTCCGTATAAAAGTCCTGTTCGGTCGCAAGCGCGACTTCGGGAAGGATGGAGCGCACCTCTTCCGTGCCGAGCACGGTCACGCCGTTTTCCGCGAGCGCCGCGTAAAGGCGGGGCAAAAACTCCGCCGCGATCGCGCGGTCCACGAGGACGTGTTCCAGCGCGTTGCAGGTGGAGGGACGCTGCACTTTTGCGTTGACGATGACCGGGATCGCCTTGTCAAGATCCGCCGTACTGTCCACATAAGTGTGGCAGTTGCCGCCCGCGGACGCGATGACGGGCATCTTCGCGTTGTCCAGCACAAATTTCTTCAAGCCCTCTCCGCCGCGGGGGATGATGACGTCGATGAGTCCCTCCTGCTCCAGCATAACTCTGCTGGCGTCGCGGGAAGGATCGTCGATGAACCCGATGATGTCTCCGCTCATGCCCAGGTCCTCCACCGCCGCGCGCATGATGTTGTAGAGCACGCGGTTGAAGTTAAGGGCGTCTTTGCCGCCGCGCAGCACCACGGAGTTGCCGGATTTGAGGCAGAGAGCCGCCGCGTCCACGGTGACGTTGGGGCGCGCCTCGTAGATGATGCCGATGACGCCGAGAGGTGCGCGCACGCGCTTGATGTCCAGCCCGTTGGGGAGAGTCCTCTCCTCGACGACTTCGCCCACGGGATCGGGGAGCGCGGCGATCTGCCGCAAGCCCTCGATCATGGTCGCCACTCTCTTTTCGGTGAGGGTGAGACGGTCGATGAAGGGAGCGTCCTTGCCGTTCGCCTTCGCAGCCGCAACATCCTCGGCGTTGGCAGCCGAAAGTGCCGCGAGGTTGTCCGCCTCGGTGAGAGCGCGGGCTATGGCGGAAAGCATTGCGTTCTTCTCCTCCGCGGAACGCGCCGCGAGATCGTAAGACGCCTCTTTCGCTCTTTTGCAAATGAGACCGACGTCTACCATTTTACTCCTCTTCCTCGTCGATTATCGTGATGACGGCGTTGTGATAGACATTCTGCACGTCGTCAAGCTCCTCCAGCTTGTCTATCATTTTGAGGAGCGTCTCCTGCTGTCCCTCGTCGGGGTTGACGGTGTTCTCGGGGATCATGTCCACCTCTGCGGAGAGGAACTTGACTCCGCTCTTTTCCAGCTCGTCGCGCACCGCACCGAGATCGGCGGGAGAGGTGATGACCTCAAAGACTTCCTCGTCGTCGGAGAGGATGTCCTCCGCGCCCGCTTCGAGAGCGTACATCATGAGGTCGTCCTCCGCGATGTCGGACTTTGCGACCGCGATGACGCCTTTGCGCTTGAACATGAAGGACACGCAGCCGGTGGCACCGAGAGAGCCGCCGTATTTGTCGAAAAGATGCCTGACATCGCCCGCGGTGCGGTTCTTGTTGTCGGTGAGTGCCTCGACGATGAAGGCGGTGCCACCCACGCCGTAGCCCTCGTAGGTCATCTCCTCGTAGTTGATGCTGCCCAGCTCGCCGCTCGCCTTCTTGATGCTGCGGGAGATGTTGTCGTTGGGCATATTGTTGGCTTTCGCCTTGGCGATGGCGTCGCGCAGTTTGCTGTTGGAGTTGGGATCGGGACCGCCCTGCTTGACGGCGACCGCGATCTCGCGTCCGATCTTGGTGAACACATTTGCGCGCGCCGCGTCGGATTTGCCTTTTTTCTGCTGAATGTTATGCCATTTGCTATGACCGCTCATAAGACCTCCGTATGTTGTGAAGATGTAAAGACGTTGTACATTGCGATGCCCGCCGCCACCGCCACGTTGAGGGACTCCATGCCCCCCGTCATGGGAAGGGAACGGACGGACTTCACCTCGCCGAGAAGTGCCTTGTCCACGCCGTGCGCCTCGCTGCCCGCGACTATGAGACAGGGCGCGGGGACGTGGGACGCGAAAAGGGACTCGCCCGCCATGTCCAGCGCGACGGAGAATGTGCCGCGGACAAGAGCGGATGCCTGCTCATTGTCCACCGCACGCACCCGCACGCGGAATATCCCGCCCATGCTCGCGCGCACCGCCTTGGGCGCGTAGGCGTCCGTGCATCCGAGAAGATAGACATCTTCAAAGCCCGTCGCCGCCGCGGTGCGGATGACCGTGCCGAGGTTGCCGGGATCGGACACTCCGTCAAGGAGCAAGGCGTTGCCGGAAGGGAGTGCGAACTCCCCTTTCGGGATCTCGACCGCCGCCGCCAGCCCGTAGGGAGTGACGGTGTCCGAGATGCTCTTCATGACCTCGTCCGAGACGACGGTCACCCTGCTCTCTCCGAAACGTGCGCACGCCTCGTCCGCGCGGGAAGGAAGGGCGAGGACATATTTCACGACGGCGGAAGGGGGGATATCGCGGAGGATATTACCGCCCTCGACGGGAAAAAGCCCCTCCCGCTCGCGGAACTTCTTTTCCGAAAGAGCGCGGAAGGCTTTGACCGTCCTGTTCTGCGTCGAGGTGATGATTTCCATCGCAATCGTGAAAAAGAGGCGCGTGACCGCGCCTCGGTGTTTGTTACGCGAGTTTCGCCTTCGCCTGATCGCACAGAGCGGCGAATGCCTTGGGATCGCTGACCGCGATGTCCGCGAGGACCTTGCGGTTGAGATCTATGCCCGCGAGTTTGAGACCGTGCATGAACTTGGAGTAGCTCAGGTCGTTGAGACGCGCCGCGGCGTTGATACGCGCGATCCACAGCTTTCTGAAATCACGCTTCTTCTGCTTTCTGCCCACATAGGCATAGTAGCCGCTGCGCATGACCTGCTGTTTCGCAACGCGGTAGAGACGGCTCTTGCCGCCGTAGTAACCCTTGGCTTGCTTCATTATCTTTCTGCGCTTCTTGACTGCGCTTACAGCTCTTTTGATCCTCATATCGTCATCTCCTTACTTATAGGGCAGCAGTCTCTTGAGTTCGGACTCTTTGGTCTTGTCGATGTACTGATCCTGTCTCAACGAACGCTTTCTCTTGGTGGTTTTCTTGGTCAGGATGTGATCGTGGCCGCTGTGGTCGCACTTATAGTGACCGTTCGCGCTCTTTCTGAAACGCTTTTTTGCTCCGCTGTGGGTTTTCTGCTTTGGCATAAGAGCCTCCTATTGATTATTTTGCCTGCGACGGAGCAAGCTCCGCCCGTAAATTTGACTATTTCTTGCTCTGCGGGGCGAGGATGGTGAAGATCATCCTGCCCTCCTGCACCGGCGGCTTCTCCACCACCGCGCAGTCCCCGACCATCTCGATGTAATCCTTGATGATGCCGATGGCGATGTCCGGGTGCGCCTGCTGTCTGCCTTTGAGCCTGATGGACGCCTTGACCTTGTTGCCTTCCTGGATGAACTTCGCGGTCTGAGCGGCGAGCCTTCTGGTGTCTCCCACGTCGATGGTGGCGGAGAGCCTCACCTCTTTCAGCTCGACGGTGCGCTGGTTCTTGCGCTGCTCCTTCTCGCGTTTCTGCTGATCGTAACGGTATTTGCCGTAATCCATCAGCTTGCAGGTGGCGGGGGTGACATCGGGCGGAGAGACCTTGCAGATGTCCAGCCCCTTCTCCTCGGCTATCCTCCTAGCCTCGGCGATGGGCATGATGCCGTATTGCGTGCCGTCCTCCCCGATGAGCCTGACCTCGCGGTCGCGTATCCTCTCGTTGATGATCAACTCTTTCAAAAAAGGCCCTCCCAATGAAAAATGTCGGCAGACAAAAGTCTCCGACACCACGTTCCCGAAAGGGATATCTTCTGAGTGACGACCGTTCGGCATGAGCCTGCGGTGAAAGGAAACCTTTGCTTGCGTGAAGATATTATCACCTCTCCCCCGCCCTGTCAAGCGATTTGCACACATTTGCATCCGCGCGGCAGACACACGGTCATTCGGCGCGCTCCCGCGCGAAATGCTACCTCTGTCTCCGCGCCGTTTATCTTCGTCACGTCCCTGCTATTCGGCGCGCTCCCGCGCGAAATACTCCTCCGCCGAGAGGGCATGCACGCAGGCGTCCGCCACTCCTTTGTTGCTCCTGTCCCCGCCTTTCACGACGCGCTCGAACTGCATGCCGCACTTTTCCATCACTCTGCCCGAACCGATGTTGTCGGGATGATGCTGCGACTCCACCCGCTCTGCCTTCACCTCGCGGAAGAAAAACGAGATGACGGCGGAGAGTGCCTCGCTCATATACCCTCTGTTCCACCACTCTTTCCCGATGCAGTAGCCGATGTGCACCGTGTCCTCGTCCGCGACCGCGGCGGTGATGCTGCCCACCGGCTCGCCGCTCTTCTTCAAGACTATCGCCCAATGGTAAAACTTCTCGTCCGCGTAACTTTCCGTCCAATCTCCCACCACCTTCTCGGTGACGGAGATGTCCCCGTGCGGCTGCCAGCGCAAAAATTCCGTCACTTCGGCGTCGTTCGCCCAATTCTCGAAGACATGACGGACGTCCTCCCGCGCGAACCGCCTGAGCAACAGCCGTTTTGTCACGATGGTGACAGTCCCCTTGTGCCGCATATCCTTCTCCTTTCTCGCCCGGACGGGCGTGGCTGCGTGCCGCGCCGCCCTTCATGACACTCCCGCCGCCGCGTCCCGCAAAGGGAGACATCCTCCCCTGCTCGCTGCGGCAAACCGAACTTTACCGTGTGAAAATGTTATTATCTTTGCGCTGTTCTGTCAAGTGCGCGGAAAATAAGAAAAGAGACGGAGGATGCCCTTCCGTCCCTTCGCGCACATAAAAAGCCCGTCAGGAACGGGCGTCTCTGCAATATTCCAGCTTGGGCATCGCTTTGGACATCCCGCCGAATATCCTGTGCTGTCTCACGAGGTGCGCCACCGTGACGGAGATCACGCACACGATGATGACCAGCGATATGAGCTGGGAGCCTGTGAGAGTCTCGTTGAACACTCTCCAGATGTCCCCGCGGTAGAACTCGATGACAAACCTCGCCACCGCATACATCATGCAGTAGGCAAAGACGTTGACTCCCCTCCTCATCCCCTTGCGCTGCATGACGAGCAGTATGACGAAGATGACCACCAGGGTGAGAGCCTCGATGATCTGGGTGGGGACGAGCTTTACGCCCACGGGGGTGTAGGGATCGAGAGGATGCTCGAACACTATGCCTATGGCACTGTCCGTGGGCTTGCCGTAGCAGCAGCCCGAACACAGACACCCTATCCTGCCCAGCGCGTGACCGAGAGGGACGGCGAATGCGATGCGGTCCATCATGTCGAGGATGGGGATCTTGAACACGGCGCAATACACCGCCACCCCGCCTATGCCGCCTATAAGCCCGCCGTAGAACACGAACCCGCTGACGAGCAGGTCGACGAATGTCAACTTCCCTTCGAGGACGTAGTCCAGATTGCCGACTATGGCGAAGAGCTTCGCGCCGATCATGCCGAAGATGAAGGCAAAAAGCGCGCAGAAAAAGACGTCGCTGCGCTTTATCCTGTCGCTGCGCCCCAAAAAGACGGCGGCGGCTATACCTACGATAAAGCCCGCCGCCATCATGAAACCATACATCGGAATTTCTTCTATTCCAAAGAGGTAAGGGTACATCTCTGTCTGTTACCGTTCAGCCTCGCATCAGATGACGCCTGCCGAGTCGGCGGCGACAAGCAGGCACAGACCGCACGCCGCAAACAGGATGACATTGATGAGCAATGCGACGATGGAGATGACCAATCCCGCGATCGCAACACCGTTTTTGCCGTCTTTCTTGAAACCGACTATGGAGAGGATCATACCGATGAGACCGGTGATGATGCCGCCCAGGTTGATCCAGAAGAAGGCGATGCCGATGAGCATCGAGACGAAAGACAGGCACGCAAGCACCAATCCTGCAATGGAGCATCCGCCGGGCTTAGGCTGGGCGGGAGGCATGGGCGCGGGATTGGGGTTGTACTGGGGCGGATAGCCACCGTTCTGCGGCGGATAGCCGCCGTTCTGAGGGGGATAGCCGCCGTTGTTCTGCGGATAACCGTTGTTCTGATCCATAAACTTCCTCCTATTATAAAAACATCTCCCCACTGTTTTCATAGCGGGATCGAGATAATTATATTCTTGCATTACAGAAAAGTCAACAGATTTTGAAAAATGTCGCGTAAACTATATTTATTGCCTAAAATATATCTTTGTTTTCCTTCTCCTGCCCGTGTGGCTGTCGCAAAGAACCGGGCGGGGGCTGGTGCGTCATGCCGCGAACGGGCTGTCCGGACGCACGCCCGTGAGCGGTGGGAGAAAACTGCCCTTCTTCCGTTTTCTTCTGCGTGCGAAAGCGCGGTTGAGGAGGATGTAGACGGTGAGGATGAGGGCGAAGGCTAGGATGATCACGGCATAGTACAGCACGAAATAGGCGACGGTGAGAGGCACTCCCAGCACTTCCGCCACCAGAGTCCCTTGCAGGATGCCGACGATCGCGGTGACGCCTTCCACCACTCCGTAACTCACCGCGACGAGCTGATAGTAGACAAGATAGAACGCGATCCACCCCAGCATCCAGACGTGATCCGTCCTGCCGAACTCGTACTTCGCGCACATGAACATCCCGCCCAGGAACATCAGGTTGTGATTGACCATTGCCATGGTGAGCAAAAACCAGCGGTTGGAAAGGAGATTCTCCACGTGCATCTCCGGGTAGAGGATCATGGTGACGAAATAGATGGAGCCGCTCAGCATCGCGCTAAAAGATCCCGCCGCCTTCAGGGGACGGAAGGGGACGAACGCCGCTATGCCGAAAAGGAAGTATGATATGGCGGAAAGATCGACGGGGATGGTGCGGAAAGGTCCGTACTCCCAGGTCTTGTAAAGGAGAAGATAGGCACCGATGAGCCATATCACCGCTCTGTCCAGCACCCTGTTCCTTCCCGCGACGAACACGGCTATGAGGACATATGCCGCGACGAGCGCGAGCTGGATGACTCCGAGGTAGTAATGTGGCGCGGTGAATATCATGTCTCCCCTTCCGACCGATCTTATTTTGATTTTACTCCATCCTGTCGCATTTTGCAATATGCGCGCGGATAATGTCGATCAAAGCGGGCATCCGCGCCCTCCCGCCCGCACTCTCCGAGGTCGGCGCACCCGCGCTCTCCCGCCGCCGCGGCGGGAAGTTTGAAAGAAATGTGCGGATACGGTTGACTATATCGGCGGGTGAATTATAATAATTCTTGCTACAAAAAAGTACGGCCGTTCGTAGGGCCGATTGCAAAGGAGTTTTTTTATGATCATCACTCTCAAAGACGGAAGCAAAATGCAGCTCGACGGCGCGATGAGCGCGCTGGACGTTGCAAAGCACATCAGCGAAGGGCTGGCGAGAGCCGCGCTCGTGGCGAAAGCGGACGGGGAGTTCGTGTCCATGAACGAGACCATCGACGGCGACTGCACCTTCGAAGTGTTCACCTTCAAAGACGAGGAAGGCAGGCTCGCCTATCGTCACACCTGCTCCCACATCCTGGCGCAGGCGGTGAAGAACATCTACCCAACCGTGCAGCTTGCCATAGGTCCCGCGGTGAAGGACGGGTTCTACTACGACTTCGATTTCAAGACGCCCATCACTCAGGCGGATTTTGACAAGATAGAGGCGGAGATGAAGAGCATCATCAAGGCGGATATGCCCATCGTGCGCAGCACCATGAGCCGCAAGGACGCCGAGAAGCTCATCAAAAAAGCCAAACAGAGCTACAAAATGGAGTTGCTCGCCGACATCCCCGAAGGCGAGGAGATCTCCTTCTACACCCAGGGCGATTTCACCGATCTGTGCGCAGGTCCTCACCTCGCCTCCACGGGCAAAGTCAAGTGCTTCAAGCTCACTTCCCTCACGGGCGCGTATTGGCGCGGCAACGAGAAGAACAAGATGCTCACCCGCATCTACGGCACTGCGTTCGACAAAAAGTCGGATATGGACGAGTATCTCCAAAAGCTGGAAGAGGCGAAAAAGCGCGATCACAACAAGCTGGGCAGAGAGCTTGGCATCTTCATGACGGACGAGAACATCGGTCAGGGACTCCCCCTCATCATGCCCAAGGGCGCGCGCATCATCCAGATCATGCAGCGTTTCGTCGAGGACGAGGAGCAACGCCGCGGCTATCTGCTCACCAAGACGCCCATCATGTCCAAGAACAATCTGTTCATCACTTCCGGACACTGGGATCACTACAAGGACAAGATGTTCTACATCGGCGAGGAGGACGTGGACGACGAGATACTCTGCCTGCGTCCCATGACCTGCCCCTTCCAGTTCACCATCTACAAAAACGGGCTGAAATCCTACCGCGATCTGCCCATCCGCTACGCCGAGACCGCCATCGAGTTCCGCAAAGAGGCGAGCGGCGAGATGCACGGACTCACCCGCATCCGCCAGTTCACCCTCGCGGACGGACACATCGTCTGCACTCCCGATCAGCTCGAGGACGAGTTCGCAGGTGCTGTTGACCTCATCAAATTCATGTTAAAGACCTTTGACCTCGAAGGCGACGTCACCTACCGCTTCTCCCGCTGGGATCCCAAGAATGCGGATAAGTACGTCGGCGACGCGGCGGATTGGGAGCGCAGCGAAGGCGCGATGAAAACCATCCTCGACGACCTCGGCATCTCCTACACCGAAGCGTGGGGCGAAGCGGCGTTCTACGGTCCCAAACTCGACGTGCAGGGCACCAACGTCCACGGCAAAGAGGACACCCTCTTCACCGTCCAGCTCGACTTCGCGCTCGCGGAAAGGTTCGACATGATGTACATCGACGAAAACGGCGAGAAGGCGCGTCCCCTCATCATCCACCGCAGCTCCATCGGCTGCTACGAGCGCACCCTTGCCATGCTCATCGAGAAATACAACGGCGCATTCCCGCTGTGGCTCGCGCCCGAACAGATCAGAGTGCTCTCCCTCACCGACCGCACCGCCGACAACGCAAAGAAGGTCGCGGCGGAACTGACCGCGGCGGGACTGCGTGCGGAAGCGGACGTCCGCAGCGAGAAACTCGGCAAGAAGATCCGCGAAGCACAGCTGGAAAAAGTGCCCTACGTCCTCGTCATCGGCGATAAGGAAGCGGAGGAAGGCGTCATCGCCGTCCGCCACCGCTCCGAAGGCGACCTCGGCACGATGACCGTCGCCGACTTCATCGCCAAAGCCAACGAGGAAGTTGCCTCCAAAGTCCGCAAATAGCTGAGGACACTATTCGGCGAATAACTGTGTCAAAGCCCCTGCCTTTTGGCAGGGGTTTTTGATTTTAATACGCCCGCTCGGAGCGTACGTCGTACTCAAAGAGTGTAAAATAAGCGGACGTCCCCTGACAGGGGAGTTAGCCCCCTCCTTCCCTTCGGGATAAAGTCTTGTCCTCTGACAGGGGAGTTATTGTCCCCCACCTCCCCTACGGGATAAAGTCTTGTCCTCTAACAGGGGAGTTAGAAACCCCCTCCTTCCCTCCGGGCTTTCCTCCCCCGTGGCGTCGCAGCACGCACTCGGCTTGCGCGGCGGCGTTGCCTTCGCCGCTTATCTGTCGCACGGCAGCTCCTTTTCCCCTTCCGAATATTCATTCGGCGGGGACCCCGTGGGACTTCTCTCCTCGCATCTTGCGGGACTAACTTCACATCTCTACAAGATTTTATTTCTCGCACTCACATAACTAAGCGGATAACTGCACTCACTGATAACTCGGCACGATTACCCCAGCTGAAAATCAAAGATTTTCACCCGGGGACCCCGTGGGCGGAGGAATGACGCGATCGGCGCAGAGCGCAACGATCGCTAGACCTTCGGTGCGGCACGACGCGATTGGCGCAAGGCGCAACAATCGCTGGACCTTCGGTTCGCGCACGAGTGCTACCACTACTTAGTTGTACGTCTGCGCAACGCGATCGGCGCGGAGCGCAGCGATCGCTGGACCTTACGGTTCGGCACTCAGATAGTCGCCGCCCTGCGGCTCCGGTTCCGTCTCCGAAAGAGATACGTCGTACTCAAGCGCGCACGCTCAAAGTGCGCGTTAGATCGTCTCCGAATGCGAGACGTCGTGTTCAAAAACGCCCGTTCAAACTCTTGTTCGCTGACGCTGTCATTTAGATGAGATGCGCGAAAAAGCCCCTCCCGCAAAAGGGAGCGTACTATTGCGTACGTGACCGCATTGCGGAAGGGGCTTTGACAAAGCAGGTCGCTAAATGACAGCGTCAGCTTATGAGGAAGGAGAGGGTGTGCACCTTATACGGGGCTATCTTATAGGGCTTCTTCACGCAGGCAAGGGCGGGAACGTCGCCGCCGACACCGCGCTGCTTGCCGTCGATGAATACGTAGACGCCGTCGTTGTTTTTGGCAAGCTCGTGGAGGTGGGTGGCACGTTCGAGAGCTTCCTTGGAATAGTTGTGGCAGGAGAACTCGAAGGGCGTGTCAAGGGCGGAGAAGCGCACTCCTTCCTCGCCGCCCACTTTGAGCCAACGCGCGTCGCAGTGGTTGCCGTTTTCCTGGGGGACGAGATAGTCGTGCTGGAAGTCCTCCACTCTGCCCTCATAGACGCCGAGGGGCGCGGAGGTCTTTCTGTCGCAATAGTTCTCGTGAGGTCCTCTGGCGTAGAATGCGACGTCTGCGGACGCGTCCAGCTTCATCTCGAAACCGTAACGAGGCAGCCCGAAGATGGCGTTCATGCAGGACATGGTGACTTTAAGCCCCTTGTCCGTCGCCTCGTACTTTGTCTTGAGGCTGAGCATCTTGGGCATGTACCAATCTATCTCGACGCACTTGTCCGTGACCGTGCATTTGGACTTGACGATGCTCTCGTTCGCTTTCTTGAAAGCGTACTTCCCGAACACCCCCTGCGCGATGGGCGGGAGCTGGGGAGACTTGTCGTTGTCGATGGGCGCGCGCCAGAAATTGGGTTTTATCGGCTCGATCAGCTTCTCCGAACCGTTGATCTGGAGAGAAGAGATGTAGCCGCTGTCCCCGTCCACCTTGACGGTGAGGGTGCCGCATTCGATGATGATGTCATTCCCTTCGCGGCTGACGGCTTTGCCTCCGACGGGCGTCGCGGTCACGGGTTTGAACCCGCCGAGCGGGAGCTGTTCCGTCGCCACGGCATAGCCTGCGGGGATGCCTCTCTCCTCCGCCTTCTGCACGGCGGTGACGTTGAGGGCGCACTCGTCGGGGAGTTCGGGAAGATCGAAGGGGATGTCAACGTACCCTGTCTCGCCGGGCGCGACTGCGGGCATAGCCACCATCGCCTGTTTGGTCTTGACGCCGTTCTCGAGCAGCTCCACCGCAAGGGCGAAACGGCCGAGGTCGGAGAAGAGATACTCGTTGGTGACGGCGATCTTGTCGTCGGCGAGCGCGAACTGCACCTGTTGATAGACCTTCTTCACCTCATGGAGCGCGGGATTTGGCGAGCGGTCGGCGCGCACGATGCCGTTGAAGGCGAAGGTGCCGTCATTGGGTTCGTCTCCCCAATCGCCGCCGTAGGTCCATTCCACCGTACCGTCGGATTGGACGCGCTTGATGGACTGGTCGGCAAAATCCCATATGTAGCCGCCGCACAGTCTGTCGTAACGCTTGAAATCCGCCCAATAGTCCGCGAAGTTGCCGAGGCTGTTGCCCATGCAATGCGCGTACTCGCACTGGATGAAGGGTTTGTCGCGGTACATATACGGCAGCAGCAGATGTCCGAATGGCGCCCACAGAGCCTGCGAGTGCATGTGCATCCTGTTTTTGCCTATCTCCTTCATCTGTCCCTGCTGGGTGTACATCTCGCTCATGATGTCCGTGACGGTGAGCCACGCATCGCACTCGTAATGCACGGGACGCGTCTTGTCGAGAGCGTTGGCGATGCGCTTCATCTCGTGAAACGCCCTTCCGCCGCCGCCGGACTCGTTGCCCAACGACCAGAAGAGGATGCAGGCATGGTTGCGGTAGTTGCGCACCATGTTCTCCATCCTGCGGCAGCAACGGTCCACCCATATGCTCCTGCTGCGCGGGACGTGCATGGCAAGCCCGTGCGTCTCAAGGTTGTTCTCGGACATGACCATCATGCCGTAACGGTCACACAGATCGTAGAATGCACGGGAATTGGGATAATGGCTGGTGCGCACGCTGTTGATGTTGTTGCGGCGCATGAGGATGAGGTCCTTCTCCGTGAGTTCCGCAGGCACGGCATGACCGTATTCGGGATGGAACTCGTGACGGTTGACGCCGCGGATCTTGAGTTTCTTGCCGTTGAGAAGGATGACGGGATCTTCCTCCCCGCGTTTGGGCATGACCTTCACTTCGCGGAAGCCGAAGTTGAGTGAACGGCGGTCGAGTTCCTTGCCGTCCGCCGCAAGGAGAAGGACGGTGAGTTTGTAAAGGTAAGGATCCTCACTGCTCCACAGCTTGGGCGCGTTGACGTCGCTCTCGAATTTGACGACGCTCTTGCCGTTCTCCGCAAGGTCTGCAAGCGGGAGAGTGCCTGCGGCGGCGATGTTGCCCGCCGCGTCCTCCAACATGACGGAGATCTTCCCGCCCGCCAGAGCCGCGCGCTTGGTGTCCGCCTGTATGCCGACGGAAAATTTCGCGCTGCCGTATCCTTTGGAGAAGGACGCGCGCGCATATATGTCCGCGATGCGCGCCTCCGGGACGAAGATGAGCATGACGTCACGGAAGATGCCCGAGAGACGCCACATGTCCTGATCCTCGAGATAGCTGCCCGTGGTGTAGCGGTAGACGATGATCTTCACCTCATTGACGCCCTCTTTGACGAGATCGGTGATGTCGTACTCCTGATAGTCGAAGCTGGACTCCGAATATCCCGCGAAAACGCCGTTGACGTACACTTCCGCACCGCTGTTGGCGCAAAATTCCAGGTGTACCCTGCCCTCGACTTTGCCGAGAGTGAACTCGCGCATATATACGCCGCAGGAGTTGTCCTTATCGTCGATGTGCGGCAGCTTGAAAGGATTGGTGCAGATGGGATAGGGATAGCGGATGTTGGTGTAGATGGGCTTGCCGTACCCCTTGAGCTGCCAGTTGGAAGGCACCTCGATCTTGTCCCACGCCGCGGGATCGGCGTTGAGGAGCGCGACGGAGGGATAGTACTTGAAGTTCCACTCCCCGTTCAGGCACTCGACGCGCGCGCTTCCGTCCGCCGCGAGGGGATAGCCCGCGCCGTGCTTGGGCAGCGCGCCCACTGCATAGATGTCCGGATTGTTGTGATAGTTCATGCTGACCTCTCTTTATTCATTGGTATCGCCGCTCCGCGGAGGGGCGGAGTCATTCCGGGATGTAAAGTATGCGGCGGCAGTTGGGGCACTCCGCATAATCGCCGGGGTTTTTCAATTTGCTCTTGGTCGCGCCGGACACTTCCATGAAGCATCTGCCGCAAGTGCCGCTCTCGGGACGGTACGCCACGAACGCGGGAGTTTTCTTGGCAGCGCGCAGGGACTTATATGCGGACATGAACTCCGCAGGCACGCTGCCCTCAAGCTCTTTGAGCTTGGCTTTCAGCTCCGCGATGCGGGGCTGTATCTTCGCCGCGAACGCATTGTACGCCGCGGCGGCTTCCTTGTAGGCGTCGGAGGCTTTCCTGCCCGTCTCCCAGGTCTTTCTGTACTCGGCGGCTATGGCGTCGATGCGCTCGCCGTCCCGCGCCGCATCCCTTTCGAGGGCGGCGATCTCCTCATTGACGGCGTCTATCTGCCTGATGTAATAGTCCGCCTCGTTGACGTCCGCTATGTCGTCGAGCAGCCCGTCGAACTCGTCAATCCTGGCTTTGAGCGCGTCTGCCCTCGCGGTGAGCTTGGAATAGCCCGCAAGCAGATCCGCCGCCTCGTGAGACAGCCTGCCCACCGCGGCGGTCGCCGCTTCGAGCTTGGCTTTCGCGCCGACGCATGCCGCGCGCTCCTTGCTTTTCGCCACGTCGCTCTCGATCGCAAGCAGCTCGCGGTCGATGTTCTGATACTCCAAAATGGTGTCGAATTTCATACTTCCTCCAATGTTTTATATGGACACCTGCGATGCGCCGTGATGACGTTCACATCGTCGAAAGAGGACTTTATCACCCCTTTCAGCACATCACAACATAAGATTTCGCTGTAATAGTGGGAGAATTCCACAATGGGGAAATCTCTCTCGTCCGCCTCTATGAACACGTGATGTTTCACCTCTCCCGTGACAAGGGCGTCCGCTCCGCGCATAGCGCAGGCGAGGCTCTCGCGGTCGCCGCCCGCACCCGACACGACATACACCCTCTTCACCTTGGCTTCGGGGCTGCTCACCTTGACGGAAGGATCGCCGAGCGCGCCCGACACCTTGTGCGCGAGCTGTGCCGCGCTCTCCTCCGCGACGGTGGCATAACAGCCGCTGCCCTCGCTCACGATGTCGTGTCCGCCGAAGATCTCCGCCAGCGTGCGCGCAAGCCCGTCATGGGCGATGTCGAGATTGGTGTGCGCGGAATACACCGCGATGTTGTTGCGGAAGAGGAATCTCACCATCTTCGCCTTGGGATCGTCCAACGTCAGCCTTTCCAGCGGACGGAAGATGAAGGGATGGTGGCTGACGATGAGGTTGCATCCCTCGTCTCTCGCCTGCAACGCCGTGGCAAATGTGCAGTCCAGGCACACCAGCACGCCCGTGCATTCCGCTTCGGTGTCGCCGAGCATCATGCCCACGTTGTCCCATTCGTACGCGTTTTCACACGGTGCATACTTTTCGATGGCTGCCGCAATGTCTCCTATCTTCATTTCCCGCACTCCTTCAACGCCCTTTCGAAAAGAGCTTTTTTTTCTTTGAATCCCGCCGCGTCGGGGTTCTCCCCCAACATGGCGTCCAGCTCGGAAAGCCTCTCCGCCGCTCTCCTTGCGAATGCCGCGTCGGATGCGAAGAATTTGCCGAATGCGAGTTGCAGCTCGCTGAGGCTCTCTCCTCCTCCCTCCTCGGCAGCGATGACGGTGTAGGGCTTGCCGGAACACTCCGCAACACTGTCCGCGGTGAGGGTATATCCCTCCTTCGCCAGCACCTCCCTCACCCTTTCGGGGTGGGTGTTGGGGGAAAGCACCAGCTTTTTAAATCTCTTTCCTTGCGCGCAGGCGCGTTCCAATATCCTTGCGATGAGATCGCCGCCCATGCCCGCGATCACCACTGTGTCCGCCTCGCCCGCAAGGACGGGATCCAGCCCGTCCCCCTGCCTCGTCTGCATGCGGTCGTACACTCCCGTTTCCGCTGCGAGCTGCTCCGCCTTCCTGAGGCTGGGCGCGCTGATGTCCGTGGCTATGGCGCGTTCCGCCCTGCCCGTCTGCACCATATAACAGGCGAGTTTGCCGTGGTCGCAGCCTATGTCGCACACCGTTCCCGCACCCGTTGCGAGGGCGGCGACGGCGGCGAGCCTCTCATCAAGACGTACGGGCATCAGTCAAAGTCCTTCAGCTTTTTGAGACGGTTGGGATGGCGCAGCTTTCTCAACGCCTTCGCCTCTATCTGCCTGATGCGCTCACGGGTGACGTTGAACTCCTTGCCCACTTCTTCGAGTGTGCGGGGGTGACTGTCATCCAAGCCGTATCTCAGCCTCAGCACCTTCTCCTCGCGGGGAGTGAGGGTGTTGAGCACCTGCACGAGCTGTTCCTTGAGCATATTGCTCTCCGCGACGTCCGAGGGAGAGAGGGCGGTGTTGTCCTCGATGAAATCTCCGAGGTGGCTGTCCTCTTCCTCGCCGATGGGCGTCTCCAAAGAGACGGGATCCTGCGCGATCTTCTGGATGTCGCGCACCCTCTCCACCGTGCAGCCCAGATGTTCCGCTATCTCCTCCGGCGTAGGCTCGCGCCCCAGCTTTTGCAGGAGCTGCCTCGTCGCGCGCACCTGTTTGTTGATGGTCTCCACCATATGCACGGGGATGCGGATGGTCCTCGCCTGATCCGCAATGGCACGGGTGATCGCCTGCCTTATCCACCACGTGGCGTATGTGGAGAATTTGAAGCCTTTGGTGTAGTCGAATTTCTCGACCGCCTTCATAAGACCGAGGTTGCCCTCCTGGATGAGATCGAGGAACTGCATCCCGCGTCCGACATAGCGTTTGGCGATGGAGACGACCAGACGGAGGTTGGCTTCCGAGAGGATGCGCTTGGCTTCCTCGTCGCCCTGCTCCATACGCTTGGCGAGTTCCACCTCCCTTTCGGCGGACAACAGCGGGACTTTGCCGATGTCTTTGAGGTACATCTTCACGGAGTCGTCGAAGTTGCCCTCGATGATGGTGTCGATGTCGTCCTCTTTTGCGGGGACGACGGTGATATTCGCCGCCGCCAGCGCGTTGAACACTCCTTCCAGGTCCTCCGCACTCGCGCCGAGATGTTCCAACCTTGCCATGATGTCGTCCTCGGCGATGCTGCCGTGAGCACGTCCGAGTTCGATGATCTTGTCGGTCTCCTGTTTCAAAAGTTGCTCTCTGTCCATTTTGCCTCCTGTCAAGGATCTTTACGGTCGTTTTTCGCGGCGGGACGTTTCCTCAGCCGCTCCATTTGTTTCAGGATCGCAAGCTGCTCGCCGGGATCGAGCTGTTCCTTCATCTTCTCGCGCAGAGCCTTCCGCTCTTCCGCCGCATGCTCGTCCGCAAGCTTTTTTATGCAATCCAGATAATATTTCCTCTCCTCTTTCGCCGAAGGGAACTCCTTGCCGGCATCGAGGATCTTTTTCACTTCCCCCTCATCAAGCCCCGCATCGAAGAGGTCGCCGACCACCGCTCTGCGCCCTTCGCGTCCGCGCATGAACCGCAGCACTTCCGCCTGTTCGGGCAGGGGCAGCCACTCAGGCTCAATGTCGTCGGGCGAGGTGTCGTCGCGGCGCTCGGCGATCATGTTGAGGACAAATCTCGCCGCCATGACCGTGACGCTCTCCTTCTCCGTCCTCTCCCCCCGCACGGGCGGCGCGGGAGCGGTCTCAGGCTTGGTGTTCGCCGCCGAGGAACGCAATGCGGCGACGGAAACGCCGCTTTTTTTGTTGATTATGTCGAGATAAACCTCGCGTTCCGCTTCATCTGACAATCCCGCCACGACGCGCAGAGCGGCTTTGACATACTTCGCCCTGCCGTCCGCGGTGGCGAGGTCGTAGGCGTCCTCGCACAGTTTCAGCTTATACTCGATGACGGGGAGCGCGGCTTCTATCCTCTTGCGGAAACCTTCCGCGCCTTCCTCTCTTATCGTGTCGTCGGGGTCCTTCCCTTCCGCTAGCGACACCACTTTGACGTCCAGCCCGTCCGCGAGCAGAGGCTCAACGTTGCGCACGGCGGCTTTCCTGCCCGCGGCGTCCCCGTCATAGCAGACGTACACGGTGTCCGTGAGCTTCTTTATCTCTCTCGCCTGCTGCGGCGTGAGTGCCGTACCCATGCCCGCGACCGCGTTAAGGATGCCCGCCGACGCCAGCGAGATGACGTCCATATACCCTTCCACCAAAATGAGATCGCGGAAGGCGTTGCCGCGCCGTTTCTCCTTCTTCACGAAATTGATGCCGTAGACGCACCTGCTCTTATCAAAGAGAGGAGTGTTGGTGGAATTCTTATATTTTGCGACATCCTGTTCCCCGCGGTAGATCCTGCCGCCGAACGCGATGACGTCTCCCATCCCGTTCATTATAGGGACGATGATGCGCCCCGCAAAAGCGTCCGAGAGCCTGTCGCCCGTCACCAGACCGCACTCGCGCAGATCCGCCGAAGTGTAATTCTTGCGTCTGAGATAGCCTTGCAGCTGGTCGTATCCGAGGGACAGCCCCAGCCCGAACCGCGTGCAGATCTCCGGCGTGATGCCACGCCCCGCGAGATACTCCCTCGCCTCTCTGCCCTCCTCCTCTTTGAGGAGATTGGCATGGTAATAGCGGGCGGCGTCCTTCATGAGGGATTTCAGCGTCTCCTGCCTGTCCTTCTTCCGCTTGTAGTCGGGATCGGCTTTATACTCCGGCAGGTCCATACCCGCGCGCTCGGCGAGATACTTGACCGCCTCCACATAGCTCAACGACTCCATCTCCATGACGAAGTTGATGACATTGCCGCTCGCGCCGCAGCCGAAACAGTGATAGTACTGCCCCTGCGTGTTGATGTACATGGAAGGATTCTTGTCGGGGTGGAAAGGACACACACAGGCATATCTCGTCCCCTTTTTGACCAAAGGGACATATTGCGAGACTATGCTCACGATGTCGCATTTGAGTTTCAGTTCGTCAATGAATCTGTCCGAAAAGAGTGCCACCCGTCCGTATCCTCCGCGCCCCGGATGAGCGCGTTTTAGCGCGAAATATGTTTTCTATATTATTATACGGAAAGAAAAGCGCGGATTCCTAACCCGCGCGCATTTTTTTGCATATCTCCGCGTTGACGCGGCATTTTCCGCCCCAAGATCACGGTTTTTCGGCTTTTGTGCCGCCGCCCGACGGGCTTTGAGGTTTCCCCTTGGTTCACGGTTTCCTGCCCGACACGTAAAAGCTCTTGGGCGTGAGGCGGAACTTTTCCTCCACCTTAAACCCCGCATCCGCGAGCAGCCGCGCCGCATCATCCGCGGTGTAGAAGGCAAATTCCTCCTCACCGGGCTCCCCCATCCCCCGCTTGTCCACGTCGGAGAGGATGTACACCCCTCCCCTTTTCAGCACTCTGAACGCCTCCGTCACCGCGCGGGCGGGATAGGGATAATGGTGAAAACTCATGACGCAGGTGACCGCATCGAACTCGCCGTCCGCATATGGGAGTTCCCCCGCGCCGCCCTCTTTGAGGGTGACGCCCGCCGCACCTTGCAGTTTTTTTGCGGCATGGGCGAGCATCTTGGGGGAGATGTCCAGCCCGCAAAGACGCGCGGAAGGACGCTCCGCCGCAAGGAGGGAGAGAAGATAGCCGCTGCCGCACCCAACGTCCAGCAAGCTCCCGATCTTGATGCCCTCGCATCTTCTCATTATCTCGTCGCAGGAGAGCTTGGGCAGCTCGGTATAGTAAAGCCCGTCCGTCGCGGCGTAATTGTCCGCCATACCGTCAAAATGCTCGCGGGAGAGTTTCTCGTAATCTTTCATGCCCTGCCTCCTTCTCCGCCTCCGCCACACCGGAGGAAAACAAAATCAAAACGCGCGTTCGCCGCCGGAAACCGATGTTCAAGCTGCAAAAACCGCGCGTTAAAGTGCCTTTTGTGTCAAAGTTCTATCCTGCTGGAAAGCGCGCGGGAGAGCGTGCCTTCGTCCGCATATTCGATGACGCTGCCCTCGGGAAGCCCTCTTGCGATGCGCGTGACCTTGATGCCGAGAGGTTTGACGAGGCGCGCGATGTACATCGCCGTCGCCTCCCCTTCCACGTCGGGATTGGTGGCGAGGATGACCTCCTCCACACCGTCGAGACGCGCGAGAAGTTCCTTGATGCGGATGTCGTCCGGTCCCACCCTGTCCAAGGGGGAAATGACGCCGTGCAGGACGTGATATACCCCGTCATAGCCCTTCACCTTTTCCAGCGCGGTCACATCCTTAGGCTCTTTGACCACGCATATGGTGGTGGGCTTGCGTGTGGCGCAGATGTCGCACACCTCATTCTCGGTGAAATTGCCGCATATCTTGCAGAAATGCACCTTTTCGCGCACATTTTTTATCGCGTCCACGAGGGCAGCCACATCCTCTTCGGGGGCTTCCATCAAGGCATAGGCATACCTTGCCGCCGTCTTTTCGCCGACGGACGGCAGTTTGCCCAATTCCGCGATCAATCTTGCAATGGGTTCGATATATTTCATTCGGGCAAGGTCTCCCTTATGCTCAGAACATCCCTCCGCCGAGAGGTCCGAGCTTCTCCTGATGCAGGGCGTCCGCCTGTTCCATGGCGTCACCGAGCGCGGCAAGGAGCAGATCCTCCAACATCTCGATGTCGTCGGGATCCACCGCTTCGGGCTTTATGGAGACAGCCACGGGAGTCTTGTCCCCTTTGAGGGTGATCTCCACGATGCCGCCGCCCGCCTTGCCGACCACTTCCGCCTCGGCAAGTTCCGCCTGCGCCTGTTGCAGTTTTTTCTGCATCATCTGCGCCTGTTTCATGATCTGTTGCATGTTGCCGCCGTATCCGCCGTAACCCATAACAGAGCCTCCGTCAATGTAATTTATGCGTGGTTTGCATTGCGCGTCAAACCGACCAAAAACGCCCTTTACGGCGCAAAACAGCGCGATAAACGCCGTTTTGCGGCAGTTATTTGATGTCTAAACTCTTTCCGAAGAGGTCGGTGAGGAAGGGGACGACGTCCTTTTCGTCCAGCTTGCGCTCCTCCTCGATCACGAGAGGTTTGGTGCAGCCCGAAGCCTTCAGGGCTTCCTCCACCGCGGCGCGTGCGCCCGGCTCGCCCAACATCTGCATGGCGGACTCCGAGAACACCCTGACCGTGAAGTTCTCCTCTTTCTCCTCCGCTCTGCACTCTGCGAGCGCGATGCCCAGCATACGCCTGCCCATCCTCGTCAGCTCGGACGCCACTCTCCTCCACACCTGCCCGGCGTCCTTTTTGGCAGGTGCGGGTTCAAAACCCTGCTTCGGGAGCGCGCCCACGCGTTTTGCGAGTGCGGCGACGCGCTGTTCGAGTTCCTTTATTCCCGCGCCTCCCGTCTCCGCCGCGCGGGGTTCGGTGGCTGCGGCGATTACCGCCGCCTCCAGAAGTATGCGGTGCTGGGTGCTGTAACGGAACTCCCCTTCCGTCTCAGTCATCTTGCGCAGTGCGGCAAGCAGACGGCGGGTGTCGTAACGCCCCGCGATCTCCTTCAATGCCGCAAAAAGCTCGGCGGGAAGTGCGAGAAGCTCGGCTGCATTCCCGCAGTTTTTCACATATAACGCGTTGCGGAACAGGGACGCGAGATCCCCCGCCAGCACGGACATGCTCTTGCCAAGGTCGCTCATTTCGGCGATCTTGGTGAGCGCGCCGTCCACATTGCCCGCAAGTATGTCGTCGGCGAGCGCGGTGAGACGCACGGGATCGGACGTGCCGAGCACTTCCAGCACTCCCTCATAAGTGATGTCACCCATGCAGTAGCTCACGCACATATCCGCGACGGAAAGGGCGTCTCTGACGCTGCCCTGACCTGCGGACGCGATCATCCTAAGGGCTTGATCGGTACATTTCACGCCGTTGTCGTCAAAGATGAATCTCAGCCTCTCCTCTATCTTCTTCAAAGGCACCAGCCTGAAATCGAAGCGCATACACCTTGAAAGTATGGTGGCGGGGATAGCGTGGACCTCGGTGGTGGCGAGGATGAAAATGGCGTGTTCCGGCGGCTCTTCGAGCGTCTTTAAAAGGGCGTTGTGCGCGCTTTTGGAAAGCATGTGCACTTCGTCCACGATGTACACCTTGAATCTTCCCGTCGTAGGGGGGAAATTGATCTTGTCCGTCAGCTCGCGGATCTGATCCACCGAGTTGTTGGACGCGGCGTCTATCTCAAGTATGTCGAAATTGGAAGGCTCAGCAAGCGCGCGGCACACTTCGCATTTCCCGCACGGCGATCCGTCCTCGGGGCTGAGACAGTTGACGGCGCGCGAAAAGATCTTCGCCACGGAAGTCTTGCCCGTGCCGCGCGTGCCCGTGAAGAGGTAGGCGTGTCCTATGTTGCCCGATTTGATCTGATTGACGAGCGTCCTCACGACATGATCCTGACCGATGACGTCACGGAAGGTGTCGGGACGGTATCTGCGATAGAGCGAAGTGTAAGCCATGGCACGATTATATATCATACGGAGAAATAAATCAAGTACGCACACGCATTCCTCACCGCGCTAAGGAGAGGGTAATGACGCGCAAACACCCCGAAAGCATACGGAAAGCCGAAATCGCACAAATATCGCACGATAAGTGTTTCCAACCTTTGCAAACACGCCGCCATGCCCCTCTCACTGCCCGTATATCACACTTTTCGTGTTTTGAGCAAAAATGCCGCCTTTTTTGACACACACGATACGTGTTTTATCTTGCGGCGAGGCTTAGATACGCCTTCATGCCGGTGCGCACGCCGCGAACACAATAATCAACTGCCGATCCCTGCAAGCCTACGCCGAGGATGCTCACGCATTGAGCACGGACATCAGTGCGTTGCGGCACAGGACGAGCTGAACACATTGATAGCGCAGCGAGGAGACCGCGCCCGCGCTGCCGTAGACATCGGCGGCTGTCACATTGTCTATGAGAGCGACAGCCGTGACCAAGGCGAGTTTCAGCTCCGTGACGCGCGCGTCTCCCGATCCCGACGATGCGGCGGAGAACGCGGAGCGCAGTTCCTCCACGCCCGCGCGGCACACGGCAAGGCGGGTGCGCACGTCCGTCAGCGTCATCACTCCCGCGCTCACTCCGTCCGCGCACTCGGCGAGACAGCCGAACACTTCTTCGTAATATCCGAGGGCTTTTTCCGCCTCGGCTGCCAGCGACTTTCCCGCCCACTCCGTGCTTATTGCACCGACGGCTATCTCCTTGATGTACGCACCCGTCCCCGCCGAGCCGTTCTCCATGACGCTCTCCGCGTCCTCTCGGTCGGGATACGCCGCCAGCACCACTTCATATTCCTCACCCGCAATGACATACCCTGCGCCGCCCCGCGAACGCGCTAGTTCCGCCGCGTTTCTCGCCAGCACGACATTCTCGTATGCGCCCGCGCATAAAAGATAGCACTTCTCTTCCGCGTCACTTTGGTTAAATGCAAGCAGGAACCCCTCTCCGCCCAGGAGATACACCAAACCGAGTGTGAGCATGAAACAGAGGACGACCGCGGCGACCGCGATCGCGTTCTGCCTGTCCGACTTGCGCATACCAAAGGATATGCGCACGCGCCGTCGTTTATTAAATTACGCCGCGCGTGCGCGTATGCGTGCGTATTCGTGTAATACTAAATTAAGATTATTTACCTCGCTCGGAGTGCGCGGCGTGCGCTCAGCAAAACTTACTCACAGTTTGCGTCGTACTCGGAGAATGTAAAATTAGCCGACGTACTCTGACAGGGGAGTTATTGTCCCCCTCCTCCCCTACGGGACTCCTCCCCCACTCGGAATAGAGTACTCTCCTCCCAAAATGCGGGACTAACTTTTGAACTTTACCAAAATTTTTGGTAATCGCACTCACATAACTAAGCGGATGCCGGTACTTATTGAGCGTCGCTCGTGGGGCGAGGAGGGCGACTCGACGCGCACGAGCGACGTCTCTACTTAATTATCATCTAGCTTGCGAGGTCGCAGATTCGCGCCGCGACTTTCAAGCGCGGGCGCAAGACGCCCGCGGTGAAAGTTTGGCTTTGCGGCGCGCAGTTCCGTCTCCGAAAAAGAGACATCGTGCTCAGGCACGCTCTATCTAAGTGTACGTTAATACACCCGAAACAGGAACGTATTGAAACCAATGGGGACGGGGTTGAGCGTCCGTGCATGCGTAAATGTTCAAGCTCGGACACGATTGTCCGAGCTTGAACATTTCTGCCCCGTCCCCATTTGTTTCGGATTTGCACGTAAACAAAATAATTGCCACAGCCTATACAGTGCGGGGTGCGCAAAAGATCCGCTGCCATCCTTACGCACGCTTATTACAACTGCAAGCCGACGAAAAGCGGCGAGAATGCGGCTGTGGGCGAGAAATTTTGTGATGATTTTGCGCGGAGGGGGTGCAGCTGATAGTTTACATATCAGCAAGGCTCATCCACGCAAAAGCACGCAAAAGATCCGCTGCCATCTTAGCGCACGCTTATTACAACTGCAAGCCGACGAAAAGCGGCGAGAATGTGGCTGAGGGCGAGAAATTTTGTGATGATTCTGCGCGGAGGGGGTGCAGCTGATAGTTTACATATCAGCAAGGCTCATCCGCGCAAAAGCGCGCAAAAGATCCGCCCA
>CALVQW010000022.1 GCA_944358385.1 uncultured Clostridia bacterium
GGTTCGGAATAGTGTAGTGCTGGCGGTCTATCTCTTGTTTTCGGTTGCTTGCTTCCTTACCGTACATGAGCATTCTCGGCGCGCTTATCATAGCGTATGGAGTATGCGCGTTGCTCTACAAGAAAAAGATTCTGAAAGGCGCGTTCTTTGAGAAAATCTATCCGTTCATAAAGGATTGACGGGTATAAGCACAAAAAACGGGAGTCGTCCGAAACGGGCGGCTCCCTTTCTTTTCGGCACGGCCGAGTCGAAAAAGTTTTGCCATGAAAAAAGCCGAGAAGAAATTTCTTCCCGGCTTTGTTTGACGATACCGTAAAGCCGCATTGAGTCGGCTTCTGTTTGTTATTTTGTCGTGTAGGATTTACCTTCCACCGTAATGCGGTTGTCCTGTATTTCCGGTTTCCCGCTCTTGCAGGCACGCAGGATAACGTGGACGTTATCGTATTCTGCTTTCGGCATATCTCCGTCGTCGAATTTGTCTTCGTTTCCGACTTCGATTATCTTGAAGCCTTTGGATACCATAAAGGACGAGAATTGCCAGAGCTTTTCAAACAGTCCGTTCGAGTCCATGATGACCGAAAGGTTTTCGGTCGGGTGATATGCTGTAATTCTGAAATAGTTTGCCATTGTTTTATTCCTCCTATGCGGCAATTTGTCTTATTTGTTTGTTGGCATAAGGCAGCCATACTTTGTTGACGTAATGCAGTACGTCTTCACTCGGTTTGTGGTCGTGTTCTCCGTAACATTGCAGGATTTTTCTGTTTTTCAAGGAGTATTCGACTGTAACGAACGGAGTATCGGGTTCCTGCTTGTTGCGGATAAAGAAAATAAGCGTTTCTTCGCGGACGAATTTCTGGTCGTAACCCATTCTGCCCACGCAGTGATGCAGCATTTCGCCTTCACGGATAAGGTCAGCCGGGCTGTGGGCGATAATGCAGACAAAAGCGCTCCTTTTCGCGTGTTGCAAGGATAAGTATTTTTCCGCAACGGTGGCAAATTGTCTGTATAGCTCCTTGCGTTTTTCTTCGTCTTCCATAGCCTTTTTCGCGGCGTATTGGTCTATGCGGATGTCGTGCCAGCGTTTGAAGTCGTGAGGGAAACGATTCTTCTCTTCGGACATATCCAAGCCGAGGTTTTGGCAGGCTTTCAGATAGTCGAGATAGGTATGCGGATTGGTGCGTTTCTCCGCGACGTAATCAAAGAGCCGTTCAAGTTCTTTGCCCTTGAACAGCTCCTTTAACGGTTCGAGCGCGCTGTCGTGGATCAGCCGAAGTTTCGCTTCTTTATAGTGCTGAAGCTGTTCGATCGGCTTCTTGGTCTTATACGCTCGGACGATGACATCTATGTAGTAGTGCCTGTCCTGAAGCGTCGCTCTGTTTGCGATAAGCCACTTGCAGAAGGCTTTGTCCGTTCCGCAGCGTTTGAGTATCGTCTTGCTCAACGCGATCCGTGAAAAGCCGAGCTTCATCAGCATTTCGAGCTGCGGGAATTGACGGTAGAGCCGTAAATACTTGAAAATATTGCAGCCCTGATACATTTTATACGCGGAATATCTGAACTCCGGCAAGCGGTCTATGAAGTGCGGATTTACGATCTCCGCAAAGGGATCATAGTATTTGTCGTAAGCCCAGCACCAGCCGCGTTCGTACCATTGCCTGTATTTCTGCAAGCCTTCTTCGTACCAGCCGAAGCGGAATCCCATGCCGGCGCAATAGCAATATTCCATGTCCTTTACGAAGCATCTTTCCGAGTTCAGACCATGAACAGCGACCTGCTTGCAGTACCACTTTTTGTAGCGGTGCTTTACGGCGACGGTGACTTTCACAAGCTCGTTTTTCCAAGTGGTCAGGTAGGCGTAACAGCGCACATGACCATCGGGACAGGGATAGTATTTGCCGTCAAGTTTTTGTATCCGTTTCAGAATGTTTTTCGGGATAGGTCTGATGTCTTTTTCCGTCATAGCTTTTACCTCAATGTGATTTTGTCGCCGAACATTTCATCCAGCTTGCAAAGTGCGTTCTTGTCAAAGGCGGAAGTGTCAATGCCATCGTCAAGGTCTTTTGGCTCTTCGATGTCGCCGTCAAATTCGCGCATCTCCTCTTCGGAGAGTATCTCGCCCGTTTCAAGGTCAACACCCTGCGCAGAAGGCAGTTCACGCACTTCGTCGTCGTTTTCCATGACGACAAGCGTATGTCCGTTGCTTAAGATTTTGCCGAAGTACATCTCCGCTGTGTGGTACGGGAAGCCGACCATCGGCACACGGCTTTCAAGTCCGCAATCTCTGCCCGTAAGGGTAATGGACAATTCGTTTGCAAGCACCTCTGTGTTCGTGCCGAACACTTCATAGAAGTCGCCCAAGCGCATGGCGATAATTGCTTGCGGATACCTGTCCTGCACATCCAGATACTTCCGATATATGGGAGAGGTCGTGGGCTTTTGCTGTTTAGCCTTTTCTTCCTCGGCGATTTCCGCCATGATCTCCTGTATCTCTTCATCAGACGGCATAGCGTCTTCGTCGTCTTCGGGCTTGCCTTCGAGGTCTTCGCCCATAAGGTCGAACATGGACATCTGCGGCTTGGGTTGCGGTTTGGGTTGCGCTTTCACCATCGGCGCCTTTGCTGCCGGTTTGGGCTGCGTCTTGTATTCGGAGCCGTCCTCGTTAAAGAGCGCGCCTTCGATGCTGTCCTCTTCGAAATAGTGGACAGCCCAGCCGAATACGACAGCATCCTCGACCATAGCGTATCTCGCGCCCTTTTCGACTTGCTTTCTTGCTTCTTCGGTCGCAAAGGACATAAAGCCGTCCAGCGTTTTGCGGTTGAGCAGGATCTTGCCGTCTTTCTTGATGAGAACGCCGTTGTTGATTTTCCCCGCAAGGATATCCGAGGCGTTTTCTTCAAGATAGGCTTTGATACGCTGTTGTTCTTTGGTTTTTGCTTCCAAATTCAGTTGTTTCATAATTCATCTCCTTGTGCAAATGATTCGAAGGCAAGCAACAGCCCGAACGCCATACCGCGCTTGTATGTCATCAGCATCGCCTCGTCTTGGCTTTCGGAAGCCTTTTCGAGGAACTCTTCAAAAAGAGCGTCGCTTTCCTCGGACAGCGTGGCTTTCAGCTTGTCATACAGCGCGAATTCTTCCTTGCGCGTTTTCTCCGGCAGTCTGATGTCTTTGCCGCAGATATTGCCGTGATAGAGTTCCCAAAACATGGATTTCATATCGCACCTCCTTAAAACGGCAGGTCGTCCAGCAGTTCGGCCGCCTTTCCTGTGAGATCTTCGAGCGTCGTATAGTGGTTGAAGCCACCTCGGTAGTCCTGTTCGTCTTTCGCCGTTCGGATGAGGATATTGCTGTACCACTCGTTCGTGAAGTACCTGACATCCGAAATGGATATGTACACGCACTTGTTTTCCGCGCTCTTTATAAAGGCGGAGAAGCAGTAGTGGTTCCTTCCGACATTGACGAGCTGCCAATGATTTTCGCGGCATACAGCTTTCAGATAGTTGATGTACTTTGTCTGAAAGGACTTATAGTCATCGCCGGTGTAACTCCCGGAAGAGAATTCATATCCGAGATACTTTTTGAGTTCTGCGATTTTAGCCATTGTTCGTTTCCTCCTTGACGATCCCATAGATGTCGTCTGCGTAGTAGGTGCAGTTGAAGGGATTAAAGATCGCGGAGCATTTCACCCCGCGATAGTCCACTAAATAGCTGTTGTTTCCGAGTTCTTCCAAGACTATTATCTCATCCATTTGCCCGTCAAGGGAGTGGATATGTGCTTGTGTTTTGAACGGTTTCATTTTCTGTATTCCTCCAAGTATGTTTTGTATTGTGTGCAGCTTTCAAGCAGTTGCATGACTTCGGGCATCATCTGTTCCTTTGTCTTTCCTATACAGGAGAGGATGAGCAGATTTGTATTCGCGCCGAAAAGTCGCCTGAAAGCGTAATCGAGGACAAGTGTTATGTCCTTGTCCTCGTGTTCGCTCGTTCTGTTGATGGCGAATATCGCCGTCAGGATGGCTTGTACTTCGTCTGTGTGTTTCATACTCACCTCACGCGATCCTTCTGATACCGCCGCCGAAACTCTGCACGGTAACGCTGCCGAACTCACTGCACCAGTCGTCGTCCTTGTTCCAGACATAGGCGAAAGCCGTATGACGGTTGCCTTCGGTGTACACGAGCGTATCCCATTCTTCGGGATAGTCGGTTATGATAAGGAAGTCGTACAGTTCTCCGAATTCCGTATATTCGTGCGTAACGGCATAGACTTTGCACTTGTGCTTTTCTTCGATTGCTTTCATCTTTTCATGAAGTTCAGGCTCTTGGTCGATCCAGAAACCGCCGAACCCTTCAAAGAAGCAAACTTTGTCGCTTTCGCGGAAGCCTTTTATGTACGGTTTGTAGATGTCCATTTTCTTCATGATTTCGATTGCCTTTTCTTTCTTTGCGATGTTCTTGTCTGCCATTTTCGTATCCTCCTTAAATGCAATTTTGTAAAGTTTCAAAGTTGTAGCCGATGTTCCGGAGCGTTTCTTCAAAGCCGAACCACGCCAGAAGGTTCTGATTGAAGTCATCCTGTGCAAGCGGATCTTCCTTGTCCCACTTGTCTCCGAAGAGTTCGGAAGGAGCGTAAAGCCCCGTTCCGTTCATGATGTTGTAAAGCATCTCGTTGATCTCTTGGCGGTATTGCTTGTAGAATCGCACCGTGTCGTAGTAGTAAATGAGTTCGCTTACTACACCCGAACAACAACCGTTATGGAGCACATCCGTGAAGATGTACTTCTTGTCGTTATAGTCGCCCCAGCGTCCTATGACATAGTTGCAGACGCGCTTTGTAAGAGGGCTATTCGAATTGCGCTTGATTTCCTTGACATTGGAAAGAGTGAGTTTCATTATGCCGCCTCCTCGAAATCGTCCGGGTAGATGCGGGTGTACATCGCGCCGTACTCAAAGTAAAGCCTGCCGTTCTTGTCTGTCATGAGGTCGTAAGTGATAACGCTTATCTTGCCTCTGTCCGTCACGGCGACTTGGACTTCGCCTTTTTCAAGGTCGATGCCTACGAGGTTGAAGGTGATGTATTCCTCACCGTCAAACCATTCAAATTCCGAGAGATAATACTTTCGGAATTCCGAGAACTTGGAAACATCTGTTTTCATAGAGTTACCTCCAAATTTTATTTTGCCTTTCGGCGGAGGCGGAGTAGCACCGATTGAGTAGAGGTCCGTTCATTGCGTTTTGACCTCACGGAAGTCAATGACAAACGAAAAAATATTGCGTTCCTGTCCGATTGTTTCAGGGCAAAAGAAAAAGCCGAGAAGGAAATCCTTCCCGGCTTCACCGTTATGATTTATTCGATTTTTCAGCGATAATTTTTCGCATTGACTTCCGCGAAAGCTGTGCTACGCTGAGCCTCCCGAAACGGCAAAATTTGGAGAAAATAGAATAGACGGCATAAGCCGTCTATTTTGTGTAAAAACCGTGTTCATCTCTTTTCTGCGTCAAGTAGAAGTCAGACCATTGGGGAACATAAACTTCGGTATCGATTATGATACCGGCAACTCCTTTAATACAAAAATAACAGAGCCGCGGGTTCAAACGCGACTCTGTTTGGCGGAGGCGGAGGGATTCGAACCCCCGTGGGCTTGCACCCAAACGGTTTTCAAGACCGCCTCGTTATGACCGCTTCGATACGCCTCCGTATGCGGCAATTATAGATGAACGCGCGCGCATTGTCAACGGGAGCGCGGGGTAGACGAAGCTTTCTTTGTTTGCTTTGCGTCAAATTAAAACGTGGCGAAAATGAGTGCGGCGAGGTCAGGCGGTTTGCGCAACAAGACGTTTCCCCATTTCAGATCACTTGTAAAATATGCGCAAACGACTGTTGCGGCGGGGGCGGCGGCAAGGTCATTTGTAGCCGGAAAGGAGGAATTTGAAGAAGTAGTAGGCAACGCCGAGAACGAGAAGTATGCGTATCATATGCCTTCCTCCGGAGAGGGTGTTTCCCCTCTTCCGATAATGCACTATCAGATGCTATGTGCCGAAAACGTCCCGCAACAATAAATGTAAAAATTGAATCGTACGGAGGGCGGGCTGCTCTGCTGCGCACAAAATAAGTGCCGAAAGACGACCTCGTGTGGGTGCGCTGTGGGTTTCAGCAAATATGCCGGAGCGGGTAAGACGAAAAACGGCGCGGTGCATCGACATACGCACGTAATAAAAGGACGCGCACGAGGCGCGTCCGTGTTTCGGCGTGAGATGCGGGAGCGGAGTGTCACAAAGCGATGCCGGCAAAGAGAGGTGCGAACGCGCTGTCCTTGCGGTAGAACGCCACGGGTTTGCCGAGAGGTGCCGAAAAGCGCAGGCGTTTGCCGCCCACGCATTCCGTCCCGTCAAAGAACTTCACCCACTCCCCTTGCGGCAGGGTGACCTCCCGCTCCGTCGCGCCCGCCGCGATCACGGGGGCGACAAACACGTCCCGTCCGAGCAGGTAGACGTGATCCTCCGAGTGCGATGCAAAGTCTCCGCTCTCGTAAAAGTCGGGGCGCATGACGGGGATGCCCTCCTCCGCCTCTTTCATGCACTGCACAAGGTAGGGTTTGAGTGCTGCATGCACGCGGGAAAGCGAGGCGGTGACATCGACGACATCCTCATTATAGGGCTGGACGTTGACGTCGGGACGAATGGTCTCGTGGGAGCGCATGAGCGGCGAAAACGCGTTCATTTCCGTCCAACGGATGAGCAGTTCGCGGCTGCGTGCAAGCGAGGCGAAACTGATGAATCCGCCCACGTCACTGTGCACCGCCGCCATGCCGGAGAAGCCGAGATTGAACGTGGCGGGCATGACGCAGGGCATGCCGTAATCTGCCGAGAAATCGACGTGCTGATCCCCGTTCCACATCATCGTCGTGTACCGCTGCGCGCCGTTGTAGCCCGAACGCGTGAAAAAGAAAATCTCCTCAGCTCGCGGGTGGGAGTCCACGGCTTCGCGGTTGATCTTTGCCCAAAGGGTGGGCCACTCGTTGTGCATCGCTGCGGGATCGCCGTCATGCAGAACGCAGTCCACGGGGAGATATTCGCCGAAATCCGCCATATAGCCGTCCACTCCTCTGTCCAGCATATTGCGCTTGATGAGGACTTCCTTGATGAATTCGACGGCGGCGGGATAAGTGAGGTCCAGCATACCGGCGTCGAAGGTGGTGGACTTGACGTGATAGATCTCACCCTTTCGGTCGCGGATGAGCATCCCCTTTTCCGCACACTCGTTGTACAGCCGCCCGCCTTTGACGAGATAAGGATTGATGTATGCGAGGAAATGCACCCCCTTTTCCTTCAATGCGGCGATGTTTTTTTCAAAGTCCGGATAGTAGCTCTCGTCCGCCTCCCAATTCCAATACACCTGTTTCCCGACGGCGGTGACCTTCCTGCCGCTCCAATCCTGACTCCACACTCCGGCTAGTTTAACGCCGCGATCCAGCATTTCAAGTGCCTTTTCTGTCACTCGCTCCATCCCGCCCTGCACCGCGACGATCATACCGTCGTGCGCCCAATCGGGGAGATAGGCGCGGCAGGGAGTGTGCGCGTTGAGGGCGCGTGCCACCTCTGCGAAGCTCTTACCCGCCGCATAGAAAAAGCTGCGCGGACACTCCCCGAAAAGGAACACGGACTCCTCGTCCCGCGTGAGATCCGCCACGCCGTACGCCGAGACGTCGAACCGCAACGCGTATTTCTCGCTGCTGGTGTAGGTGGTCATCGGGCTGTAAGTCTCGATGTAGGAGTGCGGTTTCTCTTTGTAAGGAAGGAAGCGCAACAGCGTCTTGCGCACGATGGGAGGCACGACTATGTGTTCGGAGACGAAGTTGACTATCCTCTCCCCCTTCATGTCCAGCTGTCTGTACTGTTCACCGCCGCCGAAGATGCCCTCTCCCTTCACTGCCGCAAAGTGCAGTTCGGTGATGAATTCTCCGTTGGGAGTGAACCGCGCCTCCACCCCTCCGAACGCCTCCGAGAAACGCACTTCCACCCGTCTGCCGCCCTCTGCGGTGAATACAAGGCTGTCATCTCCCCCGCCCGTGAGGGCGAAAGGGATGCGGCGTTTGAGTTTCTCGGCTATCTTGA
The DNA here is from genome assembly GCA_944358385.1 of uncultured Clostridia bacterium. Classification (GTDB taxonomy): domain Bacteria; phylum Bacillota; class Clostridia; order Christensenellales; family CAG-917; genus Limadaptatus. The sequence goes on from CALVQW010000022.1 coordinate 8,113, forward strand.
AATTGCCGTGGGAACTGCGATAGGCAAAACTCCCCTCAACCGCGAAGATGAAAGGATGTTGCGGGGTGTGTTCCATCACCTTTCTGCCGCCGAACCACAGCTCGGCACGGTCGCCATTCCGCGTCAGTCTCATTTTTTTCCTCCTTTATCCGCGCACTCGCGGGAGTATGCGACGCCCGCAAACTTCCCGCACGCGATCTTTCCCTTGTTTATCTTGCCTCTCAGCGCGATCGCCGCCGCGCCGCCCAGCACCAATGCCATCCCCGCGCCTTTCAATGCTCCGAACTCCTCTCCGAAAAGCAACACTCCCGCCACGCAGGTCAGCACGGGGACGAAGAGAAGATAGAGCTTGACCACCCATACGGGATGTTTTTTCAGGTTGCGGTAGTAGAACACATATATCAGCGTCTGCGCCGCTCCTCCGCCGAGAAGGGCAAAGACGTGCCACACCTCGATGTGCAGATCTCCGAGCCGCCCGAAGTCGCCCGCGATAAGCGAACTCAGCATGAACAGCAGCAGTACGACAAAGTTGTTGTAGTAGCCGATGACGTCCGAGTCCGCCCCCAGCCTGTCCTGTGCCCGTTTTATCACGAAGGCGTTTGCCGTGACGGAAGCCGCGCTTGCGATGAAAAAGAGGTCGTACCAATTGAATCCCGCGTCGGAGAAGTCGATGTCCAGCACCAGGATCACGCCGCCGAGCATCACCGCCGTCGCCAGCCAATCGGAGAGGAAGAGTCTCTCTTTGAGGAAAAGCGCGGTGACGATGTTCGCCATCAGGATGTCCGTCTTTAAAAGCACAGTCCCCGTCCCCACCGATCCGTATGCGAATCCGAGGTTGGCGAAGGTGTCCAGAAGATAGCCCAGCACGCCGATGAGCAAGAGCACGAGCGCGGTCTTTCCCTGCCTGAACACTGCGGCAAGTTTGCCGCGCACGGCGAGGTAGAGGGTGAGGAAGATCAATGCTCCGGCTCGCAACAGCATCCCGGCGGCAAAGGCGGAACCCGTGAACTCCACCGCCCAATCAGAGGCGAGATAATACCCCGTCCACGCCGCGATCATGCCCGCAATGCAGCACACATCGACGATGATGTCTTTATTTGTCCTCATAGTCCGAGATCACCGCGATGTTGACGCCTTTCACTCCGATCTTACCGCCCGCACGAATGCCCTTCTCGTTGTCGGGATGCACGAGCAGCCACTTATTGACGGCACGCAACGCACCGTCTATCCCTCCCGCAAGCGGCGCATTGGTCCCGCGCGGGAGTATGATCGCCGCGGCGAAACGCTCCCCGACGGCAAGAGGCGCGAGATGCAGTGTGCCCGCGAAAAGTTCCGCCGCCTCTCCCCTTTTCAGAAAGAGGGCGACCGCACGGGAGGAGTCGTAGACATCATCCACGATATCGCGGACATCGCCCAGCACCAGCACACAGTCCGTCCCCGCGACGACCACTTCGGAGGACTTATGCCACTCGACGCCGTTCATTTTCTTCCCGCTGCCGTAGCACCACCCCGCTTGCACGGGGAGTTCGGCAAACACATCTCTTTCCGCCTTGCGCACGGCGGGGAGAGCTTCGAGTGCGGGATCGGATGCCACATACACATTGTCCGTGACGTGCGGGAGAGCATCGGCAAGTGCGACTATGCCCTCCGCATCAACGTCTGCGGCACGGAAAAGCGGGCTTTCGTCCGCAAGCGTGTACACTTCGATATCGCAGTTGAAGGCGGGCGTTTTCATAACACTTCGGTGTCGGTGAGCGCGGCAAATATCCTGAACGCTCTGTCACAGTCTCCGTATATCATGGAGACGTGATGCGCAAGCCCGTTGAGTATCACTCTGTCCGTGACTTCCGCGGCGGGACGGTCGAAACGCACCTTGGCATACGTCCCCGTGAGCAGCTTCTCCATGGGAACTGCCTCTCCTTTTTCGAGATAGATGCGATAGCTGCCGTTCACGCTGTCCAGCCTTGCCATCTCCACTCTCCCCGTTTTCAGCACAAAACCCGCCGTCACGCCCTTGCCGCCCGCAAAGTAGGTGTCGAGAGTGGGGGTGCAGTCCGCCGCGCACAACGAACGGGGCGCGACTCCGCAATGCCACATGAGCGCGGTGTTCTCCTCCTCGTTTATCTGCGAGATGTCCGCCATGAAAGGCGTCTTAGCCCCCGCCGCAGAGTGGCACAGCATGGTGAGAGCGCAGTCCACGTCTCCCTCGCACGCGAAAATCATCCCGTCGTCCTGCAACAGGGACATGGATGCGCAGGGGGCTATGCCGAAGCCCGCGGCGAACTCCGGCCAGCAACGCACCGCCACCGCGGAAAAGCGTTTTGCTTTGAAAAACCCTTTTAAAGAAGCGCAAAGCTTTGCCACCTTGCGCTGCTTGTCCTCAGTCAGCGCGCTGCCGTCGAAAAGGCTGCGGACACGGGCGAGATAGTCCGCCTCGTCCTTCTCGTCTGCGGGGAAGGAGTAGGCATCCGCAAGCTCGCAGTACTCCACTTCGCAGCCGTATTTGGCGTAGAGAGCAAGTTCGTCCACACCGACGTTGTAAAACCCGTGCGCGCGGGAACCAATGACACCTATCCTGCACTCTTTGAGTGCCGCGATCATCCTCACCGCGTCCAGCCAATCCTCGTCGATACTCTCGGAGACCTTGTAGGTGAAATCCCTGCGTCCGCTCTTGTAGAGGTTGGACGCGTCCAGATTGACTCCGCACACGGAATTGAGCCTTATCTTGCCGCCGTCGTACGGCAACTCGGGCAGTCCCCAAAGCAGCAGGGGGCGGTCGCAGCGTTTCTTGATCTCAGTCACCAGCCCGCCGAGATGGAATGTGCCGGACAGGACAGCCACGGCATCCACCCCCGCCCGCATGAGCATATCCCCCGCTCTTGCGGCGTCGGGCTGTTCCATGACGGGATCGGGACAGGCGCAGAGGGAGATGTCCTCGCGCTTTTCAAGCTCCGAAATTATGCCGCGATAGATCTCCTCCGCGGCTTTGTAGTCGAAGGTGTTGCGGGTGAGGCACACCATGCCGAGCTTTACGATCTTTTTTGCCATATCTCCTCCTCGCGCGATCACACGCCGAAAACGCGTTCCAGCATGATGTGCCGCGCACCCGAAAATGCTTTGAGTTTTGCGTCGTCGCCCACCCTCGAAAGGGCGAACGCGCCGCCGAATCCCGCCCTGTCCACGGCTTTGCACAGCGCGTCGAAAAGAGCCGTACGGGAGAATATCCCTCCCGTCGTAAGCACTCTGACGGGATTGAGCAGCATGGCGGCGTTTCCCACGGAAAGAGCGATGAGCCGCACGCATTCCTCAAGGATCTCCTCTGCCGCATCGTCGCTGCCGTAGCGGTCGTATATTTCTTCTATCGGGAGTTCAACTCCCGTTTTTGACAGATAAAGTGCCTTTATATGCTTTTCCGAGACATACGCTTCCAGACAGCCGCGCTTGCCGCACCTGCACGGTTCGCCGCCCTCGCGCACCACCGTGTGACCGATCTCCCCCGCTCTGCCCGCCGCCCCCGCGACGACGGAGAGGTCGGATATGACGGCGCAGCCTATGCCCGGCGCGTGCTTGACCAGCATAAAGCTGTCCTCTTTGCCCGCTATGAGCGCGCGTGCCTGAGCGCGCACGTTGTTGATGAGAGCGGTCTCCAGCCCCGTGCGCCGCGAAAGTTCCTCCGCAAGAGGATAGCCGTCCGGGAAGATGCCGTAGCTTTTCACGGACACACCGTTCTTCTCGTCGGCTATGCCCGCGACGGCGACTCCCGTTCCCACACACCTCCTCTTGCCGCATCCCGCAGCAAGTGCCTTCACTCGCTCCCCCAGCCTGTCGATGCCGTGCGCAAAAAATTCGGGGGTGGGATAGATCTCCTCCGCAAGCACCTCCCCCCACGTGCAGAGAGAGACGTGCGTGAGGTCGCTCTCCACGTTGACGCCCACCGCCGCGATGCGGTCGCCTTCGAAGCGCAGCAGAGTTTCCCTTCTGCCCGCCGCTCCGCGCGCCACCTCGCCGCTCTCCGTCACCAGCCCTTCGGACATCAGCTCCTTCACAAGCTGCGTCACGGATGCGGTGGTGAGTCCCGTGTTTGCCGCGATCCTAACGCGCGACATCTCCCCCTCCCTCAAGAGGAGGAAAAGCACCGCTTCCTTGTTGCCGCGGCGCAAGCCTTTGAGACTGCGCGTGCCGCCTGTCATGCAAGACCTCCGAAAGCGGCTTTGAGTTCCTCCGCCGAAAATGTCTTGACGTTGTTGAGCATGAGCGGATGTCCCGCACACGCTTCCGCGAGTGCGCCTATGTCCCCGCATCCTATCTCGGCGAGGGTGCTGCGCATGCCCGTTTTTGCCTTCATGCGCGCTATCTCGTCCGCGAGCGCGTCGGGGGATGCATATCCCAAAGAGTGCGCGAGTGCGTCCATCCTCTCCCTGTCGATGCGGGAGTTCAGCCTAGTGAAAAGGTCGAGGGTGAAAGCGCAAGCCTCTCCGTGCGGCATGCCGAACATCTCAGAGAGCGGGTAGCTGCAAGCGTGTACGGCGGCGGTGCGCGTGGGCGCGAACGCCATGCCCGCGAGCAATGCTCCCATGCTCATATCCGTGCGCGCGGCAAGGTCGCTCCCGTCGTCATACGCGCGGTCGAACCCGCCGAAAAGGAGTTTAAGTGCCTTCTCCGCAAGCGCGTCCGAGACGGGATTGTGCCGTCTGCACCAATACGCTTCCAGCGCGTGCGCCACGGCGTCGATGCCGCATACGGCGGTGGCAAATGGCGGGAGTGTGAGCGTGAGGACGGGATCGACGACAGCTGCGGCAACGAAAAAAGCGGGCGAAGAAAGAGGTTCCTTCACTCCCCTGCTCTTGTCGCTCATGACGGAGACTCCCGTCACTTCGCTGCCCGTCCCCGCCGTGGTGGGGAGAGCGATGACGGGGATGCTCCTCTCCGGTATCTCACCGTAGAACAGCTCCTCTGCGCTCCGACCGCTCCCGACAGCGACGGAGAGGAACTTGGCAAGGTCCATCGCGCTCCCGCCTCCGAGAGCGACGATGTGATCGACTCCCTTTTCCCGCGCAAGATCGGCGGCGGCATCCGCCGCTTTGATGTCGGGATCTACCGTGAACTCCGAGAAAACGGCGCAGAGGTGCGCATCATTTGCGATCTCCTCCGCGACTCCGTTTTTTGCAAGGAAGGCGTCCGCGATCAGAATGCCGCGGCTAAGACCGAGTGAGCCGACTATCTCTTTGAGCCTTTTTCTCTCTCCTTCACCAAAAAATATCCTTACAGGTTCAGAATAAGCAAACTCCGTTTTCAATGTGCAAAATTCCTCTCTTCGATGTCCTCTACCTTTTGGGCGGCGGCAGCGAGCCATTCCTTGCGCCATTCCTCTATGCCGACATAGGTCTCCGCCGAAAGAAAGGCTTTCGCCATCTCGACGCCCATCTCGGGCGCGATGATCCAGCCGCCCATGCACAGCACCTGCGCACCGTTGATGACTCTCGCCATGCGTGCGGAATACACTCCTTCGCAAACGACGGCGGAAAGTCCTTTGAACTTGTTGGCAACGACGTTCATGCCCGCGCCCGTGCCGCAGATGAGGATGGCTCTGTCATACTCGCCGGAAAGCACGCGGGGCGCGACGTCTCCCGCAACGCGGTAATAGGGATGCACGTCGGAGATGTCCGTGGTGCCGAGGTCGTCGCGGACGGGATCGAAGTCCACTCCGAGTGCCTTTCCCTCCTCCGATGCCAAAAAAGATTTGATGGCTTCTTTGAGCGTGAAACCCGATTTATCCGAACCTATCGCTACTCTCATGATACCTCCGCTCGGACGCATGTCCGATTAATTAAAACTTTTAATCAATTATACATCGACATGCGCGGGATGTCAATACCGGGCGGCAAAATGCCGCCCGGTATTTTCAGGTAAATCTTTAATTCTCACGTCTGGGAAACGCTAGCCGAAATCCTCCCGCAAATAAAACACCGGTCGGAATTCTCCCGCAGAGGAAACGCCGGTCAAAACTCTCCCGTCGGGAGGGCTAGTTGAACACTTTGATGTCCGAAGGTGCGGAATAGGGCTTCCAGCCGCCCGCTTTTGCCGTATTGGGATCCCCGCTCGCCGCAAATGCGGCAAATCGGTCCACCATCTCGTCGGAGAGCGCGCGGTCTGCGTCCGTGAAGGGACGCGAGGATCTCCCCAGCGAACCCAGCGCGTACCACAGGTCGCAGGAGTGGAAGGACGCTCCGTCGGGAGGGAGCAGCCGCCTGAACGAGAACACGAAACAGGGGACGCCGCGTTTCTTCTGCCGCCTTGCAAACGCTCTCGCCATATGGTTGAGGACAGGTGGGAGCAGATCCTTGGTGACGGTGCCTATGACGGCGGGGACTTGCGTGTCATAGCTCTTGTCCGCAATGAGGTCTCCGTCAATGACGGGCTTGGTCTGCAACGCCTTGCCAACGAGATTTTTGGTTTTCCACGCCGTCCACACCTTCTCTGCTGGCATGGTGCGGAACTCCTCGAAGGAGGATGCGCCCGCTGCTTTCATCACCTTTTTCCAATAGCGTGTGTCGGGCTTGGAGAGTGGGAGCAACGCGCCCCTCTTGCCGCCGCCGGAAAGCATTATCGCACCCTTTATGCAGCCTTTGAGCTGCTCGGAGCAAATGAGCGTCTGCACGCTCATCGCGCCCGCGCTCTGCCCCATGAGCATGATCTTTTCGGGATCGCCGCCGAACGCGGAGATATTGCGGCGCACCCACTCTATAGCCGCCGCCTGATCGTAGATGCCGAGGCTGCCGCGGGAATGTTCGCCGTCCGCAAAGAATCCGAACACGTTGAGGCGGTAATTGACGGCGACATAGATCACTCCTCTGCGCGTATACGCCGAGCCGTCGAACTGCATCTCATTGATGCTCCCGCCCGTGAAACTACCGCCGTGTATGAACAGGATGACGGGCGCGTCATGCGCATCCGCGGGCTGATGTATGTCAAGGATCAGACAGTCCTCGTCATAGGTGAATGACATCCCTTTGCGGAATTCTTTGTAGTAAAACCTGTGTTCCTCATTCCAGAACGCGCGCATCTGAGGGCAGCACACCCCCTGCTCCGTCGCGTCCTGCACACCGTCGTAACGCGTGACGACAACGGGCTTTGCGAACCTCTCCGCCCTTGCATACCGCACTCCGCGGAACACCGCGCCGTAGTCGGTCACCTTGCCGACGATCTCCCCGCACGGGGTGATGACACTCTTAGTCTGCATCCGCCATCTCCTTCAATCTCCGCATGGAGAACTCCATGCTCGCATACGGACGCGGGGAAAGATCCAACTCCACAACCGCGTTGCGCACGCCGCACTCCTTCGCCTTGGCGAGGATGGACTTGAAATCCAGCGTCCCCTTCCCCACCGCACGGAAAATCTTGTGCTTGTAGTCTTTGAGGTGCAGAGTGTCCACCCTCCCCGCGAGCTTGTCGAGATATCCTTCCACGCTCTTTCCCGCAAACTTCATCCAATAGGTGTCGGGGATGAAACGCACTCTCTCGTCGGTGTTGGCGATGAGGTAGTCGTACATCACCTCTCCGCCCGCTTTGTCGAACTCGAACCAATGATTGTGATAGGCAATGGTCATGCCCTCGGCGGCGAGCTTGTCCGCAGTGAGGTTGAGGAAGTCAACGAACTTGTTGAGATCCGCGATCTCCCCCGTGCGGAACTTCTTGGGCATCATGCCCACACCCATCGCGTTGCAGGAGTAGATCCTGTGTTCGGTGACGAGCGCGGGAAGGTCGTTTTCCAGCCTGCCGAAGTTGTCGTGAGTGAGACACACGGGGATGGAATACGCCTCCGAGAGCTTGCGGATGAAGGCGGGACCGACGGGCTTTCCGCCCGAGAGCTGCACCACCTGCGCCCCCATCTCCGAGACGCGGCGGAACACCTCGGCATAGCCGTCCTCATCCTTCAGATATTTTCTCAGCGAAAAGAGCTGTATGCCGTATCTCATTATTTATCCCTCGTTTTTGTCCTCGTCAACATCGTTTTCCGCGAGTTCCTTCTCCTCGCGCGCTTCAAGCTCCGAGACGGATGCGAACACGTCCGCATCCCCGCTGCCCGCGAGATGTTCCACTCCTTCCGCATTGTCGATGGAGATCGCGTTGCCGGCGAACGCCTCTCTCAGATGCTCCTCTTTGAGGATCTGCAGCTGTGCCACCTTCTTCTTGGAGAGCGGATACCACACCAGCAGCACCACCGCCATAAGCCCGAAGAGGACAGCGGGGATGATGGTCGCCATGTCGTACATCACGGAGAGGTTCTCCGCCGTCTGGATCGCGCCCTTGGTGTAGTCGTAATTCATGCCGAGCAGCGCGCCGTTGACCGCGATCGCCGCGATGACCTGACCGAGCTTTCTGAAAAACATGAAGAAGGAGTATGCCGTGCCGTCGTCGCGTCTGCCCGTTTTGATCTCTATCTCGTCTATGGCGTCCGTCGCCATGGACCACACTTGCAGGATGATGAAGGTGAGTCCTATGCCGCTTATGAAACAGAGGACGAGGAAAAGATAGGCAAGGATGCCGGGATCGACACCGCGCAGCGCGAACATGCCGAGGTTAGCCGCCGCGGCGACGATCATACCCACACCGCAAAGCTCCTTCTTGCCGAACCTGCGCACCATCTTGGGGGTGAACAGCATGAAGATGACCATGGGCGCGTAGGTGCACACCGTGGAGACCAGGTTCATCCATGTCATTCCGAAGTAGTCGTCAAAGAGGTAGAGATAGAAACTCTGGGTGAACATCTGCCCCGCAAGCAGCAGCATGCTCGCCACGCTGACCGCGAGGAATGCCCTGTTTTTGAAGAGGTTTTTGATGATGGTGAGCGTCTCGCCCTTCTCCTTCCTCACCTTGGGCTTGGCGATGACGCGCTCTTTGTTGTAGACGAAGGCGAGGATGAGCATCCCGAGCGCGATCGCGGAAATGACTGCGACGCCTATGATGATGGGCACATACTGCATCTCACTTATCACTCTGCCTGTATCCTCGTTGACGCCCACTTCCTTATAGCAGAAGGAAGCAATGAGCACCGCGGGGACGGAGCCGACGCCCGCGCCTATGGAACGGAACACCGAAAGCGTCGTGCGTTCCTTCTCGTCCGTGGTGACGACAGATGCGAGGCTGCCGTAAGGGATCTGGAGCATGGTGTAGCTCATGCCGAACATGACGTAGGTCACGGTCGCGTAGATGCATGTGCCGACGTAGTTGACATCACCCGTGAGTCCCGGCCAGCGTATGAACATCAGCACCGTGGAAATGATGAGCGGACCTGCCGCCCACAAAAACCACGGACGGTATCTGCCCCATTTGGACAGCTTTACCGTGTCCGCGATCCTGCCCATGATGGGATCGTTGATGGCGTCCCACACCCTCGCGCCGATGAACATCAACATGATGAACAGCGGGCTGAGGCTGAAAATGTCGGTGTAGAACTTCTGCAAAAAGGAGGTGACCAGCCCGAACACCAGACAACACGCCGTGTCGCCCATTGCGTAGGCTACATAATCCCTGGTCTTTAAACCGCTGGTGCGGGAAATGAAGCTCTTTTCATCTCCTGCCGCATTCTGAACGGCGTTTACGTTTTCACTCATATTTTCTCCCTTAATTCACGCCCGCCCCTTGACGGGCATTTGTCATTTCACTTTTTTTCCGACGCCTTTTCCTCTGCCTTTCTGGCTTCGAGTTCGGCGATGAAAGCCTCCTCGTCGAGGGGGATGCTCACTTCCCTCCCCGTCCAGCTCGCAAGATGTATCGCGTTGGAGAAGGTGAGTCCCGTAATGCCCTGCTCTCCCGGCGCGGTGAACTTGTCCGTCTTTTTGAGCAGATAGTCGGTATAGTTCTTGATGATGCCGATGTGCTGGGGCGGATACTTCTTCAGCCTGAGATAATGCCCTATGCCGCGATAGGTGTACTTCTTGGTCTTGGGCTTGCCCATGAAAACGGTGTTATGCTCCGAAAAGACGGGTTCGAGTTCGCAGTTCTCGGTGAACACCAGCTTGCCGTTTTCGATGACGATCTTGCCGCCCTCTCCCGTGATCTCCAGCCTGTTGGTGCCGGGAGCGTCGTGCGTGGAGGTGATGAACACTCCCGTCGCGCCGTTCTCGAACTTGCAGTACGCCGTCACGTCGTTCTCCACGCTGATATCCCTGCCAACCGTGGACGCCGTCGCGGTGACGCTGACGGGCAGCCCCGCGAGCCATGTGAAGAGGTCTAGCTGGTGAGGACACTGGTTGAGCAGCACGCCGCCGCCCTCTCCCCACCACGTACCGCGCCAGCCGCCTTGCGCGTAGTAGGCACGCGGACGATACCAGTTGGTGATGATCCAGACTATCCTCGTCAGTTTCCCCAGCCTGCCGCTCTCGATCAGTTCCTTCGCCTTGATGTAGAGGGGGTTGGTGCGCTGGTTGAACATCATGCCGAAGAGGAGGTCGGGATGCTTTTTCGCCTCCTCGTTCATCTCCCGCACCTGCTTGGTATAGACGCCCGCGGGCTTGTCGCAAAGTACGTTCAGCCCGGCGCGCATCGCGTCTATTGCGATGACGGGGTGAAAATAGTGCGGAGTCTCGATCATGACGGCATCCACCAGCCCGGACGCGAACATCTCCTTGTAGTCCTCAAAGACCTTGACGCCGGGGAGATTCTCCTCCGCATACTTGCGTCTTTCGGGAAGGATGTCACACACGGCGGTGAGGCGCGCCCCCTTCACCAGCCATTTGAGCTTGGTGAATATCTTGGTGTAGAACGTGCCCTGCTTGCCTATGCCGACGATGCCGAACCTCACTTCTTTCTTGTCCATTGTCAACCCTCCAGGAGTTTTTTCAGATTTTCGTACTGCCACAAAAAGACCTTCTCGCGCGACGCGCAGGAGAAGTAGCCCATGCCCTGCGCCTTGTCTATCAGACGGAACGCCTTAAAGTAGTCCTTCATGATGAGGGGCATGAAGGGAACAAAATAGACCAAGGGTTTCAAAAGCGCGTATTTGAAGGTGTGGGGTTCGAGAGTCATAAAGCCTTCATATCCCCTCTTTTTCAGCTCCGCGATGATGTAGTCGTAGCACCCTTTGCCCGTCCCCACCGGGACTTCCACCTTGAACTCGGAGCAATCCTTGATGTGATAGTAGACCACGCGGTCTTTGAGCATATCGAACGCCGCCTTTACGTCAACGTCGCACTGTACGTAATTGCTGGCGTCGAAACACAGCACGAAGTCCTCGTCCGCCATCGCGTCATACAGTTTCATCACCCTCTCCGGGACGTCGCCGTATATATTTTTCTCATTCTCGTGCAGCAGTTTGACGCCGCTGCCTTTGACTATGGCAAGCAGCTCTTTGAGCCGCGCCACCACCTTATCGTGGCAGCTTTCGGGAGCTTTGTCCCCGTAGAAAAAGGAGAATATCCTGATGTAGCCGCAGCCCATAAGCGAGGCTATCTTCACCAGCTCGGCGAGCTGCTTTTTCTGTTTCTCGAAGCCCTCCTCGTCGTCGATGCCCACCTTGCCTATGGGAGAACCTATGGAAGAAAACCTGATCCCTTCGCGTTTGAGGACGGGATATATCTTCCCTTTGAACTCCTCGAAGGTGTAGTCCGCGATGTTCTTGCCGTCGAGGTTGCGGGGGCAGAGATAGCTCTCGCCAAGCCTATGCAAAACTTCGATCTGCTTGCTTAAACTGCCGCTTATCTCATCATAAAACCCCGATATTGCGATCCTGCCCATTTTCTCCTCCTTAGCGTTGCACGCGTCCGCCGGCGTTGCCCGCGGCGAGAGCCTTGACCTCATCGAGGCTGACGAGGTTGAAGTCGCCCTCCACGGAATGTTTCAGACAGCTGGCTGCGGTGGCGAATTCCACCGCGTCGTGCGCGGTGTATCCGCTGCCCATGGCATAGATGAGTCCCGCGGCGAAGCTGTCTCCCCCGCCCACTCTGTCCACGATGTGGACGGAGTACTTGCGGCTGAACTCCGCACCGTCCGCGGTGTAAAGCATCGCTCCCCATCTGTTGTCGCTGGCACTCAGGCTCTCGCGCATGGTGATGGCGACAGCCATGAACCCGAATCTCTCCGCAAGGCGGCGCGCCACTTCGATGTAGCCCTCGGCGTTCAGCTGCCCGTTCTCCACGTCGCTGCCCTCCGACTTGATGCCGAACACGTCTCCCGCATCCTCCTCGTTGGCGATGCAGATGTCCACATACTTGCACACCTCGCCCATCACGATGCGCGCTTCCTCTTTGCTCCACAGTTTTTTGCGGTAGTTGAGATCGCATGACACCGTAAGCCCTTTGCTCTTAGCCGCCTTCGCCGCCTTGATCACAATGTCCGCAAGGGAGGGAGAAAGCGCGGGGGTGATGCCCGTGAAATGGAACCAATCCGCCCCCTCGAAGATGGCGTCCCAATCGAAATCCACGCTCACCGCCTCCGCCACGGAGGACGCCTTCCTGTCGTAGATGACCTTGCCGGGACGCTGGCTCGCGCCCTTTTCCGAGAAATAGATGCCCACTCTCTCCCCGCCTCTGACTATGAAGGATGTGTCCACCCCGTAGCGGCGGAGAGCATTGACCGCGCTCTGTCCCACTTCGTGCGCTGGGAGCTTGCTCACAAAAGCCGCATCCACGCCGAAATTGGCGAGCGACACCGCAACATTTGCCTCCGCGCCGCCGAAAGTGGCTTCCAGCCTGTCGCACTGCACCAGCCTGAGATGATCCTCGGGCTGCAATCTCAGCATGATCTCTCCGAATGTCACGACTCGCATATTCTCATTATCTCCTTGCAATTCGCCGTGATGTCCCCCTTCATCATAAAGGAGCCGCCCACGGCGTACACTTTGTCAAAATCCAGATACTCTTTGAGGTTGTTCAGGTCCACCCCGCCCGTGGGGATGAACCTCACCTGCGGGAAGGGCGCGGACAAAGCCTTCATGGTCTTTATGCCGCCGTACTCCCCCGCGGGGAAAAACTTGACGATGTCGATGCCGTGCGAGAGCGCACGCATGATCTCGGTGGGAGTGACGCAGCCGGGATAATAGGTCACGCCGCGATCCGCGCAGAACTCCGCCACTTCATCCGAAAAGCCGGGCGAGACGATGAAACGCGCTCCCGCCGCCACCGCTCTTTCCGCCTGTCCTGCGTTGATGACGGTGCCCGCGCCTATCTCCATATCCGGAAAGAGCGCGCACCCCGCCTTTATCGCCTCCTCCGCGCACGCGGTGCGGAAGGTGATCTCGGCGCGATTGATGCCACCCTCTCTGAGCGCGCGCAACACGCTCTCTGTCTCCGACACGTCCTTTATGACCACTACGGGGATGACGGCTTTCATCTCACACCCCGCTGTATGCGGAAAAACCGCCGTCTACGGGGATGACCGTCCCCGTGACGAACCCGCTGGCGTCGTCGTCCGCAAGCCACAGCAGGCATCCGATGAGATCGCTCACTTCGCCGAACTTCCTCATGGGCGTCGCGGCAAGGATCTTTCCCGTGCGCGGAGTTGGCGTGCCGTCCGCGTTGAAGAGAAGATCCTTGTTCTGCTTGGTGACGAAAAAGCCGGGCGCAATGGCGTTGCAGCGTATGCCGCAGGGCGCGAAATGCACCGCCAGCCACTGCGTGAAATTGGAGATGCCCGCCTTTGCCGCGCTGTATGCGGGGATCTTGGTGAGAGGGGTAAACGCGTTCATGGAAGAGATATTTATGATGTTGCCTCCCCTCTTCACCATGTCCGCGGCAAACACCTGCGTCACCAGAAAAGCGGAGGTGATGTTGAGGTCGAACACGAATTTCAGCCCGCTCCCGTCCAGGGAGAAAAAGTCCTTCACTCCCGTGGTGTCGGGAGTCATATACTCGTTGTCCGTAGTGGCGCGGGGGTTGTTGCCGCCCGCCCCGTTGATGAGGATGTCCGTCTCGCCGAAGGCGGCATGCACTCTGTCACGCGCCCTTTCGATGTCCGCCTTGTCCAGGCAGTCACACTTGACGGCGATGGCATTCTCCCCTATCCTCTCCGCCACTTTTTTTGCGGCGGACTCGTCGATGTCGAGGAGAGCCACTTTCGCTCCGCACTCGGCGAGAGCCTGAGCAAACTCCGAGCAGATCACTCCGCCCGCACCCGTGACCACAGCCACTTTGCCCGCAAGATCGATGTTGAACGGCAGTTTCATTTTTCCTCCTTTTCCACCGCTTCGAAAAGCCCGGTGAGATAGCAAGCACCCATCGCCCTGTCATAGAGTCCGTATCCGGGTTTGGCGTCCTCTCCCCACACGTTCCTGCCGTGGTCGGGACGCACATAGCCGTCAAATCCGTTCCTGACGAGGGCGCGCACTATGCCGAAAACGTCCACATCTCCGCACGCGGTCTGGTGTCCGTTCTCGTAAAAATCCACGTCTCCCTCATATCTCAGCTGTCTGAGATGCGCGAAATGTATGCGTTTTGCATATTTCTCCGCCATGTGCACGAGGTCGTTGAACCGCCCCGCGCCCAAGCTGCCCGTGCAGAAAGTCATACCGTTCCTTTCGCTGGGTACGGCGGCGAAGATCCTGTCGAAGTCCTCCTCGCGGGAGACCACGCGCGGCAGTCCGAACACGTCCCACGGCGGATCGTCGGGATGTATCGCCATGTTGACGCCCGTCCTCTCGCACACGGGGATGATCTCTTTCAGAAACCACACGAGATTTTCAAAGAGCCTTTCGTGCGTCATGCCTTTATATTCCGCAAGCAGCGCGCCGAGCTGCCCGGGAGAATAGCTCTCGTCCCAGCCCGGGAGATGCAGGTCGTTGGGATCCAGCGCGGTGAGAGCGGCGTGATCGTATCTCAAAGAATTTGCCCCGTCCTCGTGCATGAATTTCAGGTCCGTCCTCAGCCAATCGAACACGGGCATGAAATTGTAGCAGATGCACTTCACCCCCGCCGCGGCGCAGGTCTCGATGTTGCGCTTATAAGCCTCGGTGTAGCCCACCCGCGAAGGCTTGCCAAGCTTGATATCCTCGTGGACGGGGACGGACTCTATCACTTCCGTTTCCAGCCCCGCATCGGCGGCGAGCCGTTTGAGGCGGAGAAGGTCGTCAAGCTTCCACTCCTCGCCCACGGGGGTGTCGTAGACTGCGGTCACCACCCCGCTCACGCCCTGGATCTGCCTGATGTAGGAGAGGGGGATGCAATCCTTCTCCCCGTACCACCTGAAGGTCATTTTCATAAGCCCAGCACCTCTTTGATGTTTTTGTAGGCGATGCCTTCCGCAAGCGCGGAGGCGGCAGCC
>CALVQW010000023.1 GCA_944358385.1 uncultured Clostridia bacterium
CCTCTGACATGGGAGTTATTGTCCCCCACCTCCCCTACGGGACTCCTCCCCCACTCGGAATAGAGTTCCCTCCTCCTCAAATGCGGTACTAACTTTTTCATAAAGGCGCAAACCGCGCCTTTATGAAAACACCTCTTGAAAACAGTTTGAGTCTCGCACTCACATAACTAAGCGGATGCCGGTACGTATTGAACGTCGCTCGTGGGGCGAGGAGGGCGACTCGACGCGCACGAGCAACGTTCCTATTTAGGTGTTCATCTAGCTTGCTAGATCGCAGATTCGCGCCGCGACTTTCAAGCGCGGGCGCAAGACGCCCGCGGTGAAAGTTTGGCTTTGCGGCGCGTAGTTCCGTCTCCGAAAAAGAGACATCGTGTTCAAACGAAGTCATATAACACCTCCCCTGTGTCTGTTTTGTCAAGGAAACACGCCGAAAAAATTTGCACGGCGGAGTCGACAAAATTTTTCGCGCCCTTGACAACGATGTCTCGTTAAAATCAATACACGCGCGGAGCGGTTTCCCGCCCCGCGCCTTAACCACCCAACTTCCCGCCAACTCTGCTCGGCGAACTGTTTTCCCCGCCAAAACTTCGGCGGGATGCCGCTTGCACACACTGTTCATTCACCTGAGCGCGATATTCGGATGAAGAACGCGAAAGCACCCCTTTTTCGGTGAGGCGCGTACTTGGTCGTACGTAACGAGCCGAAAAAGGGGTGCTGACAAAGTTATGCGCCAAATAGCGCGCTCAGGAGTTCGCCTCTTTGTTCAAAGCTTTCAGTTCCTTCTTGAGCGTCTTATCGTCGGCGGTGATGTCCACGCCGGCTTCCATGAGCTGCAACAGGTCGGAGGCGGTGACTTCGGGCTGTTCGGTAGCGATCTCGCCGAACTCGCCGATGGTGCCGATCTCATGTTTGGCGGGGGCGGTGTCCTGCTCTTTGCGGTAAATGACGAACTTCTGCCAGCAGAATTCAAGCACCCCGTTGAGGAGCATAGTGATGATCTCGATCAGGAGAGGATCCACGCCGAGGTGGGTGGGCATATAGCTGTTGAACCACAGCTTGAAGGGGAAGAAGGGGACGTAAAAGAGGAATGCGAGCGTCATCGCTCTCGGCACGTTGCCCGCCGACTTGAAGGTGAACTTGCGGTTGATGGTGAAGTTCCAGACAATGGAGAGGAAGAGCGCGATCGCCGTGGCGACGAACCATGCCATGTTGTTCTCCGTGAAGAACCACACCGTTTCGTCCGCTATGGACGAGAGGATGGGCGTCTCCGTGAGAATGGTGAAAGTGATGAACTCGATGAGTCCCGCGCTCGCGGTGCAGATGGCATATTTGATGATCTGCCAAAGCGTCCTGCGTTTCTTTTTCTTTTCCTCCGCTTCTCTTTCCCTCTCTATCTGCGCATACGCGACGGCGGGATCGAAATAACGTTCGTTGCTCATATATCCCCTCCTTTGCAATGAGGATATTATACTACCGATTTTCTCCGCAGAAAAGGGCTGACCGCGATTTTTTTGCGCTTTTTTGCGTTTTTTGTGCCGAGACAGGGTTTCCTCCCGACTTTTACGCGCGCGTGCGAGTGCGCGTAATAATAATGATATGCTCCGTCATCTGCGCCGCCCTGACGGTTTTTCGCGCGCGTGCGCAACGTTTAATTTAATGCGTCCTTGGCAATGATGTCGGGGTGAACATAACTCAGACGAAAGACCTTTTGAAAGCAACATTCCACAACACGGGCGACCTCATCATGCGGGAGCTGCCCTGCGGGGACTCTCCCCTGCTTTTCGTGTACATCGACAGCCTCACGGACAAGCTGTTGCTGGAACAGGACGTCATCTCCCCTCTTGCGGCGAAAGCGGAGGAAGGCGCGTTGCCACGGGAGAGCGAGCGCATGAAGGAACTCCTGCTCGCCGCCACTTCCTTCTGTCAGGACGTCACCCTCCTTCCCTTTGACGAGGGAGTGGAAAAGATCGCGCAGGGGGATGTCGCCCTCCTGAGAGAGGGGTGCGACCTCTTTTTCATGTTCTCCCAGCGAAAGACGGAGAAACGCTCCGTCGCCGAACCCCCGACCGCCACGGTGCTGAAAGGACCGCGAGAAGGGTTCATCGAGGAGATCAAGACCAACACCGCCCTCATCCGCCGCAGGATAAAATCCCCCGATCTCGTCTTTGAAAATCTCTTTGTCGGGAGACGCTCCGTCACCCCCGTGACGCTCGCATACGTCCACGGAGTGGCGGATTCCGCAGTCATAGACAGGGTGCGGGAAAAGCTCCTCGCCATAGACACGGACGGCATCACGGACGGGGCGTCCCTCGTCCCCTTCCTGGAAGAGCGCAAACGCTCCTTTTTCAAGCAGGTGGGAAGCTCGGAAAAGCCGGACATCGTGGCGGCGAAACTCCTCGAAGGCAGAGTCGCCGTCATCACGGACGGCTCACCCATCGTCCTCACCCTGCCCTTCCTGCTCGTTGAGGACATGCAGGACAGCTATGACTACTACTCCGGGGATTGGCGAGCCTCTTTCGCGCGCTTTTTCAGGGTGCTTGGCGCGGCTCTCACCGTACTGCTGCCCGCAGGCTACGTCGCCCTGCAAAGCTACCACTTCCACCTGCTCCCCGTCAAATTCCTCGTCACACTGGTGGGTGCGACATCCTCCATCCCCTTCCCGCCCGCCGTCGAGATGCTCTTTGTGCTGCTGCTTTTCGAAGTGCTGAACGAAGCCTCGATGCGCATGCCGAGATACCTCAGCGTCTCCCTCTCCATAGTGGGAGCGATAGTCCTCGGCGACACGGCGGTGAAAGCGGGGCTGATCTCCTCCCCCGCCGTATTGGTGACCGCCCTCTCCTCCATAGGCATATTCTGCGTCCCCGATCAGGTGGGGACGCTCTCCATACTCCGCCTTCTCTTTCTGTGCGCGAGCGCGGTGCTGGGGCTTTTCGGCATCATAGCCGTGCTTCTCCTCACGGTGGGATATCTCGCCGCGATGCAGAACTACGGCGCGCCCTACTTCGCTCCCTACGCCCCGCGCATACTCCGCGACCTCAAAGACGGCGTGTTCAAAGGCTCTCCGACGGACACCGTCACCCGCCCCCTCTCCTTTCCCAACTTCAACCGTATACGACAGAAAGGGGGTGATGAAAAGTGAAAATGTCTCATTCAACTCCCGATCTTGCGCACACACTCTCGCCCGCCAACATCGCGGTGCGCCGTTCCCGCAGCGTGACCGCGGGGGAAAACGCACTCTACAACACGCAGGCAGCCTGCCTTGTCTTTTGCTGTGGGACGGTGTTCAAAGTGTCCTCTCTGCCGGGACTTGTGAGCGAAAAGATGCTCTCGGACACCCTGTGGCTCTACCTTTTCATGCTCGCCGCGGACGCGCTCTGCCTTGCCGCCGCCCTCTCCTTTTCCTTCGCGGACGGCGACCGCTTGACGGAAGGCACCCTCTCCCGCCGCGTGTTCGCCGCCCTCTCCTCCCTTTGGCTCATGCTCAAAGGCTTTGTCTACTTCGCCTACACCGTGGTTTTTCTCATGGTGGATCTCTTCGACTCCGTGCCGCCCTATGTCGTGGTCATAGTGCTTGCGCTGCCCGTCCTCTACCTCGGCATCAAGGGGCTGCGCCCGATTGCGCGGTGCGCGGAACTTTTCGCGCCGCTTCTGTTTATCGTCATCGTGTTCAACCTCGCCATGTTGGAGACCGACCTGGACTTCGGGCGCAATCTCCCCGTCGCCGCCATGCCCGCAAAGGACTTCTTTTCCCGCGGGCTGCTCTACGGCATGTGGCTCGGCGACCTGCTCCCCCTGGCCTTCACGCGGACGGAACGTAAAGGAAAATGCCCCTTCGCCGTCGTGGGATCGGGGATATCCTTCGCGCTCGTCGCCGTTGTCGCGGCAGTCGCCGTCGCCATGTACGGCGCAGCCCTTCCCTTCGCGTACAATATGCTCATACGCCTCGCGGGCTTCAACAAACTCTCTTTGGAAATAGGCAGAATGGAATGGGCGGCGATCTTCGTCGTCATCGTCATGGCGGTGCTTTCCCTCTCCCTGCACCTTTGGGGTGCGGGAGAAGGTTGCAGACGCGCCGTGGGTTCTCCCATTCCCGCACGCGTCCTTTTCGGCGCGGGCATCATCGTCATCCCCCTCGCCCTCGACGATCTGCGTGCCGTGACGGGGTTCTCCGTCTCCTCCTTCGGCTACGCCGCTTTCGCGGTCTCCCTCTTCTTTGCGGGGATGCTCTTACTGCTCACCGCAAAGGCAAAACGCCTTGCGAGGGAACAGACACCTCCCGCGCCCAACACCGAGGATGGCACTCTCTCCGCGCCCGAAAGTACGGGCGAAAAGGAGGCTGCGGATGCCTAAGCTCTCCCGTGCAGGATTTGCAAGACTGCGGGACAGATTCTTCCGCGCCAAATGGCTGGTGGTGCTTGTCGTGACGGCGGTGCTGCTCTTTTTCGGGCGCACCACGGACATCCGCTCCCTCACACAATCCGCCCTTGTGATAGGGCTGGGCATAGACAGGACGGAGACGGGATTTGCCGTCTCCACTCTCTCTGTCATCGTGTCGGGGAGCGCGGGCGGAGACAACTCCGAAAGCTATGCCGTCTACTCCGCCGAAGGCGCGACCGTCTCCGAAGGGCTGGACAAGATAGCGCAGAAAATGGGACTTCTGGTGTCGCTTTCGCATTGTAATGTGCTTGTTTTGTCGGAAGATGCTTTCTCCGCCGAACACACTCTCCTTTTCAAACCGCTGGTCACCGCCTACTCTCTCCCGGAGCAAGCCGTGGTGACTGCGACGCAGTCGCCCCCTTCCGACGTGCTTGCCGCACGCACGGGGACGACGGTTGCATCCGCCTATTTCGTGCAGACGTCTCTGCTGCAAAACCTTGGCGGAGACGGGCTTGCCCTCGTCACTGTGAAGGACTTTCTCGCGCGTTCCCTCTCCCGCAGCGGTTGCGTCAACATCCCTCTCATCGACATCGAAGAGATGCCCACGCAACCCGGCTCGGAACAGGGAGAAGCGGAAGGTGTGGCGGAGCTTTTCATGAACAGGAATCTGGTGGTGAGCAGAGACGGGTGTTTCGTCATGGACGAGGATCTCGCCCAAGCCCTCACCATGCTGACAAGAAGCAAGGTGCGCGGCAAGCTCTCCGTCTCCCTCCCCGGCGGCGGTGCGGCGGAACTGCGGGTGATAAACGCCTCCCCCAAACTGCAAGCGGAAGGCATGTCCGTCAAAGCGTCCCTCGATGTATCCGTCTCCTTCATCGAAGTTCAGGGCGCATACACCGCCTCCGCTCTCATGCGTGAGACGGAGAAAGAGGCGGCGGCGCAACTCGAACGCCGCATCCTCGCCTGCCACGCACTCTCGCTGTCAACGGGCGCGGACATCCTCGGTCTGGAAAACGAAGTGTACAAAAAGGCAGGCTACCGCCTCCCCGAAAATTGCCTCACGGACATCTCCTTCTCCTGCTCCGTCACCGTCACGGTGAAAGAATCCGGCTGAGTGCGAGGGTGTCACACCCTCGCGCTCCCTCACTATTATTTTATTTCTTTCAAATCGCCTATTTTGTCAAGGAGTTGCGTCGAAAAAATTTGCACGGCAAAGCCGGCAAAATTTTTCACGCCCTTGACAACGACGTCAAGTTAAAATTAAACACTGCGGACGGCACTTTTTGCCGTCCGCCTTAATTACAAAAATACTCTCTCAGACACTCTCTTTCGCACGTTTGCGCGCTTTGCCTAATCTTTTGCAAATACTTGCTCCACCATTTCGTATGTTTTTTTCCTACCTCATTTATCCGCTTGTTGACGTTCCCCTTTTTGCCCACTTAGATAAGAGGGGCGAACGGTGCTTATAGCTTTATATCTTGCTTGTGGGGGTATGAGGAGTTTTGGGGTTCCCAGGGGGATACTCGGAAAATTCCCCCTGGGCGTTTTCGCTTCCTTTTGCGTCCAAAAGGAAGGCTCAATTCCACGCCGCTTGAATATTTAAAGCCGGTGCTTTTGTTGTAAACATGTACTTCTCGCACGGAAATGAGATGGGCGCGGTGCCGCGCTTGACCTACGGCGGAGTGGGGCGTTCCCGCTAAATAACAAACCCGCCGCGCGCTTTTTGCGGACGGAAGCGGGATAAGCACGGTGGATGGCGCAACACTCGCGCACTCGGAGGGGCTGCTCCGCATACCATGAAGATATGGATTACCGGCTGCCCGATGACGAGACGATGCAGAAGATGGCGGAGGAGTTTGCGCGGGTGCTGCCGCGCGCAGGCGCGCTCTCTCTCCCGGACGCGGGCGGACCGCCGCTCTTCCCCGCGCGCGATTTTTTACTGCTTTACTTTGCCTTTGCTTTGGGGTATAATTTCGGGTATGGAAATGCGCTTGCTCACGCCGACGGAGATATGGGAAGGAGTGAATCCCGTCAAAGAGGGGACAGAGACTTCGATTTTTTCTTCCCGCGAAAAGGATAACATCGTCACAGCCGAGGTTTTTTTCACCTCGGAAAAGACGGCGAGCGGCAGAGTGCGCGCTTATGCGAAGATAAGCTACGATTCCCGCTGGCGGGACGCGCGCCCCGCGCTCATCCTTCTCCCCTCCCACGACGAGACCAGACGCTATGACGACATCACCGCCTCCCTCGTGAAGGCGGGTTATGTGGTGTGTTTCTGCGACTATCTGGGCAGGGAGACCGAGGACGACGACGCCCCCCGCACCACCTATCCCAAGGAACTTTATTACGCCCAAGCCCCGGAATGTTTCTCCCACCTCTACACCGTCACCACGACGGGCAGGGAGACACCGTGGTTTGTCTGGGCGAAACTGACGCGCAGAGCCATCACCATGATCTCGGAGCTGAGATATGTGGATGCCGAACGCATAGGCATCATCGGCGTGGACATCGGTGCGCAGATCGCGTGGCAGACCGCGGGCATGGACGGCAGAGTGCGCGCGCTCGTCCCCATAAACGGAGGGGGCTATCTGTGGCGCAGAGGCTGCCCCCGCTTCCCCGGAGGGGACAAAGAGCTGCCTGCCAACGACGAGGAACGCGCCTTTTCGGCGGGCGTCGGCGCGGAGACTTATGCAAAGCTGGTCTCCTGCCCCACCTACTTCATCGTCTCGTCCAACTCCTCCAACACGGACGTGGACAGAGCGGGAGACATCCTCGCGCTCGTCCCTGCGGAATCCAAGGTGCTGCTCATAGTCCGAGGCACCGCATCGCAGATCAGCGTCTCGGCATACGACAGCCTCATCCTTTGGCTGCGCAGAAACTTCGCGCATGACAGCGCGCCCGTCCCGATGCCGGAGATATTCTTCCGCACGGACGAAAACAACCTCTATCTCCACCTCAAATGCGCCGAACAGCCCGACTCCGTCACCGCCTATTTCTCTGCGGGAGAGCAGGTCTCCTTCGCGCGCACATGGACTCCACTCTCCGCGCCGCAGACGGTGGGAGAGGACGAATATGTCTACCGCGTGTCCGTTGCGGACGCGCACGATCTCATAGTGGCGTTTGCCACCGTGCGCTCGGCGGACGGCATGCTCTCAAGCTCCCGCGTTGCGGGCATCATCCCCGCCGACTCCGGCGTACATTCCGCCCCTGCCGCCGCTGCGAGCAACTCCCGCGTTGTCTACTCCGGCAATATGGGGACGGGGGCGTTCTGGGTGACGACGGACGACTTCTTCCTCGACGAGTCCGTGCTTGCCACGGAGGAAGGTCCCTTCGGTATAAAAGGAGTGCGCGCCTCCAAGGGCAGGCTGGTGCTGTGCCGCACGTCGCGCGGAGAGTTCTCCCGCAACAAAAACGCCGTATTGCAGCTGGACGCCTACTCCCCCTCGCAAAGGGACATCGTTTTCACCTTCATCTCCTATCCCGACCTCACCCGCTACTCCTGCTCCGTCCGTCTCAGCGGAGGCGACTTCTGGCAGAAGGTGGATCTAGCCGCCGCGGAATTCAAGAGCGAGAACGGCAGGACGCTCGGGAGCTTCGGTCCCTGCAAACAGATGGTGATCTCGAACGCGGAAAACGTACTCTTCAACAACATCGTGTGGATCTGACTTTCCCCCGCATATAGTGATGCTATGGAAGAAAAAGATTTGATGGCGGAAAAGGGCGACCTGCCCGAAAACGGCGGCAGAAAAAAACGCGTTCTCGTCGCGCTGATCACTTTGGCGGTGATCGTGGTGCTGGCTGTCGTCTGCGCCCTTCTGCTCCGAGAGTTCGTCTTTGACTCCTTCCTGGTGGACGGCAGGAGCATGCTCCCCACCTTGGACGGCGGCGAGACGGGCGTCCCCGACGACGGCGACAAACTCATCCTCGACACGGTGAAAACACCCGACCGCGGCGACATCGTGGTCTTTTACTACGATTGGGGCGACGCCCTCACCGCCACCCCGCACTACCTCGTCAAACGCGTCATCGCGGTGGCGGGCGACACGGTGGAGATCAGGTTCGGCGACCTCTACCTCAACGGCGTTTTGCAAGAAGAGGACTACATCCTCGAACGCATGGACAGTCTCTCGGACAGACTCACCGTCACCGTCCCCGAAGGCTGCTATTTCGTGATGGGCGACAACCGCAACGACAGCACGGACAGCCGCATCATAGGCTGCGTCCCCAAAGAAAATCTGGTGGGCACCTGCTTCCTCATCCTCACCCGCGGCGGCAGCCTACGCCTCCCCTGAAACGTCCGCACATCACAAAACACGCACTTTATCCCCACAAAACCCGCACATAAACGCGGGTTTTGTGTTGTAATGCGCGTTGAAAAGAATGTGCGGTGAGTTCGGAGACGCTCGCTCGGAGGGTGCGGCGGGTGCGGGGACACTCGCTCAAAGTTCACGTCGTGCTCAAAGTGTATAAAATAAGCTGACGACCTCTGACAGGCTAGTTAGAAACCCCCTCTTTCCCTCCGGGCTTTCCTCCCCCGTGCCGATTAGAGTTCCCTCCTCGCATCTTGCGGGACTCACGGTACATCTCTACAAGATTTTATATCTCGCACTCACATAACTAAGCGGATGACTGCACTCACTGAATACCCGGCACGGGCGGAGGAATTCGGCACTCGCGCACGAGTGCTACCACTATTTAGTTGTACGTCTGCGCTCGGCACTCAGATAGTCGCCGCCCTGCGGCTCCGATTCCGTCTCCGAAAGAGTACACGTCGTGTTCAAGCACGCCCGCTCAAAGTGTACGTCGTACTCGGAGAGTGTAAAACAGGCTGACGTCCTCTGACAGGGGAGTTATTGTCCCCCTCCTCCCCTACGGGACTCCTCCCCCACTCGGAATAAAGTTCCCTCCTCCCAAAATGCGGGACTCACTTTTTCATAAAGGCGCAAACCGCGTCTTTATGAAAACTCCTCTTGAAAATAGTTTGAGTCTCGCACTCACATAACCAAGCGGATGCCGGTACTAATTGAGCATCGCTCGTGGGGCGAGGAGGGCGACTCGACGCGCACGAGCAACGTCTCTACTTAATTTCTCGTCTAGCTTGCGAGATCGCAGATTCGCGCCACGACTTTCAAGCGCGGGCGCAAGACGCCCGCGGTGAAAGTTTGGCTTTGCGGCGCGTAGTTCCGTCTCCGAAAGAGAGACATCGGGTTCAAGCACGCACGCTCAAAGCGTACGTTAGACCGTCTCCGAAAAAGTGTTCGTCGTGCTCAAAGACGCTCCGAACAAGTGTACGTTGCAATTGTTCCCCGCCCACCCGCCTCGTGGCGGCACCGCTTGAAACAAGCAGAAGTTGCACCATTACCATATTTTGTCAAGGAATTGCGCCGAAAAATTTTGCTTGCAAAGCAGACAAAAATTTTCGCGCCCTTGACAACGATGTTTCGTTAAAATCAAATGACGCGCGGAGCGGTTTCCCGCCCCGCGCCTTAATTGCTTTATAACCCGCCGAACACTGTTCGGCGGGGAACAGCTTTGCATGCTGTTTGTTCGCCTGACGGCGTCATTTGGATGCAGAACGCGAAAGCACCCCCTTTTCGGCGAGGCGCGTACTATTGCGTACGTAACGAGCCGAAAAGGGGGTGCTGACAAAGTTCTGCGCCAAATGACGCCGTCAGCGTTTGTAGTAGCGGCGCATCTGCCTCTCCCACGTCCTCGTAATGTTAGGATCGTAATTGCGGGGGATGTTGCGGGCGAGGCGGTATGCCATGAGGCTCTTTTGAAGGAGATTGTTGACTTTGATGAGGGTGCGGAAGTGCTTGTACTCGGTGACGTTGATCTTGCGGATGGCTTCCTTGACGCCGACGCGGAGCATCTTGCCCGCGGCAAGACAGCCTATCTCCTCATTGGTGAGCACCTGCGAGCCGAGCATCCAATCCAGCATGGCGTCGGGGAAATTCAGCACGCCGCGTTTCAGGACGTCCACGGCGCAATGCACCGCACCGAACTCGTGGAACACTTTGACCTGATATCTCCACAGGCGGGAGACTTTGAAAAGATCCTCTTTCTTGACGCCGCGGGAGAGATTCTCGCCCACGGTCTCGGCAAGGAGCTGACCTGCGAGCATACCGGACGCGATGCCGCTGCCCAGCATGGGGATGGTCATGAACGCCGCATCGCCGACGGCGGCGTAGCCGTTGGCGACCATGCGGGTGGCGGGATAGCGGACGGGGATGACGCACATCTCTCCCCCTCTCACCACCTTGTCGCCTATGGTGGGGTTGGTCTTTCTGAGATCCTCAAGAGCAAGCTCCAAGTCGTAGGACGAGAGGCTGCCCACCCTGCCGACGAGGACGTTGACGAGGGAAGGATCGTTGTCCTGGATCACCCACGAAATGCCGGGCGCGCCCATATGTTTGAGGTAGACCTTGTTGGTATATTTGGGAGCGGGGGCATCAGGGTTCTTCTCATAAAACGCGCGGTAGGCGACGAAAACCTCGTTCTCCTTGTGCTGCGACACCCCGAACTCGGCGGGGAGGTCCTTGCGGACGGGAGAGTCCACACCCGCGCTGTCCACCACGAGATCCGCCCTCTTTTCCTCGCCGTCCACGACGACGCCGACTACGGTGCCCTTCTCGACGATGGGCCGCTCCGCCTTCGCACCGAACACGAATTTCACCCCCGCAGCCTCCGCGCGGTCATAGAGGATGCGGTTGAGCGGTCTGCGCTCCACCGACCAATCCGCGGTGTTCTCGTCCTGACGGAACTCGCGGACGACGGCTCCGTGCGGCGAAACGAACGTCCAGCTCTTTTTCTTGAAACTGCCCTGAGGCATCTCTATGCCGAGGCGGCGGAACACGGAAGGATTGACATCGTCATGCCAATCGTAACGCATCTCGTCCAAGGACGCCGCCTTCTCGTAGACGGTGACAGCGAAGCCGAGTTTTGCAAGTCTTTCGGCGGCGACCATGCCGCCCATGCCCGCACCTGCTATGATAACTTTCATCATTCCCTCGCTTTGCGCGGCGCGCCCCTTATCGCGCAGCCGCACATGTGCGCACGCGGTTTCCCCTGCCCGCCCGAATGTGCGCGATATTATTTTATATTATGATTTTATAACAAATACTCCCGCTTGGCAACACATTTTTGCCCGATAAGGCGTTTAGCGATGTCGGAACGGGGGAATAATCGCCGCATGACAGCAATAAAACGCCAGATCGTCGTAGTTTGTTTCGGCACTCCCGCCATCTCCGGAGACTCCCTCGGTCCCGCCGTCGGCAGCATGCTCCGCGCGGACCGCACCTTCCCCGCCTTTGTCTACGGCACCCTCGACCGCCCCGTGACGGGCAGGAACATGAACGAATGGATAGACTTCGTGCGGGAAGCCCACAGCGGCGCGCTGCTGCTCGCCGTGGACGCGTGTCTGGGGGACGCGGGCAATCTGGGGCGCATCTCGGTGCGCTCCGACGGGGTGTGTCCCGCCGCCGTGGGCGGGCGCAAAAAACGCTTCGGAGACGTGGGGATCATCGCCGTGGTGGGCGACAAAAACGGCGATGCGTTGAGCGAACTTATGCAAGCAAACACACTTTATGTGACAAAACTCGCGCATAAAGTTGCCGAATTGATAAAAACCGCGATATGCGGCATTGCGGACGCTCCCGCGGTTTTTTAATTTTGATTTAACTCCCGCCGCCCATAATATCCCAAAACAGGAGGCGTATCTGTTCACTGCCGCGACTTTTTGCCTGTCGGCGTTGACTTTTTCGCTTTTAGTTTCTATAATTAAGTGCATATTATTAAAATCGGGAGTCTGCGCCCTCGCGCTCTCCCGATGAGCCGCCGCGCACGCGGCGTGCGGGAGGTAAAATGAAACCATCGACAAGACGCACGATCATCATCGTTTCGGTGATCGTCCTCATATTGCTCGCCATTATCCTTGCGGTCAGTCTTTCCGGACCGGATCACATCATATACAGCGACTTTATATCCGCCTTGGAGAAGGGGCAGATAGACAGGATCTATTTCAACGGTTCTTACAGAGTGGACTTCGGCGTCGTGGGACAGGACAACCTCAACTACTACACCTACTACCGCTCGACGAACATGGCACAGATCCTCACCATCATCGAGGATCTCGCATCGAGGGCGGAAAATCCCATTGTCGTGGAGTACGACTTCAACGATCCGTCCAGTTCCTCCCTGCTCTCCTCGCTGCTCGTCCCCATCATCATGATCGCCCTGCTCGCGCTGGTGTTCTTCTTCATCATGCGCAAGACCAACGGCGCGAACAACAAAGCCCTCAACTTCGGCAAGACCAAAGCCAATCAGGTCAAGGACAGCAAAGTGCGTTTCTCCGACGTGGCGGGCGCGGAAGAGGAAAAGCAGGAATTGCAGGAGATCGTGGATTTCCTGAAAGATCCCAAGAAGTTCACCGCCATCGGCGCGCGCATCCCCAAGGGCGTGCTGCTCGTAGGCCCTCCCGGAACGGGCAAGACGCTCTTTGCCAAAGCCGTTGCGGGTGAGGCGAACGTCCCCTTCTTCTCCATCAGCGGCTCGGATTTCGTGGAGATGTTCGTAGGCGTGGGCGCGTCCAGAGTGCGCGACCTCTTCGATCAGGCTAAACACAGCATGCCCTGCATCATCTTCATCGACGAGATCGACGCCGTGGGCAGACAGAGAGGCGCGGGACTCGGCGGCGGCAACGACGAGCGCGAGCAGACCTTGAACCAGCTCCTCGTCCAGATGGACGGCTTTGAGTCCAACGACAGCATCATCGTGATGGCAGCGACCAACCGCGCGGACATCCTCGATCCCGCACTCATGCGTCCGGGCAGATTCGACCGTCAGATCTTCGTCAACGTCCCCGACGTCAAGGGGCGCGAGGACATCTTTAAGGTGCACAGCCGCAACAAGCCGCTCGCACCCGACATCAACTTCAAGAGCCTTGCGCGTCTCACCTCCGGCTTCACGGGCGCGGACATCGAGAATCTGCTCAACGAGGCAGCCATACTCGCGGCACGCGCGGGACGCAAGATCATCAACATGGAGGACATCTCCGAGGCGATCAACAAGGTCATCGCAGGTCCCGCCAAAAAGAGCCGTGTGGTCACCGAGCGCGACAAACGCATCACCGCCTATCACGAGTCCGGTCACGCCATCATCGCAAAGCTCTCCAAGAACTGCGACACCGTGCACGAGGTGAGCATCATCCCACGCGGTCAGGCGGCGGGATATACCATCACTCTGCCCGAGAACGACGACAACCATTACACCAAACAGAAGCTCCTCGACCAGATCTGTATGATGCTGGGCGGCAGAGCCGCGGAGGAACTCGTCATCAAAGACGTCTCCGCGGGCGCGAGCAACGACATCCAGCGTGCGAGCAAGATCGCTCGCAAAATGGTCACGGAATGGGGCATGTCCGATGCCATAGGCAACATGTACCTCGGCACGTCCGAGGAGGTGTTCCTGGGCAGGGATTATCAGACTCAGCTCAATTACAGCGACGAGATGGCTGCGAAGATAGACGCCGAGATAAAGGCGATCATCGACACGCAATACGCGCGCGCCCTTTCCGTCCTCCGCGAGAACCGCGCCGTCATGGACAGGATGGTCAAGCTGCTCTACGAGAAAGAGACCATATACGAAAACGAGATTGACGCCCTCTTCGACGAGGGGACGCCCCTCGATGCGAGCGGGAAAGCTGCACCCCCCGCCTCCGAGGAAGAAAAGAACCCCGACAGCGAACCCGCAAAGACAGAGAGCGAGGGGACGCCCCTCGACGCGGACGGGAAGGCTACACTCCCCGCACAGGAGGAAGAAAAGAACTCCGACGGCGAATCCGCAAAGCCGGGAAAAGGCGGTGCGGCGAAGAAGGCGAAAGCCGCCGAGGGCAAAGACGATAAGTCCGAGGGAGAGGACAAAGAGAATTAAGCGTTTGCGGGGGCGGAAGTCCCCGCTGCGGCATAGGGTTGAATATGGGAGAAGAAAAGAGACACATACCCTCGTGGAAGGAGATCCGCGAGGCGAAACGCGCGGACTTGCACGCGGTGATGGACAAGGATCCCGCCGCCACTTCGGAGTGGTCGGTGAAACACACCTACGCGGGATATAAGGCTCTTGCCGCCTATCGCGTCGCCAACCGCGCCTATCTCAAAGGCTTTGTCACGCTCGCAAAGCTCATAGCCAACGACGCCCGCAGGCGCACGGGAGTGGAGATACACCCCGCTGCCAAGCTGGGCAAGGGCATCATGATAGACCACGGCAGCGGCGTCGTCATCGGCGAGACCGCGGAAGTGGGCGACGGGTGCGTACTTTATCAGGGCGTGACGCTGGGCGGCACGGGCAAGGACACCGGCAAACGCCACCCCACCCTCGAAAACGACGTCATGGTGAGCGCGGGCGCGAAGGTGCTCGGTCCTCTCACCGTAGGCGCGCATTCCAAGATCGGCGCGGGCAGCGTGGTATTAAAAGACGTACCCCCCTACTCCACCGTCGTCGGCGTGCCGGGACGTGTGGTCAAACAGGACGGCAGGCGCGTCGCGGATATGGATCAGGTGTTGCTGCCGGACCCTATCCTTGCGGAATTTCTGCGCATAAACCGCAGATTGCAGGAGCTTGAGCGGACCTGCGGCATCACGGACGCCGCCAATATGACCGTCTCGGAGGGCGAGGGCGCGGCGGAAAAAGCCGCCGAGAAAGCCGCCATAAAAGAGTTTGAGGAAGCGGGAGAGGAAAAGGAATGAAGATATACAACACCCTCACCAAGAGGAAGGAAGATTTCCTGCCGCTGGACGGCAAAAACGTGAAGATGTACGCCTGCGGCATCACTGTGTCCGGCGACGCGCACATCGGTCACGCCTATCAGGCACTCATCTACGACATCATCCGCAAATATCTCGTCAAAAAGGGATATGACGTCACCTATGCCCGCAACTACACGGACGTGGATGACAAGATCATAGCCCGCTCCCACGAGACGGGCATCCCCGCGGACGAGTATGCCGAGATGATGATCAAAAAGATCGACGCCGAGATGCGCGCCCTTCAGGTGGACGACCCCGACATCTGGCTGAAAGCCACCGCCACCATGCAGGGCATCGAGGATTTCATCTCCAAACTCATCGCCTCAGGTCACGCCTATGCGACGCCCGAGGGCGACGTATACTTCGCGGTGGACTCCTTCCCCGGATACGGCAAACTGTCGGGCAGGAGCCTCGAGGACGCACGCGAGAGCGTCCGCATCGAGAATGAGGAAAACAAGCGCAACCCCCTGGATTTCGCGCTGTGGAAATCCGCAAAACCCGGCGAACCCTTCTGGCACTCCCCTTGGGGTGACGGCAGACCGGGCTGGCACATCGAATGCTCCGCGATGAACATGCAGGCGTTCGGGGAACAGATCGACATCCACGGCGGCGGCAGAGACCTCATCTTCCCCCACCACGAGAACGAGATCGCGCAGACGGAAGCCCTCACGGGCAAGCAGTTCGCCAAATATTGGATCCACAACGGTCTCATCAAGGTGAACGGACAGAAGATGAGCAAGTCTCTCGGCAACAGCCTGCTGCTTGCCGACCTCCTCGAAAAATATCACCCCGAGGTGATAAAATTCGCCCTCTTGCAGACCAACTACCGCGGCGACATCAACGTCACCGACACCCTCTTCCCCGACGCGGAAAAGCATATGCTCTCCTTCTACAAAGTTATGGCGGAGGCGGAGAGCAAGGGGCTGACGCTCGACGGACAGGACGAGGACATCGACCGCGCCTTTAATGAGGCGATGGACGACGACTTCAACACCGCAAAAGCCCTGGCGGATCTTTTTGCCGTGTTCAAGGCGGCGGGCGCGAAACTGCGCGCGGGCGATCTTGCGGGTGCGAACGACATGCTGGGACAGGTGAAAAAGACCTATTCCCTGCTGGGACTTTTCCGCGCCGATCCCGCGGAGTTTGCGGAAAAATGCGAGGCAAAACACCGCTCCGACATCCCCGCGGAAGTGACCGAACTCGTCCGTAAGAGAGCGGATGCGAAAGCCGCCAAGGATTGGGCGACGGCGGACGCGATAAGGGCGCAGCTCACCGAAATGGGGTGGAGCGTGCGCGACACCAAGGAAGGCGCGGTGGTGGAAAGGATCTGACGTATACGCCACTTTATGCGCACAAAAACAACATCAAAACCGCGCTTTCTGCGCGGTTTTGTTTTTGCTTTCCCTTCACCTTCCCTTTCTTTTTCTCCTTTTTATATGCCCTCTCCCGTCTTTTCCGCGCGCCGTTTTCTCTCCGTTTCCTGCGTGCCCTCTCCTTTCCCCGCTCCTTTTGCGCGGTGTGTTTTTCCGCCACACACATTACCCCTCCGGTGTTTCCTTCCGCCCGCGCTTTGCTCCGCCCCAAAACCCGCGATCCTCTTTTGTTTTTAAGTTATAAAATTCTTTCTATCATCGGATTTGCACATACGCGCCGCGTGTGATATAGTAAATTAAACAGATATTGTGAGGACTACTATGTTCACAAGCGGTTTGCTTTCTGCCGCGGGATGGTATGCGGATGTCGCGCTCGCCGCGCTTCTCCTCCTCTTCCTGCTCGCAGGTCTCATCAAAGGTTTTGCCAAGTCCACGAAAGGCTTTTTCGTGTTCGTCTTTATCGTTTGCGTTTCTCTGCTCCTCACGGGACTGACGCAGGACGCCGTGGCGGGGAGCGGACTGGGCACCGCCATCAGTGACGGGCTTGCCTCCGCGTCCAAGGATTGGGGTCCCGCGTTCAACGAGCCTGTGACCGTCGGGGACGGTGTGTTCTACGTCATGGTCAACGGCGCGCCGGTGGCACTGAACGGCGGCGACTTCGGCATCAAAGGCACTTTTGCTAACTTCATAGCGGACAAATTCGGCGTGGAGACGGGCGAGACGGTGGCACAGGCTGCGGTGGGCAGCATCACCAACATCTGTGTCGCGGCGATAATGTTCCTCGTGTTCGTCATCGGCATCACTCTCCTGTTCTTCTTCATCCGCCGCATCGCAAAACCCCTCTCCACGACGCTGGCGCCTCCCCTCAAAGCCCTGGACAAAGTGCTGGGCATGTTGTTCAGCGCGCTTGTCGGGCTGGTCTTTGTGTGGATAGTGTTCGCCATCATAGCGGCGGTGGGCGATTTTGCCGATCCCGCCAAACAATATCTCTCGGAGTCCGCCTTCGCGGGACTTTTGTACAACCACAATCCCATCACCACACTCTTCACCCGCATTTTCGGTTCTTGATAAAGCGAGGTCAAAATGAAAGCTCTCAATTTTGTGTTAGGCATGTTCGTCGGCGTGATCCTTCTTGTGGTCGCGGTGTTCGGCGCGGCTTTCGCCGCCCTCTCCCTCGTGAGCGTGGGACAGCTTGAAAGTGCCGCCGGCACGGACATCTTCGACGATGCGAGCGATGTCAACGATATGACTCTTCTGGACATCGCAATGTCTTTGGTGGACGACCTTAAAGATCTTGACAGCCTCACCATAGACAAGCTCCGGACGGATTACGGCTTGAAGATCCCCACCGAGATCAGCGGCATCGACATCACTCCCGTGTTCGGCTACTCCCTGTTGGAAGTCCCCGATCACCTCGGAGACATCGTCAACAATATGACGCTGCGCGATGTGGGCGAATTCCTCAGCATGGATTTCGAGAACGAGTACCCCGACCTCAAAGTGTTGCAGGACAACCTGGACGAGAAGGTGAACGACGCTCTCGACAACGTCCTCTCTTCGATAGACGACGAGAAGATGACCATATATACGATAGAGCGTGATTTCGGGCTATCCCTCGGCGAGAATAACCTGGTGACCACCCTCAAACACACGCCCCTCTCCTCTTTCGCGGCGGTGATGGATCACCTGCCCGTGGGGACGGTCATCGACGCGGACTGCGACCTCTTCGTCCCCGTCACGGGCAACACGCTCTATGTCGTTGCGGACGAGTATGTGGAAGTGCCGGCGGGCGAACTGACTTCCCCGCTCGCGGACGGGAAGAATGTCACCGAGACCTACATAGCGGGCGCGGATGAGGACGGGATCGTCTACCGCGAGATGCGCTACGTCATGCTCGACGACGGCTCTTATGCGGTGGACAACGACTGTTATGCCTCCTCCTTCGACGCGGCGGCGAACACCGAGACCTACTACCGCCACATCATCTACACCGCCTACGACTCCTCCGTGCGCTACGGCGAGGACACCGTGTTTGCGGTGAACACCCACCTCAACGACTTCGTGAGCGACGGTGAAGGCGGCTTTGTGCTTGCGGAGGGCGGTTTCCTCACCCTCGACACCGTGTATGCGGACACGGACGGCACCACCCTCAATGCGCGCATCCTCTCCGATCCTTCCCTCGTGAAAAACGGAGAGATCGGCTTTGACGGCATCGATGTGTTCGTCTCCGTGACCGCCGAGGACGGCACGGTCTCCCTGCTCCCCGCCGCCGAATACGGCTTGGAAGAAGGCGTTGCGCCCGACGACGGCACCCGTCTGGACGACAAGTTCGACGGCTGGCTGCGTCTGCACGTCGGCGGAGCGGATCCCGCAATGCAGGTCATAGCGGGTGAGACCGTCTCCACCATCTCCGGGGCTACGGACGCCATCACCTCCCTCAAACTAGGCGAGGTGCTGGACATCGACGAGAACAGCGCGAAGATCCTCAAAACTCTCGCCGACACCCCCATCAACAAGATGAGCGAAGCCCTCGACACCATCACTCTCGCGGACGCCACCGACATCAAAATGAGCACCTACACCGAGGATCCCGACGGCTCTTACGTCAAGGTCTCCTCCGAGGTGGGCGGCACTTACTACACGCTGTACAACCCCTCCGAGCCTTCACACACAGGGCTTACCCGCTACTCCAAGACCGAGTCGGCGGGAGAGGCTTCCGCCGCATTGCAGAGGCTTGCGGGCGTGACCATCCCCAACATCTCCGCCGCGTTCTCCGGCATGGTGCTGGGCGACGCTCTCAATGTCGATGTGGACAGGTTCGCCCCTGCCTCCTCCCTCGAAAAAGGTGAAACTTACTTCATCTTCGGCGAAAACGGCTACCCCGTGCGCGTGGTCTATGGCGTGGACGCCGTGCCTGCGGACACGGAATTCTTCGTGCGCACCTACGAGGGAGAGAGCAACGCCGTCCTCAAACAGCTTGCGTATGTCAAGATCGACGACGTCTCCGAAGCCATGGACGGCATCATCGAGAACACTCTGCTCTCCGACATCATCGAGGTGACGGAATACACCGTCGCGGCAAGATCGGATGCCCCGTCCGGCAGCTGGCTCTTCGAGGCGGACGCCGCCTACACCGAGACTTCGGGCGATAAAACGTCTTACTACACCTTCGTCTACGACGGCAGCGGCAAGTATTATATGACCGACGTCGCCTATCTCCCTGCCACGAAAGGGCAGAAAGCTCTGTTCCAAGACGCAAACAATGCCACCGTCACTTTCTCCTATGAGTCCAACGCCGGCTACACGTCCGCCATCGACCTCATTGGTGACCGCGGCGGCAACATCTACTTCTCCGACGGGGACGGCGGCTATGAGCTGAATCCCGCGCTCCTCGCCTATTATGTCGCGCAGAGCGTGTCCCCCGATACTGACGCGGCGGATAAGGCTCTCGCCGCGCTTAAAGCCACCTACTCCCGCGTCGAAACCGCGGACGGCGACCATACGGCGGATATCTACACTATCGCTGCGGGGACTGCCTACGGTGGGCTGTATGTCTACAACGAAGGCTCTGTCGACGGCACGAACGTCACCTTCGGCGGATATGTCCCCTACAACGCGGACGATCCCACTCATTGGGGTGCGGAACTCTACTTCAAATATTCGGATGGCTACTACCCCGCATCCGCCGATGCGACCGCAGACAACGGATACGTCCGTTACTCCTATTCCGTGGACGGCGGCTTCTACTCCGATGACAACGGCGAGTATATCAAGCTCGAAGGGCGCGAAGAGACGGGGCGCGGCACGCTCTACTACTACTCTCTCATCGACTCCGAGTATAAAGAGGGATACACCGTCTACTCCAAGCGTGAGTGCGACTACATCTTCCTCGAAAACGCGGAAAGCGGCGGCTGGGTGAATGTCGCGGGTGAATGGGAGGAATACGATCCCGACACCCACGCCGATGTCGAGATGCGCTATGACCGCGTCATAGGCTACATCGGCAACGACGCTGCGAACGACGGCGGCACCGAAGCCGGACTCGCTCCGCTCTCCGACATCTCGGTGAACGTCCTCGACGAAAAAAGCCCCACCATCCTCATCTCTCTGCTTGAGCGTCAGGTGACCATTGGCTCTCTCAACGAGACCATCGACACCCTCACCATAGGCGAGATGATGGAGATCGAGCCGGGTTCTCTCTTCGACAACGAGCTGCTGAGCGGCGCAACCATCGAGACGCTCTCCTCCCGCGTCAACTCGATGTTCTCCGAGATGACCATAGGCACTCTGCTCGAGTACGCCAACGTCTCCGTGAGCGCGCAGCTGGAATACATCCTCCGCGACATCTACATCGCAGACTTCTTCGGCGCGCTGGTGTACGAGAACGGCATGATCGTCGTGGATATGGAAAAACTCTTCGCCTGACGGCTCACCGCGAAACGGCTCACGAATATTATTGCCGCCTGTCACATGTGTAAGCCTGTCATTCCACGCCATGCAATGCCGGACCGGAATAGTGTGGGGGTGTGGGGGTATAATACCCCCACAAAGGTGCTGAGCGCACGGCTGGCTTTTGCCGTGTATCCCGCATGTGAACCTGTTGTTTTACGTCTCGCAATAGCATGGGAGCGCGAGGGTATAATACCCTCGCAAAATGTTAAACAATACAAAACCGCCGCATAAACGGCGGTTTTTGTTTTTTTTGCTTGTTTTGTGTGGTGCGTCAGATCGCGCCTTCGACGGCGACGGCGATGGCGAAACAGATCCAAAGCACGACGATGAAACCGCCTTCCGCGGGGATGGCGAGTTTGGTGTAGGGGCAGTTCCAGCCCTTGTCCACGAAGGTGAAGGTGAGGCGGGTGAAGAACACCGTGTTGGCGAAGATAAGCCCGCCGACGAGCGAATAGAAGGGATGTCCGAACACGAAGGCAAGCACGGCGAGGAAAAGCCCCAGCGCGAAGGATATGCCGCCGTAATACACCCTGATCTCCGTTTTGCCCGCATTGTCAACGGGCTGGACGGAATAGTTTTTGCCGAACTTGATCGGATTCACGATGAACACGACCGCCGTGCAAAGAAAATAGATGACAAGCCCTATGGTGGCGACCGTCGCCGCGATGTTATTCTCGATGACCGCTTTGAGCGCGTCCGCGCTCACCGCCGCCCCGTCTGCAACAAAAGATATGATGTTTCCCATAAAAACCTCCTCTGCCCCGATTATATAAAACATACCATACCCTGTCAACATCGGCTTTCGTGCCGTTCGGGACGGGACAATCCTCTCCCATGCCTGTCCGGAACAATGCGAACAGAGTCCCGTATTTTAAAGATTGCCCAAAACCGTTGACATTTTCCCCGCGGAATATTATTATAATCAAGCGCACAAAATTTGCCTGTTTAGCTCAGCCGGTAGAGCATGCGGCTGTTAACCGCAGTGTCGGGGGTTCGAGTCCCTCAACAGGCGCCA
>CALVQW010000024.1 GCA_944358385.1 uncultured Clostridia bacterium
AGTTGCCCGGCGGCAGCGTTTTATCCCGCGCTACACCCCGCAGATTTACGGAACAACGGCAAAAATCCCGCACGACATACGTTTCACCGCGCATCCTCGCTGTTCCGTCACCCGGCTACATGAGCCGAGTTCCTTACGATCCCGGTCAGCGGCACCAGAAAACCCCCTGTTCGAACAGGGGGTTTTCATGTAGCCGCATAGCGGGATCTCGCCGTGTCGGAGACGCGAGTTGCCCGGCGGCAGCGTTTTTACTATATAAAGCCGGGAACATCCTGTCTTGTCGCCGGGAACATCCTGTCTTGTCGCCGAGGACATCCTGTCCTGTTGCCGGGGACAGACTGTATATGGCGCGGGGCAGGGAGAGGCGGGGAGGCTCTCGAGAGTGGGTGAAAGGGGAAGAGATTGATGATCAACACTTGAAGTGTTATCGTACTTGTGTTATCATATTAAAAAAGCATTAAACGATGCGAGGGACAATTATGATTTTTGCAAAGCTTTCCGAGAAGAGCAAGGTGATCATCGGCATCGTGCTCTTTGTCGCGGTGTTTGCCGCGCTCCTCGTCGCAGCGTCCTTCACCGACCTTGAAGTGAGCGACATCCTCACTAAGAACGCGCTCGCGGACGGAGAATATCTCTCTCACGACGTGTTCGGCGTGACCTTCGAAGTATTCGGATCCTCACCCATCTACATTCTCGCGGGCGTGTGTGTGGTGCTGCTCATGCTCTACGTGTGGCGCACACTGAAACTGCGCCCCATGCGCGAAGTCATCTGTGCGGTGCTGTTTGCGGGATCGGTGGTGGCGTTCTGGTTCTTCTTTGACGACATGTTCGGCTATCTCGCCGAACACGCTGACGTCGAGGGCGAGTATCTTGAGACGGTGATGACGGTGATAGCCGTAATATGCGCGCTCATGACATCGGGCGTCGTGACGGCGGCATTTTTGCGCATCAAGGACGAGACTTTGAGGAAACTCATGAAGTTTGTCCTCGCGTTCATCATCATGGCGGTGGTGGCAAACGTCCTCATAATGATCATCAAAGATCCCGTGGGCAGGATGCGCTACCGTGCCATGAACAGCGATCTTGGGCGGGAGCTGGGCGGCTTTGCCAACTTCCAGAATTGGTATGAGTCCCGCGGCGGACAGCCCGAGGAATGGTCGGCTCTCTTTGAAAGCACCTACGGCGTGACGGACGCGTTCAAGTCCTTCCCGTCGGGACACACCTGCGCCGCGGGCATGACCTACGCGCTCATCATGCTCCCCGATGTGCTCGGCACCAAGAACAAAGGTCTGCGCGCTCTTTGCTGGATCTTCCCCGTCATCTTCACGGGCGTGGTGGCGATCAGCCGCATCGTGGTGGGCGCGCACTTCTTCTCCGACGTCCTGATGGGCGGGACGATAGCGTTCGTGTGCATGATGTTCGCGCGCGAGGCGGTCATCTTCCGCTTCCGCCACTTCAAGTGCCTCGGCAAAAACTATGTTCCCGCACCCGCTGCGGACGAGGAATAAGGGCTGCGGCTTTTGCCGAAAAAAGGTGTTGTGACCTATGAAAAAGAAGTGTAAAGTGCTGTTTGGCGTGATGCTTGGGCTTTTCATCCTGATCTTCGGAGTGAGCTGTTGCGTCATCGGCATCGCGGACTGCGACATAGAAAAGAACTATTTTAACGGCGAGGTCAACCCCTACATCGCGGAAGGCACGGCCATGGTCTCGGCGCACAGGGCGGGGAGCATACTCGCGCCCGAAAACACCCTCAACGCCTTCAAGCTGGGGATAGCGGAAGCCGAGAATGGCGAATACACCGTGGACATTTGGGAGTTCGACCTGCACATCACCAAGGATAATAAGCTCATACTCCTGCACGACCACACCCTCGACCGCACCTCAAATTCCGCCGAGGTGTTCGGCGTGAAGGATGCGCGCCCGGAGGACTACACGCTGGCGGAACTGATGAAGCTCAACATGGGCTACAACTTCGAGAGCAACGGCGAGTATCCCTTCCGCTCCCTCACGGAGGAGGAGATCAGCGCGCAGGGACTCAGAGTGTGTACGCTGGACGAAGTGCTTGATTATATGGAGGGCGAAGAGGCGTCTGTCGCCGTCCCCGCGGAGTACGGTGAGTTCCGCTACATCATCGAGATCAAGAACAGCGGCAAGCTCGGCGAGAAAGCCGCAGACATCCTCTACGCCACGCTGAGAGAGCGCGGGTTGTTAGAGGACGTCGTTTTCGGCACTTTCAATCAGAAT
This sequence comes from uncultured Clostridia bacterium, assembly GCA_944358385.1. GTDB lineage: Bacteria > Bacillota > Clostridia > Christensenellales > CAG-917 > Limadaptatus. The sequence goes on from CALVQW010000024.1 coordinate 2,245, forward strand.
GTCACGGATTACGTGGACGAGCAATATCCCGACATGCTCCGTTCCTCCTCCATCTGCGAGGTGCTGGACTTCTGGTTCGCTTATCTCACGGGTGCGGATCTGAGCAAGAGAGGTGTGGGCTACTGCGCGTTGCAGATCCCGTACAGCAAATCCATTTCCTTCTTCGGCAACGAAGGTCTCATCGAATACGCGCACAAGTACAACATCGCGGTGCAGTTCTGGACCATCAACGAGTCCGACGATGTGGAGCATCTGCAATCCGTCGGAGCGGACTGCATAATGTCCGACGATCCGGATATGTGCTACGACACCCTGAAAGGCTGACGCACACACTACGGTTTTACCGATCTAAGGGGAGTCCCGTGAGGGACTCCTTTTTTGCGCTTTCGTGTAGAATACACTTATCGTGTCCTATATTCCCGAAAATCTCCCTCTCCGATCGTTGCGTGCCGTTAATAATACACGTATTGTGTTTTAAATCATGGAGCGGCACCCTCCGCCCCGATCACACTGCGGAGAATATGTTAATATAACTATATTTAATGTTGCAAAGCGGTATATTCCATGATAAACTGATTTTAACATATAGAAGTGTCTCGACGCATTCGCGCCCGCGTGTAGTCGTTTTAAACACCGGCGGGAGAGAGGGAGATGTGTCTCCCTTCATCGTTTTTGCGTCAAGACGCTCGCAACAGGGGAAAACGCCGATGCGGCAAACCGCATCGGAGCCAATAAGGAGGGTATTTATGAAAAAATTCAGGTGTTACAAATGCGGCGCGGTAGCCGCCGTCGAAGATTCCGTGCAGCGCGCGGCATGCCCCAAGTGCGGGACGGTATGCAATCTGCTTCCCGCAGCCTCCGCTCCTCAGCCCGCACCTCAACCCGCGGCACAGAATGCGGTGCCTCCCGTGGTGGGACCGCGTCCCGCACCTCAGTCTGCGCCTGCACCTCAGCCGGCACCCGCACCCTTTGCGCCCGCTCCTCAGCCCGCACCCCAACCCGCGGCACAGAATGCGGTGCCTCCCGTGGTGGGACCGCGTCCCGCTCCTCAGCCTGCGCCCGCACCCTTTGCGCCCGCTCCTCAGCCTGCGCCCGGTGCGCCTGCTCCCAAGATGGATGCGGCAATTTCGGAGATGTCCAAGCCGCACGCCGCACCCGCGCCCGCTCCGGCGAATGCGCCCGTTCCTGCGAATGCGCCAGTTCCGGCGAATGCACCCAAGCAGGGCGCGCCCGTGCCCGCACCCGTCGGAGCCAATGCACCCGCTCCTCCCCAGGGCGGACAGGGTGCGCCCCTTCCTCCCGGCGCGCCGATGCCCGCGCCCATGGGAGACGGCATGATGCCTCCTCTGCCTGCCGCAGGTGTGCAAGCGGTGGCGGAATATGCCGAAAGATCGGCGATCATCGGCATACTCCAACGCTACATCCCCAGGAAGAATTACGACCTGTTGGTGTACGCCATAATGACCGCGCCCATGCCCATGGTGCGCAACGCGCTCAATGTCAAGCTGCGCTCCTCGGCGGTGACGGCGGCATTGGCGTGGATGTTCTTCTACACCGGTATCGACCGTCTGTATGCGGGCTATATCGCGCTGGGCATCTGTAAGTGGATCTTCGGCTGCTTTACCGGGTTCATCTGGAACGTCGTCGACCTGTTCATCTCGTACAGAGGCGCGCGCAAGAAGAATTTGGAAAAGATCCTGACGGCTTGCGGATTGCAGTCGCTCGTCGGAAAGAAGAAATAAGGGGGAGATCGGCATGAAAACGTGTCCCAACTGCGGAGTGGAGGCGTTGGAGTATAAGGGAGACGGTGTGTTCGAGTGTTTGTCATGCGGCAAGCATTTCGACCTCAACGCTCCCTCGCCCGCCGCACAGGATGACAAAACGGAGGAGGCGGCTGCGGAATATGCCGCCCCTTCCGCAGTCGAGCAGGAAGATGTGGTCACGGGGGAAGCGAGCGCGGAGGTGTCTGCGGACATTTCCGATGAAGATGACACCGGGGAAGTATCGGACGATGCTCCCGCCTTCGACGCGGAAGGCGGAGAGTGGGTGGAGGAGGCTCCGGATGCCGCCGCAGACGGCATTTCGGACGACGCTCCCGCAGCTGCTTCCGATGTCGCTCCCTATGTGGTCTATGACGACGCTCCCGATGCCGCCGGCGACGGCGAAAGCACCGTTGACGAGACAGCCGCCGCCTCCGCAGAAAGCGCGGAGAGCGACGGAGAGACCGTGAGTGAAGGGGAGACTCATGCGGAAAGTGCGGAGGTCGATGCCGAAGGCGGCGAAGGCGCGCCCGACACCGAGAGTGTCGGGAGTGCGGCACCCGAAGGGGAGGCAGTAAAACCCGCGCCCGAAAATCCTTTCCGCGTCTTGTTCTCCCGCATCAAGGCGAGGGTGAGCGCGCTCCCCGCGGAGCTGCCGAGCACGCCCTATGCCATGGTGATGAAGTTCCTCTCTCCGGGGCTGATGTTCATCTACGCCATACTCGTCATAGGTTTCCTCGGCGGTGCGACCGTTAAGGACGAGCTGTTCGGTTTCGCCGAGACGGGATATGACATCATAAGCGGAGGGGAGCTGTTCCAGCCCTTCGCCAACGCCTACGGCGCGAACGCGTTTGTGCTGTCCATGGCGGTAATATTGCTCGCCGCAACCATAGCGCACGTGCTTGTCGCGGTGTTCAAGAAGGATAGCAGACCGCTCAAATACGGGTTTTATGTGGGCGAAATGTGCGTGTTAGCGATGCTTTTCGTCGCTTTCTGCGTTCTCATCGACGGCGGCAACAAAGAGGCGGCTGCGGGCGCATGCCCCATCGTCGGACTCATCTTTACGATGATCTGGTTTGCCGCATTGCCCTTCGCCTACGTGTTCTCCGTCACTCCCGACGCAAAGAGCGCGGGAGAGTACATCAAGACCTATTTCACGGATATAGTGGCGTTCTGGGCTGCCGTCTCCGCGGTGTCGCGCGAGAACGCTAAGGAAAGAGAGGAGATGCGCAGACAGGCGGCGATCGCCGCCGCGTCGGCAGCAGGCGCATATGCTCCCGCAGGCTATCCGCCTATGATGGGTGCCTATCCGCCCGCCGAGCCTCTCCCGCAAGCCACTCTCTGTGAGGACGGGGAGGATGACGGCGACGTCATAGTGAGCAGCGAGTTCCTGCCTCCTCCTCCGCCCATGCCCATGGCCGGCATGGCATACAGCCCGCGTTTCGATCTTACTCTGGATGATGTGATAGACTCCATCTACGTGCGTGGCAGATATTACGGCTACCGCATCACATCCTCCGTCGTGATGCTTGTCGCAGGGCTTATCATCACTATTTACGCCGCGTGCGGCATCGGGTTCTCATCGGTGATGGGGGCGATCCTCATGGGTTCGCTCACCTCCGCATCGCTGGTCACGCTGGTCATGGCACTCATCACCATGAACCGCAACATATGCCGCATCCCGATGGACGTGTGTTGGATGATAGCGTATTTCGCGTATCTTGCGGGCTACATCTGCGCATGCGTTTTCGCCTTCGACTACTACTCGCCGGCGTCGTGGGTGCTGATGGTGATCGCCATCATCGGAGGCGTCATGGCACCCGTCCTCTTCGGCTTGGGCATGGGCAGCCATTACGACAAGAAAGTGCCGCTCACCAAGAGCCAGCGCACCACGCAACTCATCGTGTGTGTGGTGACGGCGGCGGTGCTGGGCGTGCTCTCCTTCGTTCCTGCCATAGCGGAATTTGTCGGTGCGCATTCCGCTAAGGACATCAATGTGGGCATGTCCTACTACGACGTCGTGGACATCCTCGGCGAGCCTAGTTATACAAGCGGGAACGAGATTGTATATTACGAGTACGGGACGTATAACGACGAGGAGACGACCATCACCTTCTCGGACTACTACTACAACTGGGACAGCTACGTTGTGGAGGTGTCGTACAATGCGGAGGCATGGTCGAGCTTCGGCAGCAAGTACCGCACGGATTACGGCGAGGACTTCCTCACCAACACCTACGGCGACTTCTTTGACGATGCCATGCTCTATGTCCAATGGTACAACGAATACGAGGACGGCAGCTTTGTCAAGGGGTTGAGCGCGGTGAGGATCACGGACATCACCGAAGTCTCCGGCTCCTATCGCATTGAAGGCACTTACACCAGATCCGTCGGGAGCGGCACGGAGTACTACGTCAGCGCGACCAAGAGTGCCTCGGAATGGGAGAAATACATCCCCGACTTCGACACCATCTACGGCGACGGGTTTGAGCCGAGTGACTCTGACTTCTTCGTCGTGCAGAACGATCCCATTTATCCTTTCGAGGTGTCGTCGGGGAACTTAGGCGGCTATTTGCTCGAGATGTGGGAGATCACTTCCACCAACAAGACGGATAGCACCGATTCCGAGCTGACGCTTCGAGTCATTACCGGATGCACGGTCAGCCTCTCCTACACCGTCTCTTCCGAAAGCGGTTATGACTATCTCAGCATCACCCGCAACGGAAGCGAGATCGTGAACGTATCGGGAGAGCGGGAGGGCGATCGCTCCCTCACCTTAAACAGCGGAGACACTCTGAGGATAAAGTACCACAAAGACAGCAGTGGTAGCCGCGGCAGCGACGAAGCCTATGTGTTCCTTCAAGTTACGTCGTTGTGACGCCCGATCAGGCAATGCGAAAGCCCGCGGAACTCCGCGGGCTTTTTCATCCCCGCGTCTAAAAGCCGCGCAAACAACGCCCGCGTCCCCGCAGGAAGTCTTTGGTTCTGCCCGTGTAATAAATTTGCGCCGTCAAAAAGGTAAGAATACGCCCACGGAGAACAAGGAAACCCGCTCATCCGCATAAAAGAAGGCGGCGCGAGCCGCCCAAATCGCGGAGCAAAAATCAGAGAGCAACGTGACAGTTTCGGCGCAACGCAGAGGAACGAGGAGCGGGGCGAGCGTCCGTATTTTTGCGACGCGTAGACACAGGCGCAGGCGAAATCGGGCTCCCCGGGCGAAAATCTTTGATTTTCGGCTGGGGTAAAAACGCAAACACCCCACAAAACCTTGTGGGGTGCTGCTATTGATGCCTTGCGGCTGTGTGGAGCTGGTGGGCGGATTCGTAAGGAGCGCGAGCGCGACGGAATAGCGCAAGCGGCGCATCTGATCTGCGAGCGGAGTCGAGCAGGCGACGCTAAGCGTTAGCAAAAGGTTGGAATATGCCCACAGAGAACAAGGAAACCCGCTCAAACGAGCGGGTTTCTGTGGAGCTGGTGGGCGGATTCGAACCGCCGACCTATTCATTACGAGTGAATCGCTCTGCCTGCTGAGCCACACCAGCTTACCGTGCTTTCGGATTATATCAAACCGCCGCGGAAAATGCAACAGATTTAAAGCATTTTGTGAAGAGGGGCAGATGTGCGGGCAATTTAAATCACGTTTCATAAAAAGGATACATCATATCATCATAATACCGCACGACGCACGCGGAGCGCACGGGCGCGGGCGCGTGTAGCTGCCGCAAAAAAATTTTCCGCAATTTGTCGCAAACTATTGACATTTGGCAGACAAAAAAATATACTGTTAGCAGTCGGAGCGATTGAGTGCTAGCAATCCGACGGCGCAGAGGTCGTTATGAGTAAGGAACTTAGCGAAAGGAAAAAGAAGATACTCCATGCATTGGTGGATCTGTACATCGCAACAGGTCAGCCGGTGTCCAGCGCGGACATTCAGAAGGGGTATATGTCCGACGTGAGTTCGGCGACCATACGTGCGGAGCTTAGCGCACTCGAAGCTCTCGGCTATGTGGATCAGCCCCACACCTCTGCGGGGAGAGTGCCGTTGAAGCCCGCCTATCAGCTGTATGTCGGTGACATCGAGCATATGGGTGCGGGCGCGCTCACGGACGCGGAGACCGCGTTCATCAGGAGCAGATTCGCGGACAAGCTCTCCGAGGTGCGCGACATCTCCAAGCGTGCCGCCGAGATCATCAGCGACGTGACCAATTACACCTCCTTCTTCGTGTCCCTGCGCGGCGGGAGCGTCGTCATCGACGAGATAAAGCTGGTGCCTCTCAAAGCGGGCAAAGTGCTGGTGCTCATCGTCACGGACGAGGGGATCATAGCGGATAAGACCATCACCGTCTCCGAGGGAGTCAGGCACGAGTATATAGAGTCCGCCACCCGCATGCTCAACAACGTGTTCGCGGGCAGGACGATAGGGGAGCTGGAAGGCATGGATCTGGACAGCGAACTCAACGCCGAGACGGACAGTTTCCGCGACATATTCGATGCGGTGCTTGCCATCATCCAGACCTATATGGCGGAACACGGCGACGATGTTGTGGTGGAAGGCGCGCTCAAAATGCTGGATTATCCGGAATACAACAACGTCGAGGATGCAAAGAATTTCCTTGCGGTCATCTCGGATCACGACAGCGTGTCCGAACTGCTCGCCGAAGCCGAGGACAGCATAGAGTTCTCGGTGAGGATAGGCAAAGAGGACAGCGGCGTGGACAAATGCGCCATCATCACGGCGTCCTACAAAGTGGGCGACGAAGTGGTGGGCAGAGCGGGCGTCATAGGCCCCGAACGCATGGACTACAAGAAGGTCATCGGCGTGTTGGAATATATGAAGAAGGCACTGGGTGCGGTGCTGGACGACGACAAGGACAAGGATTGAAATGAAAGAGAAGAAAAAGGAAAAGCAAACCGAAGCCCCCGCCTCCGCGGCGGAGGAGAAGGAGAGAGCGGAGCAGCCTGCGGAAGGCGGAGAGAGCGTCATCGACCGCGAGTCCATGACGGACGAGGAGTACATTGCCGTGCTGGAAGAGAAGGTGGGGCAGTGCGTCGCGGAGACCGTCTCGGCAAAGAACGTGGCGATGCGTCTGCAAGCGGATTTCGACAACTACCGCAAGCGCAACGCCGCCCTCGCCGAGGAGATGAAGGCACTCGGCAGATCCATGGTGATAGAGAAGATGCTCACCGTCCTCGACAACTGCGACCTGGCGAGGAAGTACATCACGGATGAGTCCGCACTCACGGGTTTCAACATGATGGAACGTCAGATCCTGGACGCGCTGGAATCCTTCGGACTCAAAGAGATCGAGGCGGAAGGCAAAGACTTCGACGCCGCCGAGATGTCCGCGGTGGAGCGCGAGAAGGCGGAAGGCAAAGAAGGCAAAGTGGTGGCGGTGCTTGCCAAGGGCTATACGCTCGGCGGCAAGGTGCTGCGCCCCGCAAGCGTCAAAGTCGGGTGTTGAGACCGCAAAAACGTGCGTTTAACCCCGTCTTTGAGCAAAAACAGATAAATTAAACAAGGAAAGTTCACCGCGAAAGCGGAGACATAAAGATTTGAAAGGAGAACCGTTATGGGAAAGATCATAGGTATAGACCTCGGAACAACCAATAGCTGTATGGCAGTCATGGAGGGCGGCGAACCCGTCGTCATCCCGAATGCCGAAGGTATGCGCACCACCCCCTCCGTCGTGGCGTTCGCCAAGGACGGTGAGAGGCTTGTGGGCGAGATCGCCAAACGTCAGGCGGTCGCCAACCCCGAACATACCGTCATATCCATAAAAAGAGAGATGGGCAGCGATCACAGAGTGAAGATCGACGGCAAGGAGTACACCCCGCAGGAGATCTCCGCAATGATTCTGACCAAACTCAAAAACGATGCGGAAAAGTATCTCGGCGAGAAGGTCACCGAGGCGGTCATCACCGTCCCCGCCTACTTCACCGACTCTCAGCGTCAGGCGACCAAGGACGCGGGCAAGATCGCGGGGCTTGATGTCAAGCGAATCATCAACGAACCCACCGCGGCGGCTCTCGCCTACGGCATAGACAAGGACGAGAACAAGCAGCAGAAAGTGCTCATCTTCGACCTCGGCGGCGGCACATTCGACGTCAGCGTGCTGGAACTCGGCGACGGCGTGTTCGAAGTGTTGGCGACCTCCGGCAACAACCGTCTGGGCGGCGACGACTTCGACAAGCGCGTCATGGACTGGATCGTCTCCGAGTTCAAGGCGAAGGAGGGTGTGGATCTCTCCACCGACAAGATGGCGATGCAGCGCATCAAAGAGGCTGCCGAGAAGGCGAAGATCGACCTCTCCGGCGTGACCAAGGCGAAGATATCCCTGCCTTTCATCACGATGGCGAACGGCACCCCCAAGCACCTCGATATGGATCTCACCAGAGCCAAGTTCGACGCCCTCACCGAGGATCTTGTGGAAAAGACAATGACTCCCACCAAGCAGGCGTTGAAGGATGCGGGACTTTCCGTGAGCGACATCGCCAAGGTCATCATGGTGGGCGGCTCCACGCGTATCCCCGCAGTGTATGAGGCGGTGAAGAAGTTCATCGGCAAGGATCCTTACAAGGGCATCAACCCCGACGAGTGCGTCGCCATCGGCGCAGCCATCCAGGCGGGCGTGCTGGCGGGCGAAGTGAAGGATATGCTCCTTCTGGACGTCACACCTCTGTCCCTCGGCATCGAGACGCTGGGCGGCGTGTTCACCAAGCTCATCGACCGCAACACCACCATCCCCACCAGCAAATCGCAGATCTTCTCCACCGCTGCGGACCATCAGACCTCGGTGGACATCCACGTGCTGCAAGGCGAGAGGAAGTTTGCGCGCGACAATAAGACGCTGGGCAGATTCGAACTCACGGGCATCGCTCCCGCGCCCCGCGGAGTGCCGCAGATCGAAGTCACCTTCGACATCGACGCCAACGGCATAGTCTCCGTCAAGGCTGTGGACAAGGGCACCAACAAGTCGCAGTCCATCACCATCACCGCCTCCTCCAACCTCTCCGAGAGCGACATCGAGGCAGCCATCAAGGACGCCGAGAAGTACGCCGAAGAGGACGAGAAGCGCAAGAACCTCGTCGAGGCGAAGAACAACGCGGAGCAGTTCATCTTCGTCATCGAGAAGTTCGAGTCCGACAATTCCGACAAGATCGCGGATGCGGACAAGACCGCGTTGAAGGACGCCGTCAAGGAGGCGCGCGAGGCACTCGAAAAGGCGGAGAGTGACGAGGCGGTCAAGGAGATCGTCGCCAAACTCAGCAAGGTGACCGATCCCATCTTCACCAAGTTCTATCAGGAAAATCCCGAAGCGGCGGCAGAGGCTGCGAAGGCGGCAGGGTTCGATCCCGGCGCGGCAGGCGCGGGCGCGCAGGGCGGAGCGGACGGCGTCGTCAACGACGACAACATGACTCCTCCCGAAGGCGGCTGGGAGGACTGACAAAGTGCGGGCAGGGCGCGGTGACGCGCCCTGCGCGAATGCTCCGTAAGAGCGCGGCGGTGCGCGCCGTGAATGCGCACGTCAAAGCGCGGGAATCGCGCTTTTCCGCCGCAATAGGGCGGTAAAGGATTATGGCAGACAAGAGTTATTACGAGATACTTGGCGTGGACAAGAACGCGAGCGCGGATGAACTGAAATCCGCCTACCGCAAACTCGCCAAGAAATATCACCCCGATATGTACGCGGGGGCGAGCGACGCCGAGAAGAAGAACGCGGAGGAGAAGTTCAAGGAGATCAACCACGCCTACGACGTCCTTTCCGATCCGCAGAAGAGGGCGGCTTACGACACATACGGTTCGGAGAACGGACCTATGGGCGGCGCGGGCAGTTCAAGCGGTTTCGGCGGCTTCGGCGGGTTCGGTTCCTCTCGCGGCGGACAGGGGTTCGGCTTTGACATGGACGACATCTTCTCCACCATATTCAGCGGGTTCGGAGGAGGTCGTTCTCAAAGCTCGCGCGCCAACGCGCCCCAGCGCGGCGCGGACATCCGCGTGGGCATGACGCTGACCTTCGAGGAGGCGGCGTTCGGCGTGCAGAAGAACATCAGCGTGCGGCGTACAGAGAGCTGTGCCGCCTGCGGAGGCACGGGGGCTAAGGACGGCAAGGCGTTCAAGACCTGCTCCACCTGCAACGGCTCCGGACACGTCACGCAGGTGCAGCGCACCCCCTTCGGACAGTTCAGCACCACGGGCGTATGTCCCACCTGCAAGGGCAGAGGTAAGGTGATCACCGAGCCGTGCAAAGCCTGCGGCGGACAGGGCAGAGTGGACCGTGTGCGCGAGATCACCGTCAACGTGCCGGCAGGCATAGACAACGGGCAGACCATCACCTATGCCGGCGAGGGCAACGGCGGCAGGAACGGCGGCGAGCGCGGCTCGCTCATAGTCGAGATCACCGTCAAGCCGCACAAGCTCTTCAAGCGCGTGGGCAGCGATCTGCAGCTGGAGATCCCCGTCACCATCTCGGAGGCGGCACTCGGTTGCACCCTCTCCGTCCCCACCCTTAAAGGCGCGAAGGAGTTGAAGATCCCGGAAGGCACGCAGTCCGGCACGGTGTTCAAGATGAAGGGCTGCGGCGTGAAAAAGCTGCGTTCCGCAGACAACGGCGACCTCTACGTCAAGGTCATAGTGGAAGTGCCCAGAAGCCTTACCAAGGAGCAGAAAGACCTCATGCGCAGGCTGGATGCGGCGTTTGAAGTCAAGCAGTTCCCCAAGCGCAAGGAATACAGAGAAAAATTGTAAACACGCGGTTTATCGGACGTTTCAGCCCGATAAACCGCCTTTTTTGAAAATGAGATATAAGCACATCACAGTCATCACCGATCATCTCAACGCCGATCTCGTCGCAGAAGCCATGTTCGATGCGGGCGCGGAGGGGGTGGACATCCTGGACAGACAGGACTTTCTCGACCTCCTGAAAAGCGACGTCATCTGGGACTACGTGGACGACGAGGTCCTCTCCCGCGGGGAGGACGTCAAGGTGTCCTGCGTGGTGGGAGAGGAGGACGAAAGTTTCCTTCCCGTCCTTCAAGAAAGGCTGGGCGAAATGGCGCAAAGAGGAGTGAAGTACGGCGAGATCCTGGTCTCCGTCATAGACGAGGCGGATTGGGCGAATGAGTGGAAGAAGTACTACAAGCCCATCGTCACCCCCGCCGTCACAGTCGTCCCCACCTGGATCAGGTATGTCCCCCGCGAGGGCGAGACGGTCATGAAGCTGGATCCCGGCATGGCGTTCGGCACGGGGGAACACGCCACCACGCGCATGTGTCTCGATATGGCGGACGCAAAGGGAAAGAGCGTCATCGACGTCGGCTGCGGCAGCGGCATCCTGGGCATCGCCGCGGCTGTGACGGGTGCAAAGTCCGTATATATGTGTGACATCGACGAACAAGCCGTCGAGGCGGCAAGGGCAAACGCCGCTCTCAACGGCGCGGATTGCGTGATAGAGAGGGCGGACCTCATAGAGGGCGGGGAGAAGGCGGATCTCATCTTTGCCAATCTCACCGCCGACATCCTCGCAAGACTCGCTCCTTCCGTGGGCGCGCACCTCAACGAGGGCGGGGAGATCATAGCCTCCGGTATCATAGCGGAAAGGCTCGGAGAAGTGAAGGAAGTCTTTGTCCGCAACGGGTTCGTCGTGGCGGAGGAGAGATCGGAAGGCGATTGGCGCGCTCTGCGTCTCGTCGGGAGGTGACATGGAACTCAGACGGTTTTTCGTGGGTGCGGAGGACATCTCGGACGGCGAAGTGAGAGTGCGCGGCGCGGAGTATGAGCATATGACTCGCGTCCTGCGCATGAAGCCCGGCTATAAGGTCATCGTGTGCGCCAACGACGGCACGGAGAGGCATTGCGTCATACGCTCCGTAGAGAAGGGCGAGGCGGTGCTGGACGTCGAGAGCGTGGTGCGGGCGGACAGCAAGTCCGTGTCCCTCACGCTGTTCGCGGGGCTGCTCAAAAATTCCAAGCTCGACCTCGTGGTGCAAAAGGCGGTGGAACTCGGCGTGGACACCGTGGTACCCTTCGTGTCCGCCAACACCGCGGAGAAGAAGTTTAACGTCGAACGCGCGGAGAGGATAGCCTCCGAAGCCGCCAAACAGTGCGGTTCACCCTGGCTCAGCCGCATCGGGGACGCATTGACTTTCGAGCAAGTGCTTGCCGAAGTGAAGAAGTTTGACGCCGTGTGTTTCGCCTACGAGAAGGAGACTCACCGCCCCCTCGCATCCGCGGTCGCTCCCGGCGTGAAGAATGTCGCGCTCATTGTGGGAAGCGAGGGAGGTTTCACTCCGGAGGAACATGCCGCCGCCGTGCGTGCGGGGGCGGTTTCCGTCACTCTGGGCAGGCGCGTGTTGCGCGCGGAGACGGCGGATATAGTGGGCTGCGCGCTCCTGCTCAACGCGCTCGGAGAACTCGATCATGAAAGATAAACCTACGGTCGCATTCCTCACCCTCGGCTGCAAAGTCAATCAATACGACGCGGACGCGATGCGCGCCGTGCTGGATTACGGCGGTCTCAATGTCTGCGAGGCGCACGAATTCGCGGACATCTACATAGTCAACACCTGCGCGGTGACTGCGGAGGCGGAGAGGAAGTCCCGTCAGGCGGTCACACGCATTCTGAAGATAAATCCCGATGCGGAGATCTACATCTGCGGCTGCGCGTCGCAAAACAATTTCAGTCAGTTCGCGCGCGACGGCGTGAAGTTCATTTCGGGGACGAAGGGCAAGCTCGCGCTCGCCGAGGAGCTTGTCAAAAAGTGCGGGGGAGAGGAGGACGGCTTCTTCGACAAGATCGTCACCTCCGATTTTGAGACCGCAAAAAGCTATGAGGACTTCCGCGGCACGCTCACCATGCGCACCCGCCATTATGTCAAGATCCAGGACGGGTGCAACAATTTCTGTTCCTATTGCATAGTCCCGTATCTCAGAGGGAGGAGCAGGTCGCGCTCGCTGAGCGGCGTGCTGAGGGAGATAGAGACCGCCGAGACCTCCTGCAAGGAAGTCGTGTTGACGGGCATCAACCTTTCCGCCTACGGCAAGGATATCGGCACATCGCTTGCCGACCTTCTCACCGCGTTGCAAAGCACCTCGCTGCGCATCAGGCTCGGATCGCTGGAAGTGGGCGTGATAGACGAAAAATTCCTGGACGCGGCGGCGGGGATGAAGGGCTTTTGTCCGCACTTCCACCTCTCCCTGCAAAGCGGAGACGACGATGTGCTAAGGAATATGAACCGCAGATACACCACGGCGCAGTATCTCGAAAAAGTCCGCCTCATACGCAGTCGTTTTCCCGATGCCGCCGTCACCACTGACGTCATCGTGGGCTATCCCACGGAGTCCGATGAGGCGTTCAGGCGTAGCATGGCGTTTTGCAGGGAGGCGGGATTCGCGGATATGCACGTGTTCCCTTACTCGTCCAGGAAGGGGACGGTCGCGGGCAAATTGCCCGTCCTGCCCGCCGCGGTCGTTGCCGAAAGACAGCGCGCCATGACGGGGCTTAAACACGAGCTTTCCGCCGAATACCGACTTAAACAGCTCGGAAAGCCGCTTGAAGTGCTGTTTGAGACAAAAGAGGACGGGCTTTGGTGCGGTCACTCTCCCAACTACGTCAAGGTCTACGCCATGGACGGGGAGAGGAATACGCTGGCGACCGTCACCCCCACCGCGCTGTTCGGCGACGGCGTGAGAGTGTGAGTGCGGGGCACGGGGAGTCGTCGCGGGAATTTCTTTCCGCGCTTGCCCGTGCGGGTGTACGTGTGATATGATCATTGATACAAACCGCGCGAAAGCGCATAGGAGAATGTCATGAAGGATTGTGTATTTTGCAAGATCATAAGAGGGGAGATCCCTTCCGTCAAAGTGTACGAGGACGAGGATATGGTCATCGTCAAGGACATCGCGCCGCAGGCTCCCGTCCATCTCCTGCTGCTCCCGAAGGAACACTACGCCAACATTGTCGAGATGTCCGACGCGCAGGCGCAGACGCTCGGTCGCTGCCTCAAAAAGCTCTCCGGTATGGTGGACGAGTTGGGGCTTGCGGGCGGTTTCCGTCTGGTGTCCAACAAGGGCGCGGATGCCTGTCAGTCCGTGGAGCATCTCCACATCCACATCCTCGGCGGGGCGCAGCTCGCGGACAGGATGGCGTAATTTTGAAATTCACCGCCGCAAGCCGCGTCAATCCGTTGACAAATTTTTGCGGACGTGTATAATAAATATCACTTGCATCAAAAGGAGGTGAAGAAGATGTCTACTGTCAGAGTCGGTGAAAACGAAAGTTTGGACAACGCGATCCGCCGCTTCAAGAGAAAGTGCGCACGCGACGGCATCATCGGCGACCTCCGCAAAAGAGAAGCCTACGAGAAGCCCAGCGTCAAACGCAAGAAAAAGGCGGAAGCCGCTCGCAAGAGAGCTTACAAAAACTAAACAACACAAGGGAGTCACCTCCCTTACGGGGGCATAGCCCAGTCGGTTAGAGCGCTTGTTTCACATACAAGAGGTCACAGGTTCGAGTCCTGTTGTCCCCACCAGCATAGCAAAAGGGACGGCAAACGCCGTTCCTTTTGCTATGATGCGGGAACACCCACCGGCGAGGACCTCGCGCGCGTCCGAGACATGCGGGCGGGGCGCATGCTCTCATCCCGTTGTGCGTGAAAGAGTTCCTTCGCGCGCAGGTTCGGCGGCTTGCGTCGCATCCCTAAAAAGAAACCTTCGGCATTTGCAAGACGCTTTCGCC
>CALVQW010000025.1 GCA_944358385.1 uncultured Clostridia bacterium
AGCTGGACGAGTTCCGCTCCCGCAAACCTATCGACATCATCGCCAAAACAAACCCGATCCTTATTATTGACGAGCCGCAGTCTGTCGAAGGAGCGCAGACAAAAGAGAGACTGAAAGATTTTTGTCCGCTCTTGACGCTGCGCTATTCCGCCACGCATAAGGCGGACAGCATCTACAATATGGTCTATCGGCTGGACGCGATGGAGGCGTACAACAAGCGGCTTGTCAAGAAAATCGCCGTCAAGGGCATCACCGAATCGGGCAGTACGGCGACGGAAGGATATGTCTATCTGGAAGGAATCAATCTTTCCAAAGCCGATCCTACGGCGACGATACAGTTCGACTATAAAGGCGCGACGGGTATTCGCAAAAAAACAGCGAAGGTCGGCATCGGATTTAATCTTTACGATAATTCCGGCTATTTGGATGAGTACAAAAACAGCTTCGTTGTCAAATTTATCGACGGCCGCGACAACTCGGTGGAGTTTTTGAACGGCATCAAGATCTATGCCGGTGATGTCGTCGGGAAAGTCAGCGAGGAGCAGCTTCGCCGCATTCAGATCCGTGAAACGATTCTCTCGCATATCGAACGGGAGCGGCAGCTTTTCCATAAGGGCATCAAAGTATTGAGTCTGTTCTTTATCGACGAGGTTGCAAAGTACAAGCAATATGACGAGGCGGGCAACCCCTATAACGGCGTTTATGCCGATATGTTCGAGGAAGAGTATAACGATGTCGTCGGCAATTTGCAGCTTGAATTCGGCGGTGAGGATTACGTCAAGTATCTCGACGCCATCTCCGCGCACGATACGCACGCCGGCTATTTTTCCATTGATAAGAAAGGTAAAATGACGGATGGAAAGATCGATAAAAAGGAGAGAACTTCCGACGATATCGATGCGTATGACCTGATCATGAAGAATAAGGAATTGCTCCTCGACCGCGATCCGAAGAGGTCGCCGGTGCGCTTCATCTTTTCGCACTCTGCGCTCCGCGAGGGCTGGGACAATCCGAACGTGTTCCAAATCTGCACGCTGAAACAAAGCAGCAGCGAAGTGCGCAAGCGGCAGGAAGTCGGGCGTGGTCTGCGCCTCTGTGTCAATCAGGACGGCGAACGTATGGATGCAAACGTATTGGGAAGCGACGTGCAGAACGTCAACGTCCTTACGGTCATCGCCAGCGAAAGTTACGAAAGTTTTGCCAAGGGGTTGCAGACGGAAATGGCAGAAGCCGTCGCAGACCGCCCCGTTGCGGTCACAGCGGATTTGTTCAAAGACAAAGTGCTCACGGATGCGAATGGCAACGAGCAAATCGTGGATGGAGAGTTGGCACAAGCGATTTGCTTTGAACTCATCGTCAACGGGTACATCGATAAAAAAGGCACTTTGACTGATAAATATTATGCCGATAAGGCAAACGGCGAAATTAAAGTAGCCGAGGAAGTAGCAGGCAGCAGCGGCTCGATCATGGATATTTTGGATTCCGTCTATGACAGCCGCGCCATGCAGCCCGAAAATGCTCGTGACAAGAATGTGGAATTGCAGGTAGATTCCGAAAAGCTTGCTATGCCGGAGTTCAAAGCGCTGTGGCAGCGGATTAGTCCCAAGTCCGTCTACGTCGTCGATTTTGACACGGATGAGCTGGTGAGGAAATCAATTGACGCCATCAACCGAAAACTCTTCATTCCGAAGGTGTTCTTCAAGGTGGAAACAGGCGTGATGGAGGAGATTAAGTCTAAAGACGAGTTGTTGGAAGGGGGAGCTTTTGAAAAGACCCGGTCTTCCACCTATGACAACAGCAAACGGATTCGTGTCAACAATAGCGTTAAATATGACCTTGTCGGCAAAATCGTCGGCGAAACGGGTCTGACGCGGAAGGCGGTGGTGGAAATTCTGGTCGGCATTGAGAAAACCGTATTTGACCAGTTCGCCTACAACCCGGAAGAGTTTATCATCAAAGCGTCAGATTTGATCAATGACGAAAAGGCCACGGCGATCGTTCAGCACATCACTTATAACATGTTGGATGAGCGCTATGACACCAAGATTTTCACCGAACCGACGATAAAGGGCCGGCTGGGCATAAATGCCATGAAAGCGCAGCGGCACTTGTATGATCATATCATTTATGACTCTACCAATGAGCGCGATTTTGCCTCCGATATGGATACAAGCGCTGATGTTGCCGTGTATGTGAAGTTGCCCGACAGCTTTTACATCGCAACGCCTGTAGGCAAGTATAATCCCGACTGGGCAATAGCGTTTTACGAGGGAACGGTAAAGCATATCTACTTCGTGGCGGAAACAAAGGGCTCGATGTCCTCCTTGCAACTGCGGTTGATAGAAGAGTCCAAGATTCATTGCGCGAGAGAACACTTCAAAGCGATCAGTAGCGGCAATGTCGTCTATGATGTAGTTGACAGCTATCAAGCGCTTTTGGATAGGGTTATGAAATAAGAAAAAAGCCTCTTTCGTAACCTTCAAAGGTTCGATCGAGGCTTTTACGTTTGTATGAAGTCATAAGTCATATTACAATGTGCCGTAAAGGTTGTAGTATCTTTGACGAATGCTTGCCTTGCGATGGTTTATCGTTCCGCGACCTATTCCGAGTTCGGCGCAGACTTCGGCTTGTCTCATTCCGTTCATGTAGCAGTTCAGTATGGCAATTTCCAGCGCGGATAACTGCAAGGCACTTACGAGTTTATCGTATTTGCTGTAATCGGTCTGTTCTTGTTCAAAACAGTTGACGGGATCCATTGGCAGAGCCTTATAATCCGTAAAATCTATGTATTCGATTGCGCCGTGTCTGTCGGAGCGGTTGCGCAAGCTATCGATGAATCTGTCCACCTCACGATAACACGCAAGTTTGATGGTTATTTCCTTTCCATGCTTGTCTTTACCGCAAATCTCGGACGCCTTTCTGCCGGCGTACTGATACAGAAAGCAGATAGCTGTCTGTGCCACGTCATAGCCGTCCGAAACGGTATAATCTATCTCGCTCATATGGTGCAGGTCTTTGATGAGACCGATATACAGTCTGTCCGCCACTTTCATATCATACTTTTTGACGGTACGAAGCGCCTGTAGAGCGATCATTTCGCCCATGAGTTTGACGTTATCGCTTGAGATAGGTTCTGCGAAGAGTTCGCCTTCGTTGCGATACTTTCCTTTCGAGAACTTGGCTACCAACATTTCCATTTTGTTTCACCTCTTGAATTTGTATTTGCCTTTTTCGGGCAACAGGCGGAGGTGCATAGGACGGGTAAGAGTCCGTTACAATGGAAATGAAGTTTGCGGAAGTCAACGGGACAAAAACAAAATCGTTGCGTTACAGGCGCGCAAATTGCCTCATAGACAGCAAAAGAGCCGAGCAAGGAACGCGCTTACTCGGCTCTCAATTCGTTTATATTGGTGTTTTAAGCGACGATTTTGCGGCCGTTGACGTCCGCGAGGAACTATGCTACCATAGCCGACCGAAAAAGCAAATTCGGAGGGTTATTTTAGCCAGACGATCATTCCAAAAAAGGCGCGGGCAAAAAATAATACGAACCTCGGCTCATTGCCTTGGTTCGTATTATTCTGGTCTGGTGCGCGGGACGGGACTTGAACCCACATGAACGTATTGTTCACTAGAACCTGAATCTAGCGCGTCTGCCAATTTCGCCACCCACGCACGGGTGATCGCTTGTAGATTATATGACAAAGCGGCGGGGGTGTCAAACGATTTTGCGGTGCGTGGCGAAATTTGCGTTGTTTCGAGGGAGGGAGGGCGTGCGGATGCGGGGTGCGGTGTGTTGTGTCGGCGTAATGTCATGTGCGGGGCTTGGATGCCGTGGCGTAGACAGTTGCTTGCGGCGAGGCTTGGATATTGCGTCGGTGCAGCGGCGACGGGAGCGTGACGATGAGAAGGACTGCCGGCGGTGGTGTGACGGGGATGGGATGGGCGAGAGGAGGACGCGTATGGCTGTGTGAGGAGAAGGCATACCTGCAAGGAGCGTCGGAGCGGGGGTGCGCAAAGAGCGCGTGGGAGCCGCGAGGGAGCATCCGGGGGAGAGAGGGGCTAGCTTGAACGGAGCATGCGGTCATCGCGGGTGCGGTAGCGGGGAGAGGAGACTTCTTTGAATGCCGCGATGTGAGAGACAGCCCAGAAGAACACGAAGATGCCGCAGCCTACGGCGGCAATGACGGGAAGGCTCACGGGGAAGGTGACGGGCAGGACGTACTTGTTGATGATCTGCGCGAACGCCACCGTCGCGCGGTTGGCTACGACGGAGAGGAGCAGCCCCGCCGCCGTCCCGCCCGCGGCGAGAAGAGCGGTCTCGGTGAGGATGTATCTCAAAGCGTCTTTCTGCGTCATGCCCGCAAGGCGGAGGCAGTCAAGCTCCCGCCGTCTTTCTCCTGCGGTGACAAGGATGAGATTGACAAGTCCCACCGCCGCTATGACGTAGACCACGAGGGAGAAGGCGGAGACAAGGCGGGTGGTGTCCAGCCTGTCCGCCCCTTCTGCGGGATAGTAGCCGTCGCGGGTGTAGATGCGTCTGTTGGAGGCGTCTATCTCCTCGCGTATGGCGGGGAATTTCCTGCTGTCGCCGTTGAGGTACAGAAGGACGGTGCGGACGGGGGAGAAGCCGCCCTCGAACAGGACGGAATCCCGCCGGACAAAGGCGATGTTGTCCCAGGATGTCACGGTCTCGTCTATGCCAACGACGGTGAATTTCGTGAGAGAAAGGTGCGCCCCGTCCCCTCTGTCGGGAGAGAGCAGGGTGAGGACGTCGCCCGGAGCGATGTCGTATTTGTAAGCGATGTAAGAGGAGAGGACGATGGGGTGTTCCGCCTCGTCGAAGGCGCGTATGACGGCGGGATCGAGGGAGGTGGTGAAGAAGGTCATATCGTCGCCGTCGTCCACCGCGTAGATCATGTTGTAGAGCGCGGAGCTGTCCTCGCGCGTCATGATTCTGTTGCCGTTTTCGTCGCAGAGGATGAAAGTGCCGTAAATGTCCGCCGCAGATCCCGCGGTCACTCCGTCCACCGAGAGGCAGAAATCAAGCTCGCTCTCCGTGTTCTCCTTCCTGTCGCCGGCAAGGGTGACTATGAAGTCGGAGTTATAGCGCGAGCTGTTGGGCGTCGAGGTGTACTCCACGGAGTTAAGGATGCCCGTGCCGAGGTTGATGAACATGATGAGGGCGGCGAGCATGATGAAGGTGGAAGTGACGGCTATGTTGCGGGGAGCGGCGTGTGCCGCGATGGATGACACTCCGCCGCGGGAGAATTTCCCCGTCACGGCGCACATCCCTTTGAGCAGCTTGGGCATGACGGTGAGGAGCCACAGCACCATGAGCAGTAGAGTGGCTATCGCTACGGGCACCAGCGCGGTGCGCGGCACGAAAAAGAGGGCGAGAGAGAGCGCGGCGGTGAGGACGGTGACCACCGCGGCAACGGCGGGATGCAGGGAAGGTGTAAAGCGTTCGCTGCCGCCGAGCAGACGGCGGATGGAGCGGAAACTCATCTTGAATGCAGGGATCACGCAGGCGGCGAGGGCGCAGCCCGCACCTATCAGCACCGCGACGGGATATTTCCATCCTTCCGCGACTATGCTGCCGCTCACTATGTTCTCCGTGAGCATGCCGCTCACGTAGTCCAGCAGCAGTTCGCCGAAGGCGAGACCTATCAACCCGCCGACGATGGCGTACAGTGCTGCCTCAAAGAGGAGTATGCCCGCGGATTGCGCGGGAGTCGCGCCCGCGGCTTTGAATTTGACGAGTTCGTTCACCCTGCCGCGCACCATCACGGAGAATGACGCGAAGAGTAGGGCGCACATTATGAACGCGATGGCAAGGGCGGCTATGGACATGAGAGTCATGCTTTCCTCGACGGAACTTGCCGCCTCGTCCAACGCGCTTTGCTCCTCTGCGCGGATGTAAGTCTCGCCGGCTATGTCGCCGAGGTCCTTTTCCCAGCGGTCGAGGAGAGCGGCGCCCTCCCCGTGCGCGGCGTCGGGAGCGAGATAGACGTACATGCGTGTCGGAGTGAAGGAGTCGGATGCGCAGACGAACACGACATTGGTGCCGTTGTAGTATCTGCCCGTATTGTCCGCTATCCCTGTGACGGTGAAGGTCTCGCCCGTCGCCACGGAGAAGGTGTCGCCGAGAGAGACTCCCGTTGCCTTCGCAAATGCCGCCGAGACGTGTGCGGAAGGATGTTCCGTCCCGTTCTCGCAGGAGGTCAGGACGGTCGCGCTCGTAAGGGAGTTGAACTCGGCGATGTCCTCGACGCGGATCATATATCCGCGCACGGTGTTGCTCTCGGACATGATGGCGATGTCGCGCTCGTTGGTGAACAGCACCGCCTCCGTCTCGTCCGCGTGGTCGGCGGCATAGTCCGCCGCATCCTCCGCGTGGGTGGAGAGGGAGTAGATGTAGAGATCCGCACCCGCGTAAATCGAATTTGCCCTTAGCCCCGCCAGCTGTTCGAAGAGGGATGAAATGCAAAGACACACCAGGATGCATGCCGTGATCATCGCGGTGGAGATCACCACGATGACGGACTGCACCGGGTTGTGCCTGACGCAGTTGAGAGTGTGTCGGAAAAGTATGTTCATAGCTCTATGCCGGGTTCATCACGCCCTTATACGATGATAAACCTCTTGTTTTGCAAAATGAGTGAGTCGGTTTCAGTCCGAGCGCAGCAGGCGGTCCTCGCGTTTGCGATAGCGCGCGGATGCCGATCTCAGATAAGCCGCCATGTGCGATGCCGCCCAGAGCAGGGCGAATATCCCCGCCCCGACTACGGCTATCACGGCGGTCTTGACGGGCAGCGGATCGAGGACGAGATAGCGGTCTATGATCTGCGCTATGCCGAGGGAGGATGCGTTGGTGAACACGGAAAAGAGCAGCCCGACCGCGAGTCCCGCAAGGGAGAGCAGGGCGGTCTCGGCGGCTATCCCTTTCGCCGCGTCGGCGGCGGTCATGCCCGCCAGCCGCAGGATGTCGAATTCCCTCACGCGTTCCCGCGCGGTGATCACGACGAGGTTGACAAGCCCCAGAGCCGCGATCGTGTAGATGATGACGGAGAACACCGAGAGCATCCTGTCGCTTTCCGCGGAAGAGGACTTCTCGACGGGGTAGTATCCCTCGCGGGTGTACAGCGTCACATAGTCGGTGTCTATGCTTTCGCGCAGTTCCGCAAAGCGGGACGTGTCTCCCGAAAGGTAGAGCGCGTGGGTGCGGGGCACGGCTCCGGTCTCCTGCGCCACCGCGTCTTCCTCGGCTATGAACGCGACATAGTCCCAGGATGTGACGGTGTCGTCGATGCCCACCACCGTGAAGGTGTTGACAAAGGGTTTGTCCCCGAGATGCGTGGCGGCTATGATGGCGACCTTGCTGCCCAACGCAAAGCCGTATTTGTCCGCATAGTAGCGGGAGAGCACGATGGGGTGTCCGCCCTCCGCGAGAGTCTTGTCAAAGAGTGCCACGGTCTCCTCCGGGAGGGGAACTGTGGTGCAGTAGTTTATGTCCGCGCCCTTGTCCACGATGTGGAGACGGAACGCCGCGTCCACCAGCGTTTCGCCCACGAGAGTGTGGTCGGGGTAGGCGAGATAGACGCCGTAGGCGGAGCTGACCTTCGCGCCGCCCGTGATGCCGTCCGTTCCGAGACAGCGTTGCAGTTCGCTCTCGGCGTCGTAGGCGGATACTTGATCGAATGACACCACAAAGTCGCCGCCGTAACGTGTGGTGGAGGGCGTCCCCGTGGTCTTTACCGTGTCGATGAGACAGGTTCCGAGGGTGATGAAGGCTATGAGCGCGACCAGCACCGTGAATGCTGAGTTCACGGATGCGGAACGGGGCAGCGCGCACTCCGAGATGTAAGCCGCACCGGGATGCGTCACTTTGCGCGCCGCGGCGCATACGCCCTTCAACACGTAGGGCATCACGGTCAGCGTGCAGATGAATACCAGGACGATGGCGATGATGTCCACGGGGACTCTCGCCGAGGTGGGGACGAAGAAGGTCGCCAGCGCGCAGCCCAAAGTCGCCGCCGCGATCACTGCCGCCGCCCATTTGTTGACGGGCTTTGCCATGCGTTCGCTCCCGCCCGTGAGCGCGTGTATGGGACGCATGCTCATGCGCACCGCGGGGATGACGCAGGCTGCCAGCCCGCACGCCGTGCCTATCACGAGCGCGAGGACGTAATTTGCCGCCGAAGGCGTGATGACCGCGCTCCCGGACGCCGTCATGGAGTTGAGCCAACCCACCAGCCCTTCGCCCACGCCGAGACCTATCAGCCCGCCCGCAAGCGCGTAGAACGCCGCCTCGAAGAGGAGTATGAGCGCGGACTGCGAGGGAGTCGCGCCCGCGGCTTTGAATTTGACGAGTTCGTTCACCCTGCCGCGCACGATGATGGAGAAGGAGGAGAAGAGCAGACACGCCATCACCACCGTGATGACGGCGGCGGCAATCTTCATCAGCCGCATGCTCCCTTCCACGGATGACGCCGCGTCTTTGAGAGTTTCCCGCGCGGAAGTCTGCACCGCCGAGACGTTGCCCGTGATCTCTATCATGGCGTCGGAGTAGCTTTCGATGTTCTCCCGTCCGTCCTCGCCTATGCCGTATGCGTCCGCGAACCAGACCATGAAACGTATGCTCGACTTCGCGTTTTCGTCGACTTCGCACGCGAACGCGGGGGTGGGGTTGGCGTAGTAGCGGGCGGTGTCCGAACACACCGCTTCCACGAAAAAGTCCCCGTAGTTCTTGACGGAGAGCACCTCCCCGACGCCGATGCCGAGGACGGAGGCGATGGTCGCGGAGATGTGCGCGGAGGGTAGTTCCGTGTCATTCTCCGCGCGTGCGACGGTTTCCGCGCCCGTCAGAGAGTCATAGTCGTCCAACATGCCTTTGTTCACGCCCATCATGATAGTCTGCATGGTGGAGATGTCGGACATCACGGTGACGGTGTGTTCGTAGACTTTGACGTAATCGGTCACCTTGTCGGGGTTGTCATCCAGCCACGCTTTGACGTCGCCCTCGTGCGCACTGTCGGTGAACACTATCATCTGGGAGCCTGCATAGCCGCTGTTTGCCCAGAGTGAGGTGGAGAATTCGAAAAGAGAGGTGATGCACAGACACAAAAGTATGCATGCCGTGATCATCGCGGTGGAGATCACCACGATGACGGACTGCACGGGATTGCGCAGGACGCTGGAAAATGTGTGTCTGAGCAGGATGTTCATGTCACTCCGCCGCCTTCTCCTCGATGTTGCGGGGGAGTGCGGTCATCCCGTCGTCCAGGATCTTCCCGTCCTTGATGCGGATGGTCCTGCTGCCGTATCCGGCATTGTGTTCGTTGTGGGTGACTTGGATGACCGTTGTGCCGAACTCGGCGTTTATCTCGGAAAGCAGACGCATGATCCCCTCGGAATTGACGGAATCCAGGTTGCCCGTCGGTTCGTCGAGGAGGATGATCTCGGGACGGAAGATGAGTCCGCGCGCGATCGCCACGCGCTGCTGTTCGCCGCCCGAAAGTTTGCCCGGCATGGCTGTGCGCTTGTCGGAAAGCCCGACAAAGGAGAGAAGGTCGTCAAGCTCTTTCTCCACCGAGCGTTTGCCTTTGCCGTTCAGAAGGACGGGGACAAGGATGTTCTGCTCCACGTTGAGATAGGGCGCGAGGTTGAAGAACTGGAACACGAAACCTATCTTTGTGCGGCGGAGTATGGCTCTGCGTTTCTCGCTCGCCGCCGCGATGTTCTCGCCGTCCACCAGCACCTGCCCGCCCGTGGGACGTTCGATGCCGCCGAGTATGGAGAGCAGCGTGGTCTTGCCGCTCCCCGATGCGCCGAGTATGGAGAGAAATTCTCCCTTCTCCACGCTGAGATCCACGTTGTCGAGGATGATGTCGTGTCCGTTGTATGTGTGCGTGACGCCCGAAGCCTGAATGATAGCCATAATTTCTCCCCTGAATGAAATCTATATACGATTATAAACGCCCGCCCGCAACTTTTCAAGACAAAGCGGGAAAATTATCGCCCTTCATGCCCGCATTTCCCGCCTTCCGCGCAGCGTCCTATGCCGGATCGGAACAATGCTGAGCGACTTTACGGCATCTCTTTCAGATGCCGTTGCACAGTCGGAAATCGCCGATATATCCCTCTCCGCACACCGGAAGAGGATCATCTTACCGAAAGAGTGAAAAAGTATGTTGACATCGTGTCAGAATAGTGGCATCATATAGGCGGAAAGGGAAAGCGCGTACGCGCCTTCCTTTCCCCGACGCCGCGCTCGGATCACGCGCGGCAAAGGAGTGAGTATGAAAAGGACGGAGATCACCGAGCAGACTTTCGGCAGACTTTTCGGGGCGAGACCTACGGGCAAAGAGGGGGATGATGCGGAATTCATGCGCATATTGCAGCGGTTCATTTTCGGCGAAGTGGCGGTGACGGGATCGCTTGACGACAGGATGCGCGAGCTTGTCACCGTGACGGTGCTCGTCGTCAACCAAACTCTGCCGCAACTGAAAGCACACGTCGGCGCGAGCCTCAATGTCGGCATTTCCCCTGCGGAGATCCGCGAAGCGGTCTATCAATGCGCGCCCTTCATAGGCTTTCCCAAGACTCTCAACGCCATAGCCGCTATGGACGAGGTGTTTGCCGAGCGCGGCATCGCGCTCCCGCTCGCGGAGGGCGGCACGGTGACGGAGGAGGACCGCCTCTCAAAGGGACTTGCCGTGCAGGAGCCTCTTTACGGTGACGAGATAAAGGAGAGATATGCGTGGCTTCCGGGTGAGTTTGCCGAGGCTGTCCCGCGCTGGCTCACGGAGCTTTGCTTCGGCGATTTCGCCACCCGCAGCGGTCTGGACAGCAAGGAGAGAGAGCTGCTCACCGTTGTCATGCTTGCGGCAATGGGCGGGGCGGAAGTGCAGGTGAAGTCCCACGTGGCAGGCGCGCTCAAAGCGGGGAACACCGCGGAGGAGATCGTGTGCGCGCTTGCCCATGCCATGCCGTATATGGGCGTCCCCCGCCTCTTCAATGCGTTGAACTGCGCCAAGGAACTCCTCACCCGCAAGTGAACTTTCGATCCGCCGTCCGGGCATTCGGACACGTCGCCGATGCAGGATGCTGTGCATCCGATCGGAGAGATAAATGACCAAAACGACAGTTTATGAATATAAAACGGAGGTTTAATATGGAATATACGCAATTAGGCAACAGCGGTATCACGGTGTCGAGGTTCTGCCTCGGTTGCATGAGTTTCGGAGATCCGGCGAGCAATATGCACGCGTGGACGCTGGATCCCGATGCGAGCGAGACCATCATAAAACACGCCCTCGATCTCGGCATCAATTTCTTCGACACCGCCAACAGCTATTCGGCAGGGACGAGCGAGGAGTATCTCGGCAGGGCGATAAAGCGCAATGTCGCAAGGGACAAAGTTGTGCTTGCCTCCAAAGTCTATTTCAACGAGGGACACCTTTCCCGCGAAGCGATCCGCCGCGAGATAGAAGGCACCCTGAAACGCCTTGGCACGGACTACCTCGACCTCTACATCATCCACCGCTTCGACTACGATACCCCCATCGAGGAGACGATGCAGACGTTGGACGAGCTGGTGAAGGAAGGCAAAGTGCGCGCGCTCGGTGCTTCCGCCATGTACGGCTATCAGTTTTATAATATGCAGATCGCCGCACGCGACAACGGTTGGACGCCTTTCGTATCCATGCAGAACCATTACAATCCGCTCTACCGCGAGGACGAGAGGGAACTCATCCCGATCTGCAAACAGATGAACGTGGCACTCACACCGTACAGCCCTCTTGCTGCGGGCAGGGCGGCGAGACCGGATTGGGAGGCGGACACCATGCGCAGCAGGACGGACAAGGTGGCGCACGGGAAGTACGATTCCACCGAGGAGCAGGATAAAGCCATTGCCGCCCGCATACGCGAAGTCGCGGAGAGACATTCCGCCACCATGTCCCAAGTGACTTTCGCGTGGCACTTCGCAAAGGGCGTTGCCTCTCCGATCATAGGGGCGACCAAAGCGAAATATCTGGATGACGCGGTGGGTGCTTTCGGTCTCAGCCTCTCCGACGAGGACATCGCCGCCATAGACGAGAACTACATCCCGCACAAGATCGTCGGCGCGGTCTGAGTCCGGATCGGCGGACGATACGGCAGGGACGGGACACGTAGAGCGTGTCCCTTTTCATTGGTGCGGTTTTCGACCGAAGCGTCATACGCCGCATATCATCCCGTCCCGCATAAGTGCGGAAGTGAGCAGGTTTGTCCCTGCGGCTTGCGGGGAGGAGGGGAGTTTGCACCCGCGTTCGCTTTTGTTGCGTGCGCGGCTTGCGCGGGCGGGCATTTTGTGATATAATCATGCGCAAGGTGTGATATGCCAAAGGAAAACAATGCTAAAAATCTGTCGGTGTTCTCCGACGTCATAATGTCCCTCGCGTCCGATGCGGCGGCGGAAGTGGAAGGGGTGGAGGTGCTTCGCTCCCGCGACTTTTCAAAGCGCGCCATCAGAGGGGGCGGCGTCTCCGTCTACTTCCTGCCCAACGACAAAGTGGCGGTGGACGTCTATGTCAATGTCAACTATCCCTGCCGCGTCCCGGAGGCGGTGGCTGCCGTGCAGCAGCGAGTCAAAGAGGAGATCGAGGGAGCGACGCGTTTCCGCGTGCACAGCGTCAACGTGCAGGTGGTGAGCGTGCTTTTCCCCGCACAGAGCGAAGTATGAGAAGGGCGAGCAGGGAATATGTGTTCAAGCTGGTGTTCGAGTACACCTTTTACGACAGCGTGAATGATGAGACGCTGGAGCTTTTCCTCACCGATGCCGACCTCACCGACGAGGACAAGGAGTACATCCGCGAGTGTTACTACGGCGTCATCTCCGGCATGGATCGCCTCAAAGCCAAGCTGGGTTCCCGCCTGGAGCGGTTCACGGTGGACAGGCTTTACCGCCCGGACATGGTGGTGCTGGTCATCGCGCTTTATGAGCTGGAGCGCGGCGATACGCCCGCGAAGATCGTCGTCAACGAGGCTGTTGACCTTGCCAAAAAGTACGGCACGGAGAAATCCGGCGGCTTTGTCAACGGCGTGTTGGCGAAATTCGTCAACGGCGCCCAAAAGGACGCGTGATCGCGTAAAACGCTGTTTATAACAACAAAATGATCGTTCAAAACCCTATTTCCGAAAAAGCCATCAGTGTGACGGAACTCAATGCCACCATCGCCGCGTGCATGGATTCTCCCATTTTCAAAGGGCTGGAAGTGTTCGGCGAAGTGTCGGGAGGCAGGGTGACGGGCGGTCATTTTTATTTCACTTTAAAAGACAAAGATTCCGAGATCCAATGCGTGAGGTTTTATGCGGCAAGCTCCTATATCCCCAAGGACGGGGAGAGCGTGGTGCTGCGCGGTGAACTGAATTTTTGGACGAAAAAGGGGAAGGTCAACTTCAAAGCGAGAGAGATCGTCCCCGCGGGGAAGGGGCTGCTTGCGATACAGTTCGAGAAGATGAAAGCCAAGCTGGCGGCGGAAGGGCTTTTCGACAAGGCGCACAAAGTCCCCATACCCAAATATCCTAAAACCGTGCTTGTCGTCACGTCCAAGACGGGCGCGGTCATCCGCGACATCGTGACCACCGTGCGCCGCAAAAATCCCGTCATCGACATCGTGGTGCGGGATGTCAGAGTGCAGGGCGACGGCGCGGCGCACGAGATCGCGGGAGTGCTCGCGCGTGTGGACAAGCTGGGTTTCGACGTCGTCATTCTCGCGCGCGGAGGCGGTTCGCTTGAAGATCTTGCTCCCTTTTATGACGAGGAACTGGTTCGTGCGATCTATTCCATGTGCACTCCCGTCATTTCGGCTGTCGGGCATGAGACCGATCTCTCGTTGGCGGATCTCGTCGCGGACGAGCGCGCCGCCACGCCCACCGCTGCGGCGGAACTCGTCGCCTACGACTACAACGGTCTGTTGAAAGAGGTGACGGACTGCGCCGAGAAGATGAGAAGGGCGGTGAGGTCGGATTTCGACCGCAAGCTGATGCGTGTGCGCGGAGAGGGCGAGAAGCTGGGCAGGTTGATGGTCTCCTTCCGCAATAAGAGAGAGAGGAGACTGCTCAACGCGGTGACTCGTCTGGAAATGTCGGTGGGGAACAAATTGCGCGATGCGGAGAGCAAGGTGACCGCGCTCTCGGGCAAGCTGGACGCGCTAAGCCCCCTCAAAGTGCTTTCGCGCGGCTATTTCAATGTGCAGGCGGCGGGCAGGAGCGTGACTTCCGTGCGCAGACTGAAAAAGGGCGACATCGTGACGGCGAGGGGCAGCGACGGCTCTTTCACCGCCACCGTAGACAATGTGATGCCGGAGGACGGGCGCGCGGGAGCGTGAGTGCGGGCGGGTGTTGTCCGATGTCGGCACAAACGAAACATTCTTTTCACGGCGGGTGTCCCGTGCGTGTGCAGGAGGCTGTATGGCTGATGATAAGATGAAAAAGTTTGAGGAAAATCTCGCGGAGCTTTCCGCACTCGTGGGGAAGCTGGAGGGCGACATCCCTCTCGACGAGGCGATCTCCGCATTCGAGAAGGGCATCGCGCTCACCAAACTCTGCCTGGAAGAGCTGAAGTCCGAGAAGGGCAAGCTGGAGCTGCTTACGGACGATCTGAAAAAGGTCACCGAAGAGTTTGAGTTGGAAAAATGACGACGGCGGAGTTCAGAGAGCTTTTCGAGAGGCGTTTTGCTGCGCTGTTCGAGGGAGAGAGCGAGTTTGACGACGCTCTCCGTTACGCCTGTTTCGGCGGCGGGAAGCGGGTGCGTCCCGTGGGTGTCTGGCTGGGGGCTTCTGCTGTGAATGCCGCGCCGCCCGTGGACGAGGTGATCTCGCTCGCCTGCGCCATAGAGCTTATCCACAGCTACTCGTTGGTGCATGACGATCTTCCCGCAATGGACAACGACGATTACCGCAGAGGCAGACTCACCGTACACAAAAAGTTCGGCGAGGCGGCGGGGATACTCGTCGGGGATATGCTGCTCAGCCGTGCGGCTGGAGTGCTGGCGGAGGGAGCGGTGAAGTTCGGTGCGGATTTTGCCGTTGCGGCACGGGTGATGGCGGATGCCGCCGCGGATATGGTGCGCGGTCAGGTGCTGGACCTTCAAGGCATGCGCACGGAGGAGGAATTCGGGGCGATGTATGCCTTAAAGACGGGCGCGCTGTTCAGGGCGGCTTTTCTTGCGGGCGCGATCGCCGCGGGTGCGACCGAGGAGGAAAGAGAACGCGTGAGCGCGTATGCCGAGGCGTTGGGGCTTGGTTTCCAGATCGCGGACGACCTTTTGGACGAAGGCGAGGAAAGCTCGCTCGTGACCGTCGTGGGCGAGGAAGCCGCACGCGAACTTCTGGAAAAATGCACGCGCGAGGCTGTCGCTTGCGCCGCGTCCCTCCCGCACGGAGAGGAACTTGCCGCCTTCGCCGAGCAGCTCCGCACCCGCAAAAAATGAGCGGAGTGCGCACAACTTGCTAAAATCGGTTGCCAAATCGCCCGCCTTTTGATATATTGATATGGCACGCGAGAGGCGCAGCCCATGGCACCATAGCCAAGAGGTAAGGCAAAGGTCTGCAAAACCTTCATTCTCCGGTTCAAATCCGGATGGTGCCTCCACAAGACGAGCGACATCTCCCGATGTCGCTCGTTTCTTTTGAGCGCGCAGACGCGGCACTACACCCGCCCGCATCCCGGAATGGACGCCGCTTGCGATTTAATGGCAGAACGCCGCTGTGGTGGAATTGGCAGACGCAAGGGACTTAAAATCCCTCGGTAGAGATACCATACCGGTTCGATCCCGGTCAGCGGCACCAGAAACCCCCCCTGTTCGAACAGGGGGTTTTCATGTAGCCGCATAGCGGGATCTCGCCGTGTCGGA
>CALVQW010000026.1 GCA_944358385.1 uncultured Clostridia bacterium
CAAAGCCCCGCGATGATGAGCGGCACGAACACGCAGTTGATGGCGGTCGTGAATGCGACCATCGGCCACATCAGGCTTTTGGTGTAGGCGACCACCCAGGTGTGGTAACTGTCTATGGAACCTTTGAAACGCTTGAAGGAAAACACCGTCTGCCCGAACGTCTTGACGACGGGTACGCCGCGCACATACTCCACCGCCTCGTTGTTCATGTTTTCGAGCGCGCTCTGATACTCTTTCATCTTGCGCGCCATGTCCTTGCCCGTCATTTTGGACATGATGATAAAGCCGAGAACGGTCGGAATAAGACTCAAAAGTCCCAGCCGCCAGTCGAATACGAAGAGTAGCACGATCATCCCGACGGGCGTTGCGAACGCGCCCACCATGTCGGGGAGCTGGTGCGCGAGATAGGTTTCCGTCGCCCCGCTCGATTCGTTGACGATACGGCGCACCCTGCCGCTGCCGAGGCTGTTCATAAACCCGACGGGAAGCGTCCCGATATGGCGCATCGCCTGTTTTCGCATATTGCCCGCCACGCGGAACGCCGCAACGTGCGAGCACATGAGTGCCGCGAAATATACGAGCATGGAAATAAGCGCACTACCGACTGCCCACCATCCGCACACGGAAAGACTCCCCTGCACCGCGGCAAAATTCCCGTCCGCTTGGATGACTTCACGCACGATGAGCCATACGAAGATGAACGGCACGAGTGCCATGAGCGCGCTGACGGCGGAAAGCACCCACGAAAGATAGGTGAGCACCCTTCGCCGCCCGGCATAGTCCATCAAAACGGAAAGATTGCCCTTCCCTTTTGCCTTACTTTGCATAAATACCTCCTGTATATCAAGTTCGTTATAGCGAACCCTGCATCAAAAAAATATGACTTTTGTTCGCGCTTTCCGTATAGTTGGTTCGCATATGCGAACTATACGCCCGAAAGAACGGGGCTTACAGCCCCTGTTTCTTTATATTTTATATTATGACAAGCCCATCAGCCTATCCCAGCCCGCATAAAAGAACTCGCAGACGGCGTCCACATATTCCATTGCGTCCTCTTTGGGAAAGTCATGCGCGACCACCTCGAACACGCCGTTAAAGAGCGCGCTCGCGAGCATATGGTTGATGTCCCGTCGAACCGTCCTGACGGGCGCGCCGCTTTCGCGCAACACGCGCATGAAGCGTTCGGTGCTTTCCGTTTCATAGTCGATCATGCGGTCGATGTAGTGCTCATAGCTTGAACCCGCACTGTTGCAGACGATGAGTTTGAAGCTGTCAAAGTAGTCGTAGATGATGTCCATCATCACGCGCATCTTGCCCGATGTGTATGAGTGCATCTCCCCTTTCTGCTGTTCCGCGGGAAAGGCGGCAAAATTTTCCTGCACGTCAGAAAAATATGCGTACAGCTTTTCCGCGCCCTCGCCAACAATGGAGCGGAACATTTCGTCCTTGTCCGCAAAGCGGCTGTAAAGCATCCCCGTCGTAACGCCCGCGCGTTCCGCAATCGTGCGCATGGAAGCGTCCGCAAAGCCCTTTTCCATGAACTCCGCTTTGGCACACTCCAAAAGTTTTGAGTTGACGCTTTCGTCCTTTACCTTCATACTTTGCTCCGCCTCGTTTGATAACGTTGTTATCATAACACCGTTATCCCATTCTGTCAACACATTTCCGTACATTCTCTCACCGGACGCTACGCTTTTTACTTCTTCACTAAACACACCTCCTTCAAACGGCAGTTAGGTGTGCGCTTGGCTATATGCTTCTTTCCTCACCTTGTGTTCGTACAAATTCCGGCACTCTGCACCGGTGTCGTCGCAAGGTGACAGGCGCAGATGTCCGCACTTTTCTGCGGACATTTTGCAATTTTGCGCGCGATTCAAAAAACCCTCGGGCCGGGAGGGTTTGGGGGATGAGGGACAAAAGTGATAAAGAACGGAAAGTAGGATCAGAGGGACTTTTGCAGCCAGATGTGGGGGACGCCTTCTTCGTCATCGGGATCGCCGAAAGGGGTGTAGCCGAGTTTTTCGTAAAAGGATCGCACGCGCGTCTGACCGTGGATGACCGCACGGGAGCCGCCTGATAAAGCGATCTCTCTTTCGGCAGCGAGGACGAGAAGCGCACCTATCCCCTTGCCGCGACACTCTGCGACGACGGCGATCCTGCCTATGATATACGCCCCGTCCGCCATGGGGAAAAATCGGCACGTACCCACGGGTTTTCCGTCATCTAACGCAACCAAATGCCGCGCGGAAGCGTCCGCGTCGTCAAACTCATCCATAAAACCCTGCTCTTCCACGAACACCTTTTGTCTGATCGCTCTCGCCTCATCGGGCAGACCGTCAAAGCACTTTACGGCAATGCCGTCCACTGACTTTTTCATAATGTGATTCTAGCAAAGATCCCCTCAAACAGTCAACACCGACAGCACGATGACCGCGCAAAAGGTGACTGTCGAAAAAGTTCGCCGCTCCGCTGCCGCGCTCCGCCACCGCGCACGCGGCTTATGTTGCACACAAAAGGCACTCCGTCGGGAGTGCCTTTGATGTTCGGTGCGTTGCACCTTACGGTTTTATCCGTTGCCTTGCTTGCCGCCGAAGTCTCTTACTTCGTAAGAGCCTCTTGGACGGCGACTGCACAAGCCACAGAATTATTAGACCAAAAACACGCCGTGTTTCCACGGCGTGTTTGATGTTCGGTGCGTTGCACCTTACGGTCTAATTCGTTGCTTGCGCTTATTTTGTCAGTGCCTCCTGCACTGCCACAGCGCAAGCCACGGAATTATTAGACCAAAAACACGCCGTGTTTCCACGGCGTGTTTGATGTTCGGTGCGTTGCACCTCACGGTTTTATCCGTTGCCTTGCTTGCCGCCGAAGTCTCTTACTTCGTAAGAGCCTCTTGGACGGCGACTGCACAAGCCACAGAATTATTAGACCAAAAACACGCCGTGTTTCCACGGCGTGTTTGATGTTCGGTGCGTTGCACCTTACGGTCTAATTCGTTGCTTGCGCTTATTTTGTCAGTGCCTCCTGCACTGCCACAGCGCAAGCCACGGACGCACCGACCATGGGGTTATTGCCCATGCCGATGAGTCCCATCATTTCGACGTGTGCGGGGACGGAGGATGAGCCTGCGAACTGCGCATCGGAGTGCATCCTGCCCATGGTGTCAGTCATGCCGTAGGATGCGGGACCTGCCGCCATGTTGTCGGGGTGCAGCGTCCTGCCCGTGCCGCCGCCGCTGGCGACGGAGAAATACTTTTTGCCGTGCTCGACCGCCCATTTCTTGTAAGTGCCCGCGACGGGGTGCTGGAAACGGGTGGGGTTGGTGGAGTTGCCCGTGATGGAGACATCGACGTCCTCAAGGCGCATGATGGCGACGCCTTCGGTGACGTCGTCCGCACCATAGACGCGGACGGCTGCACGCTCGCCCTTGGAGTAGGCGGTCTCTTTGACGATCTTGACCTCACCGGTGTAGTAGTCCATCTTGGTCTGCACATAGGTGAAGCCGTTGATGCGGCTGATGATGAACGCGGCGTCCTTGCCAAGCCCGTTGAGGATGACTTTGAGGGGCTGTTTGCGGACCTTGTTCGCGGTCTTGGCGATGCCGATCGCGCCTTCGGCGGCGGCGAAGGACTCGTGTCCCGCGAGGAACGCAAAGCACTTGGTCTCCTCTCTCAGAAGCATAGCGGCGAGGTTGCCGTGGCCGAGACCGACCGCGCGCTGCTCCGCAACAGAGCCGGGGATGCAGAAGCTTTGCAGCCCGATACCGATGGCTTCGGCGGCGTCGGCGGCGTTCTTGCAGCCCTTCTTGATGGCGACGGCGCAACCGACGGTGTACGCCCACACCGCATTCTCAAACGCGATGGGCTGCACGCCCTTGACGATGGCTTCGACATCAATGCCCTTCTCGGTGCAGATGGCTTTGGCGTCCTCCAAGGACGCGATGCCGTACTCTTTGAGCGTCTTGTTGATCTTGTCGATCCTTCTTTCGTAACCTTCGAATCTGATGCTCATAGCAGCCTCCTTACTCGTTGCGCGGATCAATATACTTGACCGCGTCGGCAAATCTGCCGTAAGTGCCGGTGCTCTTCTTGAGTGCCTCGGCGGGATCGACGCCCTTCTTGATCATATCCATCATGACGCCGAGCTTGACGAACTCATAGCCGATGATCTCGCTGTTCTCGTCGAGGGCGATCTTGGTGACATAGCCCTCAGCCATTTCGAGATATCTCGGTCCTTTGACGACGGTGGAATACATCGTGCCGATCTGGCTGCGAAGCCCCTTGCCGAGGTCCTCCAGCCCCGCGCCGATGGGCAGACCGTCCTCAGAGAAGGCAGATTGCGTTCTTCCGTAGACGATTTGCAGGAACAGTTCGCGCATGGCGGTGTTGATGGCGTCGCACACGAGGTCGGTGTTGAGAGCTTCGAGAATGGTCTTGCCGGGAAGGATCTCAGCCGCCATAGCCGCGGAGTGAGTCATGCCGGAGCAGCCCAGCGTCTCGACAAGTGCCTCCTGGATGACGCCGTCCTTGACGTTGAGGGTGAGCTTGCACGCGCCCTGCTGAGGTGCGCACCAACCGACGCCGTGCGTAAGACCGCTGATGTCCTTGACTTCCTTCGCCTGCACCCACTTGCCCTCTTCGGGGATGGGAGCGGGACCGTGGTTCGGCCCCTTGGTGACAGGACACATCATTTCAACTTCGTGAGAATATTGCATAAATGCCTCCTAGAAAAGTTTAAGTTATGACCGAAAATAATTTTAACACTTATAAAGATTATAGGCAAGCAAAAATTCTCCTCCCCGCAAACAGCGCGTCCGGGACACTTTAATAAAGTGTTCGTCGTGTTCGGGGACGCTCGCTCGGAGTGTACGTCGTGTTCGGGGACGCTCTATCAAAGTTCACGGCGTACTCGGAGACGCTCGCTCGGAGTGTACATCGTGTTCGGGGACGCTCGCTCAAAGTTCACGGCGTACTCGGAGAGTGTAAAACGGGTGACGTCCTCTGACATGGGAGTTATTGTCCCCCTCCTCCCCTACGGGACTCCTCCCCCACTCGGAATAGAGTACTCTCCTCCCAAAATGCGGGACTAACTTTGAACTTCACCAAAGATTTTGGTAATCGCACTCACATAACTAAGCGGATGCCGGTACTAATTAAGCGTCGCACGTTCTGCCCCACCGAAACTTTTTTCGGCGGGGACCCCGGCTTGCCGCGACTTTCAAGCGCGGGCGCAATACGCCCGCGGTGAAAGTTTGGCTTTGCGGCGCGTAGTTCCGTCTCCGAATGAGAGAACGTCGTGCTCAGACGCACCCGCTCGGAGTGCGCGTTAAACATCTTCAAATAAGTGCACAAAAGTACCCATTATTTTACGGAAACGTTGACCTCGTCATTTAGATGAGATGCGCGAAAAAGCCTTTTTTTTACGGAAACGCTGAGCGCGATATTTCGATGAAGTGCGCGAAAGAGCCACTGTCAGGGAGCGGAGCGTACACGGACGTACGTGAGCACCATGACAGTGGCTCTGACAAAGCAATTCGCGAAATAGCGCGCTCAGCGCACTACGTCGGTTTGGGCGTAGTATTTCAGATCCCTCATACTCTTCTCCGCATCCACTCTGACGGCTTTGGCGGGGCCGATGTAGGTGTTGAGGTTGCGGACGAGCTTGTAGTGATAGTCACCGGCTTCGCCTTCAATGGAGAAGGCACCGACGAGAACGTGTTTCTTGAAACGCTTGATGGCGTCAACGCAATATTGCTTGCTGGAATAGTTCTCGCTGGCGTAAAGCAGGTCGCCTTTGGTGGAATAGAGAGTGAAGTAGTACTCGTCGCCCTCGTTGCCGATGACGTACTGTCCGTAGATCTTGGCGATGTCGAAACCGTCCTTCATCACCAGCTCGGCGCGTGCCGCCTTGGGCTTGGAAGTGATGGGGGCGCAGGGAGGCATGACGCGCTTCACGATGGGAGGAGGAGGCGCGGGAAGATAAGTCTTTTGCACATAGACGGGAGCTTTGCCGGGGAAATAGCACCCTTCCAGAGGATCGTAGTAGTAGCCGACGTACTCGCCGTCATAGTTGTCCCAATTGCCCTGACGCTCGCTCAAAGGACGGGTGTTTGCGGCGATGGGATGCTCCTCGGAAAGGACGTAGCGCGTCTCGTCGGAATAGGTCTCCGGTGCGGAACGATCCGGCTCCTCGCTGTCGTCGGCAAGAGCGGGGACCATATAACGGGGACGCTCCAAAGCCGCGGCGGGAGCTGCGTACTGTACGGGAGCCGCCTGAGGAGCGGCAGCCTGTTGCACGGGCACTCCTTCGTACTCGACGGAATAGCCGGCGAGCGGATCGACATCGGGATCGCGGTGTCTCTTGGCAAAGACCGCGCTTATGATGAGGATGACGACGGCAAAGAGTGCCACCACCGCAAGCGCGATGTAAAGGATGATCTCAATCATAGAAAGTCCCATAATTTCACTCCCTTTCTGTCCGGATACATTCCGGTCACGGCTATTCTATCATATCGCGCGCCCGATAGCAAGATATTTTTAATAATTCAATGTGTTCTTAATCGCATTGTTGTCTATTTGTGCGGCGGGAAGGAGCGGGAACGCCGTTTTCTCACACGACAAGCACAACGGAGGATACCACCAGGAACACCACGCCCGCGGCGATGACCGCCACTGCCCTCTCCATGCGGCGAAGGAAGAGATAGCGGGAGAGACATACCTCGGCGGCGAGGGTGCAGGCCACTCCCGTGACGGATATGGCAAAGGGGACGGAAGCGAAGGAGATGCCGCCCACGGCACGCACGAAAGCGGTGAACGGCAGCATGAGGATGTCCATCACGCCGACGATGCCGTGCAAGCCCGTAATGAGCGCAAACGGGGTGATGAACATCAAAATGAGATAGATCAACATCGTGTACGGCAAAATGACGATGTTGGAAAGGATGAAGAGAGTCTGCACTTTGCCGAAGAAAAACGCGGCTATCGGCATGGATGTGAGGTTGGCTGCGACAGCCACCGAGGAGGACTCCGCCACATAGGAAAGCGCGCGGCGTGGGATGCTGTCGCGGGGAGGACGGGGAGAGCGCGATCTTCCCGTTTTTCCCTTCCCTTTCTTCTCCGCCTCCTTCTCGGCGACGAGACGCGCGAGGGCGTCCTCCGGGACGTCGCCCGCCTGCATCGCGGCGACTCCGTGCAGTCCCGCGCCCGCCGAGACCTTCTTTGCGGGAGCGACCGCGTCCACCGCTTTCATCAGCGTCCTGCGGAAAGGCTCTGCGAACATGAATATGCCGAAGATGGAGAACACCGAGAGCAGGAACCCCACGTGCATGAGGGAAAAGGGACTGAACACGAGGATGATGCTCGCTGCGGCGGCGAGAGAGGAAAGACCATCCTTTTTAAGCCCGAAGGCGGAGCCGAAATTGAACACCGCCGTCATGACGAGCGACCTCACCGCGGGCGGGACGAAATCGCACACCGCGACATAAAAGAGGGAGAGCGCGACCACGACGAGGAAGGCTATCTTCTTGTTCACTTTGAATTTGCCGAGCAACCAATAGACCGCCGTCGCCAACGCGGTGATGTGCAGTCCGCTGACAGAGAGGACGTGCGCAAGCCCGCTCGCCTGTATGTCGCCGTAGAGAAGGTCGTCTATGCCGCGCTTGTCCCCTATCACCAGGGCGCGGGAGATGACGGATGTCTCGGCGTCCATATTCTCGTAAAAGAGTTTGCTGACCGCAAGCTGAACGGTGAGGACGAGATCGGTCTCCCCGTATGCCAGCAATTCCGCCTCCTCGCCGTACAAAGTGAAATAGGTGCGGTTGAGCACGTCTGCGGCGAAGTAGGTGTCGAAAGCCTCGTGCCTGACGGAGACCAGCTCGCCCGTGAGCACGACGATGTCACCCGCGCCGAAATCCGGCACTTCGAGAGGCACGTACACAGTACACTCCCCTTCCAGCACTCTGTCGCCCACGCGCAAGTTCTCCACCGCGAACTCCGCCATGCCGTCCTCCACGAGGATCTCGCTTGCGACGCGCGCCGTGAACCGCCCTTCGCAATCCTCGACGAGGCGGGAATCCACGACATCGGCGGCACCCGAACAGGCGAGGAAACCTATGACGAACGCTATGGGGAGATAAAGCAGTTTGCGCCACCCGGAGCGCAGCGCGAAAAGCACGCATACAGCGAGCGCGAGCAAGAGAGGGATGAGCCTGAAAAGATGATGGACGGGATAAAACGCTTCGGCGAGGATGACGCCGAATGCAAGCAGAAAAGCAAAGAAGCAGACGGGCCTGCGATTGAAGATCCGTCTGCCCCGCACGTTCATTTTGCGTCGTGGGGGACGCCGCGTCCCGTGACAACGATGTCCGCGCCCAGCCCCAGGATGTCATGCTCCGCGACGTAGCCTATGTCTGCGGACGCGGGGACGACGAGGGCGCGGATGCGGTCAAGCACGTCGAACATCCTGCCCTTGGGGACGGGAGAGGAAGTCTTGACGGGCAACACTCCTCCCTCCGACGTGCGCACGAGAGTGGTGACGGTGCGCACGGGGGCGGTGTATTCCGACACGCCGTATTCCAGCCCGCGTTTGCAGGTGTAGCCGCGCACTACGACTTTGCCATCCTCCTCGGTGATGTCGAGGGGGCAGCCCATGGGACAATTTATGCAAATGGTGTTCATATTTCCAGCCTCACGGTGACGTCGCCGTCGATGTCCTTTTTGTCAAGGGTGATCTTCTCCATCTCGCCGGGCGCGACGATCATGCGCTTTTTGGACCAAAGCACTCTGCCGCCGCATTCCGCGACCACCTTACAGTTCTTGTACACGTTGTCGGTGCGGAAGAATATCTCCACACTGCCCTCTCCGCCGTGAACGCGCTGCGGGAGGGCGTAACGCACCCCTCTGCCGACTCCGACGGAACATATCTTCCCTTCCGTCCCGCTCATCCTGCCCAAAGCGTAGTCCGCTGCCGCCGCTCCCGCGATCTCGGACTCGTGCGACACGTTGTCCACAAGGTCGTGCACGTGCAGTACGTTGCCGCAGGAGAACACGCCGGGGACGGTGGTCATCCTGTTCTCGTCCACCAACGCGCCCGAAGTCACGCGGTCGAGCTTCACACCCGATCCCGTGAGGATGTCGTTTTCCGGGATAAGCCCCACCGAGAGCAGGAGACAGTCGCATTCCACAAACTTCTCCTCCGAAAGCACGGGCTTCCTGTTCTCGTCCACGGGCGCGTAATAAAGCCCGGCCATACGCGGTTTGCCCACGACGCGGGTGACGGTGTGGCTGTAATTTATCGGGATGCCGAAATCGTCCAGACACTGCACGATGTTGCGTTTGAGTCCGCCGGAATAAGGCATAAGCTCGATGACTCTTTCCACATGCGCGCCTTCGAGAGTCATCCTGCGCGCCATGATGAGACCGATGTCCCCGCTGCCCAGGATGACGATGCGTCTGCCCACGAGATAGCCCTCTATGTTGCACATCTTCTGCGCCATACCGGCGGTGTAGATGCCTGCGGGACGTGTGCCTGCAAGTGCGATCGCACCCGCCGTGCGCTCTCTGCATCCCATGGCAAGCACCACCGCGCCCGCTTTGAGATGCACCAGCCCTTCATCGGGAGAAAGCACCACCGTCTCGCCGTCCTCTCCCACCGAGAGAGCCATCGCGCCGAGCATGACGGTGACGTTCTTCTCCGCGAGTTTCTTTTCGAAACGGTCGGCGTACTCCGGTCCCGTCAGCTCCTCGCCGAAATAGTGCAGCCCGAAGCCCGCGTGTATGCATTGGTTGAGTATCCCGCCCAAACGCACGTCGCGTTCGACGAGCAGGACGCTCGCTCCCCTGTCGCTCGCGGCTATGGCGGCTGCCATGCCCGCGGGACCTCCTCCTATCACGAGCACGTCAAATCTTTTCATCGTCCGCCTCCTTGACCGCAAGCACGGCTATCTCGGAATGTCCCGCGCCCTTTCTGATCTCGCGCATGGGGATGCCGAGTTCCTCGGAGATGATCTCCATGACTCTGGTGGAGCAGAACCCGCCCTGACACCTGCCCATGCCCGCTCTCACGCGGCGTTTGACGGCGTCCACGGTGCGCGCGGGGACGGGAGAATGCACCGCGGCGACGATCTCCGCCTCCGTGACCTTCTCGCATCTGCAAACTATCTTCCCCCACCGTCTGTCCTTTGCGATGAGCGCGTTGAGCTTCTCCTCGGAAAGTTCCTCAAGCCTTGGGCTGCGCGGCGGGATCTCGATGTAGTCCTCTTTCGGGAGGAGCGTCAGCCTTTCGCCCACAAGCTCCTCGACATATTCCGCGATGGCTGGCGCGCTCGTAAGCCCCGGGGAACATATCCCCGCGGTGACGATAAGTCCCTCCGCCTTTTCGGAGGGCTGCACGACGAAATCCTCGCCCACCGCGGTGCGGACACCGCAGTAGACGCGTATGCACTTGTTGAATGCGGGGCGGGAATAGGTGAGCGGCACGCTGCGCCTTATCTCCTCCAACCCCTCGGCATCCACCGCGGTATCATCCTCGACGGTGGGGCGGGAAGTGGGACCGTAAATGACGTTGCCGTCTGCGGTGGGAGCGACGAGTATGCCCTTCCCCGCTGCCGTGGGCAGGGGGAATATCACCGTGGAGACGTTAGTCCTCTCGGTGTGGTCGAGGACGTAATACTCCCCTTTGCGGAACTCCTCCTCATAGGTCTCCGCACCGAGCATGGCGTTGATGCGCGAAGCACTAGCACCCGCGCAGTTGACGACAACCTTTGCCTCAAACTTCCCTTTGGGCGTATCTGCGCAGAAAACTCCATCCCTCTTTCCGAGCGCGGTGACGGGGGCTTCGGTGACCACCTCGACGCCGTTCACCGCCGCCCTGTCCGCAAGCGCGATGGCAAGCTGATAGGGGGACACGACGCCCGCATCGGGAGCATAGAGCGCGGCTGTCACTCCGTCGGCAAGCATAGGTTCGACGGCGAGAGCCTGCTCGCGGGAGAGGATCTCCGCGCGCACTCCGTTGAGGTCCGCGCGGCGTTTGAGTTCGGCAAGTCCCTCCTCTCCGCCCGCGGGAGCGACGACGAGAGAGCCGCACTTTAAGGCGGGCACTCCCAGCTGCTCGGCAAGCTGCCATATCATGGCATTCCCGCGCACGTTGAAACGCGCTTTGAGAGTGCCGGGGGTGCAGTCGTATCCTGCGTGCACTATGCCGCTGTTGGCGCGCGTCGCACCCACGGCGACATCATCTCCTGCTTCAAGAAGGCAGACGGAAACGCGGCTCCGCGCCAGCCTGTCGGCGACTGCGCAGCCCACTATCCCTCCGCCTATCACTATAACGTCTTTTGTCACGATCCACCATTTACGCGCTCAAAACGCGCGATAAAACTCATTTTCCGAATTTTTTCCTGTACATCTTGATGTTGTCCCTGATGATGAGTTCCGCAAAAGCGCGGTCCTTCACCTGGAACACCGTGGTGTCCTTCCCTTCCAGCTGCTTGTACACGCGGAAGAAATGCGAAATCTCGTCCATGATGTGCGGAGGGAGTTCGTCCACTTCCTTATAGATGTTCCAGTTGGGATCTTTGAAGGGGATGGCGATGATCTTGTAGTCCATCTCGCCGCCGTCCTGCATCATCACCACGCCGATGGGATAGCACCTCACCGTGGCGAGGGGGACGATGTTTTCGGAACACAGCACCAAAACGTCCAGAGGATCGTTGTCCTCGGAGTAGGTGCGGGGGATGAAGCCGTAGTTTGCGGGATAGTGCGTGGAGGTGTACAGCACGCGGTCGAGGATGAGCAACCCCGTATCCTTGTCCAGCTCATACTTGTTCTTGCTCCCCTTCGGGATCTCGATGACCGCCACAAAATCCGTGGGCGTTATGCGCGACGGATCGATGTCATGCCAAATGCTCATTTTCTCTCTCCTTTGACGCCGCCTCGCGGGACGTCATTTTCTCACTTGCGGCTGCTCACTTGTAGCCTTTGATGTATGTCTTGAAGAAATTCACGCCGCCCACCAGCGAAGAGATGTCGATGTTCTCGTCCGCCGCATGCATGGACGCGAGCTGTTCGGGGCTGAGCTTACAGGGGGTGCAGCGCAGAGCGCAGGGGGTGATGGTCTGCATCGTCCTGCAATCCGTGCCGCCGAAGATGAGGTAGGGCGCGACTCCGCAGTCCGGGAACACCTTTGCCATCGTGTCCGCGAAATATTTGTAGTCCGCGCTCTCCACATCCACCATGGGCGTAGCCTCTCTGCACTCCATGACGTGAGTCTCGATGTCGAATTTCTCCGCTATGCGGCGCAGTTTCTCTATGGCGAGTTTGCTGTCCTCGCCGGGGGCGAAACGCAGATTCGCCGTCATGCTCGCCTCCTGCGGTATGACGTTGGGCGCGGAAGAACCCTGCGCCATCGTGAACACCATCGTCGTGCCCAGCAGTGCCGCGCCGAAAGGCGTGAGCTTGGGCAGCACCTTGACGATGACGGGGGTGAAAAGTCCCGCGTGCTTGGTGACGAACGCCAGCACTCCCGTCAGCCCTTCGGACAGCCCTTTGAGCATGGCGAGCGCGGCGGGAGTCATGTGCGGCTTGAACACCGTATGCTTCTCGCAGTAGTTCACCAGCTTGGCAAGCCTCGCAAACGGAGTGTCCTTGGGGGGTGAGGAGGAATGCCCGCCCTTGGATCTCGCCACGAATTTGACGTCGCAATAGCCCTTCTCTATGATGCCGATCATCGCAAAGGGTTTGGTCATGCCGGGGAATGCTTCCCGGACGATCGCGCCGCCCTCGTCCACCGCCACCGCGGGTTTCACTCCGTGCGCGGTGAGCCAGTCGCGGCAGAAACGCGCTCCGTTGCCCGAAGTCTCCTCGTTGTCGGAGTAGCTGAGATAGATGTCCTGTTCGGGGACGAAACCTTCCGCAATGAGTTCCTCGACGCTGCGTATGGTGCAGTAAAGGGTGTTC
Organism: uncultured Clostridia bacterium; assembly: GCA_944358385.1. Classification (GTDB taxonomy): domain Bacteria; phylum Bacillota; class Clostridia; order Christensenellales; family CAG-917; genus Limadaptatus. The sequence continues at coordinate 12,951 of CALVQW010000026.1, forward strand.
TTGCAGTCCATTGAACCGCGCCCCCACACCTTGCCGTCGGCGATCGTGCCGGAGAATGCGGGATATTTCCACTCCCCTTCCGCGGGCACGACGTCCTGATGCGCCATGAGCACGAGAGGACGGGAGGAGGATCTCCCCTTCCACTTGAACATGATGGCGTCGCTGCTCTCTCCGCCGGGCATGATGATCTCACACTCGGAATAGACGTGCGGGAACTCCTCCGCCATCACCTTGCGGAGCGCGGCGAAACTCTTTCTGTCCACCCCCGTGACGGTGGGGACTCTGACCAATTTTGCAAGCCCTTCGGCATAGATCTGCGCCTTGTCGGACATATGCACCTCCGAACGCGCGCACACACTCTGCGCGCGGATATTTACAGTTAATCATATCGCACACGCGCGATAAAGTCAAGGCTATTGCTTTTAAGACTCGAATACCACACAAATGCGGATAAGAAACGGGGACAGCCTTTGACAGGCTGTCCCCGGTGTTTGCTTTATGTCAGGTGTCAGCGGAGCAGCTCTTCAAGCTCTTTCACCACGTCCTCCGCCGCGTCCTCCACCAGACCTTCGTCCACCGTCGCCGCGAGATCGGGACGGATGGGAAGGCGCGCAAAGCGCGGTATGCCGAATTCCTTTGCGGTCTCGGCTGCTCTGCTCGGTCCGAAGATCTCGGCGCGGCGTCCGCACTCCGGGCACTCGTAGTAGGACATATTCTCCACCAGCCCAATGACGGGGATGTCCATCATCTTTGCCATATTGACGGCTTTGGAGACGATCATACCCACGAGTTCCTGCGGCGAAGTCACCACGACAATGCCGTCAAGGGGAAGGGATTGGAACGCGGTGAGCGGCACATCGCCCGTGCCGGGAGGCATGTCCACGAACATATAGTCCACATCCCCCCACGCCACGTCGCGCCAGAACTGTTTGACCGTCTCGGCGAGGATGGGACCGCGCCAGATGACGGGCTTGCTCTCGTCGTCTATGAGGAGATTGAGGGACATGAGCTTGATACCCGTGCGGGTGGTGACGGGGAGTATGGTCTGCCCGTCCAGGCTCTCCGCTCTCTCCCTGCTCACGCCGAAGGTGCGCGGTATGGAAGGACCTGTGATGTCCGCATCCAGCACCGCCACTTTTCTGCCCTCGCGCGCCATACCCACCGCGAGCAGCGAAGTGACGAGGGATTTGCCCACGCCGCCCTTACCGCTGACGACGCCGATGACCTTTTTGACATTGCTAAGCTCGTTCTGCTTGACGAGAAAACTCTCCTTGCCGCACTTGGAAGAACAGCTCTCGCAATCGTGACTGCAACCTGCCATTGTCCGCCTCCGAAATTTAAATCACAACACGGTTATTATCGTCCTCACGCGCGCGTTTGTCAACGGTTCGGACGCGCGGGAAATGAAAAGTTTTCACGCCTCGGCGGGAAAGCAAAGAGCGCAGCTAAATGCTGCGCCCTCTGCCGTTGTAAGGAGAGAAATACGGTTTGCCGTTAAGCACCGATGGTCGGATGTTTTGTCTGCCCGTCCGCATCGTGTACGCCCGTGCATGCAGAGGATCGGGAACAGCCGTGGCAGCCGGGGGAACAATGCGCGCAGACTTGTGCCGCCCGCTCGCTCCCCTCCTCCCTTTCCTCTTTCGCGCCGCGCGGGGCGGGGCGGGAGGTACACTGCCCGCCGCAATGCGAGCAGTCCGCACAGCCCGACGGCTTGCCTTTGATCTTTCTCCAAAGAGCCGCCGCTCCCACCGCCGCCACTACGACGACGCAAAGCACGATCACAACAATGTCTACGGTGGTCATAATTTATTCCTTTTCTTCCGTATCGGAAGCCTGTGCGTCTGTTTCGCTGTCTGCCGCCGCGTCCCGAACGGGCAGGTCGGACGTTTCCTCCGCCGTCACGGACGCCTCTCCCGCCGCCGCGAGTTTCGCCTTAGCGTCGCGTTTGCGGTTGAATGTCACGATGCCGTACACCGCGCCCGCCGCGATGGCGAGGAAGATGAACACCGTCCACCACCAGCTCCCGACGAGGTACACCACCGTACCCACGATGTAGGAAGTGATGAGCCAGAAGATGAGGGTGTTGCGGAAGTTCTTTTTGCTGCCCAGCTCCGCTTTCGCCGTGGCGACCGCCGCAAAGCACGGGATGGTGGTCATGTTGAAGGCGATGAAGGAGATGAGTGCGGGGATGGTGATGCCCGTCTGCTTGATCATGATCGCCGCGGCTGTGATGCCTTCCGCATCCGCTTCCGCGTCGTACGCTCCGCCCGTCGCCGCCATTATTACCGCCGCCATGGTGCC
>CALVQW010000027.1 GCA_944358385.1 uncultured Clostridia bacterium
ACTCCGCCGCCCGCTTTCGCGCGCTGCCACATGTTGACGACGTCCTCGTTCGCCGCGCCGTAGTCCTGCATGACGCCCAGGTTTTCGGTGATCTCCGGATATCTGCCCTCGTCGTAATAAAAGAGGGAGATGGAGTCGGGGCAGACGATGTAATCCTTGTCTAGGGGGTAGGAGTCCTTCATGTCGTCGGGCAGGAGATAGTAGCCGTCCTCGTCCGTATCGAGGGAGAGGGGGGTGAGCATCTTCTCGTTCACGTCTTTGACATCCTCGCCGTAGAGATCGAGGTAATATTCCTCGCCTTTCACCCACTCGTAGCGGAAGATCATATTGCCCTCGCCGTCGTCATAGACCTCGCACTCCTCGGCATTCGCATACCACAGATATTCCACATCAAGGAGCGCCTGCGCCGCGCCGTAGTCGTACTTCATTACCTCCTGATCCACGGCGGAGGTGTAGCCGATGTATCCGATGTTCCTGGCGCCCGCTTCGGGGGAGCACATATAGTCGATGAACATCATCGCCGCGAGTTTGCTGTCCGAGCTTTCGAGGATCGCCCAACCGTCATACCAGATGTTGCTCTTTTCGGGGACGTAGTAGCCGAGCTGATAGGTGTCGGTGTCCTCGTAATACTCGCTCTCTTCTATCGCCCACAGAGCGTCGCCGCTCCACGCGAGGTCGAGGTAGACGATCTCGTTGATCATGTCGTCCTTGCCGAAGTCCACCTCATAGCCGGAGATGCGTTCGCGCTGTTCGGTGAGCAGTTTTTCTGCGGCGTCGAGGAGGGCTTTGTCCGTGCAGTTGATGAGTTCGTTGGTGGTCAGCTCCTTGAAGGGCTTGCCGTACGTCTCGCTGACGCCGTCGGGGAGCAGCCCGTTGTCCTCCATATAAAAGACCACTGCGGCATAGCTGTCGCGCACGCTGTCCTTCATGAGGATCATGTTCTCAAGCTCAGGATTGTTGCTCTCGTTCCAGAGCATACCCCAGCCGCATTCTTCGAGTTCTTCCTCCGAGATGACGCGGGTGTTGTATAAAAGTCCCAGCGTCCCCCACATATAGGGGACCATATAGTCGCACATATCGCGCACCTCGCCGCCTATCTCCATCTCACCGAAGGTCTCGCCTATCTTGTCGAGGACGGTCTGATTGACGTTGTTGAGGTTGGAGAATGCGTCGGGGTACTGTTCGGAGTATTCCGCCACGAGTTCTTTCTGATCCGCAAGCAGATCCGCGCGCATGAGTCGCTCTATGGCGTACTCGCTGGGGCATACGACATCCACCGCCGTTTCGCCGCGCATGACCTGCGTGAGCATGGTTTCGTTGGTGTCGAAGGTGCTGTAAGTTATGTCGAGTTTTCTGCCCGTGACCTTGCGGTAATATGCCGCGAACTCGTCCAGCAGATCCGTGTCGATGTAGTCTTCCCAGTTGTAGATGACCAGCGTATCCGCGCCGCCGCTCATTATGCCGCCGCCCGAAGCGTTGCACGCCGCGAGCGCGGGTGCGAGAGTGCATACGGTCACGATCGCCAGGACGGTGAGGACGAGGCGTTTTTTCGCTTTTCCGCTCATATCGCGCCCTCCTTTGCCTGCTGCTTGCGCTTGTTGATGCGCACGAGATTGAGGGTGAGCACCAGCGCGAGGATGATGACGAAGATGATGGAGAAGATGGCGTACCAGAAGGGTTCAAGCCCCTGCACGCGCGCATCCGAATAGATGTAGGTGGACAGGGTGTTGATGCCCGTGGACGCGCCCTTGTTGATCTGCGTGATGATGAAGTCGTCCATGGAGAGGGTGAACGCCAGCACGAACCCGCTCACGATGCCGGGGGTGATCATGGGGAAGAGCACCTTGACGAGGGCTTTGAAGGGATTTGCGCCGAGGTCGAGAGCCGCCTCGTAGACGTTGGGATCCATGCTTTCCAGCTTGGGCAGCACGCTCAGCACCACATAGGGGGTGCAGAAGGCGATGTGCGCGATGATGAGCCTGAGATAGCCCTCCGGGAAAGCGAAGGTGACGAAGAAGATCATGAGGGAGACCGCCATGACTATCTCGCTGTTGATGATGGGGAATTGGTTGACGTTTTCCAGCACGCGTCTCGCCTTCCTGCCCATGGCGAAGATGCCTATGGCGGCAAAGCTGCCCATCACCGTTGCCACCACCGAGCTGACCGCCGCGATGAGGAAGGTGTTGCCCACCGCGTCCCAGAGGGCGGGAGACTTCTCGGAAGTGAAGATGGAGATGTACGCCTCGAAGTTGAACCCCTCGTCAAAGCGGAAGTTGGAGCTGTTGGAGAAGGAGTACACTATTATGAGCAGTATGGGCGCATAGAGTATGGCGAGTATGACGAAAAGATAAGCCTTTTCGAAGATGCCTTTCACTTTTACCATAACGACCTCCCTATGCTCAGTCCGCTCTTTCTGCTTGCGCGGTTGATGATGAAGTTGGAGATGAGCACGAATGCCAGCATGACCAGACTCATTATGGAACCCACTCCGTACAGCCCTTGCTCGAACTTCATCTGGATGCTGTCACCGAAGAGGAAGATCTTGCCGTTGGAGAGCAGCTGGGAGATGGCAAAGGTGGATATGGTGGGGATGAACACCATCGTGATGCCGCTGATGATGCCGCTGACGGAAAGGGGCAGCACCGTTTTCAGGAACACCGTCGAGGAGTCCGCGCCCAGGTCCTGCGCCGCCTCTATATAGCTGCGGTCTATGGACGAGAGGGTGGTGTGCAGGGGGAGGATCATGAAAGGGAGATAGTTATAAACCATGCCGAAGATGACCGTCCCCATGCCGAGAGGCACGTCTATGGCGATGAAGATCGCCTTGGTGGCGAGGGTGCGGATGAGGAAGTTCACCCACATCGGGAGAACGTAAAAGAGCACCAGCACTCTGCCGCTCGGCATCTTGGAGAGGATGTAGGCGAGGGGATAGCCTATGATGAGGCATATCGCCGTGGTGATGACGCCGACGAGCAGGGAGTTGGCAAGTATGATCAGACTGCTCTTGTCCGTGAAGAAGTCGGCGAAGTTGGAGAGGGTGAGATTGTTGTCTGCGTCCAGGAACGCGTTGACAAGGATCATCACCAGAGGTATCACCACAAAAAGCAGCATGAACAGCACATACGGGTAGCTGAACACACGTTTTGTGAGTTTAAACCTACGTTTCGGTTTTTGGAGGGTTGCCGCAGCACTCGTCATTTCTCCACCTCCCCGGTTGCGTCGTCCGCCTTTTCGGAGGCGGTGTCGGTGTTTTCGGGCGCGTCCGCGGCGTTCGCTGCGGCGCGTTCGCTCTCATCCAAGGTCTGGTCGGGGACGGCGGCGGGAGTTTCTGCGGGGGCGCCCTCGTCAGCCACCTCGCGCCTTTCCACGATGATCTTTTCGGGGGCTATCCTGATGCCCACGCGGTCGCCTTTCAGCCAGTCGTCGTCCGTGTCCACGAAGAAGTCGTAGTAGTCGTCCGTGCGCACGATGCACTGATAGTAGCTGCCCTTGTAGATGGAGCTGACCACCGTTGCGCCGATGATGCCGTCCTCCTCGTCGTCCGTGATCTCCACGTCGTCGAAGTCCACTTGCACTTTGACGGGCGTGCCCGCCTCGAAGGGGCAGTTGCACTCGAATTTGCCGTCCGAGATCCACACCACGTTCTCGTCCGCCATCTCGGTGTCTATCTCGTTGATGATGCGGGACTTGTGCATGATGTGCAGGTCGAAGGGCTTGATGTAAAGCCCCACGGTGGAGCCTTCCTCGTAAGTGGCGGTGTCGTGCGCGATAAGCTCATTTTCCCCCGCCATGAGGGTGACCTGATAGTGGTCGCCTTTGAATACGGAGCTGACCACTTTCGCCGTGAGTATGGTCATGGGATCCTCCGCGCTCTTGATCTTCAGATCCTCGGGACGGATGATGACGTCGATGGGTTCGTTGCGTTTGAAGCCCTTGTCCACGCACTCGAACACCGTGTCCGCAAATTCCACCTTGCAGTCCTCCAGCATGACGCCGGAGAGGATGTTGGACTCCCCGATGAAGTCCGCAACAAAGGCGTTGGCAGGCTCGTCATACACCATTTCGGGAGTGGCGATCTGCTGGATGACGCCGTCACGCATGACCACGATCTTGTCGCTCATGGTGAGTGCCTCCTCCTGATCGTGGGTGACGTAGACGAAGGTGATGCCGAGACGGCGGTGCATGTCCATGAGTTCCAGCTGCATGTCCTTGCGCATTTTGAGGTCCAGCGCGCCGAGAGGTTCGTCCAAGAGCAGCACTTCAGGCTCGTTGACGATGGCGCGCGCGATGGCGACTCTCTGCTGCTGTCCGCCCGAAAGAGAGGAGACTCCTCTGTGACCGTAGTCCTCAAGGTCCACCATTTTGAGGGCGGCGTCCACCTTGGCTTTGATCTCCGCCTTGGTGTATTTGCGGTAGAGCTGCACCTCCTCGCCCTTACGGTTGCGCTTGGTGCCGTTGGGGATGAGCTTCATCTTCAGCCCGAAGGCGATGTTGTTGAACACGTTGAGGTGCGGGAACAGCGCGTATTTTTGGAATACCGTATTCACGCGGCGCAGGTGCGGGGGGAGAGTGGTGATGTCCTCGCCGTCGAAGATGATCTGTCCTGAGGTGGGCATCTCGAATCCCGCTATCATCCTGAGAGTGGTGGTCTTGCCGCAGCCGGAAGGACCGAGCAAGGTCACGAATTCGCCCCGTTTGATGTTGAGGCTGGCGTTCTTCACGGCGTCTTTCGCGCCGTAGGTCTTGGTCACGTTTCTGATCTCGATGATGTTGTCGGACATATCCTCTCCTTAAAATGTCGGGGGCGATGCCACCCATATCACTTCGGCGTCCTCCGCCGAGCGGTTTTCAAGATAATGCACTTTGTCGCATTCGTAATAGAAGGAGTCTCCTTCCTTTGCGGTGAACTCGCGCTTGCCCAGATGCAGCACCACGCTCCCTTTCTTCACCCAGCCGAATTCCTCGCCTTCGTGAGGCATGTCTTTGACGGATGCCGCTCCCGGACGCACGGTGATGAGGATGGGTTCCATCTCGTTGCGCTGACTGTTGGGGACGAGCCATGTGACCGCATGTCCCTCCGCGTCCTTTTCGAAAAAGTCGTCCGGAGTGAACACCACCTGTCCGTCGTCCTCGTCGGCAAAGAACTCCGCCGCCGTGGTCCCCAGCGCGGAAAGCACGTCCAGCAGCGTTTGGATGGACGGGGAAGTGAGTTCGTTTTCGAGTTGGGAAATGTAGCCCTTGGTGAGTTCGCAGCGGTCGGCGAGTTCCTCTTGCGTCAGCCCGCATTGCAACCGCAGGCGTTTGATCTTCGCGCCAAGTTCCATAAGCCCTCCCTGTTTAGCAAAAAATTACTGCGAGTTTAGCGGGTTCAAGAATTGTAATCCCGAAGTTTAGAATTGCTAAACTCACATTGTGAGAGCAATTATATTGAAACGCGCGCGCGATGTCAACGAAATCACGCACATATTGTCGAAATTATTATTGCCGGACAGAAGCACCGCGGACACGCCTCGGAGCTTCTGTCCGGCATTGCGATGACGTCTCGCATGATCCGTTGCCGAGCGGCAAATTTATTTATGCATTTTGCCTGAGATCCTCACCGGATCCCCGCCGCAAAACCTTCTTATTACAAGAATCGACCAAGATAACGACCAAGATAACGACCAAGATGTTGCAAAACGGGAGAGATTTGTTATAATAAGGACATCAAGCGGAAAGAGGTGCATATGGACGCATACATCCCTCCTTACGACATCACGGAGGAAATGCTGGAGCTGACATCCGAGATCATGGAGTTGCTCGGACGGCTCGGAAATGTGGGCGACCTCGAAAGGCTGCCGCGGTTGCGCAGGGTGAACAGGTTGAAGTCCATACAGTCATCGCTTGCGATAGAGAACAACACTTTGTCGCTGGAACAGGTGACGGACGTTATAGACGGCAGGAGAGTGCTTGCTCCTCGGGACGACATCCTTGCGGTCAAAAACGCCTTTGCCGCCTATAAATTGCTTCCGGAGCTTGATCCTTTCTCTCTCGACGATCTGAAAGCGGCGCACGGTGTAATGATGGCGGGGCTTGCGGACGGAGCGGGGGAGCTGCGCACGGGTGCCGTCGGCGTCATGAATGAGGAGGGTAGAGTGCTGCATGTCGCTCCGCCGTATACCATGGTGCCGGGACTGCTCGCGCAGCTTTTGGAATGGACAAAGACTGCCAAGGTGCATATGCTCATACGTTCCTGCGTGTTCCATTACGAGTTCGAGTTCATACACCCTTTCAGCGACGGCAACGGCAGGATGGGCAGGATGTGGCAGACAGCCCTGCTCGCAAGCTGGAAACCGGTATTTGCGTGGATGCCTGTGGAAAGCATCATAAAGGATGAACAGGAAGGCTACTACCGCGCCATCGGCGAGTCCACTTCGGAAGGGAAGTCAAATGCGTTCATAGTGTTCATGCTGAAAGCGATAAAAAGAACCGTTGCCGAACTTGTGGATGCCGCGCGTGAGCATCAGAATCATCAGACCGTGCGCATACAAGCACTCATGCGCGTCATGGAAAGCTATCCGATGTCGGCAACGGAGCTCATGCAAAGGCTTGGACTCACCTCTCGTCCCACCTTCCGCAAAAATTATTTGCAGCCCGCTCTCGATGCGGGACTCATCGCCATGACCGATCCGGAGAAGCCCACCAGCCGCAATCAACGCTATTTCAAGCCGTAACTTTATAGCGGAAAACGCATGTTTATCATTCAAAACAGTGCGATAAACCGTGCAATTAATGAAAACCGCTTCAAATGAGCGATTTTTCATGTGTCGTCGGATACCATACAAAAAACGCCCTCCCTTGCGGGAGAGCGTTTTGCGTTTGGTCGGATCGTTATCAATACATGCCGTCCATGCCGCCGGCGGGCATTGCGGGGGCGGGGGTAGGCTCCTTGATGTCGGTGACGAGGGCTTCGGTGGTGAGCAGGGTGGCTGCCACGGATGCCGCGTTCTGCAACGCGCTCCTCGTGACCTTGGTAGGATCCAGAATGCCTTGCTTGATCATGTCGCAGTAGACGTTCTTTGCCGCGTCATAGCCGAAGTTGGGCTTGTTCTTCGCCGCGATGGTGGCTGCCACGACGCCGCCGTCCACGCCCGCGTTCGCCGCGATCTGACGGATGGGGGCTTCGAGGGCGGTGATGACGATGTTCGCACCCGTCTTGACGTCGCCTTCGAGGTTCTTGCACGCCTTCCTGACTGCGGGGATGACGGAGAGCAGAGCAACGCCGCCGCCGGGGACGATGCCTTCTTCCACCGCCGCGCGGGTGGCTGCGAGGGCGTCCTCGATGCGCATCTTGCGCTCTTTCATCTCCACTTCGGTCGCCGCGCCCACGCCGATGACGGCAACGCCGCCCGCGAGTTTGGCAACGCGTTCCTGCAGTTTCTCTCTGTCGTAGTCGGAAGTGGTCTCCGCGATCTGCGCGCGGATGGCTGCCACTCTCGCTTTGATGGCTTCGGGATCGCCCGCGCCGCCGATGATGGTGGTGTTCTCCTTGCCGACCTTGACGGATTTCGCGGTGCCCAGCATGTCGATCGTGACGGATTTGAGGTCATAGCCGAGGTCGCTTGCGACATAGGTGCCGCCCGTGAGGATGGCGATGTCCTCAAGATATGCCTTTCTCCTGTCGCCGAAGCCGGGGGCTTTGACCGCCACGCAGTTGAACACACCTTTCAGCTTGTTGACGATGATGGTGGTGAGAGCCTCGCCCTCGATGTCGTCGGAGATGATGAGGAGTTTCAGCCCGTTTTTGAGCACCTGTTCGAGGAGGGGCAGGATCTCCTGCACGTTGCTGATCTTCTTGTCCGTGATGAGGATGGCAGGATTGTCCAGCTCCGCCTCCATCTTCTCGGTGTTGGTGACAAGATAGGGAGAGACATAGCCGCGGTCGAACTGCATGCCTTCAACGACATTGAGTTCGGTGTGCATCGCCTTGCCTTCCTCGATGGTGATGACGCCGTCCTTGCCCACCTTCTCCATAGCGTCGGAGATGAGCTGTCCGATGCTGTCGTCGGAGGCGGAGATGGACGCCACCTGCGCGATGGCGGTCTTGTCCTCGACGTCCTTGGAGATCTTTTTCAGCTCCTCGACGGCGGCATCCGTCGCAAACGCGATACCTTTTTTCAGCACCATGGGGTTCGCGCCCGCGGCGACGTTTTTGAGACCTTCCTTGACGATGGCTTGTGCAAGCACCGCCGCGGTGGTGGTGCCGTCGCCCGCCACATCGTTGGTCTTGGTGGACACTTCGCGGATGATCTGCGCGCCCATATTCTCGAAAGGATCGGCGACCTGGATCTCCTTTGCGATGGTCACGCCGTCGTTGGTGACCAGGGGAGTGCCGAATGATTTGTCAAGCACCACGTTCCTGCCCTTGGGGCCGAGGGTGATCTTGACGGTGTTTGCCAGAGTGTCGACGCCTGCTTCCAAAGCTCTTCTTGCGTCGTCGCCGTATTTGAATTGCTTAGCCATAATTGTACCTCCGATTACTCAACTATCGCCAGGATGTCCGCCTGACGCACGATGACGACTTCCTCGCCGTCGAGTTTGAACTCGCTGCCCGCATACTTGGAGTAGAGCACCTTGTCGCCGGGTTTGACCTGCATGACGACTTCCTTGCCGTCCACCATGCCGCCGGGGCCGACCGCGACGACTTCGGCGAGCTGGGGTTTTTCCTGAGCCGCGCCGGGGAGAACGATGCCGCTTTCGGTGGTCTCGCTCTTCTCGATGGCTTTGATCACGACTTTGTCGAACAAAGGTTTGACTTGCATAATATGCCTCCTGAATAATTACCTTGGATATCGTTTTGGCACTCTTTGTGCCCGATTGCTAACAGTTTATTACACGCCTTGCCAGATGTCAATAGTTTATGGCAGGAAAATGCAAAAAAATTCGAAAATTTTGCCGTATGCGGGCGAAAATCCTTTGACACCTGTTCAATTTCTCCGAAATCGCTTAAAACTTTCTTAAAAATCGCTCCTTCGCACCCGTGAATGATATGCAAATAAAACTATTCGCAAAATCTCAAAACGCCGTTTTCGCGCCCTGTTCAAGCCCGATGTCATGCGTCGTGAGAGCGCGGGAGGGGTGCAAATCCAAGTGCCGGGCGGATTGCCGCCTGCACCCGACGGTTTAGCCGCCGCGCTTTCGGCGGGCGGGACGGTGTATTTTCCTGTTGAAGTCGCAGGCGGGATGTGTTATCATATGCTGGACAGAGCAAATGTGCGGAGGGGCATATGGACAAGTGGGATAAACGGTTTATGGATATGTGCGAGCTGGTGGCAACGTGGACCAGCTGCGCGAGAGAAGGTCGTGCCGTGGGCGCGATCATCGTCAAGAACAAACGTATCCTCACCACGGGCTACAACGGCGCGCCCGCAGGCATCTTCAACTGCCGCGACAAGGGCGAGTGTATGCGCGACAAGATGGGCATCCCCAGCGGCACCCGCCAGGAACTTTGCTATGCCGTCCATGCGGAACAGAACGCCATCATCCAGGCGGCTAAACTCGGCGTCTCCGTGGACGGAGCGACTCTTTACTGCACCCATCAGCCCTGCACCATCTGCACCAAAATGATCATCAACTCCGGCATCGCGCGCGTGGTCTACAAGTACCCCTATCCCGACGAATTCGCCGGCAAACTTTTCGCCGAAGCCGGCATCTCCGTCGAGAAATTTGAGTAAAGCCGACGAAAAGCGGCTCGAAAGCACCTGTGGGCGGATCTTTTGCGCGCTTTTGCGCGGATGAGCCTTGCTGATATGTAAACTATCAGCTGCACCCCCTCCGCGCA
>CALVQW010000028.1 GCA_944358385.1 uncultured Clostridia bacterium
CGGGATGCCGCCGTGTTCGGAGACGGAGTGTCCGTCACCCTTGTGCGGTCGGGGATCACCGAAACGTTTTGCAGACACCTCGATCTCATCTCCTCCTCCCCCACCTCTTTGCTCCTCGGCGAAGTGACCGCCGCACGCGGAGACGGGGACACGCGCGTCATCGTAGCGACGGGGGGCGGAGTGACCACCGTCTACTCCGCGTCATCGGAGGGCGAATTTATCCCCCTTCTTCAATGCGGTCCCGCCGAGGGCGACGCCGTGATAGAGATCGCGGGAGACACCCTCATCGCCGTGCTTTCCACCACCTCATCGGACGGCATCTTCTTCGAGAACTTTGGCGGTTCGGACGCCTACCTCGTCAAAATGCCCTTGTGACATTGCCCGAATAAGGTGCGGGTGCATTGACAACGGCAGATTTTTGAGTTAGACTGTCGGTATGAGGGAACAGCGCGTGCAAGCGGCAACGAATGTCAAGCAAAACAACGGGAACAAAGTTCTCATCTTCACGGGGCTGGGGCTTTCCGCTGCTGCCTTCGTCATGGCGGTAGTTCCCCTTCTGCTCTTCCTCATCCCCGGCGGCGCGGACACTTCCTCGCCTCTGCTCAAAACGGGCATCTACGTCAATGCGGTCGCGGTGGCGGCGGCAATAGCGGGCATCATAGTCACGGCGGCTGCCAAGCCCAAGGGGGGCATAGCCAGACTCACCCTCTTCTTCGGGGCGGCGGCGTTCCTGATCGGTATGGCGTGCTTCCTCCTATGCCTGCTCTTTGCGGCGATCATCCCCCTGCACGCGATCGGCTGACCGCTGCAAACCCCACAAAACACAATAAAGACCACAAAAGCGCGGCACTCCCGCGCTTTTCTTTTTTCCTTTTCCGTCCGTTTCCCGCGCTTTGCGACCGCGCACCGCGCATGGCGTCCCCCTCACTTCCCCGCACTCCCGCATGAGGGCATCCGCTCATCACAAGCCGTCCTCTCCGCCGCGCGTTCCCGAATTTTCCACAACCGCCATGCCCGCGCAAGGCTCTTTGCGGTGTCAATAGAACTTCTCGCGGAACTCCTCCGACAGCAGCTTAAAGCTTTCGGACGCAAACCCTTCCTCCTCGATCGTCTCCCACGCCATTTCGCGGTACTCCTGCTTTCTCGGCTCGGATGCGTCGGGCACGGCATTTTGCTCTCCCGTAAATTTGTAAAGGGGCGCGAGCAGGTCGAATTGCGCCATTAGTATCTTGCCCGCTTCCAAAAATTCCGCATAGTTCATCGGGATCATTTCCGTCTCTGCCTGCATGATGATGTACAGTGCGCGGACGGCGTTATACTCACGCCTTGGCAGGACGCGCGCGGCTTGGGAGAGATTTATCATCCCTGCCGACATCTGCGCAATGGAGAAACGTTGCACGAGGTAAGGATTTTTCTTAAATTTCCGCGCTTTGCGCAGAAATGTGACGGGGTTGACGTTGCCGCCGCCGTAATAGTACTGCAAAGCGATGCCGACAACGATGTCCAGCAAGAGCAGCACCAGCCCGCTCACCCACGCGGGTTTGTCGCCCGCCACCGCACCGCCTATTATGAGACCGATGAACAGCATTGGCAGGATGTAAGTCATTTTGAGCAGTGTCCTCATTTGCTCCTCCCGAAACGGATGTGGGAAAGTGCCTTGCACCCTCCCTTTTAATTATAACGACCGTTCGGGACAAAAACCGCCCGCCCCGGCGGATGCCGGATCGAAACAACAAAAAAACGGCAAAATCGCCGCCTTACACACCGCCTTGCGCGCGTAGTGGCTAAGATCGGGTGGCGTCATCGTCGGCGGCGGAGTCGCTCGTGCGGGGACAGCGGGTGTAGATCACATTCTCTTTGAGGGTGAGGGAATTGCGGAGAGCGAAGGCGACCACGAAGTGGCAGATGACGCCGGTCACCAAGCCAGCGATCCCGCCCGCAAGCACCATATAAGGCATATAGGCGACGACGGCTTTGCCCACCACCGCCATGGAGACGAGGATCTGCGTCACGTTGTGCAGCATCCCGCCAGCGACGGACAGCCCCGTCACCGAAAAGATGCGCGTGCGGGAAAGCAGCACCATGACCGCATAGGCGACCGCCGCGGACGGCAGCGACCAGATGAGCATGGAGAGATTGCCGGAAAAGAACGCGGCGAAAAAGCATTTCAGCACCAGCACCACGCATCCATCCCCCACTCCGACGAGGAGGAAACATGCGAGCAAAACGACGTTCCCCAAGCCGAGTTTTGCATACGGCAGCGCGGGGATGACGGGCGGGATGAGGTTCTCCAAAAGGGAGACTATGAGCGCGAGCGCGAGGAAAAGCCCCGTGAGCGCGATGCGTTTGGTGACGGAATGTCTCATGTGACCGCATCCACCTCCCTTTCGCCCACCTCAATGACGACGTGATTGGGGAGACAGACGATCAGCCCGCCGGAGACGGACTGCGCGGCGGAATGCACGCACAGCTGTTCCGAGCAGTCCGAGCGCAGGACGGACACCCTGCCCCCGCTCACGCCGATGGTCATCCTGCCGTCCAGGATGTCGTACTCGCCGTCCTGAGAAAGAGAAAAGGTGTATCTCAACTCGCCGTCGACATACACCTTAGTCTCCTCTCCGCCGGGGCGCAGCGCGAACCAAACGGAAAGCGCGACGGCAACGAGAAGGACGAGAAGAAGGATGATGTCCCCCTTCCTGAACAGAGAGCGGAGAGCCTGTGCCGCTCCGCTCCTTCCGCCTTGTCCCGTCAGCGTCTTGGTCATGTGCATTCTCCCGAACATCGCCCAATGCGATGTTTATCTTTCAAAAACGCCGATTAAACGCCCTTATTTGCCGATATGTGTCACGCACCGTGTCGATAGGCATGCCTTAACGGAATGATAAAACCGATCAGGCATAAGTCAGCTCCGGACCGTATGAAGTCACTTCGTTGTTCACCGTGACGGTCACGAGGTCGAACTCCCATGTGTTGCTCTCGTCGGACAGCCATCTCTCCGCCGCTTCCGCGCCGCCCACTATGACGGCGGTGGCGAATGCGTCCGCAAATGCTCCGTCAGTCGAGATGACGGTCGCGCTCGCAAGTCCGCTCGACGCGGGATAGCCGGTGCGCGGATCTATGATGTGATGATATCTCACACCGTCGACGACATAGTATCTCTCATAGTCGCCGCTGGTGGAGATGCACTGCCCGTATGAGGCTTTGAAGGAGAACAGCCAGGACGAATCCGTCGTCTCCGTCTCTCTCGGCGCGGGCACGCCTATGGTCGCCGTGGGCATCCCGACGGCGAGATTGCCGCCCACGTTGCAGATGTCAAAGGTCACGGAGAAGGCAAGTGAGGAGGCATACCCTTTGGCGATGCCGCCGAGATCGAGTTTCGCGCCCTCGATGTGTTTGGTGACGGTGCATTCGGAGGCGTCAAGGGAGAAGGCGCGGTCGAACCCGACAAGCGCGAGTGCCGCCTCGATCTCTTCCTCCGTGGGGATGCCGCCCTCGGGCGGAGTGCCCGCCACAAAGTCTCCCGCCGCAAAGCCCCAAAGCTCCACGAGAGGATAGACGCTGGGATCGTAGCACCCGTCCGTAAGCTCATAGACGGACATCGCCCGCGTGAGCAGGAGCATGGTGACCTCGTCCACGGTGACGGTCTCGCCCGCATGCGCGGCGTTGATGCGCCAAATGTCGCTGCCCTCCACGTTCACGGAACACAGCTCCTCGATGCGGCGCATCTTGTTCTCTATCTCTTCCGCATCGTCGGCGTCGTATGTCTCTATGTAGGCAGTGGTGCCGAAAATGTCAAAATACTCCGCTTTCGCCGTCTTGTCGCAGGCGGCGAAGGAGAGGAGCATCAAAACCGCGGCGAGCAGGATCGCCGCCGAACAGATCACATTTTTTCTTCTCGAAGTCATCTTGACTCGGCAGTGAAAATGATGCCGTAAGTGCCGGGACCGCAGTGCGCGCCGATGACGGGACCGACGGGCTGCACCATGATCTCCGCGCCCTTGACGAGAGGCTCTATGCGGGAGCGCAGTTCGGCGACATAATCGTCGCACGCCGCCCCCACTATGACCACGGGCGCGCCCTCGACGGGACGGTACTTCTGCTCGAAGGAGGAGACTATGTAGCTCATCGCCTTCTTGAAGCCCTTTTGTTTGGTGAGCACGTCGATCTCCCCTTCCTTATTGACATAGAGGACGGGCTTCAATTGCAACACGTTGCCTATCGCCGCCTTTGCGGGAGAGAGCCTGCCGCCGCGCGCGAGATATTTGAGGTCGTCCACCGCGAAAAGCACCGCGACATTCTGCACCAGCGTCTCCAAATAGTCGTAAGTGGCGTCGATGTCGCCGCCGTTGGCGTTGAAGAACTTCGCCGCCATGTACACCATAAGCCCCGCACCCATGGAGATGTTGAGGGTGTCGAAACGGCGGTATCTCACGCCGGGATATTGCGCCGAAAGCTCGTCGATGGCGATCTGAAGATAGCTGAAAGTGTTGGACATCTTGGAGGAGAACGCCACGTAAAGGATGTCCTCGCCCGCCTCGAAATAGGGCTTGAAGATCTCGATGTAAGTCTCGGGGTTCAGCCCCGCGGTGCTGACGGTGGCACCCTCGCGCATCCTCTTGAAAAATGCGTCGAGATCGGTGTTTTCGCCGAGGTCGTAAAGCCTCTCCTCACCGTCGATGGTGTACGGCATGGGGATGACCTTCACTCCCAGCTCGCGCGCCGTTGTGTACCAAAGTTCGCAATCCGTATCACAAAATAAAACAGACATTATATTCTCCGTATAACAAACTATATTCCGAGCGGCAAACTCCCTTGCCGCCGTAATTATAGTAATATAAACCGCGAATTATGTCAAGAATGACGGGCTATCGCACAAAGTTCACGGCGTACTCGGAGAATATAAAACAGGCTGACGTCCACTGACATGGGAGTAAGATACCCCCTCCTTCCCTTCGGGCTTTCCTCCCCCGTGCCGATTAGACTTCTCTCCTCGCATCTTGCGGGACTGACTGCACATCTCTACAAGATTTTATATCTCGCACTCACATAACTAAGCGGATGACTGCACTCACCGATAACCCGGCACGGGCGGAGGAATTCGGCACTCGCGCACGAGTGCTACCACTACTTAGGTGTACGTCTGCGCTCGGCACTCAAATAGTCGCCGCCCTGCGGCTCCGGTTCCGTCTCCGAAAAAGAGACGTCGTGTTCAGACGCGCTCTTTCAAAGTTCACATCATGCTCAAAGACGCTTCGAATAAGTGTACGTTGCAAGTGTTCCCCGCCCGCCACATAAGGGAACATCTCTGCACCCGCAGAAGTTGCGCCATTACCATATTTTGTCAAGGAATTGCGCCTTGCGAGGGTGTAACACCCTCGCGCTCCCCCTTTACTACTGCGTTTCTTCTGTCCTTTTTTTGTCAAGGAATTGCGCCGAAAAATTTTGCTTGCAACGCAGGCAAAATTTTTAGCACCCTTGACAACGACGTCAAGTTAAAATCAAAACTCGCGCGGAGCGGTTTCCCGCCCCGCGCCTTAATCATTTGATAACCCGCCGAACACCGTTTGGCGGACTATTTCCCTGCCG
>CALVQW010000029.1 GCA_944358385.1 uncultured Clostridia bacterium
GAGCTTCCTCGGAAAAGCACCACAAAGAGTGTTCTCGTCCGTAGTGTATCAAAAAGGTAAATGCCGAGCGGAAAGGGAGGAGAGGGCGACCGGGGGCAAGAGATTTTCGGGGGATTTTTTGAGGAAGGGACGCAGGCAATAGTATACATATTGGCAAGGAGCTTCCTCGGAAAAGCACCACAAAGAGTGTTCTCGTCCGTAGTGTATCAAAAAGGTAAATGCCGAGCGGAAAGGGAGGAGAGGGCGACCGGGGGCAAGAGATTTTCGAGGGATTTTTTGAGGAAGGGACGCAGGCAATAGTATACATATTGGCAAGGAGCTTCCTCGGAAAAGCACCGAAAAGAATTGTCCCCGGACGCTCTCGACACGCTTTCCGCTCGGCAAAAAAAAGCAAAATTTTTCTGTCGGGCGCATATTATGTAGGACTGCGGAGGGTGTATGGCTCTGGATAGTCTCTTTTTGCTGCTCAAGAATCTCGTCCTGTTTTCCTCTTTCGTGTCCGACAAAAGCTCATTTCCCAAGCCTCTTTCCAAGGAAAAAGAGCTGGAATATGTCCTTAAAGCGGAGAAGGGAGACGGGGAGGCGAAGGAGATCCTCATCAGACACAATCTGCGGCTGGTGGCGCACATAGCAAAGAAGTACGCCAACTACGGCGACAACGACGAACTCATTTCCGTGGGATCCATAGGGCTTATCAAGGCGGTGGAGAGTTTCCGCCACGACAAGGGGACGCAACTTGCCACTTACGCCTCCCGATGCATAGAGAACGAGATCCTGATGACCATGCGCACGTCCAAGAAGCACCGTTCCAATGTCTCTTTGAACGAGCCTGTGGGGGTGGACCGCGACGGCAACGAGCTGACCATAATGGACATGCTCGCGGACACCGGCTCCGTCATAGAGGATGTTGAGAGCAATATGTTGATGGAGCAACTCCGCGACATCACGGCAAAGTGTCTCGGCGAGCGGGAATATGCCGTCATACGTCTGCGTTACGGGCTGGGCGGCGCGCCCGCGCTCACTCAGCGGGAAGTGGCGGCAAAGTTCGGCATCTCGCGCTCCTACGTCTCCCGCATAGAGAAGCACGCATTGGAGAAGATCCGCCGCGCGGTGGAGGAGACGGATCTTGTCTGACTTGTCGAGGAGGAGCGCGCCGGGCGAAGAGATCTCGCCCGGCGCAATTACTATATTTTCTTATAAAATTTAGTGTTGACAGGTGGGGATTTTGGCTTTATAATGCACAAGGTCGCTTTGCGGATCGCTTAGCGCGGAGGGAAATCATATGAAAAAGTACGACATTTGTATAGTGGGCGCAGGTCCCGCGGGCATTTTCACCGCCATCGAACTTTTGAGACATGGCAGCGATAAAAAGATCGTCATAGTGGAGAAGGGACAGCCCGTCGAAAAGAGGAGATGTCCCAAGTCAAACGGCGGTCCCTGCCGCAACTGCAAGCCGTATTGCCACATCACCACGGGCTTTTCGGGAGCGGGCGCGTTCTCGGACGGCAAACTTTCCCTTTCCTACGAGGTGGGCGGCGAACTGCCCGAACTCATAGGACACGATTTCGCGCAGGAACTCATTGATTACACGGACAAGATCTATCTCGAATTCGGCGCGGACGAGCACATCGAAGGGCTGGGCAACGAGGAAAAGGTGAAGGAGATCCGCAGAAAAGCCATAAAAGCAGGGCTGAAACTCGTGGATTGTCCCATCCGTCATATGGGGACGGAGAAGGCGCAGGGCATCTATCTCGCCATAGAGAACTACCTCAGAGAGGGCGGAGTGGAGCTTATCTTCGGCGCGCAGTGCAACAACATCATCTTGGAGGACAACGTCTGCAAGGGCGTCATCATCGAGGATAAGGCGGGCGCACGCGAGATCCTCGCCGACAAGACCGTCATAGCAACGGGCAGGAGAGGCGCGGACTGGCTGGAAAAGATGTGTGCCGTCCACAACATCGCCCACGCCCCCGGAGTGGTGGACATCGGCGTGCGCGTCGAGGTGCGCAACGAGATCATGGAAGAGATCAACAGCGTGCTTTACGAGTCCAAACTCATAGGCTATCCCGCGCCTTTCAAGAACAAGGTGCGCATCTTCTGCCAGAACCCCGGCGGTTTCGTCTCGCAGGAGAACTATGACAACGATCTCGCCGTCGTCAACGGACACAGTTATAAGGAGCTGAAAAGCGAGAATACCAACCTCGCAATACTTTGCTCTCATTCCTTCACGCAGCCCTTCAATCAGCCCATCGAATATGCGCAGAAGGTGGGAGAACTCACCAATATGCTGGGCGCGGGCAAGATCCTTGTGCAGCGTTACGGCGACATCCTCGCAGGTAAGAGGACGTGGCAGAGAGAGCTGGGGATGTCCAACGTGCGTCCCACCCTCAAAGACGCGGTGGCGGGCGACATCACCGCCGCGATGCCTTACCGCGCGATGACCAACATCATCAACTTCATCCAGGCGGTGGACGAGGTGGTGCCGGGCTTTGCGGGATATGAGACGCTGCTTTATTCCCCGGAACTCAAATTTTACAGCAACAAGATCAAGATGGACGACAAGCTCAATACGTCCATCGCGGGGCTGCATTGCCTGGGCGACAGCAGCGGCTGGACGCGCGGTCTCATGATGGCGTCCGTGATGGGCGTGCTCATGGCGCGCTCCGTCATGAACGGCACGGCGAACACCCCTATCACCAGCGTCACGGAATACACCGACGACAAACGCCGCAGATGACATCCCTTTGAGTGTCGCGGACGTCCGAAAACGGGCGTCCGTTTTTTTTGCGGCGTGCGGGAGGCGCAGGGCATTCCCGCTCCCGCAAAACCCATATCCCACACCCGAAATACTTTTTTTCCCATGTAAAGTCGCGCTCGCCGTGCAGATAATAGCCGTATGAGAAAAATGGTCGAGGCTATGCTCGCGGCGGCGATGTTCCTCGGCGTTTTGTTCGCGGGAGCGAGCGGGACGGCGGTCGCTGCGGGGGAGGAGAACTTTGTGTATCTGGGCGGAGTGCCGCTGGGCATCGCCCTACACGCGGACGGTCTGATCGTGACGGGCGTGGGTGCCGTCGTGACGGAGGAGGGGAGCGTATCCCCGCTTGCGGGCAGCGGTCTGCGCGCGGGCGACGTGGTGAAAGAGATGAACGGAGAGGAGACGGAGAATCTCTACGAGTTCAGAAAGCGCGTATCCGAATCCGAAGGAGAGGTCACCCTGCTCGTGGAGAGGGATCTCGGCGAGTTTGAGGTGAAAGCCACTCCTGCACGAGAGGCGGCGTCGGGCAAAAAGAGGCTGGGCATCTCCCTCAAAGAGGACGTAGGCGGAGTGGGTACGCTCACCTTCGTCACGCAGGAGGGCGCGTATGCCGCGCTCGGTCACCACGTTTGCGATCCCGAAACGGGCGCGTGTGCGGAGTTG
Organism: uncultured Clostridia bacterium; assembly: GCA_944358385.1. Classification (GTDB taxonomy): domain Bacteria; phylum Bacillota; class Clostridia; order Christensenellales; family CAG-917; genus Limadaptatus. Next base: position 3,419 of record CALVQW010000029.1, read on the forward strand.
CAGGAGGGCAGAGTGTTCGATGTGGGGATAGACGGCGTAAGCAAGGGAGAACCGGGCAAGGCAGGCGGACTCATCGCGCAGCTCAACAGACTTTCGCCGCCTTCCGGCAACAACGAGAAGAATACGGAGATAGGCATCTACGGCAAGTGGACGGCGGGCGCGCCGGGGAAAATGGTGCGCGTCGCGGAAAGGGGAGAGGCGCATCCCGGAAGGGCGCAGGTGCTTTCCACCCTGGAAGGCAGAGAGCCTGCTCTTTATGACGTGGACATCGTGAAATGCGAGCCGCAGAGGGCGCGGGCGCAGAAAGGGCTGGTGATCGCGGTCAGGGACAGGCGGCTGCTGGACAAAGCGGGCGGCATAGTGCAGGGGATGAGCGGCAGCCCCATATTGCAGGACGGCGCGCTTGTGGGCGCGGTGACGCACGTGTTCATCTCCGATCCCACGCGGGGATACGGCGTGTATGCCGAGTTCATGTTGGAGGAGGCGGATAGCATCGCGGCAGAGAAGCGCGAGGCGGCATGACAGCCGCGGCGCGGCGGCGAAGATGCGCTAAGCGCGTTGCGGCACATCGGAAAGAGGCGCATTTGCATGCGATAAGGACGAAAACTCCCGAATGTTCGGGAGTTTTCGCTTGCGGGAAGGTTTTTTCTTCCCGCGAAGGGGAGGGAGGGATGCCGCCTTCCCGTCAGTCTTGTGCGACGGCGGAATGGCGGGCTGTTGCCGACAATCTTTCCAGCGCGGTTAGAAGGAACTGCTTGTTGGTAGGTTTGCCTTTGTCCTCGTCCAGCGTCTCGCCGAATTCTCCGTAAAGGACGTCCACGTTGCCCCTGAGCCACGCCGCCGAGATGGCGTTCTGGATGTCCTTTTCCACGCTTGCCGCGCCCACGCCGAACTCCTCGGCGAGCAGACGGTAGCCGTGATATTTCAAAGGCATCACCTCTTTGCCCTCTTGGGCGAGAGCGATGAGCCGCGCGAGCAGGCGGTAGCCTTTGAGATTGGGCTGGAAACCCAGTCTCAGAAGATATAATTTTATGCGCGGCGGGATCGGTTGCATGACAAGAGCATAGCACCCGCGGAGGGGCGATTATTGCACAACTTTCTCCGAAAGGAGTAAATTATGCCGAAGTCTGTCTTATCCGTGCGTTCGGGACGGAATATTGCGGGAGGGGTGCGGCATAAAGCTTAATTATGAGAATGACGGGGTTGAGAGCCGCTCGCGGCGTGATAAAGGATTTTCTCAAAGAAAACCGCAAGTCCGTCCTCGGCTTCTCCGCCGTGTTCGCTCTGGGGGTGGTGATCGGGATCTTCGTCACCATCAGCGCGGCGGGCGGGGAGTTCGAGAGGATGGCGCGCGCGGATATGGAATTCGGCTCGGTGAAGGTGTTTTTCACCTCATCCTTCGCACTGCTTGCGGGCTACGGAGTGTTGCTGCTCGCAGCCTGCGCTCCCGCGCTCGCCCTCGTAAGCCTGCTGTCATTCGCGGTGTTGGGCTACTTTTTCGGGAAATATATGTGTCTGCTCGTGGCGGTGTACGGTGCGACGGGGGTGCTGAACCTCATAGTCATCTACCTGCCTTTCTTCCTTCTCACCTTCGCGTGTATGGTGGTGGGCGGTGCGCGTGCCGCGAAAGCGTTGGGCTGCGGCAGAGTGCGCTCCACCGCGCTCCTGCTGCTGAAGGTGTACGGCGTGAACGTCGCCCTCGACTTCGTGATATTCGTGCTGCTTGGGGTGTTCGTCAAAGTGCTGGTGGTGGGGTTCTAGCCTCCGCCTCGGAGGAGGGTGTGCGGCATAAAAATCTCCGCGCGGCGCATACTGTCTCCGAGGTGGATCATGAACGACAGGACACAAACCTTTTTGAGAAGGGCACTCGCCGTACTTGCGGTGGTGCTGTTTGCGGTGTCTGCGGCGGTGGCGGCAGTATTCGCTCCCGCGGCGCACGCGCACGCCGAGCAGAGCTTTTCGGCGGAGGGGAGATCGGCTTATCTTGCGGATGCCGCGACGGGTACTCCGCTTTACGCCAAAAACGAGAACGAACGCCTGCCCATCGCCAGCATGGTCAAGATAATGACGGTG
>CALVQW010000030.1 GCA_944358385.1 uncultured Clostridia bacterium
GCGGAGCGGTTTCCCGCCCCGCGCCTTAATCATTTGATAACCCGCCGAACACCGTTTGGCGGACTATTTCCCTGCCGGCACCTCGGCGGAGCACCGTTTTACATGCAGTTCGTTACCTGAGGACAATATTCGGATGAAGTGCAAGGAAAGTGCCTGCGGAATGGACAGGAGCGTACTTTTCCGTACGTGACTGTTCAGACCGCAGGCACTTGACACAGCAATTCGCCCACCCTTGCACTAATTCGCTGACGGCGATATTTTAGCGTCAGACAAGGAAAAGCCCCCGTCGGGAGGCGGAGCGTACACGGACGTACGTGAGCATCCACGACGGGGGCTTTGACGCAGTATCACGCAAAATAGCGCCGTCAGGACAGGTTGAGGAAAAGACCGTCATCAGCATGCCACACTCCTCCCTCCACCTGTTTCACGCCAACGCCGTGGGCGAACATCATGTCGAGGAGAATGGTGTTGTCGATGAGGAGGAGGTTGGGGCGTTTGGCGGCGAAGGTCTTGGTGTCGCGGTGGAAGCGGGAGTTTGTGATGAGGATGCCCTTGGTCGCGCCCCAGGCGGTCATGACGCCGAGGAACTCGCGCACCACTTTGACGGAGACGAACGCACGCTCGTTGAGTTTGGTCTTGGACTGGAAGAACACCAGCTCTTTGAATCCAGCGGGATCTTCGAGATAGATCTTGCCGTCTATGCCGTTGTCGTCGGGACCTGCGGTAAGCTCGTTGCTGCGGACGGTGTCGCCGTAAACGGCGAGGAGGAGCTTCATGCTCAATTCCTCAAAAAACTCCCCTCCCGCCTCACTGATGGCGTGGGTGAGCGCGCGGCGGAGGGCGGCGAGATACTTATCCTTGCTTATGCTGCCCGCCTTGTATTCCTGAAACTTTTTGTCCGCACCCGCAAGAGCTTTGCCGAGGGGGGTATCGGGATATTTGGGCTGTTTGCTGGCGCGTTCCGCGGCGCGTTTGCGCTGCGCTCTGCGGCGTTGAGTGCGGGTAAGCCCCGTCTTAGGCTCGACGACGGGAGCGGGGGGAGCGAGCCTGCCGTCCTCGGTGGTGACGAGGCTGCCCGCTGCGAGCATCTCATTGAGCACCACGCCCGTCAGACTTTTGAGACGGGTGTTGAGGGACTCGCAACTGCGGTCTTTGAGTTCCGCCGCGGAATAGCCGTAACGAGTGAGAGAACGCTCGATGAGGAGCTTCCGTTCCGTCCCGTCGCGGTCGATGACGGCTTTGACCGCCGATTCTATCTCTTGTTTTGAAGGAAAATCTCTTTTAGCCATAAAATACCTTTAAGATATGATAACATACCTCATCACCGAAAATCACCTTATCCGCTCAATTTATTGTTTAAAAAAGTTAAAAATGAAGTTTTTGCGTTTTAACGCGGCTTTAACTTAATTAAAATAAGATGTGAACAGACTTCAAAGCGGAGACGGCTATGGACAATTACGACAACTTTTTCGGCAATCCCGGCGATTACGGTCACACCCCCATCTACCACACTCCCGATCCCGTCGATCCCAACGACAACAAAAAGGGCAAAAATTTCGCGGTGATCACGGTGCTTTTCGTGGTCATTGCGGTGATCATGTGCATCGCCATCGTGGCTAACGTCGTGGTGCTTGCCGGCATGAAGGCTCAGGTCTCGCAGGACTATGCCGACAGCATGACGGACGCTCTGCGCGAGGAGTACCTGAAAGCCATAGAGGAATATCTCGACGGCAGAGAGATCACCGAGGACGTCATCGCGCAGATAGAAGAGAACGTCATCAAGGAGCTGACCACCTCCGCCGCCGTCGTAGCGGGTACCAAGACGGTCTACTCCACCGTGCAGATCGTGGCAAGAGGCGAGAAAAGCACGTCCTACGGCTCCGGCTTCCTCATCACCGCGACGGACGCGGAAGGCAACACGGCAAGATATGTCGTCACCAACGCACACGTCGTGCTGGAAACGGTGAGCGAGACATCCTCCTCAGGCGGCAGCGGCTTCCCGTGGGGCAGCGGCGGCACTATCACCACCACCTACGGCTTCCAGGTGCGCGAGAACATCACCTGCTCCCTTATGAACGGCGCGTCCGGGGATTACACTCTGAGCGTGATACCCGGCGGCTGCGGCTCATATCTCGAATATATCGACAACACCTCCAAACCCGTCTCAGACGACTATAAGACCAAGCCCGATCTTGCGGTGCTCAAATTTGTGGGCGACGAGCCGGACGAGGAGGAGTATCCCTCCCTCAACATCGCAACGGAAGGCGCGGACTACGGCGACGGCGTAGCCATCGTGGGCTATCCTTCCGCAGGCGGCACGCCGAGCGTCGACGCGCGGCTCAGCCTTTCCTCCGGCATCATCTCCGCCACCGCGCACACACTCACCGGTTGGGGCTACGGCACATTCTATCAGACGGACAGTGCCATCAACGGCGGCAACTCCGGCGGTCCCATGGTCAACAACAAGAACGAGGTGGTGGGCATCGTGGAGTCCAAGATCACTTACGAAAACATCGAAAACATCGGCTATGCCGTGACCTCGATGACGCTCATAGAGTTTCTGGCAGGTGCGGGACTCACCCCCGTCACCGTCTGAAAGAGAGCGACACATACGCGAACATCTCAAACGCCGAGGCGGAATGCCCCGGCGTTTTTGCTGCCCTCTCCCATGCCTGGAACAACTCTCTTTCCTCCGTCTCCGGAGTGGGCGCAAAGAGACTTTGCGGAGTGCCGCGAAAGGCGAGCGGGCGAAACATGGGGACGGGCGCATATCCCGCCGCTCTTTGCGCAAACTGTAAGCGGGAGGTCAGCATGAAAAACTCTATGTGGATAGGCGCGATCCTCGGCGTCGTGACCGCGACCGCGATCTACTCGGCAAGCAACCAGAACCTGGTCAAAAAGACCAAAAAGGCACTGCTCCACAAGCTGGAAGAAGTGCTGGACTGAAAAGACGGAGCGCATTGCTCCGTCTTTTTTTGTTATGCCAGACAGGAATAATACGAACCAGCCTCGGAGCAACTCTTTTCGGCACTTTTGCACAGCCGAAACTTGCCAATATGTATACTATTGCCTGCGTTCCGTCCGTGCAAAATCATCCGAAAATCTCTTGCTCTGAGGTGCGAGCAGTTCCGCGCCAACCGATTTTTGGCTGAGCAAGGAAGTCGCCGCAGCTAATGCTTGATTGTATTAGCAAGGCGAATGACGCGGTTCAGGCGGAAATCGGCGGTGCTGAACCTGGTTCGTATTATTTCTGTCTGGCATGCCGGTCCGGCATGTCAGGACATCTGCTCCTCGTTTATTGCCGCGTTCGTTTGTGCCGTCCGTTATATGCAGAGAGGC